>NZ_BJNV01000059.1 GCF_006539865.1 Zoogloea ramigera
GGACGAGCGTTCGGCGGCCATCGGCGACAAGGTGTGGCTGGACAGCAACGCCAACGGCGTGCAGGACGCGGGCGAAGCCGGCATTGCCGGTGTCACCGTCAAGCTGCTCGACAGTGCCGGCGGCGTGCTGAGCACCAGCACCACCGACGCCAGCGGCAACTACCTGTTCAGCAACCTCACCCCGGGCGATTACGCGGTGCAGGTCGTGCTGCCGACGGGCTACTTCGCCAGCAGCAAGGACCAGGGCGGCAACGACGCGCTGGATTCCGACATCGACCCGACCACCGGCAAGACCATCAACACCACCCTCTCGGCCGGCGAGACCGACCGCAGCTGGGATGCCGGCCTGTATCAGAAGGCTTCCATCGGCGACCGCGTGTGGCTGGATACCAACAAGAACGGTGTGCAGGACAGCGGTGAAGCCGGCGTGGCCGGTGTGACCGTCAAGCTGCTCAACGCCGCGGGTGCCGAAGTGGCCACCGCCACCACCGACGCCAACGGCAACTACCTGTTCCAGGGCCTGGTGCCGGGCAACTACTCGGTGAAGGTGATCGCCCCGACCGGCTACACCTTCACGGCGGCCGACCAGGGCGGCAACGACGCGCTGGATTCTGACGTGAATCAGACCACCGGGATTGCCGCCCAGACCACCCTCGTCTCCGGCGAGAACGATGTCTCCTGGGATGCGGGTCTGGTTGCCCCGAGCGCCTCCTACGGTGACCGGGTGTGGCTCGACAAGAACGCCAACGGCGTGCAGGACGCGGGTGAAGCCGGCCTGGCCGGTGTCACCGTGAAGCTGCTCAACAGCATCGGCAGCGTGGTGGCCACCACCACCACCGACGCCAACGGCAACTACCTGTTCAACAACCTCACGCCGGGCGACTACTCCGCCCAGGTCGTGGCGCCGACCGGCTACTTCGTCAGCGCCAAGGACCAGGGTGGCAACGACGCCACCGACAGCGACTTCGACCCGACCACCGGCAAGACCGTCTCCACGACGCTTGTCGCTGGCGAGAACGACCTGTCCTGGGATGCGGGCCTCTACCAGAAGGCTTCCATCGGCGACAAGGTGTGGGCCGACTGCGACAACGACGGCATCCAGGACGCGGGCGAAGCCGGCGTGCCGGGCGTCACCGTCAAGCTGCTGAACGCCAGCGGCAACGTGATCGCCACCACCCTCACCGACGGCAACGGCAACTACGTCTTCAAGGACCTGATGCCCGGAACCTACTCGGTGCAGTTCGTGGCGCCGGCCGGCTACACCTTCACGGCGGCCGATCAGGGCAGCAACGACGCCGTGGATTCCGACGTGGGCGCCACGGTGGTGCTGGGCACGACCAACCTGATCGTCAACGGCAGCTTCGAGTCGGGCACCACCGGCTGGTGCGGCAACGGTGACTACATCGAGGTGAATACTGCCTCTTCCTACGGCGTGAGCGGTGCCACCGGCAGCAAGGTGCTCGAACTGGATGCCAACTGCACCGGCACGGTCACCGGCGTCTATCAGGACGTCACCACGGTGGCCGGCCAGACCTACCAGCTGACCCTGGACGTGGCCCAGCGCGCGGGCTACGCCGCGGCGACCAACACCGTCGAAGTGTTCTGGGAAGGCAGCAAGATCGCCACCATCGATCCGGCCTCG
The DNA here is from genome assembly GCF_006539865.1 of Zoogloea ramigera. GTDB lineage: Bacteria > Pseudomonadota > Gammaproteobacteria > Burkholderiales > Rhodocyclaceae > Zoogloea > Zoogloea ramigera. Next base: position 1,643 of record NZ_BJNV01000059.1, read on the forward strand.
ACGACGCTGACCAAGTACGTCTTAACGGTCACCGCCAACGATGCCAGCAGCCGCCTCGAGTTCCGCGAGCAGTCGGGTGACGACGACAGCATCGGCGGCATCATCGACAACGTCAGCCTCGTCACGGTCAACGCCGGCGGCACGGTGGGCAACACCATCCAGACCACTCTGGAATCCGGTGAAAACGACCGGACCTGGGACGCTGGCCTGACCGTCAAGCCGGTCACCGCCTGCTTCGACTTCTCGGGCAACACCGCCACCGACGGCACCGACGGCAACATCCTGTCGTACTCCAACAACGGCATCTCGGTGAACGCCAGCGCCTTTAGCCGCGACAAGACGACCGGTGCGTGGGCCAAGGCCTACCTCGGCGCCTATGGCGGCGGCCTCGGCGTGACCGACAGCAGCGAAGGCACCGGCAGCGGCGACGTCCATACGGTGGACAACAACGGCACCCGTGACAACTACGTGCTGTTCGAGTTCTCGCAGTCTGTGGTGGTCGACAAGGCCTACCTGGGCTACGTCGTCTGCGACAGCGACGCCAAGGTGTGGATCGGCACGGTCGATGGGGCCTTCAACAGCCACATCGCCCTGACCGACGCGGTGCTCTCCAGCATGGGCTTCACCGAAGTCAATGCCACCACCCTGACCAGCGCCCGCTGGGCCGATCTGAACGCCAACGGTTTCGTGGGCAACGTGCTCGTCGTCGCGGCCAACCCCGGCCAGACCGACGACTACTTCAAGATCGACCAGTTGGTGGTGAACAGCGCCTCCGCCTTCTGCGCCACCGATGTCTCCATCGGTGACCGGGTGTGGAACGACGCCAACATGAACGGCGTGCAGGATTCCGGCGAAGCCGGCATCTCCGGTGTGACCGTCAAGCTGCTCAACAGCGCCGGCACGGTGGTCACCACGACCACCACCGACGTCAACGGCAACTACCTGTTCTCGAAGCTCGCCGCCGGCGACTACAAGATCCAGGTCGTCACGCCGAACGGCTACACCATCACCGGCAAGGACTTGGGCGGTAACGACGCTGCCGACAGCGACATCGACGGCACCGGCACCACCGGCGTCTACACGCTGACCCAGGGCAGCAACAACCTGAACGTGGATGCGGGCTTCTACTGCCCGCCGGTCACCGGCAAGATCGGCGACCGGGTGTGGGAAGACGCCAACTTCAACGGCATCCAGGACGCGGGCGAAGCCGGCATCAAGGGCATCACCGTTAAGCTGCTCAACGCCGCCGGCGCCGTGGTCGCCACGACCACCACCGACACCAGCGGCAACTACTTGTTCAGCAACGTGAATGCGGGCGACTACAAGGTGCAGGTGGTGACCCCCACCGGCTACTACGTCACCAAGCAGGATCAGGCGGGCTGGAACGGCACCGACAGCGCCTTCAACGGCTCCGGCTACACCGGCACCCTCTCCCTGGTGGCGGGCCAGACCCTCACCAAGGTGGATGCGGGCCTGTATCGCAAGGCCAGCGTCGGCGACAAGGTGTGGATGGACTTCAACAGCAACGGCCTGCAGGACAGCGGCGACGGTGGTGTCATCAACGTCACGGTCAAGCTGCTCAACGCCGCCGGCACCGTGGTGGCCACCACCAAGACCGATGGCAACGGCTGCTACAGCTTCACCAACCTGGACCCGGGCCAGTACAGCCTGCAGTTCGACAAGTCGTCTGCCTACTACTACACCGGCAAGTACGACTGGTGGGGCAACGCCCTCAAGCAGAGCGTCAACCAGTCGAGCTACCAATGGACGACGAAGGACGTCTCCGGCAACGCCTACGATGCCTCCGACTCGGATGTCGCGCGTGTCTCCTCGACGTATTACAACCAGGGCGTGACCGACAAGTTCACCCTGGTGTCGGGCGAGTACGACAACACCCTCGACGCCGGCATCTGCCCGATCGTCATCGACCTGGACGGCAACGGCATCCAGACCGTCAGCCGTGAGAACGCCAACGGCACCTTCGACCTGCTGGGCACCGGCGTCGCCGTCAAGTCCGGCTGGCTGTCGGGTGGCGACGGCTTCCTGGCGATCGACAGCAACGGCAACGGCCGCATCGACGACATCAGCGAACTGTTCGGCGGCAACGCCGTCGGCCAGGGCTTCGCCAAGCTGTCGGCCTTCGACAGCAACGGCGACGGCCTGGTGGACCGCAACGACGCAGCCTTCGGCGAGCTGAAGATCTGGGTGGACGCCAACGGCAACCACCAGACCGACGCCGGCGAGCTGATGGGCCTTACCGACGCGGGCGTGGCCAGTCTGAACCTGGACTACTTCGCCCTCCCGGCGGTCGATGCGCAGGGCAACCTGCACCTCGAGCGCAGCGTCGCAACCCTCGCCGATGGCCGTGCGGTGGACATGACCGACGTGTATTTCAACGTCGATGCCCAGGAAGCCGCCCAGGCCGGCGCCCAGCTGCCGACCATGGCCGAGCTGCTCGGTGACGACACCAGCCTCGACCTGCTGCTGGGCGTCAGCGTCGCCGCCACCGACGTGGCCGCTGTCGCCGCCCCGGTGAGCGACGCCGCGGTTGCCGCCCTCGGCCAGCTGTCCGGCCTGTACCAGGAGCAGCAATACGCCCTGATGGCCGCCTAAGCGCCCCTGCGCCGGCCGGCCGCAAACCGGCCGGCGCACTCCACGAACACTTTTCGACCCCTTACTTTTCAACACAGGAGCAACAAATGATGCACGCCCCCATTCTCAAGAAGGCCGCCCTGGCCCTCGCCGCCGCCGGCCTGATGGCCAGCGTTCCCGCCCATGCCGACACCCTCGCCACGGAGCTCGACATCAACACCCTGATGGGCTTCACCGTCGATGTGGCCAGCACCGGCCCCCAGGCTGTCGACACCGGCATCTTCAACGTCAGCAACCTCAGCACCAACGGCAGCTTCCTGGCCTTCTGCTACGAGCTGCTGCAAGGCGTGAGCGTGAACACCCTCACCGGCCTGCCCTTCGACGCCTCCAGCGTGATCCCGGCTGCCGTGCAGACCCTGTTCAACCAGAGCTACGCCGAAGTGCACTTCGACAACGCCGTCGAAGTGGCCGGCTTCCAGATTGCCCTGTGGGAAACCCTCGACGACAACAACCTCAACACCGGCAACCTCAGCAACTGGGGCGGTGCCACCAACAGCGCCGACGAAGGTGACGCCCTGTTCAACGCCGAGATCTTCCTCGACCGCGTGGCCAACGGCGGCGCCAGCACCGGCAACTACCAGCTGACGATCTGGCAGAGCCCGGACAGCCAGGACATCATCCAGGCCTCCACCGCCGCGATCCCCGAGCCGACCAGCCTGATGCTGGGCGCCCTGGGCCTGGCCGGCCTGTCGCTGGTGCGTCGCCGCAAGGCCTGAGCGACCGGGTGGGCGCCCCCGGGCGCCTGCTGAGTGTTCGACCGGAACAAGGCAAAAGGGGGCTCGCCCCCTTTTGCCGTTTGCAGGGCGGGCGCATCACCTGGGGCATTTGGCGCCGATCGTGAAATATGTGGTCCGCCCGCGCGTGCCCCCGTGAAAAATGCGCCCTTGTCCCGGCGCCGCCTGGGCTATTTTCTCCGGCGGGGCATCTTCCGGATGTTCTGCGGCCTGTCTGCCGCCCTGTTTTTCAGTATTCGAGGTTGTCATGTACCGAACCCGCCTTCTTCCCGTCCTGACTCTCTCGGCGGGGCTCGCCATGCCGGCCCTGACGGTCCGTGCCGACGCAGTCATCTCCGGCACACCGCCCACCCTCACTTCCCAGCCGAGCCGCCCCGACCAGGACGGCATCGTCCGCGGCCAGGCGGCGCTGCGGATGAAGCACTTCGATCAGGCCGAGCGCGCTTTCGGCGAGGCCTACGAACTCAACCCCCGCTCCGTCGAGGCGATGCTCGGCCTGGCGGCCGCCACCCAGGCCCAGGGCAAGACCCGGCTCGCCCGCGACTGGATGAGCAGCGCCGTCGCCATCGCCCCGGGCCAGGCCAACGTCCTCCAGGCCCAGGCCCGTCTGCTCACCGAGCAGGGGCTGCTGCCCGACGCCGAGCGCAGCTACCACGCCGCCATCGCCAGCCATCCGGGCATGGTCCAGCTCAAGCTCGACCTGGCGGCCCTGTATATCGACAAGCTCGGCAAGCCGGGGCAGGCCGTCGACCTGCTGCGTGAGGTTGTCCGCCAGCACCCGGAGATGGCCGCCGCCCAGCTCGGCCTCGGCATGGCCCTGTCGGCCGATGGCAAGTTCGAGGAGGCCTCCCGCTCCCTCGAGGACGCCGTCCGCCGTGATCCGGGCAATGCGGTCGCCCACCACGCCCTCGGTGTCGTGAGCCTCAGGCAGGGGCAGGCCGAGCGGGCCCTGGTGTCCTTCGACAAGGCCCTCTCCCTGCGCAAGGATTTCGCCAATTCGGTGCTCGCCCGGGGTGACGCCCTGCAGATGCTCGGCCGCCACGAGCAGGCCATCGAAGCCTATCAGCGCGCCGCCAGGCTGCTGCCCCAGAGCGTCGTGCCCCACCTGCAGCGGGCCCGGGCGCTGGAGCGCATGGAAAAGTTCGCCGAGGCCGAGGCGGCCTACCGGGAAGGCTTGAAGGTGGGCCCCAACGATCCGCGGCTCGCCAACAACCTGGCCTACCTGCTGGCGAACCGCCGCCTGCGTCTCGACGAGGCCCTGAGCCTGGCGAAGCAGGCCGTGGCCCGCGACCCCAAGCGGGCCACTTACCACGACACCCTCGGTGTGGTGTTGCAGCTGCGCGGCGACGAGGCCGGCGCCCGTCAGGCCTTCGAGCGGGGCCTGGCGCTGGAGCCGGGCAATGGCGCCCTGCGCCAGCGGCTGGCCCAATCTGCCACGCCGATAGCCATCAAGACCGCGGCGGTTCAGACCCCGGCGCCGGCGCCGACTCCGGCCGCCGCAGTGCCGCCTGTTGCGCCCGTCGCTGCCCCGGCGGGGGTGGCGGCCAAGCCCGCGGTGGCGCCGGTCGCGAAGGCCGCCGCGCCTGCCGTGGCTCCGGCGGCCCCTGCCGATGCCGGCAAGCTGGTGGCCGGACGCCTCGAGGCCTGGCGTCAGGCCTGGGAGGCCAAGGACAGCGCCCGCTACCTGGCCTTCTACGGGAGCGCCTTCGTGCCGGCGGGCAACAAGCCCCGGGCCGCCTGGGAGACCGACCGCCGCGCCAAGCTCGACAAGAAGGGCGAGATCAAGGTGGTGCTCGGCGCGCCGAGCTTCAAGCTCGAGGGCGAGGTGGTGCGGGTGAGCTTCGAGCAGCGCTACCAGTCGGGCAACTACAGCGACGTGGTGAACAAGCAGCTCGAGTGGGTCAAGGACGGCGGCGACTGGAAGATCCGCCGCGAAGCGCAGCTCTGAACCTGCCCGCCTGCGCCGTCAGGCGGGTTGTCAGGCGATGTGCCAGCGGTGGCCGCCGGCATTCTTGGCGGCGTACATGGCCCGGTCGGCGAGGTTCAGCAGGTGTTCCAGGCTGTGGCCGTCCTGCGGGTAGCAGGCGATGCCGATGCTGCCCCCGAGCCGGCAGCCAGGTGTTTCGTCTGCGGGGGCGCTGGCCACGGCGGTGAGGAGGCGGCTGCAGAATTGCTCGATGTCCTCGCCTTGCAGCTTGGGGCACAGGATCGCAAATTCGTCGCCCCCCAGCCTGGCCACCACGTCGGTGGCACGGGCCGCGGAGGCCAGCTTGTCTGCCAGCCGCACCAGGATCTGGTCGCCCATGGCGTGGCCGTAGCGGTCGTTGATCGGCTTGAAGCCGTCCAGGTCGAGCATCATGACGGCGCCCCCCGCGTTCTCCATCTGGGCCCGGGTGAGGATGGCGAGGGCCGCCTCGGTGAAGCCCTTGCGGTTGGACAGGCCGGTGAGCGGGTCGTGGCGGGCCAGCTCCCGCCAGCGATGGCTGTCGCCCTCGACCTCGCGGAAATGGCGCAGCATTCCAAAGACGATCAGCAGAAAGTTCGCCAGCGCCAGCACGAAGGCGCCGGTCTGGATGGCGCGCAGCCGGGTGGCCTGGCGGACGGAGTCCCGCTCCAGAACCGTCGTGAGGCTGTTCATCAGGGCCAGCACGTCGCGGTTGTGGCGCACCATGTAGGCGGCAGCCTTCCTGGTGCGCTCGGACGCCTGCAGGCGGGTGTCGGAGAGCATGAGGGCCAGGGGGTTGACCAGCTTGCGCGCCGCCTCGACCGTCCGGGCCGCTTCGCCTTCAAGGCGCCGCAGCCTTGCGGGCGAGCCGTCGCCGCCGCGGGCCTCGCCGCCTTCCGCAAAGGCGGTGAGAGTCTGGTCAAAAAGCCCGAAGGCGGCCTCGAACTCGCCGCTGGCGGCCTCGAACTCTGCTGGGCTGCTGGCCTGGCTGGCCAGCAGCAGGGCCTTGGTGGTCTGCTGGGAGAGCATCCGCTGGCGGCCCGCCAGGTTGATCGCCACCGCGTCCTGGGCCATCTGCTCGGCCAGCCACAGGTTGATGACCAGCACACTCAAATCCAGCGCGACGAACAGCACGATCGCCGTGACGAGACGGCGTGGCGAGCCAATCAGGGCGCTGACTGGAATGGGCATGGTGAGATGGCGTACCCCCGGATCGTTGTATCCGAAGGGAAATGGTCGGAATGCCCGGTTATCGGCCTGAAGCGTTCGAGCTTGAAGCCGATCAAAAAAAAGCGGCCCGAAGGCCGCTTGAGGCGTTGCGCGAAGCGCGGCGCTCAGTTTTCGAAGCGTGCTTCGAGGGCGGCGATGGCGGGCAGGGTCTTGCCTTCGAGGAACTCGAGGAAGGCGCCGCCGCCGGTGGAGATGTAGCCCACGTCGCCGGCGATGTCGAACTTGGCGATGGCCGCCAGGGTGTCACCGCCGCCGGCGATGGAGAAGGCTTCGGAGTGGGCGATGGCCGAGGCGAGCATCTTGGTGCCGCCGGCGAACTGGGGCAGCTCGAACACGCCGACCGGGCCGTTCCAGACGATGGTGCCGGCGTTGGCGATGATCTCGCCGAGGCGGGCGGCGCTCTTCGGGCCGATGTCGAGGATGCGGTCGCTCGCGGAGACGTCATCGACGGAGATCTTGTTGGCGCGGGCCAGGGCGGAGACCTCGTCGGCCACCACCACGTCGGTGGGCAGCGGCACTTCGGCGCCGCGGGCCTTCATGATGTCCATGATGGCGTGGGCTTCCTTGACCAGGTCGGGCTCGGCGAGGGATTCGCCGATGCGCTTGCCGGAGGCCAGCAGGAAGGTGTTGGCGATGCCGCCGCCGACGATGAGCTGGTCCACCTTGTCGGCCAGCGACTTGAGGATGGTGAGCTTGCTGGACACCTTGGAGCCGCCGACGATGGCCACCAGCGGGCGCTTGGGGGCGTGCAGGGCCTTGCCCAGCGCGTCGATCTCGGCGCCCATCAGGATGCCGGCACAGGCGACCGGGGCGAAGCGGGCGATGCCGTGGGTCGTGGCTTCGGCGCGGTGGGCGGTGCCGAAGGCGTCGTTAACGTAGACGTCGCAGAGGGCGGCCATTTTTTTGGCGAGCTCTTCGTTGTCTTTCTTTTCGCCCTTGTTGCAGCGGCAGTTTTCGAGGAGCACGACTTCGCCCGGGGCGACTTCGACGCCGCCATCCACCCAGTTCTGAACCAGGCGCACCGGCTTGTGGAGGAGCTGGCCCAGGCGCACGGCGACCGGCGCCAGGGTGTCATCGGCCTTGAGTTCGCCTTCGGTGGGGCGGCCCAGGTGGGAGGTGACCATCACCGCGGCGCCGCCGTCGAGGGCGTACTTGATGGACGGGATCGAGGCGCGGATGCGGGTGTCTTCGGTGATGTTGCCGGCGTCGTCCTGGGGCACGTTGAGGTCGGCGCGGATGAACACGCGCTTGCCGGCGACGTCGAGGTCGGTGAGTTTCTTGACTTGCATGATGATGTTCTTCGAGGCTCTGGAATGAAAAACGCCCCGCGCGGGGCGGGGCGTCGAAACAGCTGGATTACTGGGCGTTCACGAAGGCGCGGGCCGCGTCGAGCATGCGGCAGGAGTAGCCCCACTCGTTGTCGTACCAGGCCAGCACCTTGACCAGCACGGAGCCGTCTTCAGCCTTGATGACGCGGGTCTGGGTGGCGTCGAAGGTGGAGGAGACGGTGGTGTGGTTGAAGTCGGAGGAGACCAGCGGCTCGGTGTTGACGGCCAGGATGCCCTTGAGCGGGCCGTTGGCCGCGGCGGTCATCAGCGCGTTGATCTCTTCCTTGGTGGTGGCACGGTCGGCGGTGAAGGTGAGGTCGACCAGCGAGACGTTGATGGTCGGCACGCGCAGGGCGAAGCCATCGACCTTGCCGACCAGCTGCGGCAGCACCAGGCCGACGGCCTTGGCGGCGCCGGTCTTGGTGGGGATGATGTTGGCGGCGGCGGCGCGGGCACGGCGGAGGTCCTTGTGGCGGACGTCGACGGTGACCTGGTCGTTGGTGTAGGCGTGGATGGTGGTCATCAGGCCCTGCTTGATGCCGACGCTGTCGGCCAGGATCTTGGCGACCGGGGCCAGACAGTTGGTGGTGCACGAGGCGTTGGAGACGACGGTCATGCCGGCCTTCAGCGCTTCTTCGTTGACGCCCATCACGATGGTGGTGTCGACGTCGTCACCGCCCGGGGCGGAGATCAGCACGCGCTTGGCGCCCTGGTCGAGCAGCGCCTGGGCCTTGGCCTTGGTGGTGTAGGCACCGGTGCACTCGAGCAGCACGTCGACGCCGTGGGTGCCCCAGTTGACGCCCTTCGGGTCTTTGGTGGAGTAGAAGGGGATCTTCTTGCCGTCGATGATGATGGTGTTCTCGCCTTCGGTCTCGACCGAGGTGGCGAAGCGGCCATGGGTGGTGTCGTACTTCAGCAGGTGGGCGTTGGTGGCCAGGTCGCCGGAGGCGTTGATGGCGACCACTTCGAATTCGTTCTGCAGACCTTGCTCGTAGATGGCGCGCAGCGTGCAGCGACCGATACGACCGAAACCATTGATGGCGACTTTGATGCTCATCGAGTCTTCTCCCTAGTTTAAATACACGTAAGCTGATTAGGCGGCGTGCGGCCGGTGGTGGCGCCGCACCCGCGTTGTTGTTTTGTCCTGCTGCCGGTTCAGGCGACCAGCTTTTTCACCGCCGCGACCACGGCCTCGGTGGTGATGCCGAAATACTTGAACAGCTCGCCCGCCGGGGCAGATTCGCCGAAGCGGTTGACGCCGATCACCTCGCCGTCGATGCCCACATATTTGTGCCAGCCGTCGGTGACGCCGGCTTCGACGGCCACCCGGGGCAGGCCCTTGGGCAGCACGCTGGCGCGCCATTCGGCGTCCTGGCGGTCGAAGACGTTGGTGCTGGGCATCGAGACCACGCGCACCGCGACGCCTTCGGCGGCGAGTTGCTGCTGGGCGGCCATGGCGAGGGCCACTTCGGAACCGGTCGCTATGATAACGGCTTGCGGGGCGATGGGTTGTGACGCAGTGCCCGCTTCGGACAACACGTAGCCACCGCGGCGGATCGCGGCGACCTGTTCGGCGCTGCGGGCCTGGAAGGGCAGGTTCTGGCGCGAGAAGGCGAGGCTGCTCGGGCCGTCGCGACGCTCGATGGAGGCCGCCCAGGCCACCGCCGACTCGGTGGTGTCGCAGGGGCGCCAGACGTCCATGTTGGGGATCAGGCGCAGGCTGGCGGTCTGCTCGACCGGCTGGTGGGTCGGGCCGTCCTCGCCGAGGCCGATGGAGTCGTGGGTGAACACGAAGATCTGGCGCACCTTCATCAGCGCCGCCATGCGCAGGGCGTTGCGGGCGTATTCGCTGAACATCAGGAAGGTGGCGGTGTAGGGCACCAGGCCGCCGTGCAGCGCGACGCCGTTGGCGATGGCGGCCATGCCGAACTCGCGCACGCCGTAGTAAACGTAGTTGCCGCCGGTGGTCTTGCTGACGCCCTTGGCGCCGGACCACAGGGTGAGGTTGGAGCCGGCCAGGTCGGCCGAGCCGCCGAGGAGCTCGGGCAGCTTGGGCGCGAAGGCTTCGATGCTGTTCTGGCTGGCCTTGCGGGTGGCGATGGTCTCGGCCTTGGCGATCACCTGGGCGACGACGCCGTCGGCGTGGGCCTGCCAGTCGGCGGGCAGGTCGCCGGCCATGCGGCGGGTGAATTCGGCGGCGAGTTCGGGGAACTCGGCGGCGTAGGCGGCGAAGTGGGCGTTCCACTCGGCCTCTTCGGCGGCGCCCTTGGCTTTGGCGTCCCAGGCGGCGTAGACGTCGGCGGGGATCTCGAAGGCGGGGTGGGACCAGCCGATGTGGGCGCGGGTGGCCTCGATCTCGGCGGCACCCAGCGGGGCGCCGTGGCAGTCGTGGCTGTCCTGCTTGTTGGGGGCGCCGGCGCCGATGATGGTCTTGCAGCAGATCAGGCTGGGGCGGCCGGTTTCGAGCTGGGCGGCCTTGAGGGCGGCCTCGATCTCGACCGGGTCGTGGCCCTGGATGTCACGCACCACATGCCAGCCGTAGGCCTCGAAGCGCTTGGGGGTGTCGTCGGTGAACCAGCCCGAGACGTGGCCGTCGATGGAGATGTCGTTGTCGTCGTAGAAGGCGATCAGCTTGCCCAGGCCCCAGGTGCCGGCCAGGGAGCAGGCCTCGTGGGAGATACCCTCCATCAGGCAGCCGTCGCCGAGGAACACGTAGGTGAAGTGATCGACGATGGTGTGGCCGGGGCGGTTGAACTCGGCGGCCAGCACCTTTTCGGCCAGCGCCATGCCCACCGCGTTGGTGATGCCCTGGCCCAGCGGGCCGGTGGTGGTCTCGACGCCGGGGGTGTAGCCGACCTCCGGGTGGCCCGGGGTCTTGCTGTGGAGCTGGCGGAAGTTCTTCAGGTCGTCGATGGACAGATCGTAGCCGGTGAGGTGCAGCAGGCTGTAGATCAGCATCGAGCCGTGGCCGTTGGACTGGACGAAGCGGTCGCGGTCGGCCCACTTGGGGTTGGCCGGGTTGTGGCGCAGGTGGCGGCGCCACAGCACTTCGGCGATTTCGGCCATGCCCATCGGGGCGCCCGGGTGGCCGGAGTTGGCCTTCTGGACGGCGTCCATGGCCAGCGCACGGATCGCGCCGGTCAGGGGGTTGAAGACGGGCGGCTTGACGTTACGCGAAGAGGACATCGAAGGAACCTTGGGCCGGCAGAGCGGCGCGCAAAGACCGTAATTATCTTTGATTCCCCGGTGGTTGGGTAGCCTCGGCAGGGGATTTGTCGGATGCCCGCGATGCTCGACCGCGCCACATGCAGGCGGCGCAAAGTGCTGCATAATCCGCAGGGCTTGCCGATAAACACATTTTGTTACCCTGTTTGTCTCCGATGTCGCCCCTTTTTCGCCCGACCGCGTGGGCTGTGCCCCTTGTGTCCCTGTTTCTCGGGGCCTGCAGCACCGTCCAGTACACCGTCGATGACGGCCGCAAGGTCAATGAAACCCTGCTCGCCAACCTGCGCGCCCTTGGCCACGGCGAGCGGGCCCTGCGCCCGGCGATCGCCCGCTCGGCGGCGCTCAACGACCCGGACTGCAGCCGTCAGTGGGAGCTGCCGATCAGCGTGGCGACCAGCTTCGAATGGGAGGAGGACGACCGCGTGGCCTGGGTGCGCGCGCTGCAGGTGGACGAGCGGCTCACGGTGGTCGCGGCGGCGCCCGACGCGGGCCTCGCGGTGGGCGACAAGATCGTCGAGATCCAGGGCTACAAGAAGAAGGACAGCAACAAGATGCTGGCCGAGCTCGCCAGCCTGCGCGACGACGGCGACCCGTTCCAGGTGAAGACCGCGGCAGGGAAGACGGCCACCCTCAAGCCCTTCCAGGTGTGCCGCGGCTACACCCGCCTGGCCCCGCCGGTGACGCCGGGCTACCAGGATTTCCACTGGCTGATGAGCGTCCATCCGCTCGACATCTTCCGGCCGCAGATCACCCCCGACGAAGCCCTGTGGATGGTGTTGTGGACCCAGGGCCTGTCCGAAGAGGGCGGCGCGCGGATGAAGACCTACCATTACAGCAAGGAGATCGTGTCGACGCTGTTCGAGGTCGCCTCGCTGGCCACCGGCCTGAATGCCGCGGCCCAGGCCGCCAAGGTGGCGGTGAACCAGGCGGCTCAGGCGGCGGCCGCGGCGGCGACCAAGGCGGCCGGTGAAGCCGCCGCCAAGGCGGCCATCGAGGAAGCCGCCCGCAGGCTCGCCGAACAGGCGGCCCAGGATTACGTGAAGAAGGTTGGCGAAGAGGTGGCCAAGTCGGTGGGGCGCCAGGCCGGCAATGTGCTGCGCGACACCTTCATGGCGCGGGTCGGGATGTCGGTGTCGAGCCTGTCGTGGGTGGCCACCACCGCCTTCGACGACGCCGACCGCTGGGCCTGGGACCGCATCGGCAAGCTCGGCGGCGACCCCCTGGCGGGCGCCACGCTGCACCAGAAGCTGCTCGACCAGGGGCTGGTGAGCAATGCCTTCGTGCTCGACGAGGAGCGCCTGGTGCGCTACTCCACGCTGGCCCGCCAGACCCAGCGCGAGGACATGCTGGCGGCGGTGCTGAAGGGCGCCTCCCTCGAGGCCTTCGCCCTCAAGCTGACCGATCTGCCCAGCGCCTCCGACGAGGGCGCGGGCCTGGCGATGTTGTCCGAGAGCGACGAGGCCGTGCCGGCCACGCCCGGCGGAGCCGTCGGCTCGGGCGGTTTGATTGATGCAATGCTGAGGATGCCCCTCGAAACGGGGCAGGATTGATGTGATGAAGAGTTTGCGTATTTCGGGGCTGGCCGGTGGGCTGGCCCTTGTCTTGTCTGCCCTGGCGGGTGTTGCCCAGGCCCAGCAGGCTGCGCCGTCCGATGCCGGGGCGATGCCGGCGGCCTCCGCCGACGCGGCCGGGGTGGGGCCGGATTGCCCGCTTCTGATGCAGGAGGCCGAGGCCAACCTCGAGCTGGGCCGCCAGGCCGCCCGCGCCAAGCGCTGGCGCGAGGCCGCGCCGCTGTTGCGCGACGCCGGTGCCGGCTTTCTCAACGTGGCGGCCGGCTGCCCGGCGGTGGCCGCCCGGGCCAACCGTCAGGGCGACGCGGCGACCGCCGAGATGCGCACCGCCGAGACCGCCCTGAGCCACCAGGGCGAATGCCAGCCGCGCGTCGACAAGGCCCTCGACCTCGACCTGCGGGCGACCATGGCCCGTGGCGAGAAGGGCGACCCGGCGCAGATCGAGCAGCTCCTCGGCGAGGCCGAGAAGAGCTGGCGCGACGCCGTGGACGTGTGCCAGTCGCCCCACCGCGAGAAGGCCGAGAAGAGCCTCGCCGCGACCGTCAAGGCCCGCGCTGCCAACGCCGAGTTGCTGAGCGCCGGCCCGGCCTGCGACGGCGCCTGGAAGAGCGCCGCATCCCTCGTCGACTACGCGCGCACGGCCTCCCGGGACAAGCGCTGGGATGACGCGGCGATGCTCTACGGCAAGGCCGTGATGGCCTGGGAGGGCGCCGCCGACAAATGCTCGGGGGTGCGCCAGCAGCAGGCCCAGCGCAAGGCCGAGCAGGCCCAGGTGGACGCCCACAACGCCGAACACTGCGGCCCCCTGTGGGACCAGGCCACCGACCACACCCAGCGCCTCAAAGCGGCTGGCGGCGTGTCGGCGACCGAGCGCGACAACCTCTCGGTGAAGGCCGAGGTGGCCTGGCGCGAGGCTTTCGTCCAGTGCCGCGGCAGCTCCCAGAACCTGGCCCGGGGCAACGCCGACGCGCTGGCCCGGGAGCGTGGCACGCCGCTGTCGCCCCAGGCGCTGGCGAGCATCAGGGGGGTGGCCACGGCGCAGCCCCTCGGCGCTGCGCCGGCCGTCGTGGCTGCGCCGGTGCCGCTGCCGGCCAAGGTGGTGGCCGTGCAGGCCGGCACCGATGCGCGGCCCGCGGAAGCGCCGCCGGCTGAGCGCAAGGTTGATGAGCCGAAGGCCGCCCCGGCCCCGGCCGCCGAGGCCGTGCTGGTGGCCGGCGACACCACCTATCGGGGCGCCTTTGCCCTGGCCGCCACCGGTGGCGCCGTGAGCGGTTCCGGGCGGGTCGAGTGGACCAATGGCGAGAGCTATGTGGGCTCCCTGGTGGAGGGCCGCAAGCACGGCAAGGGCCGCTTCAACTGGGTCGGCGGCCAGTGGTACGAGGGTGACTGGGTGGATGACCGGGCCACGGGCCACGGCGTCATCCAGTTCGTCGGCGGCAACCGCTACGAGGGCGGGGTGCTCGACGGCGAGCCGTCCGGCCGCGGCACCTTGATCTTCCCGACCGGCGACCGCTACACCGGCGACTTTGCGCGGGGCGTCTTCCACGGCCAGGGCCGCTTTGCCTGGAAGAACGGCAACCGCTATGAAGGCGCCTGGCGCCTCGGCCGCAAGCATGGCCAGGGGCGCCTGACCTGGGCCGGCGGCGACGGCTGGGAGGGCGAGTTCCGCGACGACCAGCAGACGGACAACGGCAAGAGCTTCGACGCGCCGAAGTAAGGCCCTGGCCGGGGCGTTGCCGCATCGCCGGGCTGAAGGCAGGCTGCGGCAGCCTGGGCTAATGCCTCGCTGGCGCGGCGTCGGAGCGCCGCCTGGCCCACCTCAGCACGCCCTTGCGCAGCTCTTCGGCCACACCTAAGAGAAGCGCGAAGGGCAGCGCGAACAGCCAGGCCTCGACGGGCAGCGGCACCGTGCCGAACAGGCGGTTGCCGAGTTCGGTGTAAACAATGGCGAGCAGCAGCCCGGCCTCGGCCAGCAGGCTGGCGACGATCAGCGGGTTGCCCCGCAGCGGCAGCCGCCAGGCGGCCTCCCGCGGGTGGCGGCATACGAACAGGTTGACCATCTGGGCCAGCACGATGGCTGTCAGGCAGGCGGTGGTGGCCTGACGGTAGAGCGGGTCGGTTGGGGCCGGCATGGCGCCGTAGGCCCAGCCCCCTGCCTGCATCACGAACAGGAAGGCGGCCAGCGCGCCGAGCGCCTCTAGGGGCCCCAGGAAGAGATAGGCCCGGGCGATCACCGGCCACGACAGCAGGCGCTCGCCGCGCGGGCGGGGCGGGCTGCGCATGGCGTCCGGGTGGGGCGGCTCGGCGCCCAGCGCGAGGGCCGGCAGCATGTCGGTGCCGAGGTCGACGGCAAGGATCTGGATCACCGTGAGCGGCAGGGGGATGCGCAGCAGCACGAAGGCCAGGTAGGGAACCAGCTCGGGGATGTTCGAGGTGAGGATGTAGGTGAGGAACTTGCGGATGTTGCCGAACACCGCGCGCCCTTCCTCGATGGCATTGACGATGGTGGCGAAGTGGTCGTCGAGGAGCACGATGTCGGCCGCCTCGCGGGCCACGTCGGTGCCCGACAGGCCCATCGCGATGCCGATGTCGGCGGTCTTGAGGGCCGGGGCGTCGTTCACCCCGTCGCCGGTCACCGCGACGATCTCGCCCTTTCGCTGCAGGGCCTGGACGATCAGCATCTTCTGCTCGGCGCTGACCCGGGCGAAGACGATCTCGGGGGCGTCGAGGGCGAGTTGCAGCGCCGCCGGCGCCATCGCGCGGAGGGCCTCGCCACTGATCACCAGCGGGCTGGGGCCGCGCACGATGCTCACCTCGCGGGCCACCGCCACGGCGGTGCGCGGGTGGTCGCCGGTGACCATGATGACCCGCAGGCCGGCCTCGTGGCAGCGCTCGACCGACGCGTGCACGTCGGGGCGGGGCGGGTCTTCGAGGCCGACCAGGCCGGCCAGGGCGAGCTGCGCCTCATCGGCTTCGTCGCTCGCCGCGAGGGGGCGCCAGGCCAGGGCCAGCACCCGCAGGCCGCGGTCGGCCATGTCGGTGTGGGCGCGGTTGAAGTCATCCCGCGTGTCCTCGCCCAGGGGGTGGGCGGTGTCGCCGTCCATCCAGTGCGTGCACAGCGGCAGCACCGACTCGGGTGCGCCCTTGCACCACAGCTGGCCGCTGCCGTCCGGGTGCCGGGTGATCACCGACATGCGCCGGCGCTCGGCGTCGAAGGCGATCTCCCCGCGCCGCTCGCCCGGCTCGGGGATCGGCCCGGCGAACTGCCACAGGGCGATCTCCATCGGGTCGCCGGCGGGCTGGTCGGCGGGAAACTTGAGGCTGTGGCAGAAGCGCGCGACGGCCCGCAGATGGACGTCGCCGCCCGCCGGCCAGCGCTCGGCGGCGAGGCGGTGGCGCCCGCCGGCGAAGAGCTCGCGCACGCTCATGCGGTTCTGGGTAAGGGTGCCGGTCTTGTCGGTGAGGATGGTGGTGGCGCTGCCCAGGGTCTCGACCGCCGGCAGGTGGCGCACCAGCGCGTTGCGGCGGGCCATGCGCTGGGTGGCCAGCGCCAGCGCGAGGGTGACGGTGGGGAGCAGGCCCTCGGGCACGTTGGCGACGATGATGCCGATGGCGAACATGAAGTTGACCCAGAAGGGCAGGCCGATGGCCTGGCCGATCGCAAAGAAGACCAGCCCCAGGCCCAGCGCCAGCAGCGCCACCAGCCGGGAGACGCGGCGGATCTCTGCTTGCAGCGGCGATTCGGTGTCGCCGGCGGTCTGGGTGAGGTGGGCGATGCGGCCGAGTTCGGTGTGCATCCCGGTGGCGTACACGACGGCGCTGCATTCGCCAGCGACGATGAGGGAGCCGGCGAGCAGGAGGTTGCGCGCCACGAGGGGGTCGGCCGGGGCGGCGGGGTCGGCCTCGGCGACCCGCGCCTTCGGGAGCGACTCGCCGGTGAGGGTGGCTAGGTTGACGCGCACGCCCCAGCTCTCGAGGGCCCGGCAGTCGGCGGGCACCTTGTCGCCCTCGGCCAGGCTGATGATGTCGCCGGGGACGAGCCCGGCGGCGTCGATCTCGTCGATGTGGCCACCGCGACGCACCTTGACCTGCTGGGGCAGCAGCCGGCGCAGGGCCTCGAGGGCCTTTTCGGCGCGGTAGGCCTGCCAGAACGAGAAGCCGCCATTGACGACGATCACGCCGATGATCGCCACCCCCAGCTCGGCCATGCCCTGGCCCGGCTCGAAGTGCTCGGCGGCGAAGGCCAGCCCGGCGGCGAGCCACAGCACGAGGGCGAAGAAATGGGTGAACTCGAGCAGCAGGGTCAGCCAGACGGGTTCGCCGGCCAGGGTTTCGACCCGATTCGGCCCGAAGGCCTGCAGGCGGCGCCGCGCTTCGCCCGGGCTGAGCCCCGCAGCCTGACTGCGGAGGGCGGCGAGGGCCGCCTCGGGGGGCTGGCTGGCAATGGAGGTGCCGTCGGTGCGCATGACTGAACCCTGGGTGCGGACACCTGCCGCGGGGCGGCGGCTCAGGGCCCGGCTGGTGGTTCAATCATAGGCGCGTAGCGCCTGCAGTGCCGGATTCGGCCCGCGGCTTTTCAAGGAAACGCCGGGCCGCCCCAAGTTTCATTGCCGCCGAGGGGGCGGGCCGGGTGAAGCCTGGCCCGGAGGGGTCACACCCACTGGCGGCGGCGTTTCATGAGCTTCCAGATGAGCGGGGTGAGGATCAGCTGCATCGCTAGGTCGAGCTTGCCACCGGGCACCACGATGGTGTTGGCGCGGGACATGAAGCTCTCGTGGATCATGCTCAGCAGGTAGGGGAAGTCGACCCCCCGCGGGTTGCGGAAGCGGATGATGACCTTGGATTCGTCGGCGGTGGGGATGTCGCGGGCCACGAAGGGGTTCGAGGTGTCTACCATCGGGACGCGCTGGAAGTTGATGTCGGTGCGCGAAAACTGCGGGACGATGTAGTGCACGTAGTCGTGCATGCGGCGCAGGATGGTTTCCTGTACGGCCTCGAGGGAGTAGCCGCGGGTGCGGGTGTCGCGGTGGATCTTCTGGATCCATTCGAGGTTGGTGGTGGGCGCCACGCCGATCAGCACGTCGGCGTGCTGGCAGGTGTTGACGGTGTCGGTGATCACCGCGCCGTGGAGGCCTTCGTAGAACAGGCAGTCGGTGTCGGGGGGGATGTCTTCCCAGGGCGTGAAGCTGCCCACCTTGAGGCCGCGCCGGGCGGCCTCCTCGGCGCTGTGCAGGTAGGCGCGGCGCTTGCCGGTGCCCGATTCGCCGTAGGTGCGGAAGAGGTTCTCGAGGTCTTCGAAGAGGTTGGCCTCGGGGCCGAAATGGCTGATGCCGCGCTTGCCCTGGGCTTCGGCTTCGGTGATCAGCTGGCGGATCTCGTCCCGCGTGTAGCGGTGGAAGCTGTCGCCCTCGACTATGGCAGCGTTGACCTTCTCGCGCCAGAAGATGCCTTCGAAGGTGTGCTTCACCGTGGTGGTGCCCGCGCCCGATGAGCCGGTCACCACGATGATGGGGTGCTTGATCGACATGGCGGTTCCGAAAGTGGGTGTTCTGGGCTGCGCCCGCTCAGGCGTGGGCGTGCAGCCAGGTGCGCCACTGCTCGAAGAGCGCCGGGCTGGCGGCGGCGATCACCGAGCGCTTGATGGCCGGCCCGGCGGTGAGGGGCGTGCCGCCCAGGCTGCTGTAGCTGCCGCCGGCTTCTTCGAGGATCAGGCGGCCGGCGGCGTAGTCCCACAGCATCTGCCCGCCGTGGATGTACACATCAAGGCGGCCGGCGGCCACGTAGCACCACTCGAGGGCGCTGGAGCCGAAGTTGCGTTGGGAATAATAGGGTGGGCGCACGGCGAGCTCGTCGCCGAGGTGGTGGCTGATGCGCTTGAAGTCGACACCGGCGACGGCTTCCCGGAGGGTGGTGGTTGGGTTGCGCAGGGGCAGCGGCACGTCGTTGAGCCAGGCGCCGGCGCCGCGGCCGGCGTAGAAGGCCTCGTCGGTGACCGGGTTGTAAACCACGCCGAGCTGGGTTTTGTGCTCGACCAGGTAGGCCACCGCGACCCCGAAGAAGGGGATGCCGTTGGCAAAGTTGGTGGTGCCGTCGATGGGGTCGATGACCCACAGGCCGTGCTGGCCCTGGTGCCACACCCGGCCCTGCTCTTCGGCGCTCATCTCTTCGCCCAGCACCGGGGCCTTGATGAGGCCGGGCAGGCGTTCGACGAGGGCGGCCTGGGAGGCCAGGTCGGCCTCGGTGAGCACGCTGCCGTCGGCCTTGCGCTCGCGGGCGGCGCGCAGGTAGCGGGGCAGGATGATCTCGTGGGCCATCTCACGCACCAGGGCGGTGAGGCTGCGGACTTGCTCCAGGCGTTGGGCGCTGCTCATGGTGCCTCCCGCCATTTGATCGAGCAGCCCATGCCGGCCGTCTGGGCGCGGGGGCCGTGGCCCGTGGCGGCGACCTCACGCATCGCCTCGAAGAGCTCGCGGCGGGCGTCGGCGGGGGCGGGGGCTTTGCCGGAGGCGTCGAGGCGGCCGCGGTACTGCAGCCCGAGGCCGGCGTCGAAGCCGAAGAAGTCGGGCGTGCACACCGCCCCGTAGGCCTTGGCGACGGCCTGGCTCGCGTCGAGCAGGTAGGGGAAGGGGAAATCCATTTCGGTGGCGATGCGCCGCATGTTGTCGAACGAGTCCTCGGGGTAGTCGGTGGGGTCGTTGGACATGATCGCCACCGCGCCGATGCCCAGGCCGGCGAGCTCACGGCAGTCGCGCAGGATGCGCGGCAGCACGGCCTTCACGTAGGGGCAGTGGTTGCAGATGAACATCACCAGCAGGCCCCGCGGGCCGCGGCAACTGGAGAGGGAGTGGGGCTTGCCGTCGATGCCCGGCAGGGTGAAATCCGGGGCTGACCAGCCGAAATCGCACAGTGGCGTGGTGAGACTGACCATATCTTCGTTCCGATCCCGTTGAGACGCGCGGAATTTGCGGATAATAGCATGATGAATCCGCGCTTCTTCTGCCCCGACGGCCTGCTTCCCGATTCCGACATGCCTCTGCCGGGGCCGGTCGCCCACCATGCCGAGCGTGTGCTGCGGCTCGCGGTGGGCGACGCGGTGACGCTCTTCGACGGCCAGGGCGGCGAGTGCGCGGCGACCCTGCTGGCGCTGGGCAAGCAGCCCGTGGCGCGGCTCGGGCCGCGGCTGGCGGCGGGTCGTGAATCGCCGCTGCAGATCACTCTGGTGCAGGCGCTGGCGAGCGGCGACAAGATGGACTGGGTTGTCCAGAAAGCCGTCGAGTTGGGCGCGGTGGCGATCCAGCCGGTGGCGGCCGAGCGTTCGGTGCTCAAGCTCGCCGGCGACCGGGCCGACAAGCGGGTGGCCCACTGGCAGCAGATCGCGGTGGCGGCCTGCGAGCAGTCGGGGCGCAACCGGGTGCCCCAGGTGGCGCCGATTTTGCCGCTGGCAAAGTATCTGGCCCAGGCCTTCGATGGCACCCGGCTGATCCTCGCGCCCGGGGCCGCCGGGGCGCTGGCCGGCAAGGCGCGGCCGAGCGGCCCGCTGGCGGTGCTGATCGGCCCCGAGGGCGGCTGGTCGCCAGCCGAGCTCGCCCTGGCCGAGCACGCCGGCTGCGCGCCGCTGGCCCTCGGGCCGCGGGTGTTGCGCACCGAAACCGCCGGGCTGGCCGCGCTGGCGGCCCTGCAGACACTGTGGGGCGATTTTTCGGGAGACGTCGATGTTTGAGTCCGCTGAACTGGGCCATCGCCTGTCGAAGGCCGAATACGAGACCATCGAACCCAAGCTGCGCACCGACCTGCTCGACGTGCAGTTCGATCTGTTCGAGCACAAGGATTTTGCCGTGGTCATCCTGATCAACGGGATAGACGGCGCCGGGCGCGGCGAGACGGTGAACCTGCTCAACGAGTGGATGGACCCGCGCCACATCGAGGTGCATGCCTTCGACCGCCCCACCGGCGAGGAGGGCGATCGGCCGCCCATGTGGCGCTTCTGGCGGGCCCTGCCGCCCAAGGGCAAGATCGGCGTGCTGTTCGGTAACTGGTATGTGGACCCGATCGGCGAGCGCGCCGGCGGGCGCCTCAAAAAGGCGCCCCTCGACCAGCGCCTGTCCGAGCTCAACCGCTTCGAGGCGATGCTGGCGGCCGAGGGCGTGCTGCTGGTGAAGTTCTGGTTCCACCTGTCGCGGGCCGGCCAGAAAAAACGCCTCAAGGCGCTGGAATCCAGCCCGGCCACCCGCTGGCGGGTGCAGCAGGCCGACTGGGACTTTTATGAGCAGTACGACCGCTACCGCGAGGTCGCCGAGCACGTGCTGCGCCGCACTAGCACCGGCGTTGCGCCGTGGGTGATCGTCGACGGCACCGACCCGCAGTACCGGGCGGTGCAGGTCGGCCGCACGCTCCTTGAGCGGCTGCAGCGCCGTATCGAATACGTGCGCAAGGGCTTCCGCCCGCGCCAGACGGCGGCGCCGCTGGTGGCCGCGCCCGATGAGCGCAACCTGCTCAACGCGCTGGTGCTGTCCCAGCCGATGGACAAAAAGGCCTACGACAAGGCGCTCGAGAAGCTGCAGGGGCGCCTGGCGCTGGCGCTGCGCAGCGACGCCTTTGCGCGGCGCTCGCTGGTGCTGGTTTTCGAGGGCATGGACGCTGCCGGCAAGGGCGGGGCGATCCGCCGCATCACCGAGGCCCTCGACACCCGGCAGTACCAGGTCATCCCGATCGCCGCACCCACCGACGAGGAGGCGGCCCAGCCCTATCTGTGGCGGTTCTGGCGGCGCCTGCCGCAGCGCGGCAAGGTGGCGATCTTCGACCGCTCGTGGTACGGGCGGGTGCTGGTCGAGCGGGTCGAGGGTTTCTGCTCGGAGGCCGACTGGATGCGCGCCTACGCCGAGATCAACGATTTCGAGGATCAGCTGGTGTCGGCCGGGGCGGTGGTCGTCAAGTTCTGGCTGTCGGTGAGCCAGGACGAGCAGCTGGCGCGCTTCAAGGCGCGGGAGAGCGAAACCTTCAAGCGCTACAAGATCACCCCCGACGACTGGCGCAACCGCGAAAAATGGCCCCTCTACGAGCCCGCCGTGTGCGACATGATCGACCGCACCAGCACCAGCAACGCCCTGTGGACGCTGGTGGAGGCCGACAACAAGTATTTTGCGCGGGTCAAGATCCTGCGCACCCTGGTCAATAAGCTCGAAGCCGTCCTCGAGTAGTAAGCGCGCCTTCGCCCTCGGGCCACCTTTTCAACCTGTCTTGCGTGTCTGCCAAGTGAATTCGTCCGATCTCAACGCCGCCTCGGCGGCCGAAAACCTTTCCGAGCGTTTCGTTGCCTGGGTGCGGGCGGCGGCGCCCTTCATCCATGCCTTTCGCGGCAAGACCTTCGTGCTGGGCTTTGGCGGCGAGGTGGCGGCCGGCCAGCTTGCCCAGAAGCTGGCCTACGACTGCAACCTGCTCGCCGCGCTGGGCGTGCGCCTGGTGCTGGTGCACGGCGCGCGGCCGCAGATCGAGGCCGAGCTGGCCCGCCGCGGCCTCACCCCGCGCTACCACAACGGCCTGCGCGTCACCGACGCGGCGGCCCTCGAGTGCGTCAAGGCGGCGGTGGCGGTGACCCGCATCGAGATGGAGGCGCTGCTCTCCCAGGGCCTGCCCAACACGCCGATGGCCGGCAGCTTCATGCGCGTCACCGGCGGCAACTTCCTCACCGCCAAGCCGGTCGGGGTGGTGGATGGCATCGATCACGGCTTCACCGGCGCGGTACGCAAGGTGATCGCCGAAGAGATCGTCGCCGACCTCGACCAGCAGAACGTGGTGCTGATGTCCTCCCTCGGGGTGTCGCCGGCCGGCGAGATCTTCAACATGAGCATGGAGGCAGTGGCCGAGGCGGTGGCGATCGCGCTGCAGGCGGAGAAGCTGATCTACCTGTGCGACGCGCCGGGCCTGCTCGACGCCCGCGGCGGCCTGATCGAGGCGATCACCGCCGACGACGCCGAGGCGATGCTGAAGGCCGGCGAGGGCCTCACCGAAGACCTCGACCTGTACCTGCCCTGCGCGATCCGCGCGGTGCGCAAGGGCGTGGGCCGCGCCCACCTGATCGACCGGGACAAGGACGGCGGCCTGCTGCTGGAGTTCTTCACGCCCCAGGGTGTCGGCACGGTGCTCACCCGCGACCCGCTGTTCCGCCTGCGCGAGGCGACCGTCGAGGACATCGGCGCGCTGGCCAGCGTGATCGCGCCGATGGAGGCCGATGGCACCCTGGTGCGGCGCAGCCGCGAGCGTCTGGAGGCCGAGGTCGAGCGCTTCACGGTGGTCGAGTACGACGGCGTGCTGGTGGGCTGTGCGGCGCTCTACCCCTTCATCGACGAGCGCGCGGCCGAGATGGCCTGCGTGGCGGTGGTGCCCGAGCACCGCCGGGCCGGCCTCGGCGAGATGCTGCTCAAGCGCATCGAGTCGCGCTCCCGGGCGATCGGCGTGGAGCGCCTGTTCGTGCTCACAACGCGCACCTCCGACTGGTTCCGTGAGCGCGGCTTCCGCGAGGCTCCCCCCGAAGAGCTGCCCCGCCAGAAGCGCGAGATGTACGACGTGAGCCGGCGTTCGAAGGTTTTCATGAAGAGCCTGTGAGAGGCTGAGGGATGCGCCCACTCCCCGCAGGGCATTCGATCACTTCTCCGCGCGGCTGGCGCCTCGCCGGTGTTGCGTGCTTCGTCATGGCGGCGGCGCCGGCCTGGGCGGGCCTGCCGGAGGTGTTCATGTCGCCTTTCGTCACGGTCGGCGCGGGGCTGGCCACCCTGTGCGGGCTGGCGAGCGGGGGCTACATCCTGATGCTGCGGCAGCGCCTGGCGGCACAGCCCGCGGCCGACGTGGCCGGCCCCAGTCACGATCGCCACTTCCGCCTGGCGGCCGAGGCGGGGCGTGGTATCGAGGGGCTGGTCGGCCTCGATGGGTGCCTCATCTGGGCCAACCCGGCCGTCGAGCGCCTCACCGGCCATGACGCGGCGGCCCTTAAGGCGGCGGATTTCGTCGAGTTGCTGGTCTGCGACCGCGACCGGGCCTTCTGCCGCCAGCAGCTGCAGGTGCTCCTGGAGACCGGAGTGCCTGCCGATTTCGAGCTGCGCATCCAGCGCCGGGATGGGGCCACGCTCTGGATGGCCTGCCATTGGCTGCCGGTGCGCGAGGAGGATGGCCGCCTGCTGAGCCTGCGGGTGTCGATGGAGGACATCCAGTCGCGCAAGGAGGCCGAGTACCAGCAGCTGGAAACCGTGGCCGCCCTGCGCCGGGCCCAGGCCTTGTCCGAGCACTATCTGCGCCGCAGCAACGAGGAGCGCCTGCGCTTGTCGGCGCTGCTCGATGTGGTGCGGGCGGGCATCCTGTTCATGGACCCGGATCACCGGGTGGTTTATTGCAACCAGGCTTTCTACGAGATCTGGGGCCTGCCTCCCAGCAAGAGCCTGATGGGTATGCGCGATGTGATGTTGCAGCGCATGGTGATGGATCTGCTCGTCGAGCCCGAGGTGTTCCTGAAGCACCTGAAGGATGTGGTCGAGAGTCGCCAGCCGAGCGAGCCTGTGGAGTTCCATTTCAGAAGCGGCCGCGTGCTGACCAGCTCGTCCCGTCTGGTGCCGGCGCCGGAGGGGCCGCGGGCGATCGGCCGGATCTGGGTGTTCGAGGATGTCACGGCCCAGCGGCTGGCGGCCCGCCAGCTCCAGCAGATGGCCGAGCGCGACCCGCTGACCAACCTCTACAACCGCCGGCGTTTCCACGAGGAACTCGTGCGGATGCTCGCCGATGGCCAGCGGCGGGGCGAGGGGGTCGGGCTGCTGGCGATCGACCTCGACGGCTTCAAGCCGGTCAACGACCGCTTCGGTCACCAGGCGGGCGACGAAGTGCTGGTGCGCCTCGCGACAGCGGTGGGCGCGGTGGTGCGTCGCAACGAGATGTTCTTCCGCTTGGGGGGCGACGAGTTCGCGATCCTGGTCCCGTCGGCGACGGCGCTGGAGCTGGCCGAGCTGGCGCGGCGGGTCACCGGCTGCGTCGCCGGCCTGCGCTTCACTTTTGGTGACGAGACGGTGGCGGTCACGGCGAGCCTCGGCATCGCCTTCAGCCCGCAGCAGGGGGGTGGCCCCGAAGGACTGGTGGGGGCGGCCGACCGGGCGATGTATGTGGCGAAGACCCAGGGTGGCAACCGCTGGGCGTTCGCGCCCGCCGAAAGCCACGCGCAGTCGCTGGCCTGAGCGGCCCCGGCGGGCTAGAATCTGGGCACGTTCCCGGCTGCAGCACGATCGCGCCGGGGGTTTTAACTCAAGAGGTGATACATGGCACGGATGGTCAATTGTGTGAAGCTCGGCCGCGAGGCTGAAGGTCTGGACCTGCCGCCGATTCCCGGCGAGCTCGGCAAGCGCGTCTTCGAGAACGTCTCCAAGGAAGCCTGGCAGCAGTGGGTTCGTCACCAGACGATGCTGATCAACGAGAACCGCCTGAACCTGATGGACGCCCGGGCGCGCAAGTACCTGGCCGAGCAGATGGAGCGCTACTTCTTCGGCGGCGGTGCCGATCAGATCAGCGGCTACGTCCCGCAGAGCTGAGCGTCCTACCCCGTTTTCAATGCCGAAGGCCCCGGTTTGCGGGGCCTTCGGCGTTTTGGAAGCAGCGGAATGCGCCCGCGGCCGGGCCTATTTGCTGCCCGCCTCGATGCTGTAAAGCCAGGCCAGCAGCTCGGCCACCGCCACGTAAAGCTCGGGTGGAATGCGGGCGTCGAGGTCAACCTGCATCAGCAGGGCGACGAGCTCGGGTGATTCGTGCACGAACACGCCGGCCTCCTTGGCTCGGGAGATGATCTCGGCGGCGATCAGGCCACGACCCTTGGCGACCACCGTCGGGGCCGACTGGCCGGCGTTGTAGGCGAGGGCGACCGCCTCGGCGCGGGGCGCGTCGCCAGGGGATTCTGGGCGGTTCATGGGGGGCTGCGGAGTTCGGCAACGAGCCCGGTGAGGGGCACGTCGGTGGCGGCCAGGGCGTCGGCCAGGCGGGGTTCGGCGGCCGTGAGGGCCTGGCGCGTGGTGTCGCTGTCGGCGATCAGGCGCATCGCCACGCCCGCCGGGGTGAGGTGCAGGCGGGCCTCGACGCCGCCCAGGCGAGGCAGGGTGAGGCGCAGGGTGCTGGTCCAGTTTTCGTCGGGCTCGTCACCGCTGCGGCCGTCGGCGGCCGGGTCTTCGATTTCCCATTCCATCGTCTGGCCGGGCCAGACCTGCCCCTGCCAGACGAAGTTCTGGGTGGCCACGGCGTCGAGCTGCTGGTGGACCAGGGGCAGCAGGCGCTCGGGGATAGGCGCCAGGCCTTCGTTTGCCGCGCGCGGGGTGGTGATGGTTTCTGTGCCGCCGGGGGCCGCGGCTGGCGTGGCCGGTGGCGTCGGGCTGCGGCCCTGGGGTTCCTGCATGAGGGCCGCGGTGTCGAGCTTGCCGGCGAGCCAGCGGGCCTGATGGGATTCATAGAACAGCCCGCTCTGTTCGAGGGCCGTGCTCAGCCGGCTTGCCAGCAGGGCACTGTCGCCGGGGCCCTGCGGCGCCGCCGCCAGCATCGGCTGGCCGCCGTTGAGGGCGGCAGTCTGGGCGGCGGGCTGGCCGGTGAGCAGGAAGCTGATCAGCCGCCCGGTCTGGCTGAGTGCCGGCGTGGCTGCGGCGGTGCCCGTGCTGGTTGTCGGCTGGGCGAGGGTGGCAAAGACGGCCCGCGGCGTGACATGGCTGACGACGAGCTCGAGGGTGTCACCGGCGTTGGCGGCCTGGGGCAGGGCGAGGGTGACGTCGCGGCCGCCGATGCGGGCCTGATAGGTGTTGCCGGGGTAGGCTGTCTGGAGGTTTGCGATGACGCGCTGGCCGGGCGTGAAAGCCGGCAGCTGATCCGTGATGGCCTTGACCCGGGCCAGGGGCGCCACATTGGGCTCACCGGAGAAGAAGCTTGCTTCGGTGAGCATCCGCAGGCGGGCGGCGAGGTCTCCGGGGATCATTGGATGGCTCCACCGGCCGCTTGGCCTGGTGTTTATTCGTCTTTGGACGGCTCGCCATAGGCGGCACGGACGTTGCGTTCGCGCGCGCCGCCGGAGAGCAGCTGACGGACATTGTCCATCCAGGGCTCGGTGTGCACGCGCACTTCCTTGTCGTCGTCGAGGATGCGCCGGATCAGTGCGATCTTCTTCTGGCGCTCGTCTTCGGACATGCGCTTGCTGGCACGGCCCTGGAAGCCGAGGGCTTCCTCGACGCCCATGCGGTCGCGCAGGGAGGCGACCTGCCGCTCGAGGCGGGTGAGGCGGTCCCAGTCGTTGGCTCGGGCGGCGTCCACCATCTCGGTGGAGTAGCTGCTCATCTGTTCCAGGAGGGCGAGGGAACTCATGAAAGATCTCCGTGGGGCTTATCGCTGGGCCTGATCGGAAGCGCCAATGGCTTCCCAGGCGCTTTTCAGGTCGGTGAGCAGTTGGGTGACTTCGTCCATCGCCGGCCGGCTGTTGTGCAGGTTGGCGTAGAGAAGCCGCTGGGTCATGTAGTCGTACAGGGCGCCCAGGCGCTGGGCGAGCTCGCCGCCGGCTTCGTAGTCGAGGCTGACCTTGAGACCGTTGAGGATGATCTCGATGGCCTTGGAGATCGCCATGCCCTTGCCCGGAACATCCTTGTTTTCGAGGGCGATCGCGGCGGTGCCGATCTGCAGCAGGGCACCTTCGAAGAGCATCAGGATCAGCTTGTGGGGGTCGGCCGTGGATACGCCGGTTTCGACGCCGACGGAGCTGTAGGCGGCGGCGCCGCGGCGGGCTGCGATGCCAAACGACATATGCGTTGTCTCCGGTCGAACTTAGTTGTTGGTCGCCATGTTGCTGAGGAGGGTGAGCTGCTGGTTCAGGTAGCTGCTGGTGGTGCTCATGCTGGTCATGGTGGTGTCGAGAGAGGTGAATCGTGCCCGGTAGTTCTTTTCGATGATCGTCAGCCGGTTCTCCATGGCCTCCATTTGCCTGTCGAGGGCCTTGACACTGCTGCTGAGGCCGTCGCTGCGGCTGGCGATCACGCCGTTTGTGGCCAAGAGATCGGTGGTGGTGGTTTTGAGCGTATTACCAAAGGCACCGATCACGTTGGCCGTGGCCGAAAAGTTGGTGCTCGCGGCTTTCTCGAACTTGGTGCTGTCGAGCTTGAGGGAGCCGTCGGGCTGGAAGCTGATGCCGATGTCGCTGAGAGTTTTCAGCGGGTTGCTGGCCAGATCGGCGGGGACGCTGGTGAGGGCCGTCCGGACCTGGCTCTGGACGCTGCGCAGGGTGCTGTCGCCGTTGAGCGCCGCGGCGGTCTTGGTGGCGCTGTTGTAGGCGCCTAGGCTCTTGATCGACGAATTGAGGCTGTTGTAGGCGTTTACAAAGGTTTCGAGCTTGCCCTTGAGGTCGGTGTTGTCGCGGGTGACCGTGAGGTTGGTGGTGCCGGTCTTGGTGAGATCGAGGGTCACGCCGTCGATGGCGTCGGTGATCTTGTTGCCGCTGGTGGCGATCGAGATTCCCTGGATCTTCACTGACGCGTCGGTGGCTGCCTGGGTCTGGTTGAAGGCGCTGGAGGCCGCGATCGGGCTACCCGGGTTGGCCGGATCGATGAAGGTAGCGGTGCCGGAGATGCTCACGGCGTTGGCGGTACCGCCGTCGGTGGCGGTGAGGAGCAGGTTCTGTTTGCCGCTGGTGTCGGTGACGATGGTGGCGCTGACTCCGGCAGATGCATTGTTGATCGCATTGCGCACGCCTGCGAGCGTGTTCTGGCTGCTGTCCAGGGTGATGTCCACCGCCGTGCTGCCCTTGGTGAGGGTCAGGGTACGGCTGCTGTCACTGCCGAAATCAAGCACCGCGGCTCCGGCGTCGTATGTTTTGCCGAGGGCCAGGCGCTGGTTGGTGGCAAGGGCTCCGACCTCCACCGAGTACGTGCCGGCCACTGCTGCGCTGCTTGTCGTTGCTGTGGCGATGGTGGAATCGGCAAGTGTTGCCTTGAAACCGGAAAAAGCTGCCGTTGCAGTCTGTGTGCTTGCCGGGGTGAGAGCCTTTGCGGCGGTCTGCAGCGATGACAATGCCGCCTTCAGGGTGCCCAGGGCGGATATCTTGGACTCGTAGGAGGTCTGGCGCTTTTCCAGGTTGGTCAGCGGTTGCTTTTCCACTGACATCAGGGCTGTGACGATCGATTCGATATTGAGGCCGGATCCGACGCCTGCTGATGAAATTGTGGTCATGCTGAACCCCTTGTATTGCGACCTTGCGGTTTAGACAAATTACGACGGGCTTCTATCAAACTTGAGGCTTGTCGCTACTTTGATCTTACACAGCAGGTTGTGTGCCAGTTTGCCTCCGGTGCCCTTGTTAGCAAATCCCGCCGCAGGGCACGGTCATGGGAAGTCAATCTCTGCCAGGGTAGGCGCTGGCAGTTCAGGCTTGTTGCTTGACAAGCAGGCCTTGTAGGGAATCGAGGGCCTTGGCGATCTTCATCACCTCTTCAGACGGGATCTGGCGAATCACCTTCTTGGATTCGCTGTCCACCACCTTGACGATGGAAACGCCCAGGTCTTCGTCGATCGAGAACTCCAGGCGGTTGGCTGTCTTGGTGATGACGTCCTGAATCTGCTTGACGGCCTGGTTCAGTTGTTCACTGTTGGGTGGGGCTGTCCTGTCTGCCCCTTGCGTGTCCTGGCCGGGCAGGGGGCGGGTGACTTCGGGAGGAGGGGCTTCTGCCTTCCGTGCAGCGCCCGCTCCAGGAGTGCTCTGGACGGGGGGCGCGTATTGGGTGCTGCTGGCGCCGACTGACTGGATGCTCATGCTCTTCTCCCAAGTGTGCAGGAGGCGCGGCCACCTTCAAGGTGGCTGCGCCCGTGGGTTTGATTCCAGGCCAGATTACTGGAGCAGAGACAGCACGTTGTTGGGCATGCTGTTGGCTTGCGAAACCATCGCGGTGCCAGCCTGTTGCAGGATCTGTGCGCGGGTCATGTTGGCGGTTTCCTTCGCGAAGTCGGCGTCCATGATGCGACCGCGGGAGGCCTGCGCGTTCTCCGAGGCGACCGACAGGGTCGACACGACGGAGCTGAAGCGGTTTTGCACAGCACCCCAGTTGGCGCGGGCCTTGTTGAGGTTGTCGAGTTGGGTGTCGATCGAGTCGATGGCCGCCGTTGCTCCGCCCGCGGCACTCACGTTACCGCCGCCGGTGACGCCGGAGAGCGAAACAGAGGCGGCTGAGACCGTGATGGTGTCGGTGCCCTGGGTGCCTGCACCAACTTGGAAGGCGGTGTCGGCTGTGCCGTTGAGCACACTCTGGCCGTTGAAGGTGGTGCCGCTGATGACGCGGTTGATTTCCTCAGACAGCTGCTGATATTCGGTATCGAGCATCGCGCGGTCGCCGGAGGTGTAGGTGCCGTTGGCAGACTGGACGGCCAGTTCGCGCATACGCTGCAGGTTGTCGGTGACGGCCTGCATTGCCGATTCGGCGGTCTGCGCCATCGAGATGCCGTCGTTGGCGTTGCGGATGGCGACGTCGAAGCCCTTGGCCTGGGCGTTCATGCGGTCGGCAATCGCCAGACCGGCTGCGTCGTCCTTAGCACTGTTCACACGCAGGCCGGACGACAGGCGCTGGACCGAGGTCGCGAGGCTGGATTGCGAGGTGGAAAGGTTGCGTTGTGCATTGAGCGACATCGCATTGGTGTTGATAGTGGCAGCCATTTTGGTTCTCCTTAATTCCGTTCAAGATAAGCGACTAGGCTTAACTTTGGTTCGCCTTGCCCGGTGTGTGTAAGGCAACCGCCGTTGAAGTCATTAACGGAGCAGCTCCTGCCGACTTTAGAAAAAACAT
>NZ_BJNV01000060.1 GCF_006539865.1 Zoogloea ramigera
CGGTGAGGTTCGGCAGCTTGAGCTCAGCCTTCACCGCATCCACCACCTTCAGCAGTAGCTCCTGGCTGTAGCCCACCACCTGCTGCTTGTCGTCGTAGTACGAGAAGGGGATCGACGATTCACGGTGGCCGAGGGAGATGGTGCCGCTGTCCTTGATCTTCTTGAGGGTCGCCGACTCCTGGGCCGTGGCCGGCTGGGCGAAGAGCGTGGCGGTGGCGAGGAGGGCGAGGGCGGGCGTGCGGAAACGGTGCATGGCAATTCCTCCAGAGCGGGATGGTGGGCAAAAGCAGATGTTCCCGCCGATTGTAGCCCCGCGGGTGCCCACCATGACAAGGCTCGCTGCTGGAAGTGCCGGGCCCGAAGGCGCGCCATCGGGCGGCCCCGGCCTATACGGGCTTCGCATGCTGCATTCAATGCGCGCAACGTGCTGCGTGCCGCCTGCATCGTCGATCGCTCTGTGGCCAGCGCCGGCAGGGGCCTTGCCGGCGCTGGCTGCAGCATTGAAGGCAGCCGCCGATACGCGGGCGGGGCGAGCTGCCCGGCGGGCTTCAGCGTTGGGGGGGCGCCTGCTCAGGCTTCCGCCGTCACCCGGTCGTGGATGGCCTTCAGGTCGGCCTCGTCGAGGGTTTCGCGGGCCAGCAGGTCGCGGGCGGTGTCTTCGAGGATGGCCCGCCGTTCGGCCAGGATGGCGCAGCTCCGCTCGAAGGCCTTGGCGACGATCTGGCGCACCGCGCAGTCGATCTCACGGGCGGTCTCCTCGGAATAACTGCGCTCCGCGGCCTGGGGCGCGGCCTGGCCGAGGAAGTTGGTCTTGTCGCTGTCGTAGGCCACGTTGCCGAGCTCCTCGTGCATGCCGAAGCGCATCACGATGGAGCGGGCGATCGAGGTGACTTTTTGCAGGTCGTCGGCGGCGCCGGTGGATACCTCGCCGAAGACCAGCTGCTCCGCCGCGCGGCCACCCAGCAGCACCGCCATCTTGTTCTCGAGCTCGGCGCGGGTCATCAGGAAGCGGTCTTCGGTGGGCCGCTGGATGGTGTAGCCGAGCGCCCCGACGCCCCGCGGGATGATGCTGATCTTGTGCACCGGGTCGGTGCCGGGCAGGCCCATCGCCACCAGCGCGTGGCCCATCTCGTGGTAGGCGACGACGGTGCGTTCGTGCTCGTTGAGTACCCGGTTTTTCTTCTCGAGGCCGGCGACGATGCGTTCGATGGCGACGGTGAAATCCCGCAGCGTCACGTCGACGCCGTCGCGGCGGGTGGCCACCAGGGCGGCCTCGTTGCACAGGTTGGCCAGGTCGGCGCCCGAGAAGCCCGGGGTGAGCGCCGCCACCTGGTCGGCGTCGATGCCCGGGGTGAGGGTGATCTTCTTCATGTGCACCTGCAGGATGGCGATGCGGCCCTTCTTGTCGGGGCGGTCCACCAGCACCTGGCGGTCGAAGCGGCCGGCCCGCAGCAGCGCCGGGTCGAGCACCTCGGGGCGGTTGGTGGCGGCCAGCAGCACCAGGCCGGAGGACGAATCGAAGCCGTCGAGCTCCACCAGCAGCTGGTTGAGGGTCTGCTCCTTCTCGTCGTGGCCGCCCATGCCGCCGAAGGCGCCGCGGGCGCGGCCCATGGCGTCGAGCTCGTCGATGAAGATGATCGCCGGCGCCTTGGCCCGGGCCTGCTCGAAGAGGTCGCGCACCCGCGCGGCGCCCACGCCCACGAACATCTCGACGAACTCCGAGCCGGAGATCGAGAAGAAGGGCACGCCCGCCTCGCCGGCCACCGCCTTGGCCAGCAGGGTCTTGCCGGTGCCCGGCGGGCCGACCAGCAGCACACCCTTCGGCACCCGGCCACCGAGGCGGCCGTAGGATTTCGGGTCTTTCAGAAAGCCGACGACTTCCTTCAGCTCGTCCTTGGCCTCATCCACGCCGGCCACATCGCCGAAGCTCACGCCGGTGTCGGCCTCCACGTACACCTTGGCCTTGCTCTTGCCGAGGTTCATGAAGCCGCCGCCCATGCCCTGCTTGCCGGCAAATTTGCGCATCGCGAAGATCCAGATCCCCACGAAGATCACCGCCGGCAGCACCCAGCCGAGAATGTCGCGGAGCAGGGTGTTCTCGACGACGCCGGTGAACTTCACGTCGTATTGCGACAGATCCTTGGCCAACGACGGGTCGACCCGGGTGGTGACGAACTTCTGGCGGCCGTCCTCGAGGGGCTTCTTGAGAGTGCCCTGGATGGCGTTCTCGGTGATCGCGATCTCGCTCACCTCGCCGGCCTTCACCATGCGCTGGAACTCGCTGTAGGGCACGGGCTCGACGCTGCGCACCTGCACCCAAAGGTCGTGGAGGGTGAACACGGCGAGCAGCGCGAAGACGAAGTACCACAGGCTGAACTGGAGTTTCTTTTGCATGGAGTCGGGGCAGACGTGAGGCCTGCGAAGAGGCAATGCATCGCATGTGGGGGTGGACCGCCCGGCTTCAAGCCAGGCCCCCCGATTTGTCCGCCTGGTGCGGGTTCCTTCCTGCGGGCGTCCTGCCTGGCTGCGGAACCCGTCACGGAGCGGGCGGGGGGCGTGCAACCAAAGACTTGGTCATCGCCCCTTGCGCTACCCCCCGAAATGCCGATCCGGAAGACACTCCGCCGCGTTGCGGGTCGGCCTCAAATGCCTCGACGAGGCCAGGGCCGACCACCACCGGGCCTCCGCTGGCGAGCCACCTGGGATAAAGCCGCGGGCGTTGGACGGCGGGGTGAAGTCGCTCATTCCCTGAGCGACAGCGGGTTTAGTCGGCCTTGCCGCCCCTTGCCTTAAGGCGTGCTTCCCGTTTGCGCACTTCGGCCTCGATGCGCTTGAGGAGGGCTGGGTCGGGAGGCTGCCAGTTGGCGCCGGCGCGCTGCGCCATGTAGGCGACGCCACCGGCGAAGGCTTCCAGCGACAGGTCGGCGCGCCCGCCCCGAGGCGGCATGCCGCGGATACCGACCCAGGCGTGGGCCGTCAGCGTGGGCTGGCCTTCGCGGATCAACGGCGCCCACTGGCGCCGGTCGCCCAGTTGTGGCGCGCGGGCCACGCCCCGGCCGTGGCAGGCCGCGCAGACCTCTTCGTAAACCTGCTCACCCTGGCGTGCTGTGTCGGCGGCCGCAATGCCCGAGGTGAGGCAGGCGATCAAGGCCGGTACGACGCGTGACGTGAGGTGGCGCGCGCTGGCGTTAGGGCGCATGGTGAAAGCTCCAGAGAAAGTGGAGTGTGACGCTCGGCGGGGCGTGGAGTTTCGCGGCTTCGATACGAAATCTCCAGACAACAAAGCCCGCCCCGGAGTGGGGCGGGCTTTGTGTGAAGCCGGGGCTTCAGGCCGTTCAGCGGCTGCCGTTGCCTCCGCCGCCGTTGCCACTGCCACCGCTGCTGCGGGGGCTGGTGAAGAGGGCGGGCTTGGCCTCGCCGGTGCGGCGCCCGGTCAGGGTGACCGGCTGGCGACGGGCCTCTTCAAGGGCGGCGGGCGTACCCCGGTTGGGGTTGCCGCCGTTGCCGTGGCGATGACCACCGCCGCGGGGCGCTTCCGGGTCGCGGTAGGTTGATTTTTTCTGGGGCTGGTAGTCGACTCGGTTGCCGAAGTCGTCGTCCTGCTGGCCGCCGCCGGTGCGACGCTGGCCCTGCGGCTGGGCGC
The DNA here is from genome assembly GCF_006539865.1 of Zoogloea ramigera. GTDB lineage: Bacteria > Pseudomonadota > Gammaproteobacteria > Burkholderiales > Rhodocyclaceae > Zoogloea > Zoogloea ramigera. The sequence goes on from NZ_BJNV01000060.1 coordinate 3,644, forward strand.
GGTTGCCGCGCTCGATGCCCTGGGCGGCGCCTTGAGCCTGAGCCTGGCCTTGCGGTTTGGCACGTTGCTGGCCTTGACCCTGGCCCTGGCTCGCGCCTTGCCTTTGCCCCTGGGGGCGGCCTTGGCCTTGGCCCTGAGCGGGACGCGGGCCCTGGGGCTTGCCCTGGCGGCTGCCTTCAGCCTGGGCCGGCTTCTGCTCGCGGCGTTCACGCTCGCCGCGCTTGCCCTGGTGGGCCGGGCGGGGTTCGCGGGGCGGGCGCTCGTCGGTGTCGGGGGGCGCGGCGGAGGGCACGAAGTCGGGCACCTCGACCTTGTCGATGAGGCGCTTCATGAGGCGCTCGATGTCCTTCAGGAGCGGCAGCTCCTCACGGTCGACCAGCGACACGGCGGCGCCGGAGGAGCCGGCGCGGCCGGTGCGGCCGATGCGGTGCACGTAGTCTTCGGAGACGTTGGGCAGCTCGAAGTTGACCACCTGCGGGAGCTGGTCGATGTCGAGGCCGCGGGCGGCGATGTCGGTGGCCACCAGCACCTGCAGCTTGGCGTCCTTGAAGTCGGCCAGCGCGCGGGTGCGCGCCGACTGGCTCTTGTTGCCGTGGATCGCCGCGGACGGGATGTCGTGCTTGCCGAGGTATTCGGCGAGCTTGTTGGCGCCGTGCTTGGTGCGGGTGAACACCAGCACCTGGAACCACTGGTGCTTCTTGATCAGGAAGGCGAGCAGTTCGCGCTTCACCTTCTGCGGGCACAGGTGCACCGACTGGGTGACCAGCTCGGAGGCGGTGTTGCGGCGGGCGACCTCGACGAAGCCGGGCTGGTGCAGCAGGCCGTCGGCGAGGGCCTTGATCTCGTCGGAGAAGGTGGCCGAGAAGAGCAGGTTCTGGCGCTTCTTGGGCAGCAGCGCGAGGATCTTCTTGATGTCGCGGATGAAGCCCATGTCGAGCATGCGGTCGGCTTCGTCCAGCACCAGGATCTCGACGCCGGAGAGGTCGATGGTCTTCTGGGTGCAGTGGTCGAGCAGGCGGCCCGGGGTGGCGACGAGGATGTCGATCTTCTTCTTGAGGCGGGTGATCTGCGGGTTGATCGCGACGCCGCCGAACATCACCATCGAGGTGAGGGGGAGGTGCTTGCCGTAGGTCTGGACGGATTCCTCGACCTGCGCGGCGAGTTCGCGCGTCGGGGTGAGGATCAGGCAGCGGGGGCGGCCCGGCTTGATGTTGTGGGCGTGCTCTTCGGCCAGGATGTGCAGGATCGGCAGCGTGAAGCCGGCGGTCTTGCCGGTGCCCGTCTGGGCCGCAGCCATCAGGTCACCGCCGGCGAGAACCTGCGGAATGGCCTGGGCCTGGATCGGGGTGGGCACGGTGTAGCCGGTTTCGGTAATGGCGCGCTGGATGGGTTCGCAGAGGGCGAGATCGGAAAAGCTGATCGCAACCGCTGCCTGGGCAGCGGATTCGGCTTGAGTCATGGGGTCTTGTGCTCCTGCGACGGCCTGACCGCTCACGGGGAGCGGCACCAATCGGGGCGGGCGCAAAGAGATTTCGCGATCGGGGAGATCGGGCGAAACATATGAAAGGAATGCCGGTGCGCTGATTGGCGGGCGCACGGTGCCCGGATTGTACGGGTTTGGGGCGGCTTGTGTTGACTTTTTTGGATTGGGCCGGGCGCTTTTGTGTGGGTGGCACCCGTTCCAGACCCGGCGGGGGTGCAGCCGCAGCCGGGGCGCGGGGGAGGCACGCCGGCCGGCTGGAATGCGAGTGACGAGGGCGGCGGCTTATTCCTCGAGGCTGTCCCCGAAGACTCCATTCCACAGCTTCCGCACCCCCTGCGCCATCTCGGCGACCTGCTCGCGGGGCACGCGGGAGGCCTGGTTGTTGAGGCGCAGGCCGTGCTGCAGGCGGCGGTATTCGCGGTAGCTGTCTGCGACGGCGGCGGCCTGGTCGGCGGGGATCAGGCCGAGCTCGCCGGCCATCCCGAGCAGCGCGATGTTGCCCAGGTTGCCGGTGAGGCTGGCGTGCTGGTGGGCGTAGCCGAGGACGAGGTACTGGACGATGAACTCGACGTCGATCAGGCCGCCGCGGTCGTGCTTGAGGTCGAACAGCTCGGTCTTGTTGGGGTGGGCGTCGGCCATGCGCTGGCGCATCGCCAGCACTTCTTCGCGCAGCTTGGCGAGCTCGCGCGGCTGGCGCAGGACTTCGCAGCGGATGGCCTCGAATTTGGCGCCGATCTCCCGGTCGCCGGCGCAGAAGCGGGCGCGGGTGAGGGCCTGGTGTTCCCACACCCAGGCGTTCTCGAGCTGGTACTGGCGGAAGGCGGCGAGGGACACCACCATCAGCCCGGAGTCGCCGTTGGGGCGTAGGCGCAGGTCGGTCTCGAAGAGCTGGCCGGCCGGGGTCTGGGCCGACAGCCAGGTGTTGGTGCGCTGGCCGAGGCGGGTGTAGAGCTCGGCGGATTCGGGGGCGTCGTCGTCGTGGACGAAGACCATGTCGAGGTCGGAGGCGTAGCCGAGCTCCTTGCCGCCGAGCTTGCCGTAGGCGAGCACCGCAAACTTGGGGTCGTCCCGGTGGCGGTTCTTGATCTTGCGCCAGCACATGCTGACGGCGAGGTCGACGATGATGTCGGCCAGCGCCGACAGGAAGTCGGCGTGGCGCTCGACGGTGAGCTTGCCGGCGATGTCCTTGGTGAGCAGGCGGAAGACTTGGGCGTGATGCTGCTCGCGCATCAGGTCCATCTGGCGTTCCATGTCGGGCTCGATCTCGTCGAGCTGCTGGGCGAGCTCGGCGCGGAAGGCGGGCAGGTCGAGCTCTTCTTCGAGGAGGCGCGGGTCGAGGGCTTCGTCGAGGAGGATCGGGTGGCGGTTGAGGAACTGGGCGGCCCAGCTCGAGGCGCCCACCAGCTCGGCCACCTTGTGCACGGTCTGCGGGTACTGCTGCAGCAGCGCGAGGTAGGAGCCGCGCCGGCTGATGGCGTCGAGCAGGTCGAGCAGGCGCTCGAAGGTGGCGTTGGGGTCGGCGGTCTCGGCGGCGGCTTCGATGACCCGCGGGATCAGCGGGTCGAAGCGCATCCGGATGCCCGGCGGCATCTGCTGGTAGCGGCTGCCGCTGCGGGCCGCGGCAAGGCGGCGGGCGGCGGCGGTGGCGTCGGGGTAGCCGAGGCGGCGGAACTCTTCGGCGCTGCGCTCCTCGTCGGTGGCGCAGGACCACAGCTCGTCGAGGCTGTGGCCGGCCTCGGTGGGGTTGCCGAAGACGCTGTCGAAGTGTTTGCCGACGATCTCCCGGTGCGTGTCGAGTTCGGCGAGCAGGGCCTCGTAGCTGGCGAAGCCCATGCCGCGGGCGATGATCGCCTGGTCGTCGGGGTTGCCGGGCAGGTTGTGGGTCTGGGCGTCGTCGAGGTATTGCAGGCGGTGCTCGACGCGGCGCAGGAAGTCATAGGCGGCGGCCAGTTGCTGCTCGGCCTCGCGGGTGATGATGCCGCGCTCGGCCAGGCGGTCGAGCACCCTGAGCGTGGGCTTGATCTGCAGCGAGGTGTCGCGCCCGCCGCGGATGAGCTGGAAGACCTGGGCCAGGAACTCGATCTCGCGGATGCCGCCGGGGCCGAGCTTGACGTTGTGGGCCATGTCCTTGCGGGCCACCTCGCGGCGGATCTGGGCGTGCAGGTCGCGCATCGCGTTGATGGCGCCGAAGTCGAGGTATTTGCGGAAGATGAAGGGGCGGGCGATGTCGGCCAGCTCGGCGCTGCGGATGCCGGTCATCACGCGGGCCTTGATCCAGGCGTAGCGCTCCCATTCGCGGCCCTGGGTGATGAAGTAGTTCTCGAGCATGTCGAAGCTCGCCACCAGCGGGCCGGAGTCGCCGTTGGGGCGCAGGCGCATGTCGACCCTGAACACCTGGCCGTCGCCGGTGAGGTCGTTGAGGGCCTGGATGATGCCGCGCCCGAGCTTGGTGAAGAACTCGAAGTTGTCGATGATCTTGGGGCCGGCGGTGCTGCCGTCCTCGGGGTACACATAGATCAGATCGATGTCGGACGACACGTTGAGCTCGCGGCCGCCGAGCTTGCCCATGCCGATGATGATGAACTCCTGCTCGCGGCCGTCGGCCGACACCGGCATGCCGTGGCGTGCGACGAGCCCGGCCCGCACGATGTCGTGGGCGGTTTCGACGGCGATGTCGGCGAGCACGGTCATGGTCTCGGTGACCTCGGCGAGGTCGGCCAGGCGGGCCAGGTCGCGCACCATCACGTGGCAGATCACCCAGGCGCGCAGCCGGCGCAGCACCGGCTTGAGGGTGTTGTCGTCGACCTTCTCGTCGCGCAGGAAATCACGCATCGCGGTGGCGTCGAGGGGCGCGCCTATGCTGGCGGCGAGGCGCGGGGCGAGCCAGCTGCGGCTGTCGAGCTGGCGGCGCAGGAAGCGCGAGCAGGCGAGGGCGTCGAGGATGGGTTGGGGCAGGGCCGTGGGCTGTTCGGACATGGTGGAGGCCGATTGGTAGAATGCAAGATTGTCTATGTTGACCCCGACTTATGTCTGCCGGACTGATTTTCGTCAAGCCTGATGCCGCATGCGTCGCGTGCGGGGCTGTGTTCTCGGGCCCGGCGGCCTTGTGCTGAGCGCCCCGTGAGCCATCCCGCCGCCGTCTCCGGCGCTCTTCCGCGTGGCTGAGGGGCGCCGCTTCTCCGCGCTGCACCTGCCGCGTCTGTGGCTGCGCCGGCTGGCCTGGCTGGCGCTGGCGGTCTACCTTGCGGGCGGGCTGCTGTTTCTGGGTTTGCGCCACTTCGTGCTGCCCCAGGTGCCGGCCTACCGGGCCGAGGTGGCCGGGCTGCTGTCGCGCTCCCTCGGTCTGCCCGTCGAGATCGCCAGCCTGTCGGCCGACTGGCAGGGGCTGCGCCCCACCTTCCGGCTCGGCGGGCTGACGATCCGTGACGCCGCCGGCCAGCCGGCCCTCAGCCTCGAGCGGGTCGAGGCCCAGCCGGGCTGGACCTCGCTGCTGCTGATGCGCCTGCGCCTGCACCGGCTGGAGATCGCCGGCCCGCAGCTGGCGGTGCGGCGCCTCGCCGATGGTCGCATCTTCGTCGCCGGGCTGCCGGTGAAGGCCGAAGGCGGGCAGGGCGACTTTGCCCACTGGCTGCTCGACCAGCGCGAGATCGTGATCCGCGACGCCCGCCTGGTGTGGTGCGACGCTCTGCGCGGGGCCGAGGATCTGGCCCTCGACAAGCTCGAGTTCCGCCTCGAGAACCGCGGCGCCCATCACCGTTTCGGCCTGCGGGCCCAGCCGCCGGCCCGGCTCGCGGCGGCCCTCGATGTGCGCGGCGACCTGCGCGGCAGCGACCCGGCCAACCTGGCCGAGTGGCGCGGGGAGCTCTACGCGGCCCTCGATTACGCTGCGCTGGGCGCCTGGCGCCCGTGGGCCGATTACCCCCTCGACGTCGATGGCGCCGGCGGCCTGCGGGTGTGGCTGGAGCTTGCCGCCGGCCGGCTGGCCGGGGTGACCGCCGATTTCGCGCTGCGCGACGCCCGCGCCCGCCTGGGGGCGGAGCTGGACGACATCCCCCTCGCCCGCGCCGCGGGCCGCCTGCGCTACCGCGACGAGGACGGCGTAACCGAGGCGAGCGGCCGTCAGCTGTCCCTGCAGACCCGCGACGGCCTGACGCTCGCGCCGATGGACTTCTTCCTGCGCCTCGACGCGCCCCGCGGCAAGGCGCCGGCCAGGGGCGAGTTCGTCGCCAGCCAGCTCGATCTGTCGGTGCTGTCGCAGCTGGCCGGGCGGCTGCCCTTCGACCCCGCCTTCCGGGCGCGGCTGGCGGCCCTGGCGCCGGCCGGCCAGGTGGCGCCGGCCAACGTCAAATGGACGGTCGGGGTAGGCCGCCTCGCCAGCTATGCGGTGGATGCGCGCTTCAGCCGGCTGGGCATCGCCCCGGTCGGGGCGTGGCCGGGCTTCTCGGGCCTGTCGGGGCGCATCGAGGGCAACGAGAAGGGTGGGCGTTTCAGCCTGAGCGGCCGCGACGCCAGCCTCGACCTGCCGCAGCTCTTCCCCGCGCCGCGCCTGGCCCTGGCCGAGCTGGCCGCCGACGGCAGCTGGAGCCACCCGGACGGGGTGCTGGAGGTGACGCTGGCCAGCGCCAGCTTCGCCAACCCGGACACCCGCGGCTCGGCCGCCGGGCGTTACCGGGCCAGCCGCGACACGCCGGGCGAGATCGACCTGCAGGCCCGCCTGACTGAGGCCGACGCCCGCGCCGTGTGGCGCTACATGCCCGCCGTGGTGGGCAAGGCGGCCCGCGACTGGCTGGAGCACAGCCTGGCCGGCGGCAAGGCCGAGGACGCGCGGCTGGTGCTGAAGGGCGACCTGGCAAAGTTCCCGTTCCGCAACCCGAAGGACGGCACCTTCCGTGTCACCGCCCGGGTCACCGACGGCCTGCTCGACTACGCCCCGGGCTGGCCCAAGATCGAGGGCATCTCCGGCGAGCTGCTCTTCGAGGGCGCCGGGATGCGCATCAAGGCCAACCGCGGGCGCATCTTCGGCGCCGAGCTGAAAGACGTCACCGCGGTGCTGCCGGATTTCGAATCCAACGACGTGCTCACGGTGCGCGGCACGGCCAGCGGCCCGACCCAGGATTTCCTGCGCTTCATCGCCGAGAGCCCGGTGGCGGCCAGCATCAACCACGTCACCGACCCCTTCCGCGTCGAGGGCGTGGGCAGCCTCGACCTGCAGCTCGTGCTGCCCCTGGCCAGGATCGAGGCCTCGCGGGTGAAGGGCGAGTACCACTTTGCCCGCAACGCGCTGCAGGTCGACCCGGCGCTGCCGGTGTTCGCCGACGCCGGCGGGCGGGTGGCCTTCACCGAGAGCCAGCTGGTGGTGAAGAACGGCAGCGCCCGGGTGTTCGGCGATCCGGTGACGGTGAGCGGCGGCACGCGCCCCGACGGCAGCGTGGTGCTCAATACCCAGGGCACCCTGAGCGTGGTGGGCCTGCGCCAGGCTGTCGATCTGCCGCTCCTCGACCATCTGTCGGGCAGCACGGCCTGGAAGGGCGCGGTCACGGTGCCGAAGAAGGGCGGCGTTGAGTTCGTGCTCGACAGCAACCTGAACGGGATTGTCTCCAGCCTGCCCGACCCGCTCAACAAGTCGGCCGCGGCGAGCCTGCCCTTCCGCTTCGAGCTGGCCGTGCCGGCGGGCGCCGCGGGGGGTGACACCCTCCGGCTGGCGGCCGGCACGCTGTTTCAGGCCCAGTTCCAGCGCCAGCACCGGGGCGGGCGCAGCGTCGTCACCCGCGGTGGGATGTCCCTCAACGAGCCCCTGCGCCTCGGTGACAAGGGGGTGATGCTGTCGGCCAGCGCCGACCGCCTCGACGCCGACGCCTGGCGCAAGGCCCTGGCCGGCAAGTCCGGTGCGCCGGCCGAAGGGGCCGCTGAGGGCGACGATGCCTTCCCGATCTCCGGGGTGGCGTTAAGGGCGGGCGAGCTGCAGATGCTCGGCCAGCGCCTCAACGACGTGCGCCTGCGGGCGGTGATGGAGGAGGGCGGCTGGCAGGCGCGCCTGGCGAGCCGCGAGGCCACCGGCGACGTCGTCTGGCGCGACCAGGGGCGCGGCCGGTTGCAGGCGCGCTTCAAGCAGCTGGCCATCGGCAGCCCGGACAAGGACGGCGAGGCCGAGCGCGAGGTGCCCGACGAGGAGCGCCTCTCCGAGCTGCCGGGGCTCGACATCAGCGCCGACAGCTTTGTGCTGCGCGGTCGGCAGCTCGGGCGGCTCGACCTGAAGGCGGCCAACCAGGGTGAAACCTGGCGCCTCGAGCAGCTCAGCATTGCCAACCCCGATGGCGTGCTGTCGGGCAAGGGCCTGTGGCGCCCCGGCGCCCGCGAGGAAACCCGCCTCGATTTCCGGCTCGAGGTGGCCAGCGTCGAGAAGCTGCTGGCCCGCTTCGGCTACCCCGAGGCGGTGCGGCGCGGCCGCGGCAGCCTGGCCGGCGAGATCGCCTGGAGGGGGCCACCCACCGCGCTGCACCTGCCCAGCCTGGGCGGCCACATGCAGGTGGCGGTGGAAAACGGCCAGTTCGCCCAGCTCGAGCCGGGGGTCGGGCGGCTGCTCGGGGTGCTCAGCCTGCAGGCGCTGCCGCGGCGGATCACCCTCGACTTCCGCGACGTGTTTTCCCAGGGATTCGCCTTCGACCAGGTTTCCGGTAGCATCCAGATGAAGAATGGTGTGCTGGGCACCAAAGACCTCGAACTCAGCGGCCCGGCCGCCAAGGTCTTCATGAGCGGCGAGGCCGATGCGGTGAAGGAGTCGCAAAACCTGCGGGTCAAGGTCCAGCCGACCCTGTCCGAGTCGGTCGCCGTTGGTTCCGCCATCGCCTCCATGGGAGCCATCCACCCGATGGTCGGGGTGGCCACCTACCTCGTGCAGAAAGCCCTGCGCGACCCGGTGGAAAAACTCTTCAGCTTCGAATACGCCGTGACCGGCAACTGGTCCGACCCCAAGGTGGAAAAGCTGGCGGCCGTCCCGGTGGCCGCGCCCACGAAATAGCCCGAGTGCAAGGAAGCCCCATGAACAGCCCCCAGCTTTGCCGCATTGCCGCCGTGCAGATGATCTCCGGCCCCGACGTGGACGCCAACCTCGCCGAGGCCGACCGGCTGATCGGCGAGGCCGCCGCCCAGGGCGCCCGCCTGGTGGCGCTGCCCGAATACTTCCCGCTGATGAGCCCCGACGAGACCGCCAAGATCCGCATCCGCGAGCGCGACGGCGAGGGCCCGCTGCAGGCCTTCCTCAAGGACGCCGCGCGGCGCCACAAGGTCTGGCTGGTCGGCGGTTCGATCCCGCTGGCCGCCGAAGCCCCCGACAAGGTGCGCAACTCGACCCTCGTCTTCGACGACACCGGGCGCCGGGTGGCGCGCTACGACAAGGTGCACCTGTTCGGCTTCGAATCCGGCCGCGAGCGCTACGACGAGGCCGCCACCATCGAGGCCGGCAACGAGGTGGTGTGCTTTGAGGGGCCCTGCGGCGAGGTCGGGCTGTCGATCTGCTACGACCTACGCTTTCCCGAGCTCTTCCGGGCAATGGGCGACGTCAGCCTGATCGTGCTGCCCGCCGCCTTCACCCACACCACCGGCCGCGCCCACTGGCAGGTGCTGCTGCGTGCCCGCGCCATCGAAAACCAGTGCTACGTGCTCGCCAGTGCCCAGGGCGGGACACATCCCCATGGCCGAAAGACCTGGGGTGAGAGCATCATCATAGACCCGTGGGGCGAGGTGCTCGCCAGCCTGCCCGAAGGCCCGGGGGTGGTGGTGGCCGACGTCGACCCGGCCCGCATCGCCGGGGTGCGGGCCAGCCTGCCGGCCCTGCGCCATCGCAAGATCAAGTAACCGTCTTCACGAATCGAAAGCCCATGAGCAAGAACCTGCCCCCCAATCCGCTGAAGACCGCCAGCAAGCTGCTCCTCAAGCCCTACGACCTCGACTTCGAGGACCTCGACAAGGTTTTCAGCAAGCTCTTCCGCCACAAGCTCGACTACGCCGACCTGTACTTCCAGTACCACCGCTCGGAGGCCTGGAGCCTTGAAGAGGGCATCGTCAAGTCGGGCAGCTTCAACATCGAGCAGGGGGTTGGCGTACGCGCCATCACCGGCGAGAAGACGGCCTTCGCCTACTCCGACGACATCAGCCTGAAGGCCCTCAAGGACGCCGCCGACGCGACCCGCGCGATCGCCGCCGCCGGGCGCCGCAAGACCCACAAGATCGAGGCCGTCAAAAAGCCGCCGCTGGCCCTGTATGGCGCCGGCAACCCACACGATTCGCTCGACGACGTCGCCAAGGTGAAGCTGCTCGAGCGCCTCGAGGCGATGGCCCGCGCCGAGGACCCGCGGGTCAAGGAGGTCATGGCCAGCCTCGTCGGCACCTGGGAAGTGGTGCTGGTGGCCCGCAGCGACGGCCACCTGGCGGCTGACATTCGCCCGCTGGTGCGTGTCTCGGTCACCGTGATCATGGAAGAAAACGGCCGCCGTGAGCAGGGCTCGGCGGGCGGCGGCGGGCGCTACGACTACGGCCACTTCAGCGATGCGGTGCTCGGCGACTACGCGAAGGCGGCGGTGCACCAGGCCCGCGTCAACCTGGGCGCCAGCCCGGCGCCGGCCGGCTCGATGACCGTGGTGCTCGGCAACGGCTGGCCCGGCATCCTGCTCCACGAGGCCATCGGCCACGGCCTGGAGGGCGACTTCAACCGCAAGGAGAGCTCTGCCTTCGCCGGCCGCATCGGCCAGCAGGTGGCGGCCAAGGGCGTCACGGTGGTCGATGACGGCACCCTCGCCGACCGCCGCGGCTCGCTCACCATCGACGACGAGGGCAACCCCACCCAGCGCACCGTGCTGATCGAGGACGGCATCCTCACCGGCTACATGCAGGACATGCTCAACGCGCGCCTGATGGGCGTCGCGCCCACCGGCAACGGGCGCCGTGAATCCTTCGCCCACCTGCCGCTGCCGCGCATGACCAACACCATCATGCTGGCCGGCCAGCATGAGCCGGCCGAGATCATCGCCTCGGTCAGGAACGGCCTCTACGCGGTCAATTTCGGCGGCGGGCAGGTGGACATCACCTCGGGCAAGTTCGTCTTCTCGACCTCCGAGTGCTACCTCATCGAAGACGGCAAGGTGACCCGCCCGGTCAAGGGCGCCACCCTGATCGGCAACGGCCCCGACTGCCTGACCCGCGTCTCGATGATCGGCAACGACCTCGCCCTCGACCCGGGCGTCGGCACCTGCGGCAAGGATGGCCAGAGCGTGCCGGTCGGGGTCGGCCAACCCACCCTGCGCATCGACGGCCTGACCGTCGGCGGAACCGGAGCCTGACATGCAGAGACGCGACTTCCTGATCTTCGCCGCTGCCAGCGGCCTGCTGTCCGGCACGGCGGCGCCGGTGGCCGGCACGGCCCTCAGCCTGCCGGTGGCGATCAACAAGTCAGGCCGCCTGCGCATGTTGTCCCTGCGCGGCGCCAAGGCCTGGCTGCTGCTGGTGCAGGGCGTGCTGCCGGAGCGGGCGAAGAGCATCCTGGCCCAGTCCCTGGCGTCCTTCGAGCAGATCCTCGGCGAGCTCAAGACGCTCCAGCCCGGTGACGACATCCGCGGCCTGGCGCAGACGCTCGACCAGGAATGGCGAGCCTATCGCCCCCTGCTGGCCGACGTCCGCGCCGACCCCAAGGCGGTGTGGACCCACAGCGAGGCCGTGCTCGCCGCGGCCCAGGCGCTGACCGTGGCCTACGAGAAGGCGGCCGGCACCAGCAGCGGCAAGCTCGTCAACCTGTCGGGCCGTCAGCGCATGCTGTCCCAGCGCATGGCCAAGGCCTACCTGTTCCGCCAGATGGGGGTCAATACGGCCGAGGCGGGCAGCATGCTCGACGCGGCCATGAAGGAGTTCGCCAAGGCCCACGACGATCTCAAGGCCGCCCCCCAGAGCACCGCCCAGATCAAGTCCGAGCTGGCGCTGGTCGAGCAGCAGTGGTTCTTCTTCCAGAACGCGCTGCAGATGCGGGCCGCCACCGATCGGGTCAAGGCGGCCTCCGATGTGGGCACCACCAGCGAGCGCATCCTTGAACAGATGGATCTGGTGGTAGGCCTCTACGAACGCCTGTAAAACTGGGAGGGTGCCATGGCCGCTCGAAACCTGAGCCTCGCGGCAGTCGTCGCGGCGTCGCTGCTGCAGTTTGCGTGTGCCACGCCGAACGCCTCGCCCCAGGCCATCCAGCGCCTCGACCCCGCGGCGCTGGCCGAAATCGAACGCGCCCGCCAGCCGGCTGCGCCGCTCAGCCTCGACGAGGTGGTGGCCCGTTCCCGCGCCGGGCAGGGCAGCGAGGCCCTGCTCGACGAGATCCGCCGCACCGCTACCCGCCACCCGATCAGCCCATCCGAGGCGGTGCGCCTCAAGGCCCAGGGGGTCGCGCCCGAGGTGCTCGACGCCCTCAACGAGGCCCACACCCGCTGGGCCCAGGACGAGGCCGCCGCGGTGCGGGCCCGACGCGACGCCGAACAGGCCGCCGCCCTCAAGCGCGCCCAGGCAGACGCCGAACGCTACCGGCGCAGCGCGCCCTACGCCGACCCGTTCTGGCCCTACCGCAGCTATCCCTTCGGCTACCCCTACCGCCATCCGCGCTTCGCGCCCTACGGCGGCTTCGGCTGGGGCATCCAGATCCGGCCGTGACAGGGGAGGCCAGGGGTACGGGGCGTTGACGCTGGCCCCGTATGGGCGGCTCTCATGCGTTCCGTGATGGTGTCGTTCAGGCGTGCAGCCATTGGCTGCGCATTCGCTGCATCAAGAGTTCTTCAAACGTGTAGTAGCCCGGTTCGGTTTGCGTTGCCAGTTCCCGCAATGCAAATGCGGCGCCCGTGCCGAAGGCCTCGCGCCGGATGGAGTCATGGCTGATCCGCACCGTTTGATACGGAAAGCCGAACACGACCTCATGGTGTCCGACAATCCCGCCGAGCCGCAGCGAAGTGATGCTTTCGTCCTCGACATCCAGGGCCTCGGCGATCTTGCGTGCCGTCCCCGAGACCTCAGGTTTGTTGCGAAAGTGCTCCTCGAGAATGGCGATGTCCGCGTGGGGGGCGATCTCGCGGAGCAGCTTGGCTGCGAGGATCACGAAGTTGATCCCCAGCGTCATGTTGGGGGAGCAGATGACCCGGGCCGTTTCGCCCAGTGACCGGATGTAGGCCAGCTCGACGTCACTGTAGGCGGATATCCCGGTGACCAGCATCAGCTTGCGCCGACGCACCTCCTCTCCGTAAAGATGCACCGCTTCCGGGCTGGAGAAATCGACCAGCGCATCGACCGGATGCGCGTCGAGCCATTCGGGGAGGTCGATCGCGTCCAGGCCGATGACTGGCGTTGCGCCATCGCTCAATACGCGGTCCGTGCCCAGGTTCGTTCTTTTTGCGATCCATTCGAGTTTCAGGCTTGGGTCTGCACCGAGTACGTTCGCCACGGCTTGCCCTGCCTTGCCATAGCCGATAAGGCCTATCTTGAGCATCTGATATTCACCATCTCATTGCGCTACCGATCCGTCGGCAGCGACGAGGATCACGGGAGTCGGCCGCCGGGCCCGCTTGAGCCGGCGGACCAGGCCGCTGCTGCGGAAGTCCAGCCAGTCCGGCCTCGGCAGGACGATCGCCGTGCACTCCAGCTGCTCGGCGAGGTCGAGGATGCCGAACACCGGTTCCTGCTCTCGAAAGCAGGCTTTGCACGGGATGCCGGCCGCCTTCAGCGGCGCCGATGCTTCCGCCAGAAAACGCTCGGCCCGCGACTGAAAATGCCGGTGGATCTCCTGTTCGGTCCGGAAACGCAGGACCTCCCAGTCACGGACCGGCGCCACGATGTAGAGCAGGCAGACCTCCACGGGCTCCACCTGCCTCGCGAGCGCGATCGCGTAAGGCACGCCTCGGCGCGATGCCTCGGTGGCGTCGATCGGGATCAGCAAGCGTTGCGGCGCCGGCCCGCTTCGGGCCTGCTCCCCGGCCGGGGTCGCGTGGGCGGGATTTCCCATTTCAAGCTCCTCGGGAGGGTCGGTCTTTGTCGTGTCGAAGTTTGTGGAGAGTCTCCACGCCCCGGCGGAGCCGCCTCAGGTAGAGCGGCCCGAGGACGAGCAGCAGCAGCGGCGTGGCCACCAGCACCTGGCTGATGAAGACCCGCAGTACGTCGGCGCCGGGGCTTTCTGCTGGCCGCAGCAGCCAGGTGACGAGGGCGAGCCCGGCGAGCAGGCCGACCCGCTCGATCCGGTCGTATTCGGCCGCACTAGCCCTGCCTAGCACCGCCGGCCACTCGCGCGGCGGCCAGGCCCGCAGCTGCGGGACGGCCTGCGTCAGCAGCCACTGGAGGGGGCGCGAGCGAAGGAGCAGCCCTGCGACCGGCATCACAGCACCTGGAACGCCACGATCGCCACGCAGGTCGGCGGCAAGGCGGCCAGAAACAGCCCCATCGGGCTGATCGACTCGTCGTCGAAGGATGACTTGAGGATCGCCACGCCGGCCGGGTTGGGGGCGTTGGCGATGAAGGTGAGGCCGCCGCCCGTCACCGCGCCGGCGACGATGGCGTACTTGAACTCGGGGGAGACGCCCTCCACCAGGGACGCCAGGTAAGTCAGCGCGGCGTTGTCGGTCACGGCGGTCAGGGCCGTGGCCAGGAAGTACAGCAAGGTGGGCTCGACGCCCACCAGGGCATGCTGGAGCCACCACTGCTGCATCCCGCCCAGGACGACCAGCCCCGCCAGGAAGAAGGCCACCAGCAGCCCTTCCCGCAGGATGAGGCGGTCCTGGTGGGCCTTGTAGGCCTCCGTGAAGCCCAGGAAGAACAGGAAGAGCCCCATGAACACCACCGGATGGTGGGCGAAGAGGACCACACCGAACAGGAAGGCGAGGTGGATCCCGGCCATCGCGAGGGGCATTGGCGCACGGCCGGTGTGCTCGTCGGTGTTCCCCTTGGTGATCAGCTCGCGGCGGAACAGCCAGGTGAGTACCACCGCGTTCACGAAGACCGCGACGGCCGCCTTCCAGCCGAAATGGGTGATCATGAACGGGGTGTCCCACTGCCACTTGGCAGCCACCATCAGGACCGGCGGGGCGGCAAAGTGGGTCAGCGTCCCGCCGATCGAGACATTCACGAAGAGCATGCCGAGGGTGGCGTACTTGAGGCGGTTGGAGAGCCCCCGGCTGAAGTAGCGGTCGCGCAGCATCAGGGCCGCCAGCGTCATGGCCGCCGGCTCGGTGATGAAGGAACCCAGCAGGGGCACGATGGCGAGGCACAGGAAATACACCGCCAGCACCTTGCGGACGGGGATCAGCGCGGCCAGCAGGCGTACTGCGTTGATCACGGTGGTCACGATCGGCCGGCTCGCCGCGATCACCATCACCACGAAGACGAACATGGGTTCGGTGAAGTTTCGCCCTTCGAGGTAACTGACGGCCGCGTCCTGGCCGGACAGCCAGAACAGCGAGGCGATCAGCACGAAGGCCCAGAAGCCGAAGACCACCTCGACTTCCCCCAGCAGGTGCCAGAGGCCTGCGTGGCGGGGCTGGAGGTGGGCCAGATGGGCGAAGAAACGGGTGGAGAAGGTATGGATGACCGCGATCGCAAAGATGGTGGCGGCAAGGATCTCGGGAAGGGTGGCAGCCGGGAGGCCCATGGTCGAGGCAAGGTCGGGAATCGAGCCTTAAGGTACCCGGCGGGAGCAAGGAGGGAAATTCGGGGACCACTTAGCGGGAGCGCGTAGGTGTTTCCCGTGTTACCCGATCGGGCCGCTTGCGCCACAATTCGTTGATTGTCACGGCTCGCGTCGCTCCCTCCTTGCACAAGCACCTGATCACCCTCGGTTTCGTCGGGCTTTATGTGGCCCTCGATGCGGCCAGCTTCATTCATCCGTTGCATGGCCTCAACATCACGCCCTGGAACCCGGCGCCGGCGCTCGGCCTGGTGTTCCTGCTGCGTCGGGGCCCCGGGGCGAGGCCCGTGCTGGTGGGGGCGGTGCTGCTCAGCGAGTATCTGGTGCGCGGCCTGCCGTCTCCGTGGTGGGACAGCCTGCTGTCGGCGCTCATCCTTGCCGCCGGCTACCTGCTGCTCAGCGAGGCGCTCGTGCGGCGAATGTCGCCTTCGACCCTGCTCGACGATCGGGCCGCCTTGCTCGGCTGGATGCTGCCGGTGGTGTTCGGCACACTGCTCAACAGCCTGGTGTATGTGAGCAGCCTGCATGTGCTGGGTCTGTTACCCCCCGGTGGCTGGCTGACCGGCGTTCTGCAGTTCTGGGTGGGGGACGCGGTGGGCATCACCGTGGCGATGCCCTTGTTCTGGTGGCTCAGTGGGGAGCGCGGCCGGCTGGCGCTGCGGGCGGCGCTGGTGGGCTGGGAGACGCTCGGCTACTCGCTGCTCGGCCTGCTGGCGCTGTGGGTCGCGTTCGGGCTGGGTGGGGATGGCGGCTTCAAGCTCTTCTATTTCCTTTTCCTGCCCATCGTCTGGGCCTCGGCGCGGCAGGGCATGGCCGGGGCGATCGTGTCGGCGACCCTGCTGCAGGTCGGCGTGATCGCCGCCGTCCAGCTGCTTGATTTCAGCGCGGTGACGGTGGCCGAGCTGCAGATGCTGGCGGTCGTGATGGCGCTCATCGGCTTTTTCATCGGCGGGGTCGTGGACGAGCAGCGCCGGACCAGCGACGAGCTGCGCCAGACCTTGCGGCTGGCGGCGGCCGGCGAGATGGCTGGCGCGCTGGCCCACGAGCTCAACCAGCCACTGACGGCGATGGGGGCCTATGCCTCGGCCTACGACGCGCTTCAGGCCAGGGGCGAGGGCGGTGCCCGGCTTGACGCGGCCATCAACGGGATGCGCGCCGAGGCCCGGCGTGCCGGCGAGGTGGTCCGCCGGCTGCGCGATTTCTTCCGCACCGGGGCGACCAAGCTCGAGGCCGTGCCGCTGGCCGAGATCGTCGCCGCGGCGGCGGCGCACTACCAGGCCAAGGCCCGGCAGAGCGGGGTCGGGTTCTGCGTGGCGGAGATGCCGGAGCTCATGCTGCTGGCCGACCGGCTGCAGCTCGAAGTGGTGCTGCGCAACCTCTTGTCCAACGCCTTCGATGCGGTTGCGGCCGCTGACGCTGGTGCACGGCAGGTCTCGATCCGCGCCGAGCGCCTGCCCGGTGAGCTGGTCTCGATCTGCGTTGAGGATTCCGGCTCGGGCCTCGGCCGCCAGGACCTCGAGCGCGCCTTCGAGTCCTTCCACTCCTCCAAGTCGAGCGGGCTCGGCCTCGGGCTCGTGATCAGCCGGGCCATCGCCGAAACCCATGGGGGCCGCCTGTGGGGCGAGGTGGCAGACCACGGCGTGTTCAAGCTCGTTCTACCGATCCAGGAAACTCCACGCCCATGACCGACAACCTGACGGTCTTCATCGTCGATGACGACCCCTCCGTGCGTGATGCCCTCGGCCTGCTGCTGGGCGTCCATGACTACCGCCTCGCGGTGTTCGCCGATGCCGACAGCTTTCTCAGGGCCCTCAAGCCCCACTGGCATGGGTGCCTGCTGCTCGACATCCGAATGCCGGGAATGGACGGCCTCAGCTTGCAGAAGAAGCTGCTCGAGCTCGGGTGCGACCTGCCGGTGGTCATCATGACCGGGCACGGCGACGTGGATTCGGCCCGCGAGGCGTTTCGGGCGATGGCGGTGGATTTCCTCGAGAAGCCGCTGGACGGTGCGCGCCTGCTGGCCGCCATCGCGGAAGCCTTCGAGCGGCAGCGCCAGGCCGCCGACGCGGCCGCGAGCCGGAGCCAGATCCAGCGCCGCCTCGACAGGCTGACCCCCCGGGAGCGGGAGGTGATGGCGCGTGTCGTGGCCGGCCGCCACAACCGCGAGATTGCCGCGGAGCTGGCCATCAGCCCGCGGACGGTCGAGGTGCACAAGGCCCGGATGATGGACAAGCTGGGTGTCGCCAGCGTCGCGGAGCTGGTCCGGCTCAGCCTGGGCTGAGCGCGCCTGCCCTTCAGCCGCCGTCCGGCAGTGTGATGCGCGTCCGCTTCGGATCGAAGATTGCGCCCCGCGGCAGCAGGTGCAGCCGGATGTTGCTGGCGCCGGTGAGGTTTCTGCGGTCGTGGGTCATGCGCGCCCCGCGGGCGTCGATCACCTTCACGTAGCTCTTGCCCAGCACCTCCCAGCGGCCGTCCGGGCGGACCAGCAGGGCCGTCTCCTCGTCGATGCCGACGCCGATCAGCTGTGGCCGGTCGAGCACCGCGCTCAGCAGGCGGTTGTAGCGGGCGCGCTTGAGGAAGTGCTGGTCGACGATCGCATCCGGCAGGAAGCCGAAGCCCTTGCCCAGGTCGATCGCCCCACGGGCGATGGGCGGCGAATCGCCCCGTTCGTTGCTCTGCCGGCCGGTCAGCATCTCGCTCGTCATCACCGCGGCGCCGGCGGACGTTCCGCCCACGACCGCGCCCTCCTGGTAGCGGCGCTCGATGACGTCGAGGGCCCGGGTGCCGAGCAGGGTCGCCGCGAGACGGTTCTGGTCGCCGCCCAGGAACCAGTAGCCCGAGAACGCCTCGAGCTGCTGGGCCGTGGCTTCCGTCTGGGCATCGTGGCGTTCTAGGTTGATCAGGTGGGGGTCGGCGTCCAGCTTGCGGAGTTCGGCGATCACCTCCTGGGCTTCCTCGTCGAACTGGGTGCTGGCCATCGGGAAGACGGCGATCCGCGCCTTCCCGGGCCCGCCGGCGAGGGTCACGAAGCGCTGCTGAACGGCGGCGGGTGTGTCGCCGCCGCCCACGATGATGAGGTTGCCCGGCCGGGTGAGCGGGCCGGGCGGCTCGCTCGCGGCCGGTCCGGCGAAGGCGAGGCCGCCGAGGAGGGCGATGAACTGGATGAACAGCCGCATGGCGGGTGCCGCGAGGAGGTGCAGGAAGGTTCGCATCGAGGATCGGAGTTCGGCCGTGATGGCCATGCAGGCCCGCCGCCGGGGCGGGGAAGGGGCGCGACTATAGCCTGTGCGTCCGGCAGGCGGAATTCGGGAGGCGCGTAGGTGGAGCCTGCAAGCGGCTCTCCGCACCCATCGCCGGGGCCCGCCAACGTGGCGGCTGGCGGGGTGCATGGGCTAGAATCCACGACTTACCAAAAAGTTGCCGACAGGGTTCGCCATGCACACCGCTTCAAAAGTCACCATCGATGATGTCCGGATCAAGGAGATCAAGGAACTCAACCCGCCCAGCCACGTGCTGAGGGAGTTTCCCGCCACCAAGAAGGCGGCCGAGACGACTTTTGCGGCGCGTAGCGCGATCCACCGCGTCCTCTTCGGCGCAGACGACCGCCTGCTGGTGGTGATCGGGCCCTGCTCGATCCACGACTACGACGCGGCGATGGAATACGCCCGCCGCCTGAAGGCCGAGGCCGACCGCCTGCAGGACGACCTGCTGGTGGTGATGCGTGTTTACTTCGAAAAGCCCCGCACCACGGTGGGCTGGAAGGGCCTCATCAACGACCCGCACCTCAACGGCAGCTTCTCCATCAACGAAGGCGTGCGCCTCGCCCGCAAGCTGCTGTGGGAGGTCAATGAGCTGGGCCTGCCGGCCGCCACCGAGTTCCTCGACATGATCACGCCCCAGTACCTGGCCGACCTGATCTGCTGGGGCGCCATCGGCGCGCGCACCACCGAGAGTCAGGTGCACCGCGAGCTGGCCTCCGGCCTGTCCTGCCCGGTGGGCTTCAAGAACGGCACCGACGGCAACATCCGCATCGCCGTCGATGCGATCAAGGCCGCCCAGTCGCCCCACCACTTTCTGTCGGTCACCAAGGCCGGCCACTCGGCCATCGTGTCCACCACCGGCAACGAGGACTGCCACCTCATCATGCGCGGCGGCAAGGCTCCCAACTACGACGCCACCAGCGTCGATGCGGCCTGCAAGGAGCTCGCCGCCTCCGGCCTGCAGGCCCGCCTGATGGTGGATTTCTCCCACGCCAACAGCAGCAAGCAGTTCAAGCGCCAGGTGGACGTGGCCCGCGACGTGGCCGAGCAGATGTCAAAGGGCGAGGAGCGCATCATCGGCGTGATGGTCGAGTCGCACATCAAGGAAGGCCGCCAGGACCTCAAGCCGGGCGTCGAACTCGAATACGGCAAGAGCATCACCGACGCCTGCATCGGCTGGGAAGACAGCCTCACCGTGCTCGACGTGCTGGCCGAGGCCGTGCGCCAGCGCCGCGTGCTGCGCGCCGCGCAAGAGTAAGCCGCCTCCCGCCGGGCCGCCGCGCCTTGCGGTGGCGCCCGGCCGGGCTGTTTCCGACGCCCGCCTTCCGCGGGCGATTTTCATGGGCCGCCGTGACGGCCCGCACAAAGGGGTTTGCCGGTGCCGCTGCCTGGTGTCGACCTCGCCGGGCCTGCCGGCGGCCGTGTTGTGGGGCGCTTCGCCCCGTCGCCCAGCGGCCCGCTGCATTTTGGTTCGATGGTGGCGGCCCTCGGCAGCTGCCTGTCGGCTCGCGCCGCGGGGGGGCGCTGGCTGCTACGCATCGAGGACGTGGACACGCCGCGCACCGTGCCCGGCGCCGCCGACGGCATCCTGCGCACCCTCGAGCATTTCGGCTTCGAATGGGATGGCCCGGTGGTCTGGCAGAGCCGGCGGACCGACGCCTACCGGGCGGCCTTCGAGCAGCTGCGCGCCGCCGGCCAGGTGTTCGCCTGCGCCTGCACGCGCAAGGAGATCGCCGATTCGGCCCTCGCCCGCGACGGCACGCGGCGCTACCCGGGCACCTGCCGCAATGGCCTGCCGCCGGGGCGCGAGGCGCGGGCCTGGCGCCTGCGGGTCGAGCCGGGCGTGGTGAGCTTCGACGACGCGGTGCAGGGCCTGATCTGCGAGGACGTGGCCGCCGACGTCGGCGACTTCGTGCTGCTGCGCGCCGACGGCCTGTTCGCCTATCAGCTGGCGGTGGTGGTGGATGACGCCGCGGCGGGTGTCACCGAGGTCGTGCGCGGGGCCGACCTGCTCGACTCCACTGCCCGGCAGATATTGCTGCAGCGCCTGCTTGGCCATCCCTCGCCGGCCTACGCCCACCTGCCGGTGGCCAGCAACAGCGCCGGTGAAAAGCTCTCCAAGCAAACCCTGGCCCGGGCAGTCGACGGCGGCGACCCGGCCCGGGTGCTGGTGGATGCGCTCGACTTTCTCGGCCAGCAGCCTCCCGTCGGGCTCGCCGACGCGGGCCTGGCAGCCGTGTGGGCGTGGGCCCGGCAGCGCTGGTCGATGGCCCGGGTGCCGCGCTGGCGGGCCGTGCCGGCGCCCCGCTACGGCTGAGGCGGGGGCCTCCCGCGGTGCCCCGCAACCGGTCTTCCGGTGCGGCGGGCCCGGGATTGTTGCAATGTGATTCGCGGGGCCCCTCTGCAATCTTGTTTCACCCTTGCTCTCGCGTCGGCTGACTAGAATTCGGGCACAAGCGATGCCGGAGTGCCGGCACGGTTCTGATGCAGGAGTTTCCCATGGCACAGCAGCTCTCTCCGGATGTCGTCTATCACTCCTACGCCCTCTTGCGGCGTGGCCAGCACAAGTGGGATGGGTGGTACGACGTCCTGCAGGCCAACGGCCGTCCGCTGCGCACCTTCGTGCGCGTGCCGTCCCGCGAAGGCTTCGACGACCCGGAGCTGGCCTGCCAGGCCGCCGAGATCCTGGCCCAGTGGGATCTGAAGGCCCCCGGGGCCGCCGTCCGGCCTTGATGAGGGTCTCACGCCAGAAGGTCGTGCCGATGGCCTGGCGGCTGGCGGTGGTGGGGTGCTGCGCCGGCCTTCCCGTCGCGGCCCCGGCGGCGGTCTATAAATGTGTGGAGGAGGGCCGGGTGGTGTTTGCCGACCGGCCCTGCGCCTACGTCCATCCGTCCGGTCCGCCGGCCGCGGCGCAGCCGGTGCCGCCGGCGATACGGGCTGCCGGGGCCGCTGGCGCGGCGGTGCCGCCGCCCGTCGAGCTTCGCCCGGCCCGGCGCTGAGCCCGCCGGCGAGGCATCGCCGACGCGCCATACGCCTTCTTTCAGCCCCCCGCGTGCAGCCCCCGACCGGGGGGCATTCCTTCAGATCACCAGCTGGGTGCCCAGCTCCACCACCCGGTTGTTCGGGATCTTGAAGAAGTCCGTGGCGCTGGTGGCGTTCTTCGACATGAAGGCGAACAGCCGCGCCCGCCACGGGTTGATCCGCCGCCCCAGCACGCCCGGTATCACCGTTTCGCGGGACACGTAGAAGGTGGTCTCCATCATCTCGAAGGGTTCGCCGAAGCGCTTGCACTGCTCGAGGGCGAGGGGGATGTCCGGGTCTTCCATGAAGCCGTAGCGGATCACGATGCGCATGAAGCCCTTTTCCATGGGGTGCAGGTAGAGCCGGTCGAAGTCATTGACGTAGGGCGTGTCGGTGGTCTCGACGGTCACCAGCGCCACCCGCTCGTGCAGGATCTGGTTGTGCTTGAGGTTGTGCAGCAACGCTGCCGGCACGCCTTCCTTCGAGCTCGTCATGAACACCGCGGTGCCGCTGACCCGGTGGATGTCGCTGCCGATCGCCGGGAGGAAGGCCGACATCGGGATGCCCTGCTTGGCGAGCTCGCGCCGCACCAGCTTGCGGCCCCGGCGCCAGGTGGTGAGCACCGTGAAGGAGATCAGCCCCATCACGATGGGGAACCAGCCGCCTTCGGGGATCTTGATGACGTTGGCGGCGAAGAAGGCGATGTCCACCAGCAGGAAGGCGCCGGCCACCAGGGCCACCACCAGCGGGTGCCAGCGCCACAGCAGGACCATCACGAAGGCCACCAGGATGGTGTCGATCAGCATCGTGCCGGTGACGGCGATGCCGTAGGCGGCGGCCAGGTTGGACGAGCTCTTGAAGCCCAGCACCAGGGCCACCACCGCGAAGTAGAGGGTCCAGTTGGTGAAGGGTACGTAGATCTGGCCCTGCTCCTTGCCGGAGGTGTGCACGATCAGCATGCGCGGCAGGAAACCCATCTGCACCGACTGGCGCGCCACCGAGAAGGCCCCCGAGATCACCGCCTGGGAGGCGATGACGGTGGCCAGGGTGGCCAGGATGACCAGCGGGATCAGCGCCCACTGGGGGCCGAGGTGGAAGAAGGGGTTCCTGATGGCCGCCGGCTCGTTGAGGAGCAGCGCACCCTGGCCGAAGTAATTGAGCACCAGCGCCGGCATCACGAAGCCGAACCAGGCCAGCCGGATCGGGAAGCGGCCGAAGTGACCCATGTCGGTGTACAGGGCCTCGCCCCCGGTGACCGCCAGCACCACCGAGCCGAGGGCCAGGAAGGCCAGGCCCGGGTGGGTGCCGATGAAGCGGATCGCGTAGATCGGGTTGAGGGCCGCCAGCACGTCGGGGTGGCGGGCGATCTCGAGCACGCCGAGCAGCCCCAGCACGCCGAACCAGCCGATCATCACCGGGCCGAAGAACAGGCCCACGGTGCCGGTGCCGCGGCGCTGGATGAAGAACAGACCGCTCAGGATGCCCACCGTCAGCGGCAGCACGTAGGGCTTCAGGTCGGGGGTGATGATCTCCAGCCCCTCCACCGCCGACAGTACCGAGATGGCCGGGGTGATCATGCTGTCGCCGTAGAACAGTGCGGCGGCGAAGATCCCGAGCAGCGAGATGAGCCAGGTGACGACGCGGTGATGGGAGCGCTCGGTGATCAGCGACAGCAGCGCCAGCGAGCCACCCTCGCCGCGGTTGTCGGCGCGCATGATCACGCTGACGTACTTCACGGCAACCAGGGCCACGATCGACCAGAACACCATCGACAGGATGCCGAAGATGTTGTCGGGCGTGATGGGGATGGGGTGGTGCCCGTTGAAGATTTCCTTCAGGGCGTACAGCGGGCTGGTGCCGATGTCGCCGAAGACGACGCCGATGGCGCCGATCACGACCGGCGCCAGAGGCTTTTTGGAGTGCGGGTTGGACACTGTCGAGACGCTTTCAGTGGATGACGGATCGCCGCCAGGCCCTCGACTTCGGGGCGCGGCCGGTTGCCTGCAGCGTATGCACGCGTGGGCCGGATTCTCCCCTCTTTGGCGATGGTTTTGTTGATTCGTCTCAACGGAACACCCCCGGGGCCGGGCTTTGCCCAGCCCGCCCGCCGAGGGGATTCAAGGAAACCTGGGCTTGCCCTGTGTTTCCTTGAAAGCGGCCGGCGATCGCGGTGTCCCCGCGCTCGCCGTGCCTTGTGGCGTGTCAGGCCCCCGGGGTGATGCCGGCCTGCGTGCAGGCGGCTTCCAGGCGGGCGGAGGCTGCGTCGAAGTCGAAGTCGCGCAGGGCGCTCTGGAGCGCGGTGAAGTCGTCGGGGAAGGCGGCGCGCAGCAGGGGGGCGTGGCTGTCGAGCAGCCGGCGGGCCGAGACGTCCCAGTTGGCCATCAGGCCGGTGAGCTCCCGGCAGACCTGCTCCAGCAGGGCCCGGTCGATGGCTTCGGCGTCGGCCGTGGTGGTGTCTTCCGGCGGCAGGCCAGCTTCCAGGGCATCGACGAGGGCCGCCAGCGCAGCCTCGAAGTAGGCCAGCCTTTCTGCCACCGGCCCGGCGGCGGCGCCGTCGCGCAGGGCCGCCTCGAGGGACTGGGCCGCGGGCTGCAGGCGCACTGCGCCGAAGGTGCCGGCGAGACCCTTGACGGTGTGGGCCCGGCGGGTGGCTGCGGCCCGGTCGTCCCGGGCGAGGGCATCGGCGATGGCCTGAGCGGCGTCTTTTTCGGAGGCGATGAAGTCGCGCAGCAGGGTGGTGTAGAGATCGACGTCGCCTTCCATGCGACGGAGCCCGGCGGCCGGGTCGAGGCCGTCGATGGGATGCGGAAAGGCCTGCGCTGGCGTCATGTTTTTCTCTTTCAGATCCCTTGTCTGCTGCAGCGGGGTAGTGGCCGGCACCACGGGCGGCCGGGCATCAGGTGCGGACGGGCCGCTGCGCGGGGGCTTTGAGGGGGCTTGCTGCCCGCCGGCGGGCGGGCTCGCAGCGTGAGCGCCGTGCTGGCTCAGGCCGCCATGGCCTTGCAGGCCTTGGCGCATTCGGCGCAGCTCTCCATGCACTCCTTGCAGGGCTTGTGCTTGTCGGCGTGCTTCTTGCACTCGGCCTCGCAGGCCTTGCAGACGTCCACGCACAGGGCGGCCAGGCGGGGGGCGAACTTCGATTCGGCGGCGGCGAGGGAGATCAGGGCGCGGCACGAGGCGAGCATCTCGCGCACGCTGGTGGCGCAGGCGGCCATGGCCTTGTCGCCTTCGCCGAGCAGCATGATGCAGTGGGTGAGGCAGACTTCGCCCTTCTCGATGCAGATGCCGGCGGTGTCGAGCACGGCCTGCCACGGGTGGGCGCCGTCGTGGTGGTGGTGGCTGTGGTCGGCGGCCTGGGCGGTGCCGGCGGCGGCGAGGAGGGCGCCGGTGGCGAAGAGGGCTTCACGACGGTTCATGGTGTTGGCTCCGTTGGTTTACTGGGTGGACTCGGCTGCGCCGTCGAGGCGGCGGGCTTCTTCTTCGCTGATGTATTCGAACACCCGCACGACCTTCTGGACACCCTTGGTGGTGCGGGCGATCTCGGTGGCGGCGCTGCCTTCGCGCTCGGTCACGAGGCCCATCAGGTAAGTGGTGCCGGCCTCGGTGACGACCTTGACCTGCTGGACGTGGAAATCCTTCTGGTCGACGAAGCGGGCCTTCACCTTGGAGCTGATGTAGCTGTCGTTGGCGCGGTTGCCGAGGCTGCTGGTGGGGGCGACGCGCAGCTCGTTGATCACCTCGCGCACGTTCTCGACGCTGGTGGCAAGGCGGCCGGCTTCTTCGCGGCTCTCTTCGTTGAAGGCCTCGCCGGTGAGCAGCAGCTTGCGGTTGAAGGCGGTGGCGTTGACGTGGACCTTGTCGCCGAGGCGGTCGGAGATCCATTTGCCGGCCTTCCATTCGATGCCTTCGTCTTCGACGTAGGTGCCGGAGCTGCGCCGGTCGGAGACCATCGCCACGGCCATGCCGGTGCCGCCCACGATGACGGGGATGCAGCCTTGCACGGCGCCGAGGGTGGCCACGGCCAGGGTGGCCAGGGCGAGGTGCTTGCGGATGGGGTTCATTCTTCAACTCCGAGCAGGAGGCAGTCGATGCCGTCGCACAGACAGTGGAGGGTGAGGAGGTGGACTTCCTGGATGCGCGCGGTGCGGTCGGCGGGCACGCACAGGTGCACGTCGTCGGGGCCGAGCAGGGCGCCGATCTCACCACCGCCCTTGCCGGTGAGGGCCACCACGCGCATCTCGCGCTCGTGGGCGGCATGCACGGCTTCGATCACGTTGGGCGAGTTGCCACTGGTGGAGATGGCCAGCAGCACGTCGCCGGGCTGGCCGAGGGCGCGCACCTGCTTGGAGAAGACCTGCGAGAAGTCGTAGTCGTTGGCGATCGAGGTGAGCGTGGAGCTGTCGGTGGTGAGGGCGAGGGCGGCCAGGGGCGGGCGCTCGAGCTCGAAGCGGTTGAGCAGTTCGGCCGCGAAGTGCTGGGCGTCGGCCGCCGAGCCGCCGTTGCCGCAGGCGAGGATCTTGCCGTTCGACATCAGGCTGTGGGTCATTGCGTCGATGGCGGCGGCGATCGGGTCGGCCATGAACTCCAGGGCTGCCAGCTTGGTCTGGGCGCTGTCGGTGAATTGCTGGGCGATGCGGGCGACAAGGTCCATTGGAGGCTCCGGAAAAAGTGTCTCGGATTCTAGCATCGGCGCCGGACGCTGGGCCCGGGGCCTGAAACTCGCTTACAAACCCACGTACACGTCGACCCGCAGGCGCTTCCAGGGGTTCGGATCGCGGCTGAGCCGGCCGATGCGCGCGCCGATCGGCGTGCCCTTGTCCATCTCGGCGGCCACCGCCCGGTTGTCGCTGCGGGGCAGGTAGCCGAGCTTGGTGCCACGCCATTCGACGCGCACGGCGTGGGGGTCGTGGCGGTTGTCGGATTCGCGGACGAGGGCCAGGCGGTCGCCCTCCTGCATCTCGTCCCACAGGATCTTGCCGGCGTAGTACTGAAAGCCCGCCAGCGGGGCGCTGTGCACCAGCACCTGGATGCGCTGGGCCGCGGCGGGGGTGGGGGCCAGGACCAGGCAGAGGGCCAGGCTCAGGGCAAAGGTGAGCGCAGCGAGACGCCTAGGAGGCATCGAAGGCGCCCCGGATCCAGTCGATGCGGGCCGGGTCGAGGCGGTCGAGGAGGATCGCGTCGAAGCGGCAGGGCTGGTTGGCGTGACGCCGGCCGGCCCCGCCCAGCCACATCTGGGCGGCGAGGATGATGCGCTGCTGCTTGGCCGCGGTGATGCTCGCCGCGGCGCCGCCGAAGCGGCTGTCCTGGCGCAGACGCACCTCGACGAAGACGATGCAGCCGCCGTCGTCGGCGATGAGGTCGACCTCGCCGCCGCGAAAGCGCACATTGCGCGCCAGGATGCCCAGCCCGTGGCCCTGCAGGTAGGTGGCCGCCAGGGTCTCGGCGGCGTGGCCCCGTTTGAGGTGGGCGGCTTGCGCCGGGGGGGCGTCGCGCCCACAATCGGGCTCCTCCGCTTTTGCCCGCCATGTCTGCCATGCTCCCAATATCTTCTGACGCATCCGTCGCTTCTCCACTCTCAAGGACGCCGTCATTGTATGTGGTGGCTACGCCATTGGGAAATCTTCAGGACATGAGCCTGCGCGCGCTGGCGGTGCTGAAGGCCGTCGACGCGGTGGCCGCCGAGGACACCCGGCACAGCCAGAAGCTGCTCGACGCCTTCGGGATCACCACCCGGCTGGTGGCGCTGCATGAGCACAACGAGCAGGCCGCCGCCGGCCAGGTGATCCGGATGCTGGAGGAGGGCCGCCACGTGGCGCTGATCACCGACGCCGGCACGCCGGCCGTCTCCGACCCCGGCGCCCGGGCGGTGGCGCGCATCCAGGAGGCCGGCTTTCCGGTGGTGCCGGTGCCGGGCGCCTGCGCGGCGATTGCGGCGCTGTCGGCCTCGGGCCTGGCCGACGGCCACTTCCACTTCCATGGTTTCCTGCCAACCAAGTCGGCGGCCCGCAAGGCGCAGCTCGACGCGCTGCGCGGCGTGCCCGGCACCCTGGTGTTCTACGAGGCGCCCCACCGTATCGCCGAATGCCTCGACGACATCGCCGCGACGCTGGAGCCGGGCCGCCAGATCGTCGTGGCGCGGGAGCTCACCAAGATGTTCGAGCAGATCGCGCGCATGCCGCTGCTGGATGCGCCGGCCTGGCTGGCCGCTGACCCCAACCGCTCGCGGGGCGAGTTCGTGCTGCTGGTGTCGGCCGCGCCGCCCGCCGAAGGCCTGCCGCCGGAGGCCGAGCGGGTGCTCGGGCTGCTGCTGGCCGAGCTGCCGGTGAAGCAGGCCGCCAAGCTGGCCGCCGCGATCACCGGGGCGCCAAAAAACGCGCTCTACGAGCGGGCGCTGGAACTCCGCGAGGGCTGAGCCCGGCGAGGCCTCTCAAGGAAACGCCGA
>NZ_BJNV01000061.1 GCF_006539865.1 Zoogloea ramigera
TTTGGAAAAACGGAAATCGCGCCAACTAGCACAGTCTTCGCTACGTGTCGTTCGTGCCGGGCTCTACAAGCTGAGTTGTAGCCAGACCGACGCCAGCAGGCATCGGTCTGCGTGAGTGCGAATCAGAGCTCAGTGAATATCTCGGTTTCGGGCAGGCGGGATTTGGGTAATTTCGCGTTGAAGTCATCTTCACTTCGATAGCCCAGCGCGACCAGCACGACGCTGGTCAGGCCGCGTTCAGCGAGACCCAGTTCGGCATCGAGGAGCTGTGCGTCGAAGCCTTCCATGGGGCAGGCATCGATCTGCAGACTACCGGCGCCGAGGAGCAGCGTTCCGAGGGCGAGGTAAACTTGCCGCTCGATCCAGTAGCGTTCGTCCTTGAGCTCCGTCTGGTGCAAGCCGACGTAAAAGCGGCGGCTCTTGTCTTGGGTTGCCATGGCTTCTGGGGTGGCGAAGCGGCCGTCAGCTTGCTCCTGGTCCAGGACAGCGCTCAGGTGGGCGTCATCAAGAGTCTTGCGGGCGCAGAGCACGACCACATGGGAGGCGTTGCGGACCTTTGCTTC
Organism: Zoogloea ramigera; assembly: GCF_006539865.1. Taxonomy (GTDB): domain Bacteria; phylum Pseudomonadota; class Gammaproteobacteria; order Burkholderiales; family Rhodocyclaceae; genus Zoogloea; species Zoogloea ramigera. Next base: position 564 of record NZ_BJNV01000061.1, read on the forward strand.
GTTGTAAGTGAAGCTGCCCTGGGTCGCCTTGGCGATGCGGGCCCGGCCCGCGGGCGTCGAGGCAATCAGGAAATGCCAGGGTTGGGAATTCACTGACGAAGGCGCGTTGCGCAGCAGCGTCCTCAGCTTTTCGATCGTTTCGTCGGGAATCTGTCGGGTCGGATCGAAGGCCTTGGCCGTGTGCCGAGTTTGAGAAATTCTTGAAATATCCATTGAAAGCTCCTGCTGTGATCCGGGGGCGTGAAGTTCAGCTTTCGCCGAGGTCGTAGGAGATGTCTTCGGTGCTCACCATGTCGTAGATCTGGTTTGCGAAATCGTCGTCGTAATCGGTGCTCCAGGTCCCATCTTTGTCATCGGCTATCAGCGGTTCGGCGCTCATGTCCAGATAGCGCCCATCGGCGATCTTCAGGATATCGATGCCGTCGCTGGTTTTTTCGACGCTCCAGGTGTCGGGGACTTCCATTTCCATCCTGATGGTGACGGTCAGCTTCTTCATGGGGCACTCCAGGGTTGTGATGGGCGAACTCTACCACCGGTGCTGGCGAAGCCTTCATCTGGCTGCTATCTTGATTTGTTCGGTGCAGGCCGCCTGGTGCCTGCCAGGCCTGAGGAGGATTCATGTCCGGGATCGCATCCCTATTCGAAATTCATGCGGACATCGACACGCGGGTCGGGTTGATCCGCGACGACCGGCCCGATTGGCTATGTGGCAAGGGCTGTGACAATTGCTGCAGGAGGCTGGCCGAAGTACCGCTTCTGACTCGTGCGGAGTGGGACTTGTTGCGTGAGGGGCTGGCCGTGTTGGCGGCTTCGCAACTCGACGAGATTGCCGGCAAGATCAGGGTTATGACCGACACCGTCGGGAGGCCGCTTGTTTGCCCGTTGCTCGAGGAGACCACCGGGGCCTGCCCGGTGTATGCCCACCGTCCGGTAGCCTGCCGAAGCTATGGATTTTATGTCGATCGGGGCCTTGGCCTGTATTGCCGCGATATCGAGGCCCTCGTCACAGCTGGCGAACTGGACGATGTAGTCTGGGGCAACCACGAGGTGATCGAGCGGCGGCTAACTACCCTTGAGCCCGGAAGGCCGCTGACCGAGTGGTTTGTGGCCTGGCGGCACGGCCAGGACCTGACGCCTTGAGAGCAGCCGTTCGTTCATTCACGGCTCCGTTGATCCAGCCGCTGATCGGCTAAGCGGCCTTTGTGGGTATGGTGTGGCTGCTTTCACAGCGCCGGCGGCATGTGCCCTGGCGGCGCACGGTGGCTGACGAAATCGCGCTGCAGGCGGTGTTTGCGGTGGCGATCCAGAAGTTTGCGGTGCAGCAGGCCGGGGCTGCCCTCAACGACGTCCTCATCGCCTTGCAGGACGCCACCCGGCCCGACTCTGCAATGGTCTTTGGCCATCTGGGTGTGGGTGCTGCGGTGGGTCTATCCAAGGCGGCCAATGTCTTTGTCGGGATGGTCGAAGTGCCGCTGCTGGTGAAACCTTACCTGGCCCATGTTCCTGGCCCATGTTTCGCGGGGTGAGGTGTTCGTGATCATCTTGGGGGCATCGCGGGGGTTGCGGGCACGGTGATGGGCTCTACGCGGGCGTCGTCGGCCGAGGGGCTCCAGCTGCTGAATATCGTCGCGATGCTGATCGTGCTGGTAGCGACGGTGGCCTTGCCAAACCCGATGCTGGCCGTGGTCCCTGCCGGGTCTGTCTAGCGCGGCAACGGCGCCGCTGGCCCCTGCACGAGCTAATCGCCTGCATCGAGCTCGTCCCGCGCAGACGGGTCTCCGGTACGCGTGACCACGCTATCCCGCGGCTGTGTGCGCGGTCGTGCTGCGGTCTCTCCAGGCTTGAATTTAAGGCTGTTGTTTTGTACAGTTGCCCTCAGATGAGGCCATGTGTGCGCCAGGTTTTCTGCCTAGGGAGACGACCGGCATGGTGCCGCATGGCTTTCACCTTATCCAGCCGAGTCCGCCCCGCAGGCCGGTCTTGCCGCTACCGTGACGCAAAGCCCATGAACCAGCAGATGAGTTTCGATTTCGCCCTCGACACAGCGGCCCCTGGGCGTGCTCCACGGGTGCCCCGTCGGCGTGCAGCGTTGCCGCATCCTCCGCCGTCGCAACTGCCACTGGAGTTGAGTTCCCTTGCTGCCGACAGGGGGCCGACGGCCCGCCCTTCCTTGGCCCGGCGGCCCCCGATCTTCCGTGCCGAGCCCGCCCCGGCCCGCCTCGGAGATGGCCGACAGTGGAGCGAGGGCGTCTGGACAGCTGCCGTCATCCGCAACCTGGATGACGACGGCTGGCTCGTCCAGGTGCGCCGGAACGGCGAAGCCGAGCCCGTGCTGTTGGCCCCGTGGGCCGCTGAACGGGATGCCTCTGAACCCAAACCCCTTGATCAGGCCGCCTTCAATGCCCTCGTCCGGACGGCCGCCGGCACGCTGGCGCGCCAGGCGCAGCAGCTTCATGCGAGCCTCCGCAAGCGTGTTGCGCTGAATCTGGATGGCTGCCGGTGGGAGGTCACGCTGGATGTCGTGCCCGATGAATACGAACCCCATGCCCTGCTTGCCGCGGTTGACGACGGCGGCGAGCGCGTGGCGGAGGAGAAGGTCCTGCCGGATTTCAAGCTGACAAGCGCCTCGGCTCAGGCCTGGATCGAGGCCGGCTTCCGCCACGCCGGTGGCGAGCTCTGGTAGATCGCAGGCCGCGGGGCGCCGCCTTGGTACGGGCATTGACAATGGCGCCTGCGCGCTTCGCCAACCTGCCAGTCGCATCCTGCGCCTGACGTCAAGACTCAAGGATGAAACTCGGCTGGGCGAGGGCGGATTTTGTTGATTCCACTGGCCGATAAGTCTTTCTGTTGAACAAGAACCTTGCCGGGGAGGGCTCATCCTAGCTCCCTGAACAAAAACATGCGGCCGATCACTTTCAGTGGGTTCGAGCCGGCGGACGCCCGCTTGGGCACGCCGCTCGCGCTGAGGTCATCGTCCCCATGCTGCTGATCCTGGAACTCACATGGCGGGTCTTCGCCAAGGTCGTCGAGCTGGGCTAGCTCACGCAGGTGAAAACCGTTTTCGATGTTCCTCAGGCGGTGGTCAGCCGTCAGGTCGCTCAGCTCGAGCAGTAACAGGGCACGCGGCTGTTCCGCCGAGCCGGCCGGGGGTGGAGCACACCGAGTTCTGCGAGTAGATCTGCCCACGCATGGACAGCCTCAAGCACGGTGAAGTGGTGAGCCTCACCTCCTGAGCGCCCCCAGGGCCGGGTTCCGCCCAGCCTGCTCCTGTTGGGGGGCAAGGAAACTTCGGGCGGCCTTGCGTTTCCTCGAGAGGCATCCGCGGTATGCTTTAACCTCGGGAGCCTGCCATCACGGCGCGGCTCCCGGATGTCATCTGAGTCCCACGTACAAACCCCCGCGCTCCCCCGCGGAAACAAAGGAGACCCCATGAAACTGTTCCTCAAGCCCGGCGCCTGCTCCCTCTCGCCCCACATCGCCCTCGAAGAGGCAGGCCTCAGCTACGAAACCGAGAACGTCGACCTCGCCAGCAAGAAGACCGCCAGCGGTGGCAACTTCTTCGAGGTGAACCCCAAGGGCTACGTTCCGGCCCTGCTGCTCGACTCCGGCGAGCTCCTCACCGAAGGCCCGGCCATCGTCCAGTACATCGCCGACCAGGCCCCCGCCAAAAAGCTCGCTCCCGCCAATGGCAGCCTGGCTCGCTACCAGTTCCAGGGCTGGCTCAACTTCATCGCCACCGAGATCCACAAGTCCTGCACCCCCTTCTTCAGCCCCCTCGCCAAGGACGACTGGAAGGGTGCCGCGCGCATCAACCTCGATCGCCGCCTCGGCCTGGTCAACGAGCACCTCGCCGACAAGCCCTACCTGATGGGCGACGAGTTCAGCGTGGCCGACGGCTACCTGTTCACCACCCTCAGCTGGATGAAATACATCGGCATCGACCTCGCCACACTCCCCAACCTCGCCGCCTTCCAGGCCCGTGTAGCAGCCCGTCCTGCGGTGCAGAAGGCGCTGAAGGACGAAGGGCTGGCCTGATACAGGCTCCTGCGACCAGGGTTTTCAGAAGGAAATCCTGGAGCCTGCAGCCGGCGCGTGATGTGCCGGCTTTTTTACGCCCGGCCTCGTCCGGCACAGTCCTGTAGGTGCGGAATCAGCCGCACGCGAGAGGCATCGTGATCTGTGCGCCGCTCTCGGTTGAGAGGCGGGCGTTTGGTGGCCCCGGATCTCAGTTTCCAGGCCCCGGATTTGAGTTTCTCGACCTCGGATTACTGTTTCCGGGGGCGAGATTAGCGTTTCTCAAGGCAGCATTACTGCTTCCAGGGAGCGGATTACTGTTTCCGAAGCGTGGATTACTGTTTCCAGGGCGCGCATTACTGTTTCCAGCCACCGGATTACTGTTTCCAGCCACCGGATTACCGTTTCCGGGCATCGAATCAGTGTTTCCTGGTACCGAATCTCAGTTTCCCGGCCTGGAGTAGTGTTTTCGGGTGGCGACGCTGACGAGCGAGGGTTCGCCGATCTGTTTGTGCGTCTGCTGTTGCGGCGGGTGGAGAGGGGTGAGCATCCCGCGGCGCACGGAGGCAGGGCGCGTGTTGAAACCTTACCCCTCCGACCCTTGCCACCCCATCAGCAGCCGGAATTCCGCGAGTCCGTAGATGAACGGGAAGGGGATGGCCGGGAGCATGTAGCCGATGCAGGTGTCGCCGGTGCAGCGCTGCAACAGCTCGATGTTCACGAAGCCCCACACCAGCGCCAGCCAGAAGGGGAAGGCCCAGTAGAACAGCCGGCTGGCCTTGATGACGGCGGGGCCGGTGATTCCGCGCCGGCGCCCGAGGCTGCCGGTGACGATCTGATACAAGCGCAAGGGCTCCATGACCGACCCAACAATGAGCAGGAGCATGATGAGGATCTTGAGGGTCATGTCGGGTGGCCCGGCGGGCGGCGTGGCAGGGGGCCGAGTTTACAGCAGCCGGCGGCGGCGCTGCCGCGCTTGTAAACGCGGATCGGCTGGCAAGCCTCGGCCTGCGCAGCTTCGAGATGGCGAAGATCATTTACGAGCTAGATCAGGATGATGCGGGATGCTCCGCTCGGAGTGGCCACTCAGATGCTCCGACGCTCGCGGTGATCCGTGCCACCAGAGTGGCGGGTGTGTGGTGCTCCGCCCCACGGCAAGGGTTGGCGACGGTATGACAGTGCCCATGCGGTGCTTGAGCTGGCGGAAAACGGCCGGTTGCCATGTTCAGGGTCATCCTTCTGGCGCATGTCTGCGGGCTACCCAGGGGCGGGCAGCCACACCAGCGGCAGCCCGCCCGGGCTGGCGGCGGCAGTGTCGCCGATGAAGGCGTCCGCCTGGCGTCGGGCGGCGGTGAAGCAGCGCTCAAGGCCGCTATGCGCCGCCTCGTCGGGGGCGTCGAAGTGGTCGCCGGGGCCGGCCTCGAGAAAATGCCGGGCGACGCTCACCGCGGTGTCCCGGTGATCCCGGAAGAGTGCCAGCCAGGCCGGCAGCTCGTCGGCCGAAACGCCGTCGGCGAGCCTGCCGCAGCGGGTGTAGAAGGCCAGCAGCGCATCCATGCAGCCGGCGTAGGTGGCGAGCGCCTGCGCCGCGCCGGGGTGATCGCCCAGGGCCAGGGCGGTGAACACCCGCAGCTGCAGCTGGCCCAGCCGGAAGGGCAGGCAGGCCAGCGGCGCGCCGGTGTCGGGGGCGACTTCCCGGGCGAGGGCGGCATCCAGCCTGCGCAGGGCGCTGCGTTTGGATTTGGCCAGGGCTGGATGGAAGCGGAAGGGCAGGGTGCTCTCGCGCTGGCCTGACGGTAGTGGCCCGCTGGCGGCGAGCACCCGCGCCCGCAGCGCGTCGGCCCGGGCGTCGAAGTCTTCTGCCGGGATCACCGTGAAGTGTGTTTCCAGCTCGGCCCGGAAGGCGTCGATGTGCGCCTCCGACAGGGGCTGGCGGTCGGGCAGCCACAGGGCCTTGCCGATGGCCAGCCCGGGCAGCGCCGCGTAGAAGCCGGCGTGGACGTTTTTGGTGAGGATGGCGTCGCGGTCGAAGATTACGCTGGCCCGGCCGGCGTGGCCGTGGTCGTGCAGGTACTGGAGCTCCCACAGCACGCTCTCGCTGAGGGACGACAGGTACACCACGAAGTAATCCATCCGCCCGGCGAGCTGGGCCACGTCACGCTGCCAGTGGTCGGCGTGCAGGAAGAAAGAGCGGATCGGTGTGCTGCAGAGCCGGGTCAGCGCCGGGTAGTCGCCGTAGAAATGGCGTTCGAGGGCCAGGGTTTCCCGTTCGAGATCGAGCGGGCTGAGGGCTTTGTAGACTTCGCAGTCGTGGCCGAGCAGGACACCGAGCCGGTGGTTGAAGCGGGTGCTGTCCACCGTGCTGAAACCCATCGCCAGGCCGCCGCCCACGCCCACCGCGGCCTGGTAGTCGAAGCCGCGCAGGTAGAGCACGCGCCGGGCCGTGGTCTGCCGGAGCAGGGCGTGATTGGCCTTTTTATGGCTGGCGTGGATGTAGAAATACAGCCCGCACAGCTGGGCCAGGATCTCGAGGTCGAAGGCGTTGAAGTCCACCAGGCACACGCGGAAGGCCGCATTCGGCCGCCCGTCGGCCCCGAGCAGGCCGGCCCGCCACCAGCGGTGGATGTTGCCCAGCACCACGTTGAGGTATTCCCGCATCCAGCGGAACAGGAAGTAACCGTGCAGGCTCCGCGCCGCGTCATACAGCGGCGTGGCATCGCGGACGGTGGTGTCGACCTGGGCGGGCATGGCGGCGGCGTGCTCCTGCCTCAAGCATAGTCGACGCCCGCCGGCCTGCCTGTCATGCCGCCGGATCAGGTTCTCGTCAATCTTGGCCGCAGAGGCGCCGGCTCTCCTTGGGGTCGCGGAAGATCAGCGGTTTGGTCGACGGCGCGGCGGTTTCGGCCTGTTCGAGGGCGGCGGCGACGTGTTCGTGGTGGGGGCTCTTCGGGCACACCGGGTCGGCGGCGTCAGGGTCGGCGGCCAGCAGGTAGGCCTGGCAGCGGCAGCCGCCGTAGTCCTTTTCCTTGTCCTCGCAGCTGGCGCAGGGCTCCTTCATCCAGCCGGTGCCGCGGTAGTGGTTGAAGCCTTCGGATTCGAACCAGACGTGGCGCAGGCTGTGCTCCTGCACGTTGGGGAAGTCGAGGCCGGGCAGCATGCGGGCGGTGTGGCAGGGCTGCGCGGTGCCGTCCGGGGTGACCGTGAGGAAGACGTTGCCCCAGCCGTTCATGCACTTCTTGGGCTTGCCCTCATGGTAGTCGGGCACCACGAAGAGGATGCGCATGCGCTCGGCCAGCCGCGCCTTCCATTCGTCGGTGACGGCCTCGGCGCGCCGCAGCTGCTCGCGGGACGGCATCAGCTGGTCGCGGTTGAGGAGCGCCCACGAGTAGTACTGGGCGTTGGCGAGCTCCAGGTATTCGGCGCCGAGGGCGTCGGCCATCTCGATGATGCGGCCGATGTGCTCGATGTTGAGGCGGTGGATGACCACGTTCATCACCATCGGCCAGCCGCGCGCCTTGATCATCTCGCCGACCCGCTGCTTGAGCTCGAAGGTTCGGGTGTGGGTGAGGAAGTCGTTGATCTCCCTGGATGAATCCTGGAAGGAGAGCTGGATGTGGTCGAGCCCGGCGGCCTTGAAGGCGTCGAGGCGGGCCTCGGTGAGGCCGACGCCGGAGGTGATCAGGTTGGTGTAGTAGCCGAGCCGGCGGGCTTCGGCGATGAGGACTTCCAGGTCGTCCCGCAGCAGCGGCTCGCCGCCCGAGAAGCCGCACTGCACGGCGCCCAGTTCGCGCCCCTCGTGCAGCACGCGCAGCCAGTCGTCGGTGGAGAGTTCATCCTCGTGGCGGGCGAAGTCCACCGGGTTGTAGCAGAACACGCAGTGCAGCGGGCAGCGGTAGGTGACTTCGGCCAGCAGCCACATGGGCGGGCCAATGGGGGCGGCGGGGGCGTTCATGGCGTGGGGGCGTCGAGGCGCAGCCAGCGTTTGCCGATGGCCATGGTGAGGAAGGCTTCGACCTCGGGGCGCAGGCCGGGGCTGGCGAAGGCCTGCTCGAGGTCGGCCACGATGGCGGCGATGTCGCGGTTGCCGTCGCAGCGGGCCAGGATCTCGCCGGCGCTCTGGTTGAGCCTGATCATCCCTTCCGGGTAGAGCAGCACGTGGCAGCTTTGCGCCGGCTCCCACTGGAAGCGGAAGCCGTGGCCGAGGCGGGGTGTGCCGTCCATCAGGCGGCCTTCCGGTCGGCGCCGGCGCCGGTGGTGACGCCCTGGGTGCCATAGTGCTGGCCCATCACGTCGTTCATCGACCACAGGATGTCGAGCTTGAACTTGAGGATCTGCACCGCGCGCTCCTGCATCGGGCGGGTGCGGAAGTGGTCGAGGGTGACCTGCAGGCCCTGCTCCACGTCCCGCGGAGCCTGGCTGGTGCGGTTGCGGAAATACTGCAGGCCCTCGGGCTCGATCCACGGGTAGTGCCCGGGCCAGGTGGCGAGGCGCTGGCGGTGGATGGCCGGCGCGAACAGCTCGGTGAGGGACGAGCAGACAGCCTCTTGCCACGGAGCGCGGCGGGCGAAATTGACGTAGGCGTCCACCGCAAAGCGCACGCCGGGCAGCACGTGGCGCAGGTCGGTGATCTCGGCGCGGGTCAGGCCGACGGCCTCGCCGAGGCGGATCCAGGCCTCGATGCCGCCGGCGTCGAGGAATTTCTCGCCATTCGGCAGGCCGTACTCGAAGCCGTCGTGGTCGAGGATGCGCTGCACCCAGCCGCGGCGCACCTCGCGGTCGGGGCAGTTGGCCATGATCGCGGCGTCCTTCACCGGGATGGCGATCTGGTAGTAGTAGCGGTTGGCCACCCAGCCGCGGATCTGCTCGGGCGTGGCGTGGCCAGTGTTGAGCATGACGTTGAACGGGTGGTGGATGTGGTACGACTTGCCGTTTTCGCGCAGCTGCGCCTCGAACTCGTCGCGGCTCCAGGCCGGGCGGCCGTCGTCGGCGTCGATGGATTCGGCAAGGATGTCGGCACGGATCATGGTGGTTCCCGTCAGAGGTCGATGCGCCAGCCGTCCTCGGCCACCTCGATGCCGCGCCGGGTGAGTTCGGCACGCTCGGGGGAGTCTTCGTCGAGGATGGGGTTGGTGTTGTTGATGTGGATGAGGATCTTGCGCACCCGCGCGGGCAACTCGCCCAGCCAGTCCATCATGCCGCCGGGGCCGGACTGGGGCAGGTGGCCGATGTCGCGGGCGGTCTTGGTCGACAGGCCGGCGGCGATCATCTCGTCGTCGGTCCAGAAAGTGCCGTCCACCATCACGCAGTCGGCATCAAGCATGCGGGCGAACACCTCGGGCGTGCGGGCGCCGAGGCCGGGGGCGTAGAACAGCTTGCGGCCGCTGGCCTGGTCGGTGATGGTCACGCCGATGTTGTCGCCGTCCACCGAGGCCTCGCGGTGCGGCGAGTAGGGCGCGGCCTTGCTCGACAGCGGCAGGGCCGAGAATTCGATGCCCGGCACGCCCGGCATCGCGAAGGGCGCGCCATCCAGCGGCACCGGGCGGCGGTCGACGCCGCAGTAGTGGCCGAGCACATTGAGCACCGGGTTGCCGGTGGTGAGGTCTTCATGCACCGGGTCGGCGCACCACAGGGGCATCGGCGTCTTCTGCTCGCGCAGCATGAACAGGCCCGTGGCGTGGTCGATCTGGCCGTCCACCAGCAGGATGCCGCCGATGCCGGTGTCGCGCAGGCGGCGGCCGGGCTGCAGTTCGGGCGTCGCCTTGATCTGCTGCAGGATGTCGGGCGAGGCGTTGAGCAGGGCCCAGTCGGCGCTGCCGTCGGCGGCCACGCAGATCGACGACTGGGTGCGCGGCCGGGCGCGCACGCTACCGCTGCGCACGCCGGCACAGTTGCGGCAGTTGCAGTTCCACTGGGGGAAGCCGCCGCCGGCTGCGGCGCCGAGAATGATGAGTTTCATGGTGATCCGTGGGCGGCCGCCACCCGCGGGGGGTTTGGCGGGTGGCTGGGCGCTGGCGCTTAGCGAGCGGCGATGTACATCGTGATTTCGAAGCCGAAGCGGAAGTCACAGGCGGTCGGGGTTTCCCATTTCATTTGATGTCTCCTTCAGGTGTTGGATACGGCGGCGATCGTGCCGCCGGCGCCCGGCACGATCGCGACGGGCTGGTTGTCACTATGGCACCGGGCTTTGCGCGGCTCGTCTGGATAAGCATTAAAGGGGGCTCATGATTTTCATGGAGTGGGGCGGGCGGCTGGGGGCGCGCGGGCACCAGGCGCTTCCCGCATGGGCCGGGGCTGCGCATTAATGCGCCCCGCCGGCCCCGTGAAACGCGGAATGCGCGCGTCCGAAGACGTCGCCGTCGATGGGAAGATCGCCGTTAAAATCGGCCGATGACGACGCTCTTCCCCCCCGCCGAGGCTTTCCGCACCCACTGGCTGCCGGTCGATGGCGGCCACCGCCTGTTTGTGGCCGAGTACGGCCGACCCGACGGGGTGCCGGTGCTGGTGCTCCACGGCGGCCCGGGCTCGGGCGGTTCGCCGCGGCTTGCCGGGTTGTTCGACCCGGCGCGGTTTCGCGTGATCGTGCCGGACCAGCGCGGCGCCGGGCGCAGCGAGCCGATGGGCGCCACCGCGGCCAACACCACCGCCCACCTGCTGGCCGACATCGACGTGATCCGCGCGGCGCTGGGGCTCAAACGCTGTTTCGTCGCCGGCGGCTCGTGGGGCGCCACGCTGGGCATCCTGTATGCCGCCCGGCGGCCGGCGCAGGTGAGCGGCCTGCTGCTGCGCAACCCCTTCCTGGCCCGGGCGGCGGATCTGGCCTGGTTCTTTGGGGGCGCCCGGCTGCGCCACCCGGAAGCCTGGCGGCGGTGGGCGGCGCTCGGCGCGCCCGAGGCGGATGGGGCGATGCTGCCGTGGCTGGCCGAGGTGTTCGCCAAACTCGATGTGCGGCAGGCCGGGCCCTGGGTGCAGGCCTGGCAGCGCTGGGAGTGTGCGCTGGCGGGGGTTCCGGCGGGGGGCACCCTGGGCGAGGCGGAGGTCGCCGCGCTGTTCCGCCGCTACCGGCTGCAGCTGCATTACTTCACGCAGGGCTGCTTCGTACCACCCGACGCGGTGCTGGAGGCGGTCGGTCGGCTGGTGGCGGGCCAGGTGCCCGTGCGGGTGGTGCAGGGCCTCGCCGACGACGTCTGCCCGGCCGCCGCGACCCGGCTGCTCGCCGCCCGGCTGCCGGCCGAGGCGTGCCGCTGGGTCGAGGGCGTCGGCCACGACCCCTTCGCACCGGCGATGGTCGCCGCGTCGATGGCGGCCTGGGCGGAGCTGTCGGGCGAGAAGGCCTGCGGGCGCTAGGGTCTTCAAGGTCTGGCGACCGGGGCCGTTATCCACGGAAGCTCGCGGGTTTCAGGTGAATCTGAAGCCGGCGCCTTGATCAAGGCCAAGGATTCCCGCGAGATGGCCTCCGAATGCCCTACGAATTGCTGCCGCCGCACTAGGTGGCACGGCCGTACGCTGTGAAGCACGTTGAAAAACATGATGGAGCTTGAAAGCGATTTCTCGGCGCTGTTCGCCCCGGAACCCGCGCCCACCGGCCTCGTGGCCGCGGTGCCCTGCTGGCAGGTGCTGCTGGTCGACGACGACGTCGATATCCACGCGGCGCTGCGGCTGTCGCTGCAGGACATGCTCGTCGAGGGGGTTCCGTTGCAGTTGCTCGACGCCTATTCCGCGGCGGAGGCGCGGGAGCTGCTTGCCCGGAACACGGAAATCGCGCTGATCCTGCTCGACGTGGTGATGGAGACCAGCGATGCCGGCCTGGCGCTGGTGCAGCATATCCGGCAAGAGAAGCGCAACCGCACGGTGCGCATCGTCCTATTGACCGGCCAGCCGGGCTATTCGCCCCAGCGCGAGATCGTCATGAATTACGAGATCGATGATTATCGACTCAAGTCCGACCTCAGCGCCGACAAGCTGTTTACCTGCGTGTATGCCGAGCTGCGCACCTACCAGGCCTTGCGGATGCTGGAGAAGAAGCGCCTCGTCGAGCAGCTGGCCGATGAGTTGCGGGGCGCCAACGCCCAGTTGAAGATCGAGATCGCCGAGCACCAGCGCGCGCAGGCGATTGCCGATGCGCGGATGCACGACCTGGTCGTCCTCAACAGAAAGCTGGAGGATGCGCAGAACAAGCTGCTGCAGTCCGAGAAGCTGGCCTCCATCGGCCTGCTGGCGGCCGGGGTGGCCCACGAGATGAACAATCCGATCGGCTTCGTCAATTCCAATCTGGGCACCTTGAAGCATTACGCGGAGAGCCTGCTGGCGATCCTCGACGCCTATGAGGCCGCCGAGGCCGGTGCCGAGCCGCGCTGTGCCGGGCTGTTTTCGAAGGCCACGGCGCTGAAGGCGGCCTGCGAGCTGGAATACCTGAAGGACGATCTGCGCCAGCTGTTCCGCGAGTCGCAGGACGGGCTCGACCGGGTCAGGAAGATCATCCAGTCGCTCAAGGATTTTTCCCGCACCGACGCGGCCGAGACCTGGCGCCTGGACGATATCAACCAGGGCCTGGAGAGCACCCTGTGCGTGGTGTGGAACGAGCTCAAGTACAAATGCGAGGTGCGCAAGGAATACGGCGATCTGCCGGCGATCGAGTGCGTCATGTCGAACCTCAACCAGGTTTTCATGAACCTGCTGGTCAACGCTGCGCATGCCATCCATGAGCAGGGCGTCGTGACCGTCCGCACCGGTTGCGCGGGTGATGAGGTGTGGGTCGAGATCGCCGACAACGGCGAGGGCATTGCGCCCGAGAACCTGTCGCATATCTTCGACCCCTTCTTCACCACCCGGGCGGTCGGCAAGGGGAGCGGCCTCGGGCTGTCCATTTCCTACGGCATCATCGAGAAGCACCACGGGCGCATCGAGGTGGAGAGCGAGCTCGGCCGGGGCACCCGCTTCCGCATCGGCCTGCCTGTCCGCCAGCCCGGCGAGCACTTGATGGAAGGAGGGGATTGAGATGAACGATCAGGTGAACGCCTTTCGGGCCTTGCTGGAAACCCTTGACCGCGTGGGCGCCGAGAACGCCGTCAACCAGGCGCTGGCAACCCTGACACCGATCCAGGTGATCGACCGGATCGTCGTGCCGGCGCTCGAGGAGATCGGGCGGGCCTGGGAGTCGGGCGAGGTGGCGCTCTCGCAGGTGTATATGAGCGGGCGCATCTGCGAGGCGCTGGTCGAGGCCGTGCTGCCGCCGAGCGACCCCGACCGCAAGCACCAGCCCCGCTCAGCGATCGTCACCCTCAGCGATTTCCACATGATGGGCAAGCGCATCGTCTATTCCCACATGCGCGCCAGCGGCTTCGAGCTGTTCGACTACGGGCGCATGGATGTGGACGAGCTGGTCGATCGCGTGCTGGCCGACAAGATCCGGGTGTTGATGATCTCGGTGCTGATGCTGCCGTCGGCGCTGAAGGTGGCGGACGTCTGCCGGCGCCTCAAGGAGGCGGGGCTTGCGGTGAGGGTGATCGTCGGTGGCGCGCCCTTTCTGTTCGACGAGAACCTGTGGCGCGAGGTGGGCGCCGATGCCATGGGGCGCAACGCCGCCGAGGCCGTCACGCTGGTCAGCGAGTGGATGGAGGAGATGGAAGCATGACCATGACCTCGATGCAGCGCACCCTGACCGCCCTTGGCCATGGCGAGCCGGACCGCGTCCCGCTGTTCCTGCTCCTGACCGAGCACGGCGCCCGGGAATTGGGGCTGTCGATCGAGGCCTATTTCTCGTGCGCCGAGTACGTCATCGAAGGCCAGCTGCGCCTGCATCGCAAATATCGCACCGATTGCCTGTACGCCTTTTATTACGCCTCCATCGAGGTCGAGGCCTGGGGCGGCAGCACCCTGTTCATCGAAGACGGCCCGCCCCTGTGTGCCGGCCCCATCATCCGGAGCCCGGCCCAGATCGACAGCCTGCAGGCCCCGGCGATTACCGAGGCCGCCGGCCTGGGCCGCGTGCTCGACACGATCCGCGGGCTCAAGGCGCGGGTGGGGGACACGGTGCCCATCATCGGGGTGGCCATCTCGCCGTTCTCGCTGCCGGTGATGCAGATGGGCTTCGACCATTATCTCGACCTGATCCACGAGCAGCCGGCCCGCTTCGAGCATCTGATGGCGGCCAACATCGAATTCACCGTCGAATGGGCCAATGCGCAGCTGGACGCCGGGGCGACGGTGATCTGCTACTTCGACCCGGTGTCGTCGACCACCAGCATCCCGCGCGAGCTTTACCTGACCACGGGGATGGATGTTGCCAGGCGCGTGCTGCCGCGCATCAAGGGGCCGACCGCCACCCACATGGCCTCGGGGCGGGTCATGCCGATCCTGGGCGACATCGCCGATACCGGCACGGCGATCGTCGGCGTCAGCGCGCTGGAAGACCTCGCCGAGCTGAAGGCGGTGGCCCACGGGCGCGTCACGCTCCTCGGCAACCTCAACGGCATCGAGATGCGCCGGTGGACGCCCGCGCAGGCGGAGTTTGCGGTCAAGCAGGCGATCGCCAAGGCCGGGCGCGGGGGCGGCTTCCTGCTCGGCGAGAACCACGGCGAGGTGCCCTATCTGGTGCCGGACGAGGTGCTGCTGGCGATCAGCGCGGCGGCCGAGCGCTGGGGGCGCTACCCGCTCGACTGGGTCGAGGCGTGGCAAAAGTAAAACCACTGGGCGCGGCACCCCGCGGCCCGCAGGCCGCCTGAATCATGTCCAACGCAAGCACCCTGTGCATTTTCGTCTGCCACAATTTCATCGCCGAGGTCCGGGCGGCGATCGAGGCCGAGGGCTGGCCAGACGTCGTCGCGCTCGAATTTCCGGCGCGCTGCGGCCGGCCGCCGTTGAGCTGGGCCGAACTCCGCGCCCTGATCCCCGCAAACTGCAGCGGCCTGCTGGTGCTGGGCAGGGCTTGCCTGGGCAAGCTTGGCGAGCCGCCGGCTGGTTTTCCGCCGGTGCGCGTGGTGCCTCAGACGCAGTGCTTCCATCTGGTCGCCGAGCCGTGGATCGTGGACGAGGCGATCGGCGCCGGCGCTTACCTGCTCACCGGCAGCTGGCTGGCCGAGTGGCCGCAGCATTTGCAGGCGCTGGGCTTCGCGCCGCAACAGGCCGGGGCGTTCTTTGCCGACTTTGCAAAGTCGCTGCTGCTGCTCGACACCGGCCTCGACCCGCAGGCGGCAGGCCGCCTGGCCGAGTTTCAGGCAACGGTCGGCTTGCCTGCCCGCTCGCTGGCGGTCGGGCTGGACCACACCCGCCTGCTGCTGTGCCGGCTGGTGTTGACGTGGCGCCTGGAGCAGGCCCAGCAAGGCGCCCGCGAGCAGGCCCGCCAGCACGGCGCCGAGCTGGCCGATTACGTCGCGGCGATGGACCTGCTGACCCGGCTGGCCAAGACCCAATCCGAGGCGGACACCATCGGCACCATCGGGGAGCTGTTCCAGATGCTCTTCGCGCCGGGCGCCCTGTATTACCTGCGCCTGGAGAACAACGTTCGCCTGCCCGGCAGCGACATTCCGCCCGCCATGCTCGAGGCCATGCGCGCGCTGGCGGGTGACCACGGGTGGACGCCGGACGGCCAGGGCTTTCTGCTGCGGATCAGCCACGGTGCGGAAGTCCTGGGGCTGATCGCCGTCGACCGCCTGGCTTTCCCCGCCTATCGCCAGCGCTACCTCAACATGGCGCTGGCCGTCACCGGCATCTGCGGCATGGCGGTGGCCAACGCCCGCAACCGCCGCCGCCTGCTGGAGGCCGAAAAGATGGCCTCGCTGGGCATTCTGGTCGCCGGCGTGGCCCACGAGATCAACACGCCGCTGGGGGTGAGCCTGATGGCCTCGAGTGCGCTGAAGGATCAGTCCCGGGCTTTGTCGGAGCACTTCGCGGCGCGCACGATGACGCAGTCCGAGCTGACCCGCTACCTCGACTCGGCGGCCGCCGAGACGGCGCTGATCCAGCAGAACCTGGAGCGCATCGGCAGCCTGGTGGCCACCTTCAGGCAGGTGGCGGTGGAGGGCAAGCCGCTGCAGACCCATCGCTTCCGCCTGCGGGCGACGCTGGAGGGCGTCGTGCGAAGCCTGGGCGAACGGCTCGACACCCGGCGCGTGCAACTGCAGATCGACTGCGACCCGGCCCTCGAGATCGATGGCGTGCCGGCCGACTGGGCCAGCATCTTCATCAACCTGATCACCAACTCATTGCAGCACGGCTTCAGGCAGCGCGAGCAGGGCGTGATCGGCATCCGTATCGCCCGGGACGCGCGAAACCGCCTGTGCATCGATTTTCGCGACGACGGCAGCGGGATCGAGGCGGAGGCCCTGGCGCGCATCTTCGACCCCTTCTTCACCACCGACCAGCAGGGCGGCATGGGGCTGGGGATGCATCTCGTGTACAACCTCGTCACCCATAGCATGGGCGGCCTGATCCGTTGCAACAGTGCCGCAGGCGAGGGCGCGCATTTCCACATCGAGGTGCCGCAACCCGCCGGCGGCGAGGCGGGCCGGCCGGCCGGCCGCTGAAGCCCCTGCGCTCAACTGGATCAAGCCGCCACGCGGGCCCGCGCCGTGTGCAGTTTTCGGTAGCTGTCGATCAGGCGCTGGTGCCTGTCCAGCCCTTCGAGTTTCATGCTCGTCGGCGTCAGGCCGAAGAAGCGCACGCTGCCGTTCACCGAGCCGATCACCGCGTCCATCCGCGGGTTGCCGAACATGCGGCGGAAATTGGCTTCGTAATCGTCCAGATCGAGCTCGTCGTCGAGCGTCACCTCGAGCACCACATTGAGCGCCTGGTAGAACAGGCCGCGCTCGACGGTGTTCTCGTTGTATTGCAGGAAGGCCTCCACCCGCTCCTTTGCTTCTTCGAATTGCTTCAGGGCGAGGTTGATCAGCAGCTTCAGCTCCAGGATCGTCAGCTGGCCCCAGGCCGTGTTCTCGTCGAATTCGATGCCGATCAGGGTGATGATGTCGGTGTAATCGTCGAGTTCGCTGTCTTCCAGGCGTTCGAGCAGGGCCTCGAGGCCGGCATCGTCGAGGCGGTGCAGGTTGAGGATGTCGTCGCGGAATTGCAGCGCCTTGTTGGTGTTGTCCCAGATCAGGTCCTCGACCGGATAGACCTCCGAATAGCCCGGCACCAGAATGCGGCAGGCCGTCGCGCCCAATTGGTCGTACACGGCCATATACACCTCCTTGCCCATGCCCTCGAGAATGCCGAACAGCGTCGCGGCCTCCATGGCGTTGGAGTTTTCCCCGTGGCCGGAGAAATCCCATTCAACGAACTCGTAATCGGCCTTCGCGCTGAAGAAGCGCCACGACACCACACCGCTGGAGTCGATGAAGTGTTCGACGAAGTTGTTCGGCTCGGTGACGGCGTTGCTCTCGAAGGTGGGCGGCGGCAGATCGTTGAGGCCCTCGAAGCTGCGGCCCTGCAGCAGCTCGGTAAGGCTGCGCTCCAGGGCCACCTCCAGGCTCGGGTGCGCCCCAAAGGACGCAAACACGCCACCGGTGCGCGGGTTCATCAGGGTCACGCACATCACCGGAAACTCGCCGCCCAGCGACGCATCCTTCACCAATACCGGAAAGCCCTGCCTTTCCAGCTCGTCGATACCGGCCTGAATGCCGGGGTATTTGGCCAGCACTTCGGGCGGCACGTCGGGCAGGGCGAGCTCACCTTCCAGGATTTCGCGTTTCACCGCCCGCTCGAAGATCTCCGACAGGCATTGCACCTGCGCTTCGGCCAGCGTATTGCCGGCGCTCATGCCATTGCTGAGGAACAGGTTGTCGATCAGGTTGGTCGGAAAATAAACCACCTCGCCGTCCGACTGGCGCACATAGGGCAGCGCACAGATGCCGCGCTCGATATTGCCGGAATTGGTGTCGTACAGATGCGAGCCACGCAATTCACCGTCGGGGTTGTAGACTTCGAGGCAGTATTGGTCGAGGATGCCGGCCGGCAGCGCATCCTTGCGGCCCGGCTTGAACCAGCGCTCGTCCGGGTAATGCACGAAGGCCGCATTGGCGATGTCCTCGCCCCAGAACTGGTCGTTGTAGAAATGGTTGCAATTGAGCCGCTCGATATATTCGCCCAGGGCCGACGCCAATGCGCTTTCCTTGGTCGCGCCCTTGCCGTTGGTAAAGCACATCGGCGAATGCGCGTCGCGGATATGCAGCGACCACACATTGGGCACCAGATTACGCCACGAGGCGATCTCGATCTTGATGCCCAGCTTCGCCAGCACCCCCGACATATTGGCGATGGTCTGCTCCAGCGGCAGATCCTTGCCCAGAATATAAGTGGCTTCTGAAGCCGGATTCAGTGTCAGCAGGGCCTGGGCATCTGCGTCCAGATTCTCCACCTCCTCGATCACGAATTCCGGCCCGGTCTGCACCACCTTCTTTACCGTACAACGCTCGATGGAGCGCAATATGCCCTGGCGGTCCTTGTCGGAGATATCGGCCGGCAACTCGACCTGGATCTTGAAGATCTGCTTGTAGCGGTTTTCCGGGTCGACGATATTGTTCTGCGACAGGCGGATGTTGTCGGTGGGGATATTGCGTGTGTCGCAGTACAGCTTCACGAAATAAGCCGCACACAAAGCCGATGAAGCCAGAAAGTAATCGAACGGCCCCGGTGCCGAGCCATCGCCCTTATAGCGGATAGGCTGGTCGGCCACCACCGTGAAGTCGTCGAACTTGGCTTCGAGGCGAAGCTTGTCCAGAAAATTGACCTTGATTTCCATGCGGGAATCCTTGAATGGTGTTTAAAACGAATTGGCCACCATTATCGTCGTTTTCTCCCCGGAAAACCGTGCATCTCAGCCGTTCGAGGGGGCCGGTGTTGGCCTCGACAAGGCGCACCCGAGGTCGCCCGGGGGCGACTCGAATGGGCCACCTTTAGGATGTTCGGTGAATTCCGA
This sequence comes from Zoogloea ramigera, assembly GCF_006539865.1. Lineage (GTDB taxonomy): Bacteria > Pseudomonadota > Gammaproteobacteria > Burkholderiales > Rhodocyclaceae > Zoogloea > Zoogloea ramigera. The sequence continues at coordinate 19,489 of NZ_BJNV01000061.1, forward strand.
CGTACAAGGCTGATCGCGGCCACACGGGGTCCGGCTCCTGCGCAAGCGCCATGCGACATCCCTTGACGCACATTCGTGCTCAAATACTCCCCGCGTTCCATTTGACCCTTTCCTCCGCCCCAGGAGCCCGCCTTGACCCTACCTGTTCTGCCCCCCGGCCTGATGCTTGTCCACGGCAACCATCCGGAATCCCTGCGCGACCTGCTGGTGGCGTGGGTGCGGCGTTATCCGTTGGCGCCGCTCGAAACCGAGACCCTGCTGGTGCACAGCAACGGCGTGGCCCAGTGGCTGCGCCTGGCGCTGGCCGAGGACATGGACGACGGCGTGGGCGGTGGCTGCGGCATCGCCGCCGGGCTCGACATGTCGCTGCCCTCGCGTTTTTTGTGGCAGGCCTACCGGGCCGTGCTGGGGCGGGATGGGGTGCCCGAGGTCTCGCCCTTCGACAAGCCGCTGCTGCTGTGGCGCCTGATGCGCCTGCTGCCCGACGTGATGGCCGAGCCGGCCTACGCGCCGCTGCGTCGCTTCCTGGCGCGGGACGCCGACCTGCGCAAGCGCTTCCAGCTCGCCGAGCGGCTGGCCGACCTGTTCGACCAGTACCAGGTGTACCGCGCCGACTGGCTGGCCGCCTGGGCGGCGGGCGACGACGTGCTGATCAAGGCGAATGGCGACCGCCAGCCCCTGTCCGACGAGCAGCGCTGGCAGGCCTGCCTGTGGCGGGCGCTGCTGGCCGACGTGGCGGCGGCGGGCGGTAGCGCCTTGGCTGGCCAGGGCCGGGCGGCGGTGCATGAGGCCTTCCTGCGCCGGGTCGACGCGTGGCCCGAGGGCAGCGAGCGGCCCGCCGGCCTGCCGCGCCGGGTGATCGTCTTCGGCATCTCGTCGATGCCGCGTCAGTCGCTGGAAGTGCTGGCCGCCCTGGCGCGCTGGGCCCAGGTGCTGATGTGCGTCCACAACCCCTGCGAGCACTACTGGGCCGACATCGTCGCCGACAAGGAGCTGCTGCGCGCCACCCATTCGCGCCAGCAGCGGCGGGGCGGGGCGAGCGCCGAAATCGCCGAGGAAAACCTGCACCTCTTCGCCCACCCGCTGTTGGCGGCCTGGGGCAAGCAGGGGCGCGACTTCATCGGCCTGCTCGACGAGCACGACAGCGACACCGCGCGCGCCGGCTACCTGCAGCACTTTGTAGACATCCGCCAGCGCATCGACCTGTTCTCGTCCCACGGCCGCAGCAGCCTGCTCAACCAGCTGCAGGACGACATCCGCGACCTGCGCCCGCTCAGCCAGACGCTGGCCGAATGGCCGCCGGTAGCGCCGGGCGACGACTCGATCCGCTTCCACATCGCCCACAGCGCCCAGCGCGAGGTCGAGGTGCTGCACGACCAACTGCTCGCCGCCTTCAACGCCGACCCGACGCTGCGCCCGCGCGACGTGATCGTGATGGTGCCGGACATCGACGCCTACGCGCCGCACATCCAGGCGGTGTTCGGCCTCATCGACGGCCGCGACCCGCGCTTCATCCCGTTCAGCATCGCCGACCAGGGGCTGCGCCACCACGACCCGCTCATCAACGCCCTCGGCAAGCTGCTCGACCTTCCCAACGGGCGCGTCGCCGTGAGCGACGTGCTCGACCTGCTCGAAGTGCCGGCCCTGCGCAGCCGCTTCGGCATCGACGAAGACGCGCTGCCGCTGCTGCAGCGCTGGATCCACGGCGCCAAGGTGCGCTGGGGCCTGCACGCCGAGCACCGCCAGAGCCTCGGCCTGCCCGACGCTCCCGAGGGCAACACCTGGCTGTTCGGCTTGCGCCGGATGCTGCTCGGCTACGCGGTCGGCGCCACCGGCGGCGCCTGGCACGACATCGAGCCCTTCGACGAGATCGGCGGCCTCGACGCCGCGCTGCTCGGCCCCCTGGTGCAGCTGCTCGAACGGCTCGACGCCACCTGGCGGGCCTTCTCCACCGACGCCACGCCGGCCGACTGGTGCGCCCGCCTGCGCCACCTGATGGCCGACTTCTTCGCCCCCGACGACAGCGCCGACGCCTTCACCCTGCAGCGCCTCGACCAGGCCTTGCTGCGCTGGCAGGACGCCTGCGCCGCCGCCCGCCTCGACAGCCCGCTGCCGCTGGCGGTGGTGGGCGAGCACTGGCTGGCCCAGCTCGACGACAGCGGCCTGTCGCAACGCTTCTTTGCAGGCTCGGTGACCTTCGCCACCCTCATGCCGATGCGCGCCATCCCCTTCCGCCACGTCTGCCTGCTCGGCCTCAACGACGGCGACTACCCGCGCACCCGGGTGCCGATGGACTTCGACCTGATGGGCCGCGACTACCGCCCCGGCGACCGCTCGCGCCGCGAGGACGACCGCTACCTGTTCCTCGAGGCCCTGCTGTCGGCCCGCGAGAAGCTGCTGATCTCGTGGGTCGGGCGCAGCATCAACGACAACACCGTGCGGCCGCCCTCGGTGCTGGTCGGCCAGCTGTGCGACCACCTGGCCGCCGGCTGGCGGCTGGCCGGGCATAAGCTTGAGGATGGGGCGGAGGAGGGCGCCTTGCTCCGCGCGCTGACCGTCGAGCATCGCCTGCAACCCTTCAACCCCGACTACTTCCCCGCCGACGGGGCGGCTAGCCCGCTGTTCACCTACGCCCACGAGTGGCGCATCGCCGACGATCGCCCCGCCGGCGGTCCGCCGCAGCTGGCCTCGCCGGGCCGCGGCGAGCCCCTGCGCATCGCCGAGCTGGCGGCTTTCCTGCGCGACCCAGTGAAGGCCTTCTTCCGCCAGCGCCTGCATGTGGACTTCGACATCGACGACCCGGCCAGCGAAGACCACGAGCCCTTCGACCTCGACGGCCTGCAAAAGTGGGGCCTGTGGAACGAACTCATCACCCGCCAGGCCGAGGCGCTCCACGCCGGCCTGCCGCGCGAGGAGGCCCTGGCCGCCGCGTTGGCGCGCATCCAGCGCCGCGGCGAGCTGGCTGCCCGGGCCTTCGCCGGCGTGATGATCGACGACCTCGCCGCGCCGATGGCCGACATGTTCGAGCGCTACGCCAAGGGCCTCGCCGAATGGCCCCACGAGGCGCCCCACGACGAGCTGGTGAGCCACTTCCACCCGGCCACCGGCCTCGGCATCGACGACTGGCTGCGCGACATCCGCCTTGACCAGGACGAGCAGCGTGGTCGCGTGGTGCTCGAACCCAGCGATGCCGTGAAGAAGGGCAAGTACCAGCGCCACAACCTCGTCAAGCACTGGCTGGCGCACCTGGCTGGCCACCTGGGCGGCCAGCCGCTCACCACGCTGATCGTCAGCAAGGCCGGCAACGTGCGCTTCGAGCCCCTCGAGCCCGACGACGCGCGGGCCCAGGTGGACACCCTGCTCGCCACCTGGCAGGACGGCATGGGCCGCCCGCTGCCGCTGGCGATCAAGACCGCCTTCGCGTGGCTCGACGGCTCGACGAGTGCCAAGGCAGTCTATGAAGGCGGCTACATGCTCACCGGCGAGGTCGAGTCCAGCCCCTACCTGCGCCGCGCCTGGCCCGGCTTCGACGCGCTCACCGCCAGCGGCGAGTTCGCCCGCCTGGCCGAAGCCCTGCTGCGCCCGCTGTTCACCGCCACCTTTGTCGAATCGTCCCGCCCGCGCAAAGCCGCGGCCCCCGCCGGAGACCAGGCATGACCCCCACCGCCCTCGACCCCCTGCGTTTCCCGCTCGAAGGCAGCCGCCTCATCGAGGCCAGCGCCGGCACCGGCAAGACCTTCACCATCGCCGCCCTCTACCTGCGCCTGGTGCTGGGCCACGGCGACGACGGGGCCGCCTTCTCCCGGCCCCTCACACCGCCCGAGATCCTCGTCGTCACCTTCACCGACGCCGCCACCAAGGAGCTGCGTGACCGCATCCGTGCCCGCCTCGCCGAGGCCGCGGCCTACTTCCGCGCCGAACCGTCCGGGCCGGCCGCCGACGCGCTGCTCCAGCAGCTGCGCGACGCCTATCCGCCGGAGCAATGGCCCGCCTGCGCCCGCAAGCTGCAGCTGGCCGCCGAATGGATGGACGAAGCCGCCGTGTCCACCATCCACAGCTGGTGCAACCGCATGCTGCGCGAGCACGCCTTCGACAGCGACAGCCTGTTCACCCAGCGCCTCGAGACCGACCAGGCCGACCTGCTCGCCGAAGTGGTGCGCGACTACTGGCGCAGCTTCATGTACCCGCTGGGCGCCGACGCCGCCCGCCAGGTGCGCGGCTGGTGGGGTTCGCCGGAGGCGCTGCAGGGCGACCTCAAAGGCCTGCTCAATCACGTGGATCTGCTCTCCGCCAGCGCCGACCCGGCGGCCGCGGTGGACGCCGCGAAACAGGCGCAGCAGCACACCCTGGCCGCGCTCAAGGCGCCGTGGGCCCAGTGGGTCGACGATCTCCAGGTCTTGCTCGACACCGCCCGCGCCCAGAAGGCGTTCGACGGCACCAAGCTTAAAAAGAACAACTACGACAGCTGGCTGCAGCGCCTCGCCGCCTGGCGCGACGACCCGGAACAGGTCTCGCCCGATCTCACCCCCGCCGCCTGGGCGCGGCTCACCCCGGCGGGGCTGGCCGAGGTCTGGAAGCCCGCCTTTGCCGCGCCGCAGCACCCCGCGCTGGCCGCCATCGACGCGATGCCCGCCGTCCTGGCGGCGCTCCCCGACGCCCGCCTCGACATCCTGCGCCACGCCGCCCAGTGGGTCGCCGCCCGCTTCGCCGACGAGCAGGCGCGCCGCGCCCAGATGGGCTTCAACGACCTGCTCACCCGCCTCGACGAGGCGCTGGCCGGCCCCAACGGCGCGCGCCTCGCCGAAGTGATCCGGGCCCAGTTTCCGGTGGCGCTGATCGACGAGTTCCAGGACACCGACGCGATCCAGTACCGCATCTTCGACGCCATCTACCGGGTCGACGCCAACGACGCGGCTACTGCGCTGGTGCTCATCGGTGACCCCAAACAGGCCATCTACGCCTTCCGCGGCGCCGATATTTACACCTACCTGGCTGCCCGCGCCGCCACCGCCGGCCGGCTGTACACCCTGGGCCGCAACTTCCGCTCGACCCACGCCATGGTGCGGGCCGCCAACCGCTGCTTCCAGCTCGCCGAAGAGCAGGACGACGGCCCCGGCGCCTTCCTGTTCCGCAGCGCGGCGGGCAACCCGGTGCCCTTCTTTCCGGCCGACGCCAACGGGCGCAAGGACGCGCTCCAGGCCGACGGCCAGCCGCTGGCGGCCCTCAACATCTGGCGCCTGCCGCCGCCCGACAACGGCGAGCCGATGTCCAAGGGCGCCTACCTCGAAGCCATGGCCGACGTCTGCGCCAGCGAGATGGTGCGCCTCCTCAACCTGGGCCAGCGCGGCGAGGCCGGCTTTGCCGGCGACGGCGGCCTGCGCGCGCTGCGCCAGGCCGACCTGGCCGTGCTGGTCAACAACCGCAGCGAGGCCGACGCCATCCGCGGCGCGCTGGCGAGCCGGGGCGTGCGCAGCGTGTATCTGTCCGAGAAGGACTCCGTCTTCCAGCGCCCCGAGGCCTTCGAGCTGCAGCTGTGGCTCAGCGCCTGCGCCGAGCCCGACGACGGCCGCGCCCTGCGCGCCGCGCTGGCCACCCAGACACTCGGCCTCGACTGGGCCAGCCTCGACCGCCTCAACCACGACGAGATCGCCTGGGACGACTACGTGCTGCAGTTCCGCGCCTACCGCGACTGCTGGCGCCGCCAGGGCGTGCTGCCGATGCTGCGCCGGCTGCTCAACGAGTTCCGCGTGCCGGCCCGGCTGCTGGCCGCCGGCGGCAGCGGCGAGCGCAGCCTCACCGACCTGCTGCACCTGGCCGAGCTGCTCCAGCAGGCCAGCAGCCTGCTCGACGGCGAACACGCGCTGATCCGCCACCTGGCCGAACAGCGCCGCGAAGAAGCCAGCGGCGGCGAAGCCCGCCAGGTGCGCCTCGAGAGCGACGCCGACCTGGTGCAGGTGGTCACCATCCACAAGTCCAAGGGCCTCGAATACCCGCTGGTCTTCCTGCCCTTCGCCTGCGCCTTCCGCACCACCAAGGCCACCGACCTGCCGCTCAAGTGGCATGACGCGCAAGGCCGGCTGCAGCTGTCGCTCACCGCCGACGCCGCCCTGCTGGCCCTGGCCGACCGCGAGCGCCTGGGCGAAGACCTGCGCAAGCTCTACGTCGCCCTGACCCGCGCCCGCTACGCCACCTGGATCGGCGCCGCGCCGCTGAAAGAGCTGCAAAACAGCGCCTTCGGCCACCTGATCGGCGGGGCGCTGGGGGCAGGCATAGACGCCCTGGCCGCGGGTTGCCCCGACATCGCCGTCATCGACGCGCCCGCCAGCAGCCCGGACGTCTATGTGTCCCACGAGCCGCAGCGGACCGAAGGCCCCGCCCGCAGCCCGCGCCGCGCCGTCCGCGAGCACTGGTGGATCGCCAGCTACTCGGCGCTGCACACCGCAGCGGCGGAGGCGGGCGCCGAGACGCCGGGCGAAGACGTCTTCCGCGAAGCCGCCGTCGCCGAGCGGCTCACCCCACCTGCCATCCCGCCGGTGGCCGGGGGTGTGGCAACTTCGGTCGGGCTGCTGCATGGCTTTCCCCGCGGCGCGGCGGTCGGAACCTTTTTGCACGAGATCCTCGAATGGGCGGCCGGCCAGGGCTTCGGCCGCGTCGCCGACGCCCCGGCCCTGCTGCGCGACGCCGTCGCCCGGCGCTGCGCGGTGCGCGGCTGGGAGCGCTGGATCGACCCGCTGTGCGCCTGGCTGCAGGATTTCCTGCGGCTGCCGCTGTGCGGCGCCGACGCGCCGGGTTTCGCCCTCGCCGGGCTCGACACCTGGGTGGCCGAGATGGAGTTCTGGGTCGCGGTGCATGACGTGGACCTCGCCGCCCTCGACGCCCTGGTGTGCCGCCACACCGTAGGCGGCGCCGAACGCCCGCCGCTCCAGGCCGGCCAGCTCAACGGCATGCTGAAGGGCTTCATCGACCTCGTCGTCGAGCACGAAGGGCGCTATTACGTCATCGACTACAAATCCAACTGGCTCGGCCCGGACGACGCGGCCTACACGCCCGCCGCGATGGCCGGGGAGATCCTCGCCAAGCGCTACGAGCTGCAATACGTGCTCTACCTGCTGGCCCTGCACCGCCTGCTCAAGCTGCGCCTGCCCGATTACGACTACGACACGCACATCGGCGGCGCGCTCTACCTCTTCCTGCGCGGCAGCCAGGCGCCCACCCGCGGCATCCACGCCGAGCGTCCGCCGCGGGCGCTGATCGAATCCCTCGACCACCTGTTTGCCCGCCGCACCGCCACGGAGGCCGCATGAACCCCGCCTTTTTCAGTGACAACACGGCCCTGCTGGCCCTCCTCGAACGCTGGGCCGAGCACGGCTGGCTGCGCGCCCTCGACGTGGCCTTCGCGTCCTTCCTCGCGCGGGAGACGCCCGACGCGCCGCCGCTGCTGATCCTCGCCGCCGCGCTGGCCAGCCATCAGCTCGGCCGCGGCCACGCCTGCCTCGACCTGGCCCACACCCTGGCCGACCCCGGTTTCGCCCTGTCGCTGCCGCCCGAGGGCGCGGACAACTCCGCCGAACCGCTGCCCCTGCCGGCGGTGGTGCTCGACGGCGTCAACCTGGCCGGCTGGCAGCAGGCGCTGCAGCACCCGCCGCTGGTGAGCGACGGCGCCGGCGACACGCCGCTGGTGCGCGTGGGCAACCGGCTCTACCTGCGCCGCTACTGGCAATACGAACAATCGGTGCGGGCCGGCATCGACGCCCGCCTGGCGGCGCCGCCGGCCCTGCCCGAGGCCGCGCTGCGCGGCGTGCTCGGGGTGCTCTTTCCGCCGGCCGGGCAGGGGCCCAAGCCCGACTGGCAGAAGCTCGCCTGCGCGCTGGCCGCGCGGAGCGCCTTCGCCATCGTCACCGGCGGCCCGGGCACCGGCAAGACCACCACCGTGGTGCGCCTGCTGGCGGTGCTGCAGGCGCTGGCCATCGCCGGCTCCGACGCCCGCCCCCTGCGCATCCGCCTGGCGGCGCCCACGGGCAAGGCCGCCGCGCGGCTCAACGAATCCATCGCCGGCGCCGTCGCCAAGCTCGACCTGGCCGGCCTGCCCGACGGCGAGGCCGTCCGCGTGGCGATCCCCGTCGAGGTGACGACCCTCCACCGCCTGCTCGGCAGCCGCCCCGACACCCGCCACTTCCGCCACCACGCCGGCAACCCGCTGCCGGTGGACGTGCTGGTGGTGGATGAGGCGTCGATGGTCGACCTGGAGATGATGGCCGCCGTGCTGGCCGCGCTGCCGCCCGGCGCGCGCCTCGTGCTGCTCGGCGACAAGGACCAGCTCGCCTCGGTCGAAGCCGGCGCGGTGCTCGGCGAGCTGTGTCGGCGCGCCCAGCAGGGCCACTACACCGCCGACAGCGTGGCCTGGCTGGCCGGGGTCACCGGCGAGCAGGTTGGCGCGGAACTCATCGACCCGGCCGGCCGGCCCATCGACCAGGCGGTGGCGATGCTGCGCCACAGCTACCGCTTCGGCGACAGCAGCGGCATCGGGCAACTCGCCGCCGCGGTCAACGCCGGCAGCGTGGATGGTGTGCGCCGGGCCCTGGCCCACGGCCATGCCGACCTCACCCGGCTGGCGCTGGCCGACGTGGGCGAGGGCGCGCTACGGCGCCTCGTGATCGACGGCATTCCCGGCGGGAAGGAAAGCCCGCAGGGATATCGCCATTACCTGGATGTCGTGCGCAAGCAGCGCCCGCCCGCCGGCACCGACCAGGCCGGCCTCGACGCCTGGGCCGCCCGGGTGCTCGCCGCCCACGGCCAGTTCCAGCTGCTGTGCGCGCTGCGACGCGGGCCCTGGGGCGTCGAGGGCCTCAACCGGCGCATCGCCGGCTGGCTGCACGATGCGGGCCTGATCGGCGCCGCCGAAGGCTGGTACACCGGCCGCCCGGTGCTCGTCACCCGCAACGACTACGGGCTCGGGCTGATGAACGGCGACATCGGCATCACCCTGGCCCTGCCGGGGCCCGACGGCGACGGCCCGCTGCGGGTGGCCTTCCCGGCCGGCGACGGCAGCGGCGGCATCAAGTGGGTCCAGCCCAGCCGCCTGCAGGCGATCGAAACCGTTTATGCGCTGACGGTGCACAAATCCCAGGGCTCCGAATTCACCCACACCGCGATGGCCCTGCCGGAGCGCCTCAACCCCATCCTGACCCGCGAGCTGGTCTACACCGGCATCACCCGCGCCAAACGCTGGTTCAGCCTGGTGGAGGCCGGCAGCGCGGCGGTGCTGGAGCAGGCGGTGGGGCGCAGGGTGCTGAGGGTGAGCGGGTTGATGGAGGGTGCCGCTTAGTCGCCCGCTCCCCTCGAAAACAGCCGTTTGTCCCAAACGACGCGCTCCGCCAGCGACGGCGTGATGCGTGCTGCCTGGGGATGGGCGGGGTTGACGAGCGCATTCCATTCGAGGCGGGCCACCACCGAGGGCACGAGCAGGATCGCGCTGCGCGCCTCTCGCAGCCATTGATCGCCGAAGCGCCTGGCCGAGGCGGTGCCTTCGGCATCCCAGGCCTCGGGCAGGGATGTGGCGTCGTGCCGCTCGACCGAGATGTCTTCCGGCACGTCGGCGATCACGTAGCGGTGCGTTGTCGGCACGCGACCGATGCCGGCATGGGCCAGGATTTCCAGCATCGCGCCTCCGTAGCTCAAGGAGGCGTAGATGAGCGGTCGCCCCGGGCTGTTCCAGCGGCCACCGATCAAGGCGGCACCCGTGCCATCCCATAGCGGGTGACGCCCGTCGCCGATCCGGTACAGCCGCATCAGGCGGCGATTCCGTAGAAGAGCCGCCACAGCAGCTCTTCTACGCGACGGGCGCCCAGCTCGGTGAGCGAGACATCCAGCGGGCTGCGCCCCTGGAGCAGCGCGTGGGGCGTCGTCAGGAACGCCCGCGCCTCCTCCTCGGAATTCCAGACATAGGCGGCGGTGGCAAAGATGCGGGCCAGGCGCTCGGCCCGCTCCGACTCCTCCGCCGAAAGCGTCTCCCGCCGCCGCTTGTAGGTTGCCTCCGGAATGATGCGATACAGCAACTGCCGGCGCTCTTCGGCGCTCACGCAGATGTGGTCGATGCTGGCTTTCAGGGCGCCCTTCGGGAGCCCTCGCGAAACCATCTCATCGAGCTCTGCGAAGGAGTGGGGAACCGGCGCCAGCGCCATCACCGCGGCGATCTTTTCTGGACTGACAAGCAGCATCGTGGCGACTCCGGGGTGATCATTTGATCTCTAATCGTAGATCAAACGATACCGAAAGACAAACGGTCAGGCCGAGGGGCCGTCGGCCCGGCGCGCCGGACTCAAGTTTGACTTGAGCGCTTGATGCCCGGACTTGAAAACGTTCAAGTCCGACTTGAGTGATCGTTGCCTGGACTTGAACTCGCGGGCCTTTGACTTGAATCGGTTCAAGTCAAAGGCCCGCGCGTGGTATCGCCGCTTGTGTCATTCGAGCCCGCAAAAGAAGACGACGTAGGTGGGGTGCAGGTACAGGCCGTGCTGAGCTTCAAAGCTGAGCGGCCCCAGCCCACTCATCGCCTGGCCCTTGTAGTCCAGTTCGGTGGTGTCCTGGATGCACAGCACCACCGCGTGCTCGCGGATCCGCGCCTGGCTGGCCC
>NZ_BJNV01000062.1 GCF_006539865.1 Zoogloea ramigera
GGATCAGGGGCATGTCCATCAGGGGCCGCGTCCCATAAATGAATGGCGTCGCGAGGCTCGCGCGGTGACCCCATCGGGGACGCCGCGGGACAACTCGGAAACCATGCAAGAAAGGACTTGGGGAGCTCAAGCCGGGCGGCGCGGCTAACCGATGCCAGCACGCCGGATGGAGGCGAAATCCTGCCTGGCGGCATCTGCCGGTTCCCCCTTGCGACCGAGATCCGTGGGCCGGCTCCGTGCAGGGCAAACCCGGTTCCGCGGGAGGCTATTGTCAGCCGGATGTTTGCGCCACTCCCGCTTGCCTCTAGAATCTTGTCTCGAACCGATTTTCCGTGCCCCGCCATGCCCCCAGCCGACCTGCTCAAGGATTTCTTCAATGCCCTGCCCGAGAGCGCCCAGGGGGGCGCCGACGTCAGCCGCGTGTATGTAAATCGCTCCCCCGACGACGAGCACGACCCCGTGGCCAACCTCAAGCAATACATCCAGTGGGAGCCGCGGACGGGGGGCTGTTATCTGTTCAGCGGATTGCGCGGTGCGGGCAAGACTACCGAACTCAATCGCCTGGTCACCGAGTTGCGGGAGGACGGCATCGCGGCCTATTACTGCGATGCCAGCACTTACCTCAACCTCAACGACCCCCAGCTGAGCCTGGCGGAGTTGTTGATGACGGCGCTGGCCGGGCTGGCGGATGCGGTGCGACAGGAGCTTGGCCAGGGCAAGCTGAACGATTCCATCTGGCAGCGCACGAAGCGTCTCTTCCAATCCAAGGTGGAGCTCAAACCCAAACTTATTGCCCCCCTCGGTGACACGGGGGCCTCGCTTGAAGTCGAGGCCACGCTCCAGGACAACCCGGATTTCCGCAAGGAGCTGATCAGCTTTGCCCAGTCCTCGTCGGCATTCTTCGATGAGGCGGCGAAGTTTGCGGACGAGGTCGCAGCCACCATCCGTCGCCACACTCAATGCGAAAAGATCGTGCTGGTGGTGGACTCCCTGGAGCGTATTTCCGCCCCCTCCGGCGACGAGGCCAAGCTCTTCAACAGCCTGAAGGAGGTGTTCTTCAACGAGCCCACCCGCCTGCAGTTCGCGTCGCTGTTCGTGGTGTACTCCGCGCCGCCTTATCTCCATGCGGTGTTGCCGGGGGTCAGCAATGGCTTCTCGCAATCGGTGGCCCTGCCCAATTTCAAGGTGATCCAGCGCGACGGCAGCCGCAACGAAGACGGCATCTGCAGGATGCGCGAGATTGTTGGCCGTCGCTTTCCGCAATGGCCGGAGATCCTCGACGAGACCGTGATGAACCATCTGGCCTGGATGTCGGGGGGCAATGTGCGGCGTTTCTTCAACCTGCTGCGCACCCTCGCCCGCAAGGCGGCCCTGAGCAGGGTGGGCTTGCCGATCACCGCGGTGGACGCCCCGAGCGTCATCCATGCCCTGGCCGAGGCCGCCCAGCCGCTGCAATGGCTCACCGGCCCTGATCGGGAATGGCTCAAGCGCTTCATGGACAACGGTGACAATCCGTCCGGCCATATCAAGGACCTGGCCGCCGATCTGCCGCCCATCATCCGCCTCTTCGATCACTCCCTGGTGCTCGACTACCAGAACGGCAGCCCCTGGTATCAGGTGCCGCCGCTGGTGCGCCCATATGTCTGAAAGCTCCGGGCAGGCTGATTTCGAGAGCATCTGGAGCGAGATCAAGCTGCTACTGGACTGGAACCAGGGTTTCGGCTTCTACCTCGTTTTCGGCGACGACCATCGGGTGTCCCGACGCCTGCAGCAGCGTATCGAGGATGCCACCCGCCTGCGCAGCCACCTGTTGCAGCGGGTACGGCCCGAGGCCGCCGAGGCTGCGGTGGAGGTGGTGCTCAAGGCGGCTTTCCCCGAGGGGGAGGACCGCCGCTTTCACGACTGGCGTGCGCCCCTGTGGATCGATCTGACCACCGGGCCTGGCGAACCAGCCTGGGAGGCGGCCCGCCAGCAGACCCTGGCCGCCCTCAATCGCAGTCGCAGCGCCCTCGAAAAAGATTGCCCCCGGCCACTCTTCCTGCAGCTGCCCGAGGCCATGGCCCCGGCCGTGGTCACCTGGGCCCCTGATCTGTGGAGTATCAGGCAGTTCGTGGCGGTGCTGCCTCATGATGATCGGATTTACGTGCCGACCGAGGCAATCGATGTGGAGGGTTTTCGTGAGGGCGCGGTGGAGATCTCACAGAAGGCTGAGTGTTTCCGGGAGGATGGAGCCCTGCTCACCGCGCTGGAGACAGCCCGGGAGGCCGTCGATCGCTTCAGGGTGTTGCGCGCAAGGGTGGGCGACACGCCCCAAGCGCTGCGTGATCTTTCCGTCAGCCTTGAAAGGCTCGGCGATGTCGAGCGGGATGCAGGCAATCTCGCGGCTGCGACCGCGGCCTACCGCGAAACTCTGGAACTCGACAGGCGACAGCGGATGATGCAGGGTGATACGCCCCAAGTTTTGCGCGATCTCTCCATCAGTCTTCAAAAGCTCGGTGATGTGGAGTGCGAAGCGGGCAATGTTCCAGTAGCGACGGAGGCCTATCGCGAAAGCTTGAGACTCAGCAGGCAACTGCGGGTGAGCCTGGGCGATACGCCCCAGGTCTTACGCGCTCTCGCCATTGATCTCCACAAGCTCGGCGATGTGGAGCGCGAGGCAGGCCATTTCCATGCTGCCATGGCGTTCTACCGTGAGAGTCTGGAGCTAACAAGGCGACTGCGAGCACGCTTGGGTGATACCCCCCAGGCGTTGCGCGACCTCTCCATCAGTCTCGACATGTTTGGCGATGTCGAGCGCGAGGCGGGTAATTTTCCGGCCGCCGCGGCGGCTTATCGGGAGAGTCTGGAACTCCGTCGGCAACTGCGGGCGAGCCTGGGCGACACCCCCCAGACTCTGCGCGATCTCTCCGTCAGTCTCGACAGGCTCGGCGATGTCGAGCGCGAGGTGGGTAATCTCCCGGCCGCCGTGGCAGCTTATCGGGAGAGTCTGGAATTTAGCAGGCAATTACGAGCGATTATGGGTGATACGCCCCCGGTTCTACGCGATGTTTCCGTCAGCCTCAACAAACTCGGTAAGGTCGAGCGCGAGGCGGGTAATTTCCAGGCCGCCGCAGCAGCCTCTCGGGAGAGTCTCAAACTCAGCAGGCAACTGTGGGCGAGCCTGGGTGATATGCCCCAGGTGCTGCGGTATCTCTCCATCAGCCTCGACACGCTCGGCGATTTCGAGGGGGAGGTGGGCAACCTCCCTGCCGCCACGGCAGCCTATCGGGAGAGTGTGGAAATCAGGAGGCAACTGCGGGCAAGTCTCGGCGACATTCCTCAGGCTTTGCGTGACCTCTCCGTCAGTTTAAATAGGCTCGGCCTTGTGGACCGCAAGGCGGGCAATTTCCCGGCCGCAATGGAGGCCTATCGCGAGAGTCTGGAACTGAGCAGGCAGCTGCGAGTAAGCCTGGGCGATACGCCTCAGACTCTGCGCGATCTCTCCATCAGCCTCAAAGCGCTCAGTGATCTGGAAGCCGAGACAGGCAATCTTGCCGCCGCCGAGGCAGCCCGTCTCGAGCGCCAGGAGCTTCTTACGCAGCTTGAGCGGGTTTCGACCGAGCCACCTCCGGCGCCGGAAATCGGTCAATCGCCATAGCGCCTCGCCCCCGACAGCCTCCGCTGCCCAAGGCGAGGCGGGCGCTTGGTGGGCCTTGGCTATCGATCCAGCCAGCGCCCCCCACATCACATCCCCAGGTACGCCGCCCTTACCTGTTCGTCCTCGATCAGCTCGCGCCCGGTGCCGGTGAGGGTGACGCTGCCGGTTTCCAGCACGTAGCCGCGGTCGGCGATGGCCAGGGCGGAGAAGGCGTTCTGTTCGGCGAGGATGATCGACATGCCCTGGGCCTTGAGGGCCTTGACCACGTTGAAGACTTCCTCGACCAGCAGCGGGGCGAGGCCCATCGAGGGTTCGTCGAGGAGCAGCAGCTTGGGGCGGCCCATCAGGGCGCGGCCGATGGCGAGCATCTGCTGCTGGCCGCCCGACAGGGTGCCGGCGGGCAGCTTGCGCTTCTCCTTGAGGATGGGAAACATCGCGTAGATCTTTTCGAGATCGCCCTCCACCTGGGCCTTGGGCTGGGTGTAGGCGCCGAGGCGCAGGTTGTCCTCGATGGAGAGCGGGCCGAACACCTGGCGGCCTTCGGGCGACTGGCAGATGCCGCGGCGCATGCGCATGTCGGCGCGGAGCTTGGAGATGTCCTCGCCGTCGAAGGTGATCCTGCCGCTCATCGGCTGCACGCCCGACAGGCTGCGCAGGAAGGTGGTCTTGCCGGCACCGTTGGCGCCCACCAGGGCCACGGTTTCGCCGCGGCGCACCTCGATGCTGATGCCCTTGAGGGCCTTGATGCGGCCGTAGCTGCTCTCCAGGCCTTCGACTTTCAGCAGCACTTCGCCGCCGGTGGCGCTGGGTAGCGCACCGCCGCTGTGGGCGCCGAGGCCGACGGATTCCGGCGCCAGGCTGGCCACGCGGTGGAAGAGTTCGCGAAAGCCGGCCTGGGCCTGGGTGCCGAAGGCCGGGTCGGCGTTGTTGAGGAAGGCGGTGTCGATCTCCTGCCAGTCGGCGGCGGTGAGGGCGGCGGCGGCAAGCGGGAAGATCTCTTTCTCTTCGATGCGGACATGCTCTTTAAGGCCGGCGAGGTAGCCGCGCAGGGCCTCGGCCAGGTCGGAAACCGGCAGCCGCCCGCTCTCCGCCAGGGCGAGCTTGTTGCGCAGGCCCTTCAGATTAGCCGGGGCGTCGCGGTGCTCGGCCTCCAGGCGGTCGAGCAGGGCGGCGGCCTCGGGGCTGCGCTGGCGCAGCAGGCGGAACAGGTAGTCGTCTTCCTTGGGGTGGTGGCAGTCGTCGACGAACTGTTCGAAGTAGTCGAACACCGAGCCGAGGAAGGCGCCATCCACCTTGCCTTCGGCCTGCATGTCGTCGAGGACCTGGTCCACGGTGATGGCGATGCGCCACAGCTTGCGGTGCTCGTCCTTGATGATGCGGAGTGCTTCCATCTCGTGTCCTTTGGTCTCAGGCGTGGGCGCCCAGGTAGGCGGCGATCACGTCCGGGTTGCGGCGGATTTCCTCGCCGGTGCCCTCGGCCAGCTTCTTGCCGTAGTCGAGCACCAGGATGCGGTCGGAGAGGTTCATGACCATTTTCATGTCGTGCTCGACGAGGACCACGGTGATGCCCGAGTCGGCCACCTTGCGCACCAGGTGGTCCACTTCGATCGTCTCTTTAGGGTTGAGGCCGGCGGCCGGCTCGTCGAGGAAGATCACCCGCGGCTTCATGGCCAGCGCGCGGGCGATCTCGAGGCGCTTGAGGGCGCCGTAGGGCATGGAGTCGGCGCGGGCCTCGAGGTATTGGTCAAGCCCGACGAAGCGCATCAGCTCGGAAGCTTCGGCGCGGAGTTCGGCGTCGCGGCGGGTGATCGAGGGCAGGCGCAGGGCGGCCTTGATGAGGTTGCGGTCGAGGCGCAGGTGGGCGCCCACCATGACGTTCTCGACGGCGCTCATGTTCATGCAGATCTGCAGGTTCTGGAAGGTGCGCGCCACGCCCCGGCGGGCGAGCTCGTCGGGCGACTTGCCGGCGATGGATTCGCCATCCAGGCGGATCTCGCCGCTGGTGGGCTTGTAGACCCCGGTGATGAGGTTGAACAGGGTCGTCTTGCCGGCGCCGTTGGGACCGATCACCGAATACACGATGCCCGGGTCGATGGAGAAGCTCACCTCCTGCACGGCCTTCACGCCGCCGAAGTGAATGGAGAGTTGGGTTACGTCGAGTAATGCCACGCTCAGTCTCCTTTGCCAAACTTGGCCGCCAGCGTGGGCACGAGGCCCTTGGGCAGGAAGATCATGCACACCATCAGGATGGCGCCGAAGGCCACCGTCTCCCAGCCTTCGAAGGTGGCCAGGGCCTGGGGCAGGGCGGTGAGCAGCACCGCGCCGATCAGGGAGCCATACACCGAGGCCATGCCGCCGATGACGACCATCGTGACCAGCTCGATGGAGTGGAAGAAGTCGGCCAGGTTGGGGGTGACGAAGCCGACGTAGTGGGCGGTGATGCTGCCCATCAGGCTGGCGAACACCGCCGACAGCACGAAGATGGCCACCTTGTAGCGCACCACGTCCACGCCCACCACCCGCGACGCCACCTCGGAGCCGTGCAGCGCGCGCAGGGCGCGACCGAAGGGCGAGTCGATAAGGTTGAGGGAGGCCCACACGCTCACCGTGAGCAGCGCGGCGACCACCCAGTACCAGTGCTTGTCGCTGGTCAGCTCGAAGCCGAACAGGCCGAAGGCCGGCACCGGCATCCCGTCGGGGCCGCCTGTCCATTGGGCTTCGTTGCGCACCGTGATGTTGATGATGATGCCGAGGCCGAGGGTGGCCATCGCCAGGTAGTTGCCCTTGAGCTTGAAGATCGGCCGCGCCACCAGCGCCGCCAGCGCGCCGGTGGCGAGGGCGCCGGCGAGCATCGCCAGCACCGGGTTCCAGCCGAAGTGGCTGGGCAGCACCGCCGAGGCGTAGGCGCCGATGCCCAGGAAGCCGGCGTGGCCGAGGCTGATCTGGCCGGCAAAGCCTATCAGCAGGTTGAGGCCGAGGACGATGATGGCGTTGATCGCCATGCGGATCGCCAGGTCGACGTAGAAGCTGTTGGGCAGCACGAAGGGCAGCACGGCCAGCACTGCGATGACGATGTAGAGGCCGGTGTAGGCGCGTTTGTGCATGGTCACACCCGGTCCGTCACCTTCGCGCCAAAGAGGCCGCGGGGCATGAAGAAGAGAATGAAGAGGATCAGCGCGAAGGGGATGGCGTCTTTGTAGGCCGACGACAGGTAGCCGGCGCCCATCGCCTCGAGCACGCCCACCAGCAGCCCGCCCACCACCGCGCCGAGGCCGTTGCCGAGCCCGCCTAGCACCGCCGCGACGAAGCCCTTGAGGCCGAGCATGATCCCCACGTCGTAGGAGGTGAGGGTGATCGGGGTGATCAGGATGCCGCCCATGGCGCCCAGCGCCGCCGACATGGCGAAGCTCATGAACAGCACGCCGTTGGTGTTGATGCCTACCAGCTCGGCCGCGACGCGGTTGAACGAGGTAGCCAGCATCGCCTTGCCGGTGAGGGTGCGGTTGAAGAAGTACCACAGCACCACCACCACCACCGCGGTGACGCCCAGCACCCACAGGCTCTGGGGCATCAGGGTAGCGCCGAGGATCTCGATCGGGGTGTCGCCCGAGAAGGCCGGCAGGCTGTGGGTGTTCTTGCCGAGGAAGACCTGCACCAGGCCGCGGATCACCAGCGAGGCGCCGATGGTGATGATGATCAGGGTCACCGTTTCGGCGCCCTTGACCGGTTCGATGGCGAGCTTCTCGATAAGCACCCCGACCACCGCCGGCACCAGCACCGCCAGCAGCAGCGCCGCCGGCAGCGGCAGCCCGGCCTGGGTGAACAGCACCGCCAGCATGCCGCCGAGCATGATGAACTCGCCCTGGGCGAAGTTGATGACGTTGCTGGCGTTGTAGATCAGCGTGAAGCCGAGCGCAGCCAGCGCATAGGTGGCACCGACGGTGATGCCGGAGAACAGGAACTGCAGCAGCTGGGCGAGCATCACGCGGCTCCTGTTCTGACGTTGGGGGGGCGATGGTTCATCGTGTCTCCTGTCGATTGAGCGATCGGGTGAGGGAGTCTGGCCGCCGGGCGTCCGGACTGCGACTACGCAAGAAGCCGCGGCAGCTTGCGTAAGTTCTGTATTTTGTAATTAGTTCTGTTATTAGAAATGATACAAAAAAGCTAGTCAAGACAAACTTGTGTATCAGATCACGAGGGCAAGGCGAGGTGGCCGGCGCGGGACGTACCCGTGGCGGTGCGCCGCCGCCGGGTGGCCGGCGGCGTGCGTATCAGGCTGAGGGGATCAGGCGGAGGGGAGGGCGGCAGCGTCGCTGCCGCGGGTGGAGCCGAGGCGCAGGGAGAGGGCGTCGGCGGCGCCCTTGAGGCGGGCGAGGACGGCGCTCTGCTCGCCCATGTCGATGGAGCCTTCGACGCCGACGATGACCAGCGCCATCGTGAGTTCGTTCTTGAAGTTGAACACTGGCGCGGCGGCCGCCTCGACGCCGCGGAACATGTAGTTGCCGGAGATCGCCGCGAGCCCGCGGTCGCGCACGCTGGCGAGGAGGGCGTCGGCGTCGGCGAGGGTTTCGACGCCGGGGGGCAGGTTTCTGCGCGTCTCGACCTCGCGCTTGACGATGGGGCGGGTAAGGTTGGGCAGCCACGCGGCAAACACCCGCCCGGCTGCCGAGCTGAGCACGCCGAGGGTGGTGCCGGTGACGACGTTGACGGTGATCGGGCGGCGCGGGCGCTCCCAGCGCACGATCACCGGGCCGTTGTCACCCCACACGGCGAGCGCGGTGGTCTCGTTGATCTCGTCGCGCAGCTCGGAGATCGCCGCCAGCCCAAGGCGGATGCGGTCGAGCCGGTCGATGGCGACCAGGCCGATGTTGAGCGCAAAGGGCCCGAGGTTGTAGCGCGAGGTAAGCGGGTCCTGCTCGACGAGGCCGCTGCGGATCAGGCTGACGAGGTAGCGGTGGGCCTTGGAGGGCGGCATGTCGGCGGCGGCGGCGATGTCCTTGAGCATCATCGAGCGCTTGCCGAAAACCATCGCCTTGAGAATGCCCATGCCCACCTCGAGGGACTGGACGCCGTGTTTTCCTTCCAGCTCTTCACTCATGGTGTGGAATCCGGGTGGTTGCAGAAAAAGTGATGGGTTTGATTACGGAATGGTAAATTGATTTTAATATAAGAAATCACAACCCAAGCCCAGAGGAGACACTTTCATGAGCAAGCTGCGCGTTTACGCCATCGACGGCATCGTTCCGGTGGTCGACCCGAGCGCCTATGTGCACCCCAGCGCGGTGCTGATCGGCGACGTGATCGTCGGCCCGGACTGCTATGTGGGGCCCTGCGCGAGCCTGCGCGGGGATTTTGGCCGCTTGATCCTCGAGCGCGGGGTGAACGTGCAGGATACCTGCGTGATGCATGGCTTTCCAGGCACCGACACGGTGATCGAGGAGGACGGCCACATCGGCCACGGGGCGGTGCTGCATGGCTGCCGCATCGGCCGCAACGCGCTGGTGGGCATGAACGCGGTGATCATGGACAACGCGGTGATCGGTGAAGCGTCGATCGTGGCGGCGATGGCCTTCGTCAAGGCCGGGGTCGAGATCCCGCCGCGCTCGCTGGTGGCGGGAATGCCGGCGAAGGTGCTGCGTGAGCTCAGCGACGAGGAAGTCGCCTGGAAGACTGACGGCACGCGCACCTACCAGGACCTGACCCTGCGTTGCCTGGCGACGATGGTCGAAACCGATCCGCTCACCGAGATGGAGCCCGGCCGCAAGCGTTTCGAGATGCCGGGCGTGGTGCCGCTGGTGGCATTGAAGAGGAAGGATTGAAACCGGAAGCGGCGCTCGATCGCTTCCGGAAGATTCTCGAGGCAACGCTGGCGGCTCCAGGCTTTCCTTGCCTCCGCGGGAGCGGGCTGGGTACGGCCTTGGGTGCGCTCAGGGGCCGAATGGCGACGACATGGCGGCACGCCACCGCCAGAGCCTATTTCGCGCGGGCTAGCGCCACGCGCTTTTACTGGCGCGTGGCGTGCTTGCAGGGCGTCGATAAAAGCCGTCCTCGCCCCGCCGGATCTCTACTTGGCTTCCTCAAGCCCGAAAGGCGGTTAGCGCCGCGGTAGCGTCAGGTGCTCGATGCGGGTGGTGCCCTTCACGATTTCCTTCCTCGTGCCCAGCACGGGCTTGTGCTTGTACTGGTCGTAGAGCTCCATCTGATCGAGGTAGTGGGGGCCGGTGCTGCCGTCCGGCGCCACGAAGCCGTCCTGGCCGGGGGCGGCCACGTCCCAGCTTCGCACCTCGCGTTCGCCGAGCGCCGTCATGTTGTTCTCGGTGCCCCGGTTCATCGCGACGTGGGAGAAGCGGGCTTCGGCGTCGCCGGCCTGGGGTACGCCGAAGAAGTTGCTGGCGAAGAACTTGTTCTTCGCCACCGGCGCGAGCCAGCCGGCCATGTCGGCGCCGTAGCGCTGGGTGAGGGCGGCGTCGGCCTCGGCGAGGGCCTGCAGGCTCGCCTCGCTGAAGCTGCGACCCTTCAGGAAGTCGTGGCTCAGGGCCTCGTTCTTTTGCTCGGCCCGCACGATGCGGTGCAGCACCTTGACCCCCGGCTGCACGTTGATCGAGCCCGCCGGCGGCGCTTCGGCGGTGGGGTAGCCAGCGCTGAGGTAGAACTTGGCGAAATCGGCCGGGAGATCGGCTGCCACGGTGGCGCGCAGCATCGCGGCAAACCAGGCGGGCATGATCGCCGAGGCGGGGCTGTCGTAACGGCCGTCGCGGTTGGCGTCGTCGTGCATGCGGTCCCAGCCGGCCAGCAGCCGCACCATCTGGCGTCGGCGGTCGTCGTCCGGCAGGCCGGCGACGGCCTTTTCGAGGGCGGGCAGGAAGTAGCGCACATTCACGTCGGCAAGGCTGGTCGGCTTCAGCAGGGCCCACATGGCGTCCGCATCCAGCCGCGGCTGCGCGGCCAGACGCTGCTCGAGCTCGTTGAGACGATCTGCGCCGCCCCACGACAGCCACAGCATGTCGGGGTTGGGGTAGCCCTTCATCGGCGAGTTGTTCCAGTTTACGAGATAGCCGGTGTCGGGGTTGTAGACCTGTGGGTTGCTGCGGAAGGGCAGCAGGCCCTTCCAGTCCATCTCGCCGGTGCCCGGCACGGGCAGGCGCAGGTCGTGGCCGGCCCGGCGCTCGGGGTACTTGCCGGTGTGCACATAGCCGATGTTGCCGCGCCGGTCGGCGTAGTACCAGTTGATGGTGAGCGCGTTGCGCTCGGCCTGGCCCAGCCAGCCCTTCCAGTCGGTGGCCTGGCCCTGGCGCACCCAGCCGAACAGCGAGTCGAGCTCGCGGCCGCTCCAGGTGCGCGCCTTGGCGTAGGCCACGCCGGCCTTCGGGTCGCTCTTGACGACCAGGCCATGCACGGTGCGATGGACCTCGAGCGTCTCGGCCGCTGCGCCCTTGACGGCGATGGTCTCGCTGCGCGTTTCCATCTGCTTCCATTCGCCCTTGTGGAGGTAGCGGGTCGGGTCGGCCGGGTCGAGCTTCTCGGCGAAGATGTCCACGCCATCGCCAAAGCCCGCCGTCGCGCCCCAGCCTATCCTGCCGTTGTGGCCGAACAGGATGCAGGGGTAGGCGAAGGGGGTGTTGCCGACGATGTCGAAGCCCGCCCCGTGGAGGCCGATGCCGAAGGTGTAGGCCGGTGCGAACCAGCCGAACTGGGGGCCGTTGAGCAGGATGGAGCTCGCCCCGGCGGCGCGCTTCTTGCCGACGATCCAGATGTTGCTGGCGGCCGGAAAGCCGGCCTGGCCGGTCATGCCAAAGGCTTCGAGCTGGGCCAGCAGGGCTTCATGCTGGGCCTCCTGCGGGCCGCCGAGCAGGGCGCCGTCGATGTGCCTGGCCAGCCGGGCCAGGCTCGGCGGCGTGTCGCGGTAATCCGGCAGCGTGTAGGCGATGGTGCCCGCGGTGCTCACCGGCACCGTGTAGCGGCCGGCGCTTTCCGGCACGGTGGTCGGTGCGTCGGGGTCGATCACCCATTTCAGCTCATCGAAGATCGTCCGGCCGGCCGCCGCGCCATGCTTGTCGGTCAGCGCGGTGAGGAGGCCGAGGTTGTCGATCTCGGTGTTGAAGTCGGAGAAGCGGTTGGCCATCGTGCCGACAAAGACCATCACCACGTCGAAGGCCGTCCAGGGCTCCGGCGCGAAGCCTAAGTCATTGAACTGCTTGGGAATCAGCCTGCCGGGATCGGCCTTCACCCTGGCGAGCCAGGCGTTCATGCCGGCGGCGTAGCCTTCGAGGATGTCCCGATCGGCCCGGGGCAGCGCGGCGATCTGGTCGTGGATGGATTGCGGCCAGTAGTTGGCGCGGATGCCCTTGTCGAAGGCCACGAACTTGGGCCCGAGCACTTCGGCAACCCGACCCTGGGTGCTGCGCCGTGCCATTTCCATCTGGAAGAGGCGATCCTGGGCGACGACGTAGCCGTAGCCATGGAACAGCCCGAAGGTGGTTTTGGCGTAAACGTGGGGCATGCCGGAGTGGTCGCGCCGGATCTCGACGCTCTCCTGCGTGGCAGTGACACGGGCAGCGGCCTGGGGGCTGCGGGCCGCGACGGGCGCGGTGGCGGTCACTAGCAGGGCGCCCAGGGCGGCGGCCAGTGTCGCGGTGCGCCGTGCGTGGGAAGGGGATGGCTTCATCGTTGTCTCCTCCGCCTTGCTTTAGCGGATTTTTTTTAGGGGAATGAGTTACGAATAGTACAAACCCTGCTCCTGATGCGTCCAATGCAAAACAGTGCGTGCATCGATAACTGAATGTAATCGATGAACTGGGCCCGGCCAGACCTTGTGTTGGGGCGCAGCGCGGTACCGGTGCCGCTTTTCTGCCCGCGCGCGCCTTTGCGATCGAGCTCGGCGCAGGTGACGCGGCACGCTTGCAGGCGGAGAAGGGGTGATGCGCGGCGGTCGGCGGAACACAGCGCCGTCCCGATTCCCGAGAAGGGTGGGGTTGAAGTCGGCGCCTTGCAGCGTCGCCGCTTTGCTCCGCTCACGCCGGGGCTGGCGGGGCCCCGGAAGGCTCACCAGGAAATGGCGGGATGCCCAGAAGTGCCCTTGCCCCAGCGGGGACGCTGGGTGAGAGAGGCCTGGCCCAGGGGAATCCAGTCGTGCTTGTCGCCTCGGTGATCGCGCTTCGGAGCGCAGCGCGTCAGGCTCGGCCGTCGCCGAGCGGGTCGTCTTCGCGGAAGCGCTCGTGGATCAGTGGCGTGGCGGGCGGGGTCTGGCCGCTGGCGAGCTGGAGGTGGGTGTCGAGGTGGCGCTCGGACGGGGCGAGGAGGCGGCGGTAGAGTTCCTTGCACAGCAGCCGGGCCTTCTGGCCGGGCCAGTCGGCAGGCAGCAGCACGTCGGGGAGCTCGGGGTCGCGCAGCAGCAGGCGGCGATAGTCGTGGATCAGCAGGATGCGCAGCAGGAAGGCGGATTCGTCGTCGATGTCGCCGGCCGCGTCGGCGCGCAGCTCGTCGAGCACTGGCTGGTAGCGGCCGACGAAGCCGTCGTACACCCCGGCCAGGCGCTCGAGGTTCCAGGCGCCATTGACCATGTCCACGTCGCTGGCGGCGTTGCCGAACTGGGCGTCGGCGGCGAGGAGCGGCTTGAGCTTGCCGACGGTGTCGGCCAGGCCTTCGGCCAGCAGCGCGTCGAAGGCGGCGCTGAGGTCGGCGCTGGGGTGCACGAAGCAATCGCCGCCCAGGGTGCCGAAACCTTGCCAAAAGAGTGCCCGGCGCAGGGCCTCGCGCGCCTTGGGGGCGAGCTCGCCGACGGTCACGATGAGGCGCCAGCGCCGGTCCCACAGGGGGGCGCTGGAGGCGTAGATGTGCCGCGAGGCTTCCTCGAAACGCCGCTGGCCGGAGGGCGTGAGCAGGTAGTCGGTGCGCCGTCCGATGGGCTCGGTGCGCAGCCATTCTTCCTTCGCGAGCCGGAACACCGAGGTGCGGATGAGGCGTTCGTTGAGGCCGAGGGGCTCGAGCAGCTGGATCAGGCTGCCCAGCCAGATGCGGCTGCCGCGGGGCAGGACGGCGTCGCCGAAGACCGAGATGATGATCGAGCCAGCCTGGACGCGGCCTTGCTGACGGAAGTCGTCGAGACGGGTGTGGGCGGCAGAGGGCACGGTGCTGCGGGAGTCAGGCATGGAGATTGCTATTTTAGCCGCTCCTTAGCCTTGGCGGATAGGCGAGCACGTGTCGCGGCGGGTGGGAGGGGGCATTCAGAGGGCTTTTTTTAGAACTCCTTTGTCGGCTTTAAAAGTGATACAAAACTATATAGATAATAATAATTATCTGTATCACTTTTGTGGCCATAAGAAAAATAATGCCCCGCCGATTGGTGTCGATTTTAGGCAAAAAAACACAAAAAAATTAAAATAAATTATTGAATAAAAACATATTTTTTTTAGTGAAAGGCGTTTTGTAGAGTGTAACTTGAGTCATTCTTGTCAGAAAAATTCGATACTTATTATTGACATCAAACACCTTAGTTTGTACTGTTTGATTCAAGAACCCAACACCGACAGGAGACAACGGAATGACGCACCCCCTCTTCGACAAGCATCGCGCCCGCCTCGATGGCGCCGTCGCAGCCATCGCCTCGCGCGCCTACTGGTCGGCTTTCAGCGAGATGCCGAGCCCCAAGGTCTATGGCGAAAACGCGCCCGACGACGGAAAGCGTGCTTTCGAAGCCCATCTCGGCAAGCCTTTCGAGCTGGGGCAGCCCGGCCAGCAGGGCTGGCATGGTGGTGAGTCGTCCCCCTACGGCATCGCGCTGGGCGTGAGCTACCCGGTGTGTGACCCGGACGCCCTGGTCGCCGCCGGCCACGTGGCGATGCAGGGCTGGCAGGCGGTGGGCGCCGACGGCCGCACCGGCATCTGCCTCGAGATCCTCGACCGCCTCAACAAGCAGAGCTTCGAGCTCGCCCACGCGGTGATGATGACCACCGGCCAGGGCTGGATGATGGCCTTCCAGGCCGGCGCTCCCCACGCGCAAGACCGCGGCCTCGAGGCCGTCGCCTACGCCTGGCGCGAGCAGAGCTTCGTGCCGGCCGAAACCGTGTGGGAGAAGCCCCAGGGCAAGAACCCGCCGCTGGTCATGAAGAAGCACTTCCAGATCGTCGGCCGCGGCACCGCGCTGGTGATCGGCTGCGGCACCTTCCCGACCTGGAACACCTACCCGGGCCTCTTCGCGGCGCTGGCCACCGGCAACCCGGTGATCGTCAAGGCCCACAGCAACGCCATCCTGCCGGCGGCGATCACCGTGCGCACGATCCGCGCCGTGCTCGCTGAAAACGGCATCGACCCCAACCTCGTCAGCCTGTGCGTCACCGACAAGCGCGCCACCACCCAGGCGCTGGCCACCCATCCGGCGGTCAAATCGGTCGATTTCACCGGCGGCAACGTGTTCGGCCAGTGGCTCATCGACAACGCCCGTCAGGCCCAGGTTTATGCCGAGCTGGCCGGGGTGAACAACATCGTCATCGAGTCCACCGATGCCTACAAGGCGATGCTCGGCAACCTGGCCTTCACGCTGTCGCTGTACTCCGGCCAGATGTGCACCACCTCCCAGGCGCTCTTCGTGCCGGCCGGCGGCATCGACACCGACCAGGGCCACAAGAGCTACGACGAGTTCTGCGCCGACCTGGCTGCCGCCGTCCAGCGCTTCCTGTCGAAGCCCGAGGTGGCCCATGCGGTGCTCGGCGCGATCCAGTCCGCCGACACCGCCGAGCGCATCGACGTGGCCAACAGCGGTGCGCTGGGCAAGGTCGTGCTGGCCTCCACCAAGCTCGACAACCCCGACTTCCCGGCCGCCAACGTGCGCACGCCGGTGCTGCTGGCCTGCGACGCCGCCGACGAGAAGCTCTACATGGAAGAGCGCTTCGGCCCGATCGCCTTCATCGTCAAGGTGGCCGACAGCGCCGCTGCCATCGCCCTCTCCGAGCGCGTGGTGAGCACCCACGGCGCGCTCACCGTGGGCGTGTATTCCACCAGGCAGGACGTCGTCGACGCGATGACCGAAGCCACCTGGCGCAGCAAGGTCGCCCTGTCGATCAACCTCACCGGCGGCGTCTTCGTCAATCAGTCGGCGGCCTATTCCGACTACCACGGCACCGGCGGCAACCCGGCGGCCAACGCCTCGTATGCGGATTCGGCTTTCGTCGCCAACCGCTTCCGTGTGGTCCAGCGCCGCTACCACGCCTGAGGAGACGTCATGGAATTCAAGAACATTCTTTTTGAGGTTGCCGACGGCGTTGCCCGGCTCACGCTCAACCGCCCGGACAAGCTCAACAGCTTCACCGGCGAGATGCACGCCGAGCTGCGTGCCGCCCTCGACACCGTCCAGGCCGACAAGGCTGTCCGCGTGCTGGTGCTCAGCGGCGCCGGCCGCGCCTTCTGCGCCGGCCAGGACCTGGCCGACCCCGACATGCAGACCGTGGGCGGCAAGATGCCCGACATCGGCAACGTGGTCGAAGCCAACTACAAGCCGCTGATCCTGCGCCTGCAGAACCTGCGGGTGCCGACCATCGCCGCGGTCAACGGCATCGCCGCTGGCGCCGGCGCCAGCGTGGCGCTGGCCTGCGACCTGGTGGTGGCCAGCAAGTCCGCCTCCTTCCTGCAGGCCTTCAGCAAGATCGGCCTGGTGCCCGACACCGGCGGCACCTGGTTCCTGCCCCAGCGCGTCGGCATGGCCCGGGCGATGGGCCTGGCGCTGCTGGCCGACAAGCTGCCCGCCGAGAAGGCCGCAGAGTGGGGCCTGATCTGGGAGGCGGTGGCCGACGACGCCTTTGCCGCGCGCATCGACGCGCTGGCCGCCCAGCTCGCCGCGATGCCCACCAAGGCGCTGGTGCGTACCCGCCAGGCGATGCACGCCGCGCCGGGCCACACCCTCGAGCAGCAGCTCTCCTTCGAGGGCAGCTTCATGCGCGAGCTGGGCTGGAGCGCCGACTACGCCGAAGGCGTCGCCGCCTTCATGGAAAAGCGGGCACCCCGCTTCACGGGGGAGTGAGCGTGAGCCGCGCCCTCGACTCCTCTGCCGTCATCGCGGTGGTCGGCACCGGCGCCATGGGTGCCGGCATCGCCCAGGTCGCCGCGGCGGCCGGCCATGTGGTGAAGCTCCTCGACAACCGCCCGGAGGCCGCCGCCAAGGCCGTCGCCGGCATCCGGGCCCAGTTTTCCAAGCTCGCCGACAAGGGCCGCATGAGCGCCGAGGCCGCCGCCGCGGCCGGCGAGCGCCTGCGGGCCGTCGAACAAGCTGCCGACCTGGCCGACGCCGCCCTCGTCGTCGAAGCCATCGTCGAGAGCCTCGAAGCCAAGCAGAAGCTTTACCGCGACCTCGAAGACATCGTCGGCGCCGACTGCATCTTCGGCACCAACACCTCGTCGATCTCGGTCACCGCCATCGGCTCGGCGCTGCAGCGGCCCGAGCGCCTGGCCGGCCTGCACTTCTTCAACCCGGCGCCGCTGATGGCGCTGGTCGAGGTGGTGTCCGGCCTCGCCACCGACGCGGCGGTGGCCGCGACCCTCTTCGATACCGCCGCCGCCTGGGGCAAGACGCCGGTGCACACCCGCTCGACGCCGGGCTTCATCGTCAACCGGGTGGCCCGCTCGTATTACGGCGAGGCGATGCGTCTGCTGGGCGAGGGCGCCGCCGATGTCGCCACCATCGACGCGGTGATGCGCGAGGCCGGCGGCTTCAAGATGGGGCCCTTCGAGCTCACCGACATGATCGGCCACGACGTCAACTTCGCCGTCAGCCGCTCGGTGTGGAACGCCTACTTCAACGACCCGCGCTTCCTGCCCTCGCTGATCCAGCAGGAGCTGGTGGATGCCGGCTTCTACGGCCGCAAGAGCGGGCGCGGCTTCTACGACTACCGCGAGGGCGCCGAGCGTCCGCAGCCCAAGTCCGCCGTCGCCCAGTCGGTGCCCGAGACGATCGTGCTGCACGGCCATTCGCCGGCCGTCGAGGCCATCGCCGACCGGCTCCACGAGCGGGGCGTGGCCTACACCTGGGGCGACAACAACGACGGGCGGATCGCCGAGGTCGGCAACGCAGTGGTCTTCCAGACCGATGGCCGCAGCGCCACCCAGCGCGCCGCCGAAAGCGGCATCCCCAGCCTGGTGCTGATCGACCTGGCCCTCGACTACACCCAGGCCACGCGCCTGGCGGTCAGCGTTGCCCACACCTGCTTTGCTCCGGATGCGGCCGCGGCGGTGGGCCTGCTGCAGGCCGCAGGCTTTGCGGTGTCGCGCTTCGCCGACGTGCCCGGGCTGGCCGTGATGCGCACCCTCGCCACCCTCGCCAACGAGGCCGCCGACGCGGTGAACCAGGGCGTCTGCGACGCAAAGGGCGCCGACGCGGCGATGCGGCTCGGCGTCAATTACCCCAAGGGGCCGCTCGCCTGGGCCGACGCCGTGGGCGTCCGGGTGATCTGCCAGGTGCTGCGCAACCTCGGCGCCTTTTATGGCGAAGACCGCTACCGCGTCTCGCCGCTGATCCAGCAGTCGGTCTTTGCCGGAAAGGGCATCCATGTCCACTAGGCACCCCAACCCCACCGAGGCCCAGGCCCTGGCCGAAGCCGTCGCCGACGCCATGTGGGCCCGCGACCGCGCCGCCAACGCCCTCGGCATCAAGATCGAGAGCGTTGGGCCGGGCGTCTCGCACCTATCGATGCCGGTGCGTGGCGACATGGTCAATGGCCACCACATCTGCCACGGCGGCCTGATCTTTTCGCTGGCCGACACCGCCTTCGCCTACGCCTGCAACAGCTACAACAAGAACACCGTGGCCTCGGCCTGCCACATCGACTTCCTGGCCCCTGGCATGGAGAACGACACCCTCGACGCCGAGGCCGTCGAGCGTTCCCAGTCCGGCCGCACCGGCGTCTACGACGTCACCGTGAAGAGCCGCCAGAGCGGCAAGACGATTGCTTTGTTCCGCGGCAAGAGCTACCGGATCAACGGCGAAGTCATCGCCGGCCTCGCCGCCGTGCCCGCCGCCTGAACCCCATAACAACAGAGAGGAGACACCCATGCCCGTCAAGCGCCCGCAGCCCGGCGACCTGGAAGCCATCGAAACAGCCAGCCGCGACGAGATCTCGGCCCTGCAGCTCGAACGCCTCAAGTGGTCGGTGCGCCACACCTACGACAACGTCGAGCCCTACCGCAAGCGCTGCCAGGAGAAGGGCGTCCACCCGGACGACCTCAAGCAGCTCTCCGACCTGTCCAAGTTTCCGTTCATGACCAAGACCGACCTGCGGGACAACTACCCGTTCGGCCTGTTCGCGGTGCCGCGCAGCAAGGTGGCGCGCCTGCACGCCTCGAGCGGCACGACCGGCAAGTCGGTGGTGGTCGGCTACACCAAGAACGACCTCGACAACTGGGCCAACCTCGTCGCCCGTTCGATCCGCGCCGCGGGCGGCCGGGCCGGCGACATGGTGCACGTGGCCTACGGCTACGGCATGTTCACCGGCGGCCTCGGTGCCCACGGCGGCGCCGAGCGCCTGGGCTGCACGGTGGTGCCGATGTCCGGCGGCCAGACCGAGAAGCAGGTCCAGCAGATCATGGACTTCAAGCCCGAGATCATCATGGTCACCCCGTCGTACTCGCTGGTGATCGCCGAGGAGTTCGAGCGCCTGGGCATCAAGCCCGACGAGATCTCCCTCAAGGTCGGCATCTTCGGCGCCGAGCCGTGGGGTGAGGGGATGCGCGGCGAAATCGAGCGCAAGCTCGGCATCGACGCCATCGACATCTACGGTCTCACCGAGGTGATGGGCCCCGGCGTGGCCTGCGAGTGCATCGAGAGCAAGGACGGCCCGGTGATCTGGGAAGACCACTTCTACCCCGAGATCATCGACCCCGAGACCGGTGAAGTGCTGCCCGACGGCCAGGATGGCGAGCTGGTGTTCACCTCCCTCACCAAGGAGGCCTTCCCGGTCATCCGCTACCGCACCCGCGACCTCACGCGCCTCCTGCCGCCCACCTCCCGGTCGTTCCGCCGCTTCGACAAGATCACCGGCCGCTCCGACGACATGCTGATCGTGCGCGGCGTGAATGTGTTCCCGACCCAGATCGAGGAGCAGATCATGCGCGACCCGCGCCTCACCGGTAACTACCAGATCGTGCTGTCCCGCGACGGCCACCTGGACAACGTGGAGGTGCGCTGCGAAGTCCAGCGCGAGCTCTCCGGCAAGCTCAGCCGCGCTGCCCTCGAGGAGGTCAGCCGCACGCTGCAGCACCACATCAAGACCATCATCGGCATCTCCACCAAGATCAAGGTGATGGACTTCGACACCATCCCGCGCACCCAGACCGGCAAGGCCCGCCGCGTCATCGACGAACGCCCCAAGCAGCTGTAAGGAGACCCGGACGATGAACAACGCCTTTATCTGCGACGCCATCCGCACGCCCATCGGGCGCTACGGCGGCACCCTCGCCAGCGTGCGGCCGGACGACCTGGGCGCCATCCCGCTCAAGGCCCTGATGGCGCGCAACCCTCAGGTGGATTGGGCCGCCGTCGAGGACATCATCTACGGCTGCGCCAACCAGGCCGGCGAGGACAACCGCAACGTGGCCCGCATGTCGGGCCTGCTGGCCGGGCTGCCGGTGGAGGTGCCGGGCACCACCGTCAACCGCCTGTGCGGCTCGGGCATGGACGCGGTGGGCCTGGCCGCCCGCAGCATCAAGTCCGGCGAGACCGGGCTGATGATCGCCGGCGGCGTCGAGAGCATGAGCCGCGCCCCCTTCGTGATGGGCAAGGCCGAATCGGCCTTCTCGCGCAGTGCGGCGATCCACGACACCACCATCGGCTGGCGCTTCATCAACCCGCTGATGAAGAAGCTCTACGAGACCCACTCGATGCCCCAGACCGCCGACAACGTGGCGGCCGATTTCGGCATCGGCCGGGCCGACCAGGACGCCTTCGCGCTGCGCTCTCAGCAGCGCTGGGCCGCTGCCCACGCCGCCGGCCGCTTCGCCGACGAGCTGGTGCCGGTGGAGATCCCGCGCAAGAAGGGCGACCCGATCGTCTTCGACACCGACGAGCACCCGCGCCCCGAGACCACCCTCGAGATGCTGGCCAAGCTGAAGGGCGTCAACGGCCCCGAGCTCACGGTGACCGCCGGCAACGCCTCGGGGGTGAATGACGGCGCCTGTGCGCTGCTGCTGGCCTCCGAAGCCGCCGCCGCCCGCCACGGGCTCACGCCGAAGGCCCGCGTGGTGGCGATGGCCACCGCCGGCCTTGCGCCGCGCATCATGGGCTTTGGCCCGGCGCCGGCGGTACGCAAGGTGCTCGCCAACACCGGCCTCAGCCTCGATCAGATGGACGTCATCGAGCTCAACGAAGCCTTCGCCGCCCAGGGCCTGGCGGTGCTGCGCGACCTGGGCCTGGCCGACGACGAGGCGCGCGTGAACCCCAACGGCGGCGCCATCGCCATGGGCCACCCGCTGGGCATGAGCGGCGCCCGCCTGGTCACCACCGCCATGTACGAACTCCACCGCCGCGGCGGCCGCTATGCCCTATGCACCATGTGCATCGGGGTGGGGCAGGGCATCGCGATGATCATCGAGCGCGTTTGAGCAACACCACCAAAGGAGACAAAAGACCATGAAAAAAACCTTCAAGACCATCCTGGCCGGCGCTGCGCTGGCCCTCGGCAGCCTGGGCAGCATCAGTGCCATCGCCGCCGACCCGATCAAGATCGGCTCCATTTTGTCGGTCACCGGCCCGGCCGCCTTCCTGGGCGACCCGGAACTCAAAACGCTCCAGCTCTACGTGGAAGACATCAACAAGAAGGGCGGCGTGCTCGGCCGACAGCTCCAGCTGGTGCACTACGACGACGGCAGCGACGCCAACAAGGCCAACGGCTTCGCCAAGCGCCTGATCGACGATGACAAGGTCGACCTCATCGTCGGCGGCACCACCACCGGCTCGACCATGTCCACCGTGCCGCTGGTCGAGCGGGCCGGCGTGCCCTTCATCTCCCTGGCGGGTGCCGTGGTGATCGTCGAGCCGGTCAAGAAGTGGGTCTTCAAGACGCCCCACACCGACCGCATGGCCGCCGAGAAGGTGTTTGAGGACATGAAGAAGCGCGGCATCAGCAAGGTGGCGCTGTTCTCCGAGACCAGCGGTTTCGGCCAGTCCGGCAGGAAGGAGACCGAGGCCGTCGCCGCCAAGTACGGCGTCACCCTGGTGGCCAACGAGACCTACGGGCCGAAGGACACCGACATGAGCCCGCAGCTCACCAAGATCAAGAACACCGCCGGCGTGCAGGCCGTGTTCGTGTTCGGCCTCGGCCAGGGCCCGGCCATCGTCACCAAGAACTACAAGCAGCTCGGCATCACGCTGCCGCTGTACCAGTCCCACGGCGTGGCCTCGGACGAGTTCCTGAAGCTCGCCGGCCCGGCTGCCGAAGGCGTGCGCCTGCCGTCGCCGGCCCAGCTGATCCCCGAGAAGCTGCCCGCCGCCGACCCGCAGAAGCCCGTCGTGACCGCCTACGCCAATGCCTACAAGGAACGCTACAAGCAGGACGTGTCCACCTTTGGCGGCTACGCCTACGACGGCCTGATGATCGCCGTCGATGCCATCAAGCGCGCAGGCTCCACCGACAAGGCCAAGGTGCGCGACGCCATCGAGGCCACCAAGGGCTTCGTCGGCACCAGCGGCAAGTTCAACATGTCGCCCACCGATCACATGGGCCTCGATCTGTCCTCCTTCCGCATGCTCGAAGTCAAGGGCGGCGACTGGACAATCTCTCAGTAACCGACGCACGGGGCCTGGCCACCAGGCCGGCCCCCGCGGGAGCCCCCATGGCACATTTTGAAACCCTCGAGATCGAGCGCAGCGGGCGGGTCGCGACGATCTGGATGAATCGTCCGGCGGTCTTCAACGCCTTCGACGAGCAGCTCATCGACGAACTCAGCGCCGCCTGTCGCGCGCTCGACGCCGACCGCAGCGTGCGCGTGGTGGTGCTGGCCGGCCGCGGTCGCCACTTCTCGGCCGGCGCCGACCTCAACTGGATGCGCCGCGCTGCCGGCTTCAGTGAGGCCGAGAACCTCGCCGACGCGCGACGCTTCGCCGACATGCTGCGGGCCCTCGCCGGGATGGGCAAGCCGACCATCGCCCGCGTGCAGGGCGCCGCCCTGGGCGGTGGCACCGGCCTCACCGCTGCCTGCGACATGGCGATCGCCGCCGACGACGCCCAGTTTTCGACCTCCGAGGTCAAGTTCGGAATCATCCCGGCGGTGATCAGCCCCTTCGTGCTGCGCGCCGTCGGCCCGCGCCACGCGCTGCGCATCTTCCAGAGCGCCGAGCGCATCGACGCCGCCCGCGCCCTGGCGATGGGCCTGGTGGGCGAGGTGGTGCCGGCAGCCGAACTCGACGCTGCCATCGCCCGTCTTACGGAACAGCTGGTCAGCTGCGCCCCCGACGCCCAGAAGGCCGCCAAGGACCTCATCGCCGCCGTCGATGGCCGCCCCATCGACGATGCGGTGAGCGAGGAAACCGCCCAGCGCATCGCCCGCCGCCGCGCCACCGACGAGGCCCGCGACGGCATTGCCGCCTTTCTCGACAAACGCCCGCCTGCCTGGCTCGCCTGAGCGCTTGCAGACTAAACCAAGAGGAGACGATCCATGTATACCCAGTCGTTCAGCGTAGCCGACGCGCCGGGGCAAAAGCCCGCCGCGCCGACGCTCTCCACCGAGAACCCCGAAGAGATGGCCCGCTTCGATGCCCGCATCGACGCCGACGGCCGCATCGAACCCCAGGACTGGATGCCCGAGGCCTACCGCAAGACCCTCGTGCGCCAGATCAGCCAGCACGCCCACAGCGAGATCGTCGGCATGCTGCCCGAAGGCAACTGGATCTCCCGCGCACCCAGCCTCAAGCGCAAGGCCATCCTGATCGCCAAGGTGCAGGACGAGGGCGGCCACGGGCTGTATCTGTATTCCGCCGCCGAGACCCTCGGCACCAGCCGTGACCAGCTGCTCGAAGGCCTGCACAGCGGCCGCGCCAAGTACAGCTCGATCTTCAACTACCCGACCCTCACCTGGGCCGACGTGGGCGTGATCGGCTGGCTGGTCGACGGCGCCGCGATCATGAACCAGATCCCCCTGTGCCGCTGCTCCTACGGCCCCTACGCCCGGGCCATGGTGCGCGTCTGCAAGGAGGAATCCTTCCACCAGCGCCAGGGCTACGAAGCGCTGCTGGTGATGATGACCGGCACCGAGGCCCAGAAGGCCATGGTGCAGGACGCGGTGAACCGCTGGTGGTGGAAGTGCCTCGCCATGTTTGGGCCGCCCGACGCCGACAGCCCCAACAGCGCCCAGGGCATGCGCTGGGGCATCAAGCGCATCAGCAACGACGACCTGCGCCAGAAGTTCGTGGACGCCACCGTGCCCCAGGCCAAGGTGCTCGGCATCACGCTGCCCGACCCCGACCTCAAGTGGAACGAGGCGCGCCAGCACTACGACTACGGCCAGATCGACTGGGCCGAGTTCTGGAACACCGTCGAAGGCAACGGCCCCTGCAACAAGGAACGCCTGTCCACCCGGGTCAAGGCCCACACCGATGGCCAGTGGGTGCGCGATGCCGCCCTGGCTTACACCCGCAAGCAACAAGAACGCGCGATGAAGGAGGCAGCATGAACACCCCCGCACTCAAGGAATGGCCCCTCTGGGAAGTTTTCGTCCGTAGCAAGCAGGGCCTCGAGCACAAGCACTGCGGCAGCCTGCACGCCGCCGACGCGTCCCAGGCGCTGCACATGGCCCGCGACGTTTACACCCGCCGCCAGGAAGGCGTGAGCATCTGGGTCGTGCCGTCCGCCTCGATCACCGCCAGCAACCCTGACGACAAGGGCGAGCTGTTCGACCCGGCGGCCGACAAGATCTACCGCCACCCGACCTTCTACGAAATCCCCGAAGAAGTGGGGCACATGTAATGAGCACGCCCATCGACTACCTGCTGCACCTGGCCGACAACGCCGTGGTGCTGGGCCAGCGCAACGCCGAATGGTGCGGCCACGGCCCCATCCTCGAAGAAGACCTGGCGCTCGCCAACGTCAGCCTCGACCTCATCGGCCAGGCCCGGCTGCTCTACCAGCGCGTGGCCGAGCTGAAGGGCGGCGACGCCAGCGAGGACCAGCTCGCCTACTTCCGCGACGCCCACGAGTTTCGCAACTACACGCTGCTGGAGCTCCCGCACCACGGCCCGCTGGTGGGCTACGCGGCGGCCGACCGGGACTACGCCACCACCATCGTGCGCAACTTTTTGTACTCCGCGCTGATGGTGCTGGTGTGGGACGGCCTGCAGAACTCCGCCGACGCGGGCCTGGCGGCCATCGCCGCCAAGTCGGTCAAGGAGACCAGCTACCACCTCCACCACGCCCGTGACTGGCTGGTGCGGATGGGCGACGGCACCGACGAATCCCACGCCCGCGTGCAGGCGGCGGTGGACCACCTGATGCCTTACACCGAGGAGTTCTGGACCACCAGCCCGGCCGAAGGCGCGGCGGTGGCCGCCCACGTGGCCGTCGACGTGTGGGCCCTGCGCCCGGCCTGGGACGCGATGGTGAACGACGCGCTGGCCGAGGCCACGCTGAGCCGCCCGAACTTCCACGGCTACGTCACCGAGGGCAAGGTCGGCCTGCACTCCGAGCACCTGGGTTTCCTGCTCGCCGAGATGCAGAGCCTCGCTCGCGCCCACCCCGATGGCCGCTGGTGACACCATGAGCACCGCCACCGAAAGGGTGTGGGCCGCGCTGGAAGCCCTGACCGACCCGGAGATCCCGGTGGTCACCCTGCGCGAGCTCGGCATCCTGCGGGAGGTGAACGACGCCCCGGACGGCCTCGAGGTGGTCATCACGCCCACCTACAGCGGCTGTCCGGCGATGGGCCAGATCGAGGACGACGTGCGCGCCAGGCTCGCCGAGCTGGGCGTGGCGGCGCGGGTCGTCACCCGCCTGTCGCCCCCGTGGACCACCGACTGGATGAGCGACGCAGCCAAGGCCAAGCTCCACGCCTACGGCATCGCGCCGCCCCACACCCGGCCGGCGCCCGACGTCTCGGTGATGCGCTTCATCAAACGCCCGGCGGCCGACGTTGTGAGCTGCCCCCACTGCGGCTCAAGCCGCACCGTCGTCACCTCCCAGTTCGGCTCGACTGCCTGCAAGGCACTGTACAAGTGCCTCGACTGCCAGGAGCCGTTCGATTACTTCAAACCGTATTGAGGCGGGGAGGCGTAAGGGGAGAGGAGTAAGGAGACCGGGCTGAAACATCTTGCGCTGGCGATCGTCCGTGCAACAGGATCGGTCAAGGCCTCCTCACTCCTCACTCCCGTCTCCTCCCTGCTCCGAAGGAGCCCCACATGTCAGCTCTCCGATTTCACGACCTCACCGTCAAGCGCGTCAGCCCCGAGGCGGCCGGCGCGGTGGCGATCACCCTGGCCATCCCCGACGAGGCGAAGGACAGCTTTGCCTTCGAGCCCGGCCAGTTCCTCACCCTGCGCGCCAACGTGGCCGGCCAGGACGTGCGCCGCAGCTATTCCATCAGCAGCCCGCGCAGCCGCCTGGCCGCCCGGGGCGAGCTCGAGATCGGCATCCGCCCGGTCGAGAACGGCCTGTTCTCCAACTGGGCTGCCCAGTCCATCAAGGCCGGCGACACCATCCAGGTGATGCCGCCGGATGGCCGCTTCGTGGTCAAGAAGAAGCGCGCGATCCACCGCGTGGGCTTTGCCGCCGGCTCGGGCATCACGCCCATCCTATCGATCGCCGCGAGCACGCTCGAGGAGCAGCCCGGGTCCAAGTTCACCCTGGTCTATGGCAACCGCCGCATGTCGTCGGTGATGTTCAACGAGGCCCTGCAGGACCTCAAGGACCGCTACCGCGACCGCCTCACGCTGATCCACGTGCTGTCGCGCCAGGCCCAGGAGGTTGATCTGCTCCAGGGCCGCATCGACGGCGACAAGGTGCGCGAGATCATCAAGGCCCTGTTGCCGGTGGGGAGCATGGACGAGGTCTTCATCTGCGGCCCCGACGCCATGATAAGCGCCACCGAGGACGCGCTGGTGCAGGCCGGTGTGCCCGCCGACCGCATCCGCACCGAGCGCTTCACTGCCGGCCTGCCAGCAGGGGCCAAGCCGGTGGGTGCTGGCGCAAGCGCCGCTGCGGTGGCCCAGGCCAAAAAGGACATCGCCCTCACGGTGGTGCTCGATGGCAAGGAGCACGAACTCGCCATCGGCCCCGACGAACACGTGCTCGACGCGGCCCTCAACGCCGGCCTCGACCTGCCGTTCTCGTGCAAGGCCGGCGTGTGCTGCACCTGCCGCGCCAAGGTGCTCGACGGCACGGTGGTGATGGACAAGAACTTCACCCTCGAAGCGCCCGAGGTGGCCCAGGGCTTCGTGCTCAGCTGCCAGGCCCGCGCCACCAGCAAGCGCCTGTTGGTGAGCTTCGACGAACGCTGAGCTCGCAAGCCTGGCGCCATAAAACAGCGAGGCCGCCTCATGGGGCGGCCTCGCTATTGGTGCGTTAAGAACCGCGCTCAGTGATAGTGCCGGCTCAACCCGACGCGCTTTGCCCCGGCGCCACCATCCTCGATCGCCTCGTCGGCCAGCGCGTCGAAGTGGGCCGAAACGAGCTCCCGCGCCTGGGAAATCTGCTGCTGCAGCTCATCGGAGTAGGGCAGGGGCGCATAGGCCATCGCCGCCGTACCCCGCCCGAGCAGGGGTGCCGGGAACACCTTGGCCTGATCGTAATGCAGCTCCGAGAGGCGCACGCCGGCCTCGAAGACGCTGCGGATCAGGTAGCGCGAGGCCGCCTCGTTGATCACGTCCTGGAAGATCAGCTGGGCCTGATTGGGGTTCTGCTCCCCCTCGGCCACCCCGAGGATGCGGCGCAGATCCTCCGGCAGCCACACCCCGCCGCCGACGCCCTCATGGCGGTTGAACTGCAGCGCGGCGAGGGTCAGGACTCGGCTCGCCTTCTCCGTGGTCACCCGTACCGGGCCGTCCTCGTACACCCCCAGCGCGGCGCGGCAGGCCTCGCACTGGCGCACGCTCTCGAGGCGCAGATAGAGCTGGGCGAGGTTGAGCACGTAATCCAGCGGCAGCCGCGAAGGCGCCAGACAGGCTGTGCCGTAGGCCTCCACCAGCGGCCCCAGGGCCTTCTCGACGAATTGATTCACCCGGCTGGAAGCAGCCTCGAGGAGCGCGATGAATTCAGCTTGTTGTTCGGTGAGTTGCATGAGGGTTCCCGGTTTGGGCTCCAAGTATGAAAAAAGCCCGCAACGGCGGGCTTCTTCGGGTGTTTCTGATGCTGCGTGATACGGCTTGAAGTGCTTGGTTGGTCCCCCCGACAGGTGAAAAGGGATCGAACCACGTCTCAAAACCCGCGCCGTTACTGGGTTCCCGACTGCCTGTAGGTCAAACTCTACCACGCAGTTATCAGAAGAGCCAAGCGATTTGGGTAGCTGGGCTCCGTTAGACTTTCGGGTATCGCTCCGCTTGAAGTTCAGCAATCGAACTATAGGTGCCTGAGAAAAACACGGTGACGGTCTTGTCCGGGTTCTGGACACCGGCGCAACTCGGGTCCATGTCCCCATCAACTGTGATTGGGATGCAGACTGAGGAGAAATCACAAGGGTCATCTTTCGTTGCGGAAGTCTCTACTCGCCATGCAATCACGGGTTCGCCCAGTTCTACCGTGCGTTCTTCAGGCCCCAGGTCATAGACCAACGAAAATCCCGGCTGGGCGGGAATGATTTGATAACTCGGTTTGGGGTTGTTCATCTACGTTCTCCTAGCGGTCGCGAATTCAATTTAGATGAGGGTTAGCTGGCCGATTTCAACCTCAAGCCCCGAAAAATCCGCTGGAAATTTTCGAGGGGCCAGACTTCGTAAGCAAAGCGCCCATTCCCCCCGTACCCGCCCCGACAGCCACCCACGCAGCCGCAGCCGATAGGGGACCGCATGGGCGCCCGGCAAAGCCTCTATCGTGGCCCAGGTGCGGCCGTCTCCCTCGCCTTGCCCGTCACCCTCGGCGCCTCTTCAGGGCCCGTGCCGGCCTTCCTCGGGCCCCCTGAAGCCTGTCCTAAACCGACCGTTTGCGGACACCCTCGGCGGACCCTGTACGGAACCTAGCTTGACAGGGTATTGGACAGGGTGAGACTATCGGACATCCAAATCGGACACCTTCAGGAGCCCCTCGCCATGACCGCCCGCGTCTTCGCCTACTGCCGCGTCTCAACCCAGGAACAGACCACCGACAACCAAGTTCAAGAAATCAGGCAGGGCGGGTTCAACCTGGAAGACCGCCGCATCTATCGGGAGGTCGTCAGCGGCTCCCAGGAGACCAAGCAGCGCCCGGTCTTCGCCAAGCTCCTGGACAAGCTGGACCATGAAGACGTGCTCATCGTCACCAAGCTGGACCGACTCGGGCGCAATGCGATGGATGTACGGGCCACCATCGAAGACCTCGGCAAGCGGGGCGTCAGCGTCCATTGTCTCGCCCTCGGGGGAATGGACCTCACCAGCCCAGCGGGGAAGATGACGATGCAGGTTCTAGCGGCGGTGGCGGAGTTCGAGCGGGACTTGCTCATTGAACGGACACAGGCGGGACTAGCCCGGGCGAAGGAGGAAGGGAAGGCCATCGGCCGCCCAGGAGCCCTTACAGACGCCGAGCAGGAGGCCGTCAGGGTCCGCCTCGGCAAGGGGGAAAGCGTGTCCGCCCTCGCCAAGGAGCTGAAGACGAGCCGACAGACGATCATGCGGGCCCGGGACAAGGGGCCGGCCGTTGATTCGTGAGCCTCGGCGAACCTCGGGGGAGCGTGAGCGCGGCTCCCTGTTTTGTTGCCCCCTTCAGGCGGTCTTTCGGGGCCGTCTTTGTTTTGCCCATTTCGGGGAATCGACGGTAAGCCGTTTTAAAGCTCTTTTGGCCGTCTTTTGTTGCGGGTGCTGGATTGATAGCCTCGAAGCTCAGGAGGCCGCTACAGGCCGTTTAAACGCCTCCTAGGCCCATCCGATAAACCCCGGGTTTAGAAGGACCACCCAAACCTCCCCCAAGCTCGCCGCAAGCGGCAGCGACGTACAAGGCCGGGCAGGAGGTGACCCCTGTGACCACGATGAGCAGCCGCGAGATTGCCGAGCTGACCGGGAAGGAGCACTTCAACGTGCTGCTCGACATTCGGAAGATGCTGGCCGAGCTGCAAATCGGAGACTTGAGTTTTCAAGGCTCCTACATGAGCGCCCAAAACAAGGCCATGCCGGAGTTCCGCCTCCCGAAAGC
>NZ_BJNV01000063.1 GCF_006539865.1 Zoogloea ramigera
CTCGGTCTCGCCTCGCTGTCGTCCCACGCCGCAACGATCTTCTCCCAGGATTTCGAAGCCGGCCTCGGGGCCAACGAAACCAGCGCCGGCGGGTTCGTGCTCAACACCACGGGCAACGCCATCAATGGCAGCACGATGATGGGCCACGCCACCGCCTACAGCAATTCCAGCAACGCGTATTACCAGATCAGCAACCTGGCCCTGACCGGCAACAACATCCTGCTGAGCTTCAACTACGCAGCGCAGTTCGAAACCCTGTTCGACGGCTTCAATGTGAAGGTGGGCAACAGCGTCGTGACGCCGACGGGCAGCTCGGCCATGCAATACCAGCCAGGCACCATGACGAACAGCTTCGGCAACCCGATCGCCGGCCAGCGGTTTTTCGACTCCTCCAGCAACACGACCGGCCTCGCCCAATTTGACCTGTCCGCGTTCACAGGCAGCACCGTCGACATCCTCTTCCAGTTCGGCTCCGACGTCAGCGTCGTCTCTTCCGGCATCAACCTGGACAACGTCGTGATCGCCAACGAGGTGAGCATCAGCAACGCCGTGCCCGAACCCACCAGCTTCGCCCTGCTGGGCCTGGGCCTCGCCGGTCTCACCCTGAGCCGCCGCAAGCGCGCCTGACCCCCGGGCCCCAGCCCCAAAAGCCGGCAGCTGCCGGTTTTTTTGCTTTGTGGAGGCCGCCGGGCGCGGCGCTACAGCAGGCGCATCCCCGAGGCCAGGTCGAGCTTGCGCTCGGCCACCGCATGGCGCGGCACCGAGGCCAGAAAGGCCACTCGGCGCGAGCTGCCCGGGGTGGCGGTGGAGAATTCGAGCAGCGGCACGATGGCGGCGTCGGCGCTGCCCTCAGGCACGACGATGTTCATCGCGTCGAGGGACAGCGACAGTTTTTCGGCGTGGATCACCGCATCGGCCGCCTCGAGTGTCCGGATCACGCCCTCCAGCGTGGCATCCAGCCCGCTGCCGGCCGAGTGGTGGGCGGCAAGCTCGGCGGCGTTGGCGGCCAGGCTGTCGCGCAGGCGCTCGATGTCGCGGCCTTTCCAGGAGCCGCACTCGAGCGCATCGAGGCCGGCGCGGCTTTTCTCCATCAGCGCCAGGCGGCCGCTGAGGAGGCGCTGGGCGAAGGCCAGCCGGTCGCCCTGCTGCTGGCGGTTGTTGATCTCCCGCAGCGCAGCGATCACCAGGCCTTCGAGCACGGTGTCGGCGATGCGCTGGCGGAGGGCCTCCTCGGTGGCGGCAAAGCCGAACAGGCGGAAGTGGCGGAAGCTGACGGTCTTCTGCTCCACGTCCTGGCGCAGGATGTCGCCATCGAGGGCGGTGCCGAGCACCGTCTGCTCGCTGCGCGTGGCGGCGACGACGCAGCACACCCGGTCGAGCACGCTGCCGGCCGGCGAGGCCAGAAAGTCCTGCAGGTCGTGGCTGTCGCGGAGCGTCGTCGCCACATCCACGGGCCGCACGAAGAAGGCGCGCAGCACCGGGCTGGCCGACCAGTTGTCGGGGCTGGTGTCGACACAGGGCGGCAGCGCGGCGGCCACCTGGTCGGCATAGGCCAGGGCGTGGGTGACCGCCGGGCACAGGCGCTCCCGCACGCCGTCGAGCAGCCTGAGGCGCGGATCGGTGGCGTCGATCACCCGGGCCATCGCCTCAGCGAGGCGCGGGTCACCGTCGCAGACTTCGCCCCCTTTGCCGAGCAGCCAGTCGAAGAAACCCATCGCCCGCGCTCTGCCCGCTCAGCCGGCCCGCCGCACCAGCAGCAGGCCGCATTCGAGGTGGTGGGTGTAGGGGAACTGGTCGAAGGCCGCCGCCGCCGCGATGCGGTGGGTGGCCTGCAGCGCCGCCACGTTGTCGCGCAGGGTGTTGGGGTTGCAGGAGATGTAGAGGATGTTGTCGAAGCCGCGGGCGAGCTCGACGGTGGGCGCGTCGAGGCCGGCGCGGGGCGGGTCGACGAAGAGCGTGGTGAAATTGTAGGCGGCCAGGTCGACGTCCTTCATGCGCCGGTACTCGCGGCCGCCGGCCAGGGCGTCGCTGATCTCGTCGCTGGCCATGCGCACCATCGTCACGTTGGCGACGCCGTTGGCCTCGAGGTTGTACTCGGCGGCGCGCACCGAGGGCTTGCTCATCTCGGTGGCCAGCACGCGGCCGAACAGCGGCGCCAGCGCCACCGTGAAGTTGCCGTTGCCGCAATACAGCTCCAGCAGGTCACCGCCGATGCCCGCCGCGCGGGCCCGCGCCCAGCCGAGCATCTTGCGGTTAACGCCCCCGTTGGGCTGGGTGAAGCTGCCGTCCAGCTGCTGGTAATGCAACTGCCGGCCGTCGAGCTCGAAGGCCTCCAGCAGCCAGTCGCGGCCGAGGACGATCTTCTGCTTGCGGCTGCGCCCGATGAGCTGCACGCCCAACTCGGCCGCCAGCCCGGCCGCGGCGGCCTCCCAGGCCTCGTCCAGCGGGCGGTGATAGACCAGGGTGATCATCAGCTCGCCGGACAACGTGGCCAGAAAATCCACCTGGAAGAGCTTGCGCTTGAGCGGCTCGCTGGCGATCAGCGCGTCGCGCAGCCGCGGCATCGCCGCCGCGATGGGCGGGGCAGCGGGCGCAAAGGTGTCGAGCACGATGGCCGTCTTAGGATCGGCCGGGTCGAACATCGCGTAATCGACGCGATCGCCGGTGTGCCACATGCGGAACTCGGCGCGCAGGCGGTAGGCCTGGGGTTCAGACGCGAAGACTTCCGGCTCGGGCAGGTCGAAGGCTGCAAATTCGGCCTTGTAGCGGGCCACCTTGCTGGCCAGCTGTTGCGGGTAGTCGGCGGGGTCGAAACTGGGCAGGGGCATGGCGCACACGGCCCGGCCCACGGCCGAACCGATCAAAGGGGGGATGAGGGCCGGAATATACGCCTGTCGGCGAGCCGCGGGGAAACCCATGCTGCGCTGCGGCATGGCGACAGGCGAGCCGCCCGCCGGGCGGGAACCGTCAGACCAGCCGGACCTGCCAGCGGTACCACTTGGCCGACATCAGCGTGGCCAGGGCCTTGGCCATGGCTTCGAGGCGGGCCTCGAAGGCGCCGTCCTTGCCGCCAGCCAGGAAGGCGATCTTGTTGGCCCAGCTGACCCGGACGCCGGGGCAGACCTTGCCGTCCACATCCACCGTCTCGTATTCGTAGGCGACCGCGCCCCAGGGCTGCATCTCGAACAGCCGGGCGAGTTCGCCGCTCTGCACGGCGAGCACGTAGGTTTCGACGTAGGCGGCGAAATCCTGCTCGTCGGCGTATTCGCGGCCGGCGTCCTCGGGGCCCCGCTCGAGGGCGATGTTCGGGCCGAGGGCGATGACCACGCAGGCGTCCTTGTAAAGGGCCTGCATGCGGTGCATGAGGCTCTCGCTGGGGCCGTTCTCGGCCAGCGCCTTGAGCAGGGAATCCTGCTCGATCTTGAACTTTTCGTACTTGTCCATGGTGTTTCGGGTGAGGAGAAAACCGCCGGAGACTAGCAGATTGCCGCTTCGCGCGCCGCTCCCCGTCAGGCATCGCAGCGCCGCCCAAAAAAGAACGGGCGCCCGAAGGCACCCGTTCCGTTTGCTGCCGGGGAGAGCGGCTTACTGGTGGTAGGCGCTCTCGCCGTGGGAGGTGATGTCGAGGCCCTCGCGCTCCTCGTCCTCGGCCACCCGCAGGCCGACGAACATGTCGACCAGCTTGTAGGCGACGAAGGCGACAACCGCGGACCACACCACGGTGATGCCGACGGCGGTGGCCTGCACCATGACCTGGTCGGCGATCGAGTAGGTGTCGGCAGCCTTGTTGGCGACGTAGTCCCAGATGCCGGTGCCGCCGAGGGACGGAGCCGCGAACACGCCGGTGAGGATGGCGCCGAGGATGCCGCCGACGCCATGCACGCCGAACACGTCGAGGGAGTCATCGGCACCGAGCATGCGCTTGAGGCCATTCACACCCCACAGGCAGATCGCACCGGCCAGCAGGC
Organism: Zoogloea ramigera; assembly: GCF_006539865.1. GTDB lineage: Bacteria > Pseudomonadota > Gammaproteobacteria > Burkholderiales > Rhodocyclaceae > Zoogloea > Zoogloea ramigera. The sequence goes on from NZ_BJNV01000063.1 coordinate 3,969, forward strand.
CCATCACGATCGCGCCCACCGGGCCGACGAAGCCGGCCGCCGGGGTGATCGCCACCAGGCCAGCGACGGCGCCGGATGCGGCACCCAGACCGGACGGCTTGCCCTTGACCAGCCATTCGACCAGCAGCCACGAGAAAGCCGCGGCGGCGGTGGCCACCCAGGTATTCACGAAGGCCAGGGCGGCGGCGCCGTTGGCTTCGAGGGCGGAGCCGGCGTTGAAGCCGAACCAGCCCACCCACAGCAGGGCCGCGCCGACGATGGTCAGGGTCAGGCTGTGCGGGGCGAAGGATTCGCGACCGAAGCCGATCCGCTTGCCCACCATGAAGGCACCGACCAGGCCGGCCACGGCGGCGTTGATGTGCACCACGGTGCCGCCGGCGAAGTCGAGGGCGCCCTTCTGGAACAGGAAGCCGGCCGTCGCGTTGGCCGCATCGGCGGCTTCGGCGGAGGTGTAGGCATCCGGGCCCGCCCAGTACCACACCATATGCGCCACCGGCAGATAGCTGAAGGTGAACCACAGCACGGCGAACAGCAGCACCGCCGAGAACTTGATGCGCTCGGCGAAGGCGCCAAGGATCAGGGCCACGGTGATGGCGGCAAAGGCGCCCTGGAAGGCCACGTAGATGTACTCGGAGATCACCACGCCCTTCGAGAAGGTGGCGGCGACGGAATCCGGCGTGATGCCCTTCAGGAAGGCCTTGTCGAGGCTACCGAAGAAGGCGCTGCCCTCGGTGAAGGCGATCGAGTAGCCGTAGAGCACCCACAGCACGCTGATCAGCGAGAACACCGCGAAGACCTGCAGCAGCACCGACAACATGTTCTTGGCACGCACCAGGCCGCCGTAGAACAGCGCCAGACCGGGGATGCACATCAGGATGACGAAGGCGGTGGACACCATCAGCCAGGCGTTGTCGCCCTTGTTGGGCACCGGCGCCGGAGCGGCTTCGGGTGCGGCGGCCGTTTCGGCCGGCTTGGCCGCGGCGGCAACGGCGACGGCCGGCACGACCGGGGCCTCAAGCTTGGCTTCGGCCCCAGCGGTGACGGCCGGGGCGGCGACGGGGGCTTCCGGCTTGTCGTCGGCGACGGCCCCCCCCGCGAGGCCCAGGGCCACCGAGGCCAGCAGGGCAGCGAATAGCTTTCTCATGATGGCAGGCTCCTTTTACAGCGCTTCGGCGCCGGACTCGCCGGTGCGGATGCGGATGGCTTGTTCGAGGTCGAACACGAAGATCTTGCCGTCACCAATCTTGCCGGTGCTGGCGGACTTTTCGATGGCTTCGATGACCTGGTCGAGGATCTCGGTCTTCACGGCCGCCTCGATCTTGACCTTGGGCAGGAAGTCCACGACGTATTCGGCGCCGCGATAGAGTTCGGTGTGGCCCTTCTGGCGGCCGAAACCCTTCACCTCGGTAACGGTGATGCCCTGCACGCCGATGGCCGACAGCGCCTCGCGCACCTCGTCGAGCTTGAAGGGTTTGATGATGGCGGTAACGAGTTTCATGGTCGACTCCTCAGGCACGGCGGCCCGGGGGCCGCCATGGAATGGCTGGAATTAGAACGTGCGGGTGATGGAGAACTGGATGCGGTCCTTGCCCAGATCCTTGCCCAGCGGGTTCGTGTACCAGGCGCTGCTGGCGGTGGTGTTGATGTAGCTGAGGCCCAGCACGGTGCCGCTGAAGTCCTTGGTCACGCCCAGCTTGTAGTCGGTGTAGGAAGCACCCTCGGCGGAGGAGCCGTTGACCTTCTGGCGACCCACGTGAGCAACCAGGTTGACGGTGGGAACCAGCTCATAGTTGGCGGTGAGGTCGAGGTAGCCCGAGTTCTTGCTGCCGACCCAGCCGAACAGGTCGCTGAAGGAGTGGGAATACTTCAGGGTCAGGAAGGTCCAGCTGCCGGCGACGTAGCCTTCCAGGGTGTTCGGGTTGTTGCCGTAGCCGGAACCCGGATAGAAGTACTGCAGCAGGCCCACGTCGTAGCCGAAGTCACCGACGGTGTTCTTGAAGCCGCCGTAGAAGTCCATCTCGATGCTGTTGCTCACCGTCGAGTTGCCGTCGGTCAGCCAGGACACATTGGACGCCCAGGTGCCCAGGTACACGCCGCTCGAATGGGCGTAATCAAAACCACCTTGAATGGCGGGCTTGCGGTTGGTCTGGCCGATACCGCGGTAGATGTACTCGGAGGCCAGCGTGACGTTGCTGGTGAAGGTGTGCTCCGGAGCAGGCGCTGCATCGGCGGCGTGGGCCAGGGTGGACAGCACGGAAGCGGCGATCAGGGCAGAGGCGATGATGGTCTTGCGCATGGTGGAGATCTCCAAAGTGTTCAATCGGGGGTTTCAAAGCTATGGCTTACCCTTAGCAACCCATGTGCCAGCTTTAAAAATCCTTTACATTCAATTTATTACAAACAAGGCTCAACCAATTTTGCAGCGCAACAACAAAACCGTGCGCACCAGTTTGGATTCGCGCACCAATTGAGGGCGCCGATTTGGTGCATCACCCGATGGGGCCGGCGCACAGGGGCGATGCTAAACTTCAGCCAGGCTCTCCTTTCCACTCACCCATGAGGAACACGTCCATGGCCAATCCCAAGATCCTCGACGAAATCGGTTCGAAAGTCTCCGAACTCCTCGCCAACAGCCCCGCCAAAGACCTGGAAAAGAACGCCCGCGCCCTGCTCGCCAGCGGCTTTTCCAAGCTCGATCTGGTGACCCGCGAAGAATTCGAAGTGCAGCGTGAAGTGCTGGCCCACACCCGCGAGAAGCTGGCCGACCTGGAACACCGGGTCGCCCGCCTCGAGGCCGAACTGGCCGCCCGCGCGCCGGCCGACGAATAAACCACCACCGCACCATCCCAAGAGGGCGCTGCGGCGCCCTCTTTCATGTCAGCCCAGGAGACGCCCGTGCCCCGCCCGTTCCTCATCGCCCTGCTGGCCCTCGGCCTGGGCCTGTCGGGCTGCACCAGCCTCGGCCCGCAAACCCTCGACCACGCCCGCCTGCAGTACAACGAGGTCATCAAGCGGACCACCGAAGAGCAGCTCCTGCTCAACATCGTGCGCCTGCGCTACACCGACACGCCGAGCAGCCTGGCGGTGTCGGCCATCGCCGCCCAGTTCGAGCGCAGCCAGAGCGTCGGCCTGCTGCCCTTCTTCACCGCCGCCGGGGGCGACCTCAACCGCAGCTTCACCGCGGTGCTGCCCCAGGCCCAGATCATGGGCGCCGACCGCCCCACCTTCAGCCTCACCCCCCTCGACGACCAGGAATTCACCCGCAAGCTGTTCACCCCGCTGCCGCTGGATGGCGTGATCTACCTGGCCAAGACCACCTGGCCGATCTCCAAGGTCTTCCGGCTCTACCTCGAGAACCTCAACTGGGTGCCCAACGCCGAGACCGCCAGCGGCCCCACGCCCCGCCAGGCCCCGCCGGCTGCCGACTTCCTGCGCGGCATCGCGGCCCTGCAGAGCCTGCAGGACCGGGGCGCACTGGTGTTCGGGATGGCCGAGCAGGAAGAAACCCTGGGCGGCGCGCTGCCGGCCGGTGCGGTGGCGGCCCGGGATCTGATCGAAGCGGCCCGGAGCGGCATGGAATACCGCCACGACGCCAGCGGCCGCCACTGGCGCCTGCTCCGCCGCAGCAGCTACCCGGTGGTGCGCCTCGACCCGCGCGAGCTCGACAGCCCCGATGCCCGCGCCTTCGCCGAGGTCTTCCGGCTGAAGCGCGGCACCAGCGAGTTCCGCCTCACCCAGGAGGCGCTCAGCCCCTTCCGCGCGGCGCAGCCGGCCGACGGCCTGACCCATCTCGACCTCGAAACCCGCTCCCTGCTGCAAGCCCTCTATTACGTGAGCCACGGCGTCGAGGTGCCCGACGCCCACCGCGCCCGTGGCCTTGTCACCACCACCCGCGACGCCACCGGGCGTGATTTCGACTGGCAGCAGGTGATGGGCGAACTCTTCCGGGTGCGCAGCCAGCCCGGCACCGAGCGCCCCACCAACGCCCACGTGGCGGTGAACTACAAGGATCACTGGTTCTACGTGGACGAGGCCGACCAGGACAGCAAGTCCACCTTCTCGCTGCTGGTCGAATTGTCGCGCCTCGAACTCACCGGCAAGAGCGGCCCCGGCCCCCAGCTGACCCTGCCGATCGGGCGCTGACACCGCCATCAAAAGCGCATACGCGCTGCCATTGACCGCGGCAACAGGATAAACTCCGGGCTTTATGCGAGCCTCATCATGAGCCTGGCCGTCCTGACCAGTCGCGCCCTCGTTGGCCTCGCCGCCCCCGAGGTCAGCGTCGAAGTCCACCTTGCCAATGGCTTACCCGCGTTCGCGCTGGTCGGGCTGCCCGACGTCGAGGTGCGCGAAGCCCGCGACCGGGTGCGTGCTGCGCTGCAGACCAGCCAGTTCGAGTTTCCCCAGCGGCGGATCACCGTCAACCTCGCCCCGGCCGACCTGCCGAAAGAGGGCGGCTTGTTCGATCTGGCGATCGCCCTGGGCATCCTGGCCGCGTCCGGGCAGATCCCCGCCGACGCCCTCGCCCAGTACGAGTTCTCCGGCGAGCTCTCGCTGTCGGGCGAGCTGCGCCCGGTGCGCGGCGGCCTGGCCCTGGCCCGCCAGGCCGCCGAGAGCGGGCGCACCCTGATCCTGCCCGCGGCCAACGCCGCCGAGGCCGCGCTGGTGAATGGCGTCACCATCCTGCCGGCGCCCAACCTGCTCGCCGTGGTGGCCCACCTGTGCCGGCACACGCTGCTCGAGCCCTACACCGGCGCGCCCCTCGCTCCGCCGCCCAGCTACCCCGACCTCGCCGACGTGAAAGGCCAGGTCCAGGCCCGGCGCGCCCTCGAAGTCGCCGCCAGCGGCCAGCATTCGCTGCTCTTCTACGGCCCACCCGGCACCGGCAAGTCGATGCTCGCCCAGCGCCTGCCGGGCCTCTTGCCACCGCTGAACGACGCCGAAGCCCTTGAAACCGCGGCGATCCACTCGGTCGAGGGCAGCTTCCGCCCCGAACGCTGGCGCCAGCGCCCGATCCGCGCCCCGCACCACTCGGCCTCCACCGCAGCCCTGGTGGGCGGCGGCAGCACGCCCCGCCCCGGCGAGATCAGCCTCGCCCACAACGGCGTGCTGTTCCTCGATGAGCTGCCCGAGTTCGACCGGCGCGTCCTCGAAGCGCTGCGCGAGCCCCTCGAGAGCGGCCACATCACGATTTCCCGCGCCGCCCGGCGCGCCGAGTTCCCCGCCCGCTTTCAATTGGTCGCGGCGATGAACCCCTGCCCCTGCGGCTTCCACGGCCACCCGGACGGGCGCTGCCGATGCACGCCCGAGCAGATCGCCCGCTACCGGGGCAAGCTCTCCGGCCCGCTCCTCGATCGCATCGACCTGCTCCTCGAGGTGCCCATGCTGCCAGTGGCCGACCTGCAGACCGCCCCCTCCGGCGAGGCCAGCGCCCCGGTGCGGGAGCGGGTCGCCCGCTGCCGGGCGATCCAGCTGGCGCGCCAGGGCAAGCCCAACGCCAGCCTCGCCGGCGCCGAGATCGAGGCGTGGTGCCAGCCCGACGCAGCCGGCAGCAAACTGTTGCAAAGCGCCATCGAGCGCCTCGGCCTGTCGGCCCGGGGCTACCATCGGATCCTGAAAGTCGCGCGTACAATCGCGGACATGAGTGAAGCCCCGGCGGTCGGCGCGGCCCATCTGGCCGAAGCCATCCAGAGCCGCCGCGGCCTCGCTTGAGGCGCCCGTCCAGCGCGCCTCAAGCACCACTTCAATTCATCCAAGCAGGAGTTTCACGTGGCATCCACCCCCTCCACCGGCGCCTCCCGGGGCAAGAACTGGTTCTTGTGGTTCATCGGCTTCACCGTCCTGATCACCGCGCTCGTCATCGGCTACACATGGCTGGCCCTCAGCTGGAGCTACTCCGCCGGTGAGCGTGCCGGCTACGTGCAGAAGTTTTCGCAGAAGGGCTGGCTGTGCAAGACCTGGGAAGGCGAGCTGGCCATCGTCGCAATCCCCGGCAGCCTGCCCGAGATCTTTCCCTTCACCGTGCGCGACGACAAGGTGGCCGCCGAGATCAACGCCGTGATGGGCAAGCGGGTGTCCCTCGCCTACCAGCAGCACCTGGGCATCCCGTCCACCTGCTTCGGCGAGACCGGTTACTACGTCGACAAGGTGCACGTCGTCGAGTAAGGCGTTTTCTGGGGAATGGGTAATGGGGAGTGGGAAGTGGGCGTGAGCCTCCAGCCGCCCCATGCCTTGCTTCCCACTCTCCACTCCCTGCCATGCAACACCGGCAACAGGTAATGGGAAACGACACGAGCCGCGACAGCCCCCCATTTCCCACTTCCCATTACCCACTTTCCCCAACCCATGCCCTACATCCAACTGGCGCTGCTGCTGGCGGCGCTGGCCACGGTCGGCCCCTTCTCGATCGACACCTATCTGCCGGCGCTCCATGCGATCGGCAGCGATCTCGGTGCCGATCAGCTCCAGGTCCAGCAGACCCTCACCGCCTACATGCTGCCGATGGCGGCGATGGTGCTGTGGCATGGCGCGCTGTCCGACGCCTGGGGGCGCAAGCGCGTCATCGTGGTGTCGATGCTGCTCTTTGCGCTGGCCTCGCTGGTGTGCGTGTTCGCCGGCAGCATCGAAACCCTGCTGATCGGCCGCGCGCTGCAGGGCATCAGCGCCGGGGCGGGCATGGTGGTGGGCCGCGCCGTGGTGCGCGACCTGCACGAAGGGCCGGCCGCCCAGCGCCTGATGAGCCACGTCAGCATGACCTTCGCCCTCGGCCCGGCGATCGCGCCGATGCTCGGCGGCTGGATCTTCGTGGCCTTCGGCTGGCGGGCCGTGTTCGTCTTTCTGGCCCTGCTCGGGCTGGGGCTGGCCCTGGTCACCGCGCGGCAACTCCACGAAACGCTGCCGCTGGCGGCGCGCCAGCCGCTCCACCCGGTGATGCTCGCGCGGCGCTATGCCCAGGTTTTCTCGACGCCGGGCTTCGTGCTGTTAACCCTGGCCGGCGGGCTCGGTTTCAACGCCTACTTTCTCTACGTGCTGTCGGCCCCGGTGTTCCTGATCCAGCACCTGGGGCTGCCCGAGACCGGCTTCGGCTGGTTCTTCATCCCCACCGTGCTGGCGATGATGGCCGGCTCGGCGGTGTCGGCGCGGCTCGCCGGCCGGCTGTCGCCGGCACGCACCGTGGGCGTCTCCGTCGCGACGATGCTGGCGGCGGCGGCCTGCAACGTGGCGGTGTCCACCCTGCTGTCGCCCGGGCTGCCCCAGTCGGTGCTGCCCATCATGCTGCACACCTTCGGCATGGCCATCGGGCTGCCCTGCCTGACGCTGCTGGCGCTCGACCATTTCCCGGAACACCGCGGGCTGGCCTCGAGCTGCCAGAGCTTCCTGCAGATGCTGGTCAGCGCCGTGTGCGCCGGCGTCGCCGCGCCGGCCCTGTGGGGTTCGGTGCAAGAGCTGGCCCTCGGCTCCGCCACCAGCCTGCTGATGAGCCTGGCCTGCTGCGGGCTGTGGTGGCTGCGCTTTCACCCTCGCCCGGAGCCCCGGCCATGAGATGGTCCGACCCTCTCGACGTGTACTGCGAGCGCACCGACCCGAGCCTGTGGTCGGAGCCCCTCAACGCCGCCACCAACCTGGCCTTCCTGGTCGCAGCGGCGCTGCTGTGGCGGCAGGCCGGGCGCGGCGCCGGGCGCGACATGCGGGTACTGATCCTGCTGATCGCAGCGGTCGGGCTCGGCAGCTTCGCCTTCCACACCATCGCCACGCGCTGGGCGGCGCTGCTCGACATCGGCTTCATCGCCGTCTTCGTGCTGGCCTTCCATCAACGCTTCCAGGTGCATGCGCTGGGGCGCAGCAACGGTGCCGCCAACCTGGGCGTCGGAGTCTTCGTGGTGCTGGCCGGACTGTTCGTGTTTGCCACCAAGCAGCTGCCGACCCTCAGCCAGAACGACTCCGAAAGCTACCTGGCGCCCTTCCTGCTGCTCCTGGTGTGCGCCCGCCAGGCCGCACCGCGCTGGCCGGTGGCGGCCCGCTGGCTCAACCGGGCGGCCGGGCTGTTCGTGGTGAGCCTCGTCTGCCGTGCCGTCGACCAGCCCCTGTGCGACGCCTGGCCGGCGGGCACCCACCTGGGCTGGCACCTCATCAATGCAGCGATGCTGTACTGCTGCATGCGCGGGCTGCTCGCCACCCGGCCGACGGCGCCCGGCTGAGGCGCTTCAGCCCGCCAGCTCGCGCTCGGCCCAGAACAGCGCGGTGATCGTCTTGGCGTCGGTGATGCGGCCGTCGAACACCGCCGCGCGGGCCTCGGTCAAAGGCATCCGGATGATCTCCAGGAATTCCCCCTCGTCCCAGGCGTGCCCCACATGGTGGAGGCCGGTGGCGAGGAAGATCTCGATGCGCTCGTCCGAGTAGCCGATGCACGGGTGCATCACCCCCAGGTGCCGCCACTCGGCGCCGACGTAGCCGGTTTCCTCCTGCAGCTCGCGGCGGGCGCAGGCCAGGATGTCCTCACCGGCGTCGATCTTGCCCGCGGGCAACTCCAGAAAGGCCCGGCGCAGCGGGTAGCGGAACTGCCGCTCGAAGATCAGCGTGCCATCCTCGCACACCGGGATCACCACCACCGCGCCCGGGTGCCTGACGTATTCGCGCAGGCCCAGGCGGCCGTCCGGCAGGCGCACCTCATCCCGAAACACATGCAGGAGCTTGCCGTCGAAAACCTGTTCGGTGGATTGCTGTTCTTCGTGCAGAGGGTCGTGCATGGGGTGCTCCGTCGGTTCGAAAGACCCGAAGCATCGCACCCGGCGGCCACGGCTGGCTAGGCCGTCCGGCATAATCAACGCATGAATTCCGATTGCCCGCCGCTCGCCGACCACCTGCTGGCCCCCAGCGGCGGGCTGGTCTATCACCTGCGCGCGCTGCGCCACCGGCACGGCCTGTGGGCGCCCTTCCAGCGCGTGGTCGCCGACTGGCTGGCCGGCTGGCAGCCGGGGCGGCGCGAGCTGGTGATTGTGGGGCCGAGCGCGGGTTACGCGCTGCCGGCGGGCTTCCTGAGGCGCTTCGAGCGGGTCACCGCCCTCGAGCCCGACCCCTTGGCCCGCTGGCTGCTCGCCCACCGCCCCGACGCCGGCCGGCTGGGCTTCAGCCGCCTCAACTGCCTGGCGACGCCCGACGGCCTCGCCCGCCTCGCCGCCGCCCACCCGGAGGCAGCGATCCTGTTCTCCAACGTACTGGGCCAGCTCGCAGCCCCCGCCGAAGACTGGCGCCGCCTGATTGCGCGCCACCTATCTGGCCATGCCTGGGCCAGCTACCACGACGTGATCTCGACCACCGCCCCCCCGAAGCCCGGCAGCGAGCAGGCCCTCACCATCGACGACCAAAGCCTGGAAACCACCCTGGCCCACTTCTGGCCCGGCGGCACCATCGAGCTGACAGACCACGAAACCTTCCGCCTCGCCGGCGACCGACCACACCGCTACACCGTGTGGCAGATCACCCGGCAGCGCTGGCATCTGGTGGAGTGGGCCGACAACTCAGGCGCGCAGCCTCCCCACGCCCCATCGCCGGATCAGGCCCAGACATCCACCTGACGCCCACCCGACGCGTCTGAGGCCGCCGCCCCGTACGCAGCCCCGACGCGCCCGGTTTCCGGGCTGCCGGATGTGGCGGCGAGTTCCTGCCGCGCCTCGGCGGCCATCTGCGTGGCCTCGGCGGCGACGCGCAGGTCCTGGCCCGACGGTTCGGCCGGCGCGAGGGCGGCGGCGCGGATACGGTCAGATTTGGCGAGGGTTTCCTCCGGCGTGCGGCCAGGCGAAGTGTTGATGCCGACCTCGCCCCCCACCGCGTAGCGCTGGCCGTCCGGCCCGGTCTGGTAGCTGAAGCTGGCCCCCCGGGTGACGATGCCGGCCCCGGCCGCCATGTGGGCCATCTCGTGGGCCCGTACGACCCGGTCGCGGGCCTTGAGCTCGCTGACGATCCTGAGATCGGCTTCGCTGAGGCCCTCGCTTCGGCCGGCCACGCTGCGCCCGGCCGCAGCACCGCTCTCTGCCGAACCGGCAGCAGAAGCCGGGCGGGCCGAAGGCGGGCTATAGGCGAAGGCCTGGGCAGAGCCCAGCGCAGAAACCGACATGCGAAAGAACCTGATCGAGGTAAGAAAACTGGGGACGCCGCCCCAAGCTGGCGGGCGAGAAACGCCGTCGCTTCCAGATTAGACCGGAAAATACCCTGCGTCAGCCCCCGGAGTCACTCGCCCAGATACGCCGCCCTCACCTTCGGGTCGGCCAGCAGCTCGGCGCCGGAGCCGGCGAGGGTGATCCGGCCCGATTCCATCACGTAGGCGCGCTGCGAAAACTCCAGCGCCAGGTTGGCGTTCTGCTCGACGAGGAGGATCGTCACGCCCTCGGCGGCCACCGAGCGGATCACCTCGAAGATCTTCTCGACCACCAGCGGCGCGAGGCCCATCGAAGGCTCGTCGAGCAGCAGGAGGCGCGGCCGCGACAGCAGCGCGCGGCCGATGGCGACCATCTGCTGCTCGCCCCCCGACAGGGTGCCGGCAACCTGCTGCAGGCGCTCCTTGACCCGTGGCAGCATCGTGAACACCCGCTCCAGGTCGGCCTCGACGGCGTCGTGGTCGCGCCGGCAGTAGGCGCCCATGCGCAGGTTCTCCTCGACGGTGAGGCGGGTGAAGATGCCCCGCCCTTCCGGCACCAGGGCCAGGCCCCGGCGCAGGCGCAGGTGGGCGGGCAGCTTCTCGATGCCCTTGCCCTCGTAGAGCAGCTCGCCGCCGGCGGTGCCGAGGGTGCCGGCGATGGCGTTGAGGGTGGTCGTCTTGCCGGCGCCGTTGGCACCGATCAGCGAGACGAGCTCGCCGTGGGCGAGTTCGAGGCTGATGCCCTTCACCGCCTCGATGGCGCCGTAAGCGACCCGCAGGTCGCGCAGCTGAAGCAACGGTGTGGCGCTCATGCCGCGGCTCCCTTCTGCGCAGCGTGGCCGCCCAGATAGGCGGCGATCACGGCGTCGTTACGCTGCACCTCGGCGGGCACGTCCTCGGCGATCTTCTTGCCGAAGTCGAGCACCGCCAGGCGGTCGCACAGGCCCATCACCAGCTTCACGTCGTGCTCGATGAGGAGCACCGTGACGCCGTCGTGGCGGATGGTCTGGACCAGGTCGCGCAGGCGCGCGGTTTCGGTGGCGTTCATGCCGGCGGCGGGCTCGTCGAGGGCCAGGAGCTGGGGCTCGGTGGCCAGCGCGCGGGCAATCTCGAGGCGGCGCTGGTCGCCGTAGGAGAGGTTCTTCGAGACGGTGTCGGCGAAGCGCTCGATGCCCACGTACTTGAGCAGCTCGAAGGCGCGCTCGGTGATGAGGCGCTCCTCCTCCTTTGCGTGCTTGGTCTGCAGCAGGATGGAAAAGGGGTTGGCTCGGGAGCGGATGTGATGGCCGGCCATCACGTTCTCGAGGGCGGTCATGTCGCGGAACAGGCGGATGTTCTGGAAGGTGCGGGCGATGCCGGCCTCGACCACCTTGTGGGGCTTGCCGAGGGGCAGCTCGCTGCCGTTGAAGACGAGCTCGCCCTCTTCGGGCACATAGGCGCCGGTGAGCACGTTGAAGAAGGTCGTCTTGCCGGCGCCGTTGGGGCCGATGAGGCCGTACACCTCGCCCTTGCGGATGGTCAGCGACACGTCCGACAGCGCGGTGAGGCCACCAAAGCGCTTGCAGATGCCACGGGCTTCGAGAAGGGTGATCATCGGCCCGCCTCCTTGCCGACCACCAGCTCGGGCCGCGAGTAGCGGCTGTAGGCCGGGATCAGGCCGGCCGGGCGGAGCAGCATCATGAAGATCATCGCCAGCGACAGCAGCAGCATGCGCAGCACCTCGGGGTCGAGCAGCACCTGGCCGAACACCGCCTGCTGCAGCGGCACCGCCACGTGGCGCAGCACCTCGGGCAGCGCGGTGAGGGCCAGCGCGCCGACGATGACGCCAGCCAGGTTGCCCATGCCGCCGAAGACGATCATCGTGAGCACCGCGATGGATTCCATCAGCGAGAAGCTCTCGGGCGACACGAAGCCCTGGAAGGCCGCGAACAGCCCGCCCGCCACGCCGCCGAAGGTGGCCCCCAGCGAAAACGCCAGCAGCTTCATGTTGCGGGTGTTGATGCCGATCGCCTTGGCGGCCAGCTCGTCATCGCGGATCGCCGCCCAGGCACGGCCGACCCGCGACACCTGCAGGCGCTGGACCAAAATCACCGACAGCACCACGCAGGCCAGGAACACGTAGTAATAAAGGAACAGCGAGTTGATGGTGATCTCGTCGCCCACCTTGAGGGGCTTCGAGATGTCCCAGCCGAACAGCACCAGCGGGTCGATCATGTTGATGCCCTGGGGCCCGTTGGTGATGTTGATCGGGTGGTTGAGGTTGTTCATGAAGATCCGCACGATCTCGCCGAAGCCCAGCGTGACGATGGCGAGGTAGTCGCCGCGCAGGCGCAGCGTGGGCAGGCCGAGGATGATCCCGGCCAGCGCCGCGAAGGCCGCCCCCAGCGGAAGCACCAGCCAGAAGGGCAGATGCAGCTCGAAGTGCGGCGAGGCGAGGAAGGCGAAGGTGTACGCGCCCACCGCATAGAAAGCGATGTAGCCCAGGTCGAGCAGGCCGGCAAAACCCACCACCAGGTTGAGCCCGATGGCGAGCATCACGTAGAGCATCGCAAAGTCGAGGATGCGCACCCAGCTCTTGCCGAACAGCATCGCGATGAGCGGCGCGCCGACGGCGAGCGCGACAACCACCCAGCGGGCCGCCGCCGGGTTGCGCTTGCCGAGCCAGGGGATGGCGAGGGCGAGTTCATTCATGGTCTTGTCCTCACGCCCGGTCGGCCACGCGCTCGCCCAGCAGCCCGGTGGGCCGGAAGATGAGCACGATGCCGAGGATGACGAAGGCGAAGATGTCCTGATAGCTGGAGTTGAGGAAGCCGAAGCTGAGGTCCTCGATGTAGCCGGCGCCGATGGATTCGACGAGGCCGAGCACCAGCCCGCCGAGCATCGCGCCGCCCAGGTTGCCGATGCCGCCCAGCACCGCCGCGGTAAAGGCCTTGAGGCCGGGCAGGAAGCCCATCGCATAATGGGCCGTGCCGTAGTTGGACGAGAACATCACGCCGGCCACCGCGGCCAGCGCCGAGCCGATGATGAAGGTGACGGCGATGATCTTGTTGGTGTCGACGCCCATCAGGCTGGCCACCTTGTGGTTCTCGGCGGTGGCGCGCATGGCGCGGCCAAGGCGGGTTTTATTGACCAGCAGCACCAGGGCCACCATCAGGGTGGCCGACACGGCCAGGATCGTGATCTGCACCGGGGTGATGAACAGCCCCGCGATGGGCTCGAGGGGCTCGGTGGACACCAGCTGCGGGAAGGAGTGATAGTTGCGCCCCCAGATGATCATCGCGAGGGTCTGCAGCAAAAACGAGACGCCGATGGCGGTGATCAGCGGGGCCAGCCGCGGCGCGTTGCGCAGGCGGCGGTAGGCGGTGCGTTCGATGGTGTAGCCGAGGATCATGCACACTACCACCGACACCGACAGGCCGGCCAGCAGGGTGGGCACCATGCCGAGCTCGGGGGCGTAGATCTGGAGCAGCCGGATCGCCTCGAGGGCGACCAGGGCGCCGACCATCAGCACGTCGCCGTGGGCGAAGTTGATGAGGCCGAGGATGCCGTAGACCATCGTGTAGCCGAGGGCGATCAGCGCATACACGCTGCCCACGACGAGGCCGTTCACGGTTTGCTGGAGAAGGGTTTCCATGGGGATGGGCGGGGAAAATGGGTGGGGGGCGGGGGCTTGCGCCCGCAGGCGTGGAACGAGGGCGAGCCAGGTTCAAGCACCGCGGGCGACTGAAGTCGCCCCTACAGGCCTACAGGGTCAAGGTGAAAGCCTTACTGCACCGGCTCCCACTTGCCGGCCTTGAACTGATAAACCGTGACCGCGCCGTCCTTGATGTCGCCCTTGGCGTCGAAGGCCACGGTGCCGATCACGCCGGGGAAGTTAACCTTGCCGATGTGGGCGGCGTACTTGGCCGGGTCGGACGAGTTGGCGGCCTTCATGGCCTCGACGATCGCCGAGGCGGCGTCGTAGGCGTAGGGCGCGTAGATCTGCACGTCGGCGTTGAAGCGCTTCTTGAAGCGGGCGTTGAAGTCCTTGCCGCCCGGCATCTTGTCGAGGGGCAGGCCCGGCTGGGTGCAGTAGGCATTGGGGCCGATGGCGTCGCCGGCCAGCTTGATGATCTCGCCGGTGCAGCCGCCGTCGCCGGTAATGAACTTGGCGTTGATGCCAAGCTGCTTGATCTGCTTGAGCATCGGGCCGCCCTGGGCGTCCATGCCGCTGTAGACGATCACGTCTGGGCTCTTGCCCTTGATGCGGGTGAGGATGGCGAGGAAGTCGGTGGCCTTGTCGCTGGTGAACTCGCGGGTCACGACGCTGCCGCCGCTGGCCTTGACAGCCTTCTCGACCTCGTCCGCGAGGCCCTGGCCGTAGGCGGTGCGGTCGTCGATCACCGCGACCTTCTTGCCCAGGCTGGTGGCCGCGAACTTGCCGATGCCCAGCCCCTGCTGCACGTCGTTGGCGATGGTGCGGAAGGTGGCCTTGAAGCCCTGCTGGGTGAGCTTGGGGTTGGTGGAGGCCGGCGAAATCTGCGGGATGCCGCCCTCGTTGTAAATCCGCGAGGCGGGGATCGAGGCGCCCGAGTTGAGGTGGCCGATCACGCCCTTGACGCCGGCATCGACGAAGCGCTGGGCCACGGTGGTGGCGGTCTTGGGGTCGGCCGCGTCGTCCTCGGCCATCACCTCGAACTTCACCTTCTTGCCACCCAGCGTCACGCCCTTGGCGTTGTAGTCTTCGAGGGCGAGGCGCACGCCGTTCTCGATGTCCTTGCCCAGGTGCGACTGGGTGCCGGTGAGCGGCGCCACAGCGCCGAGCTTGACGACTTCCTGGGCCTGGACGGCCGATGCACCAAGACCGAGCACGGCGAGGGCGACAAGGCTGTGTTTCATGGGGTTTCCTCCTCTGGATTGAACGGGGCAGTGCTTTCTAGCAATTTCGAAGCCACATCGATCATGTCACGCCCGGCCGGAAAACGGCCGGGGCGCGCGGGCCGATTCAGGGCTGATTCAGGGCCGGAACAACCATTTGCCCGACTGGTGCTGATACAACGCCACGCCACCCTCGCGGATGTCGCCGCTGGCGTCGAAGGCCACGGTGCCGGTGACGCCCTTGAAGCTGACCTTCTGGAGCAGCGGCAGGTAGCGGGCCGGGTCTGCCGAGTCGGCGAGCTTCATCGCCTCGATGAGGGCGCTGGCGGCGTCGTAGCTGTAGGGCGCGTAGAGCTGCACCGGCGTGCTGAAGCGCTTCAGGAAGCGCTCGTTGAAGCTCTTGCCGGCGGGCATCTTGTCCATCGGAATGCCCGCCTGGGTGCAGAACACGTCGGCATTGATCGCCGGGCCGGCGAGCTTGATCATCTCGGTGGTGCACACCCCGTCGCCGCCCAGGTATTTGGCGTCGATGCCGAGCTGCTTCATCTGGCGCAGCAGCGGCGCGCCCTGGGCGTCCATGCCGCCATAAAAGATGGCGTCGGGCTTGGCGGCCTTCAGGCGGGTGAGGATGGCCGAGAAATCGGTGGCCTTGTCATTGGTGAACTCGCGCCCCACCGGCGTCACGCCGAGCCGCTTGAGGTTGTCCACCAGCGCGTCGGCGAGGCCCTGGCCGTAGGCCGTGCGGTCGTCGATCACCGCTATGCGCTTCGCCTTGAGGGCCTCGGTGGCGAAGCGGGCCATCGCCGCGCCCTGCTGCATGTCGTTGGCGATCACCCGGTAGGTGGTCTTGAACTTCTGCTGGGTGAGCTTG
The DNA here is from genome assembly GCF_006539865.1 of Zoogloea ramigera. Lineage (GTDB taxonomy): Bacteria > Pseudomonadota > Gammaproteobacteria > Burkholderiales > Rhodocyclaceae > Zoogloea > Zoogloea ramigera. The sequence goes on from NZ_BJNV01000063.1 coordinate 19,832, forward strand.
GGGCTGGTCGCCGACGGGGTGATCGATGGCACGCCCGCCTGCTCGTAGATGCGCGAGGCCGGGATCGCCGCACCGGAGGTGACGTGGCCGACCACGCCCTTCACGCCGGCATCGACGAGGCGCTGGGCCACCGTGGTGGCGGTGCGCGGGTCGGCCTGGTCGTCCTCGGGCATCAGTTCGAAGCGGACCTTCTGGCCACCCAGCACGACACCCTTGGCGTTGGCGTCGTCGAGGGCCAGCTGGGCGCCGTACTGCTCGTCCTTGCCCAGGTGCGAGACCGGCCCGGTGAGCGGCCCGGCAAAGCCGAGCTTGACCACCACGTCGGCCATCGCCGCCGTGCTGGCCGTCATCGTCAGGCCCGCCAGGGCCACAATCAGTGCGCGCTGTTTCAAGTGCTCATCCTCCGCAAAGGGTGTTCATGCCAGAATGGGCCGGCAACCCGACCACGATTCGAACGATTGTAACCAAGCCCGGCCAGTTTGGCGGAAAACGGCCCGGCTGGGGCCCGCCCCCGGAAAGGATGAACCATGAAGAGGCTGATCTCGCTGCTTTTGGGCGCGCTGGCCATGCTCGGCCTGGCGGCCTGCGACGCGGTGAACATGAAGGACCTCAAGCCCGGCGTATCCACCGGCTACGACGTGCGCGACAAGCTCGGCAAGCCCGGCATCGAGTGGCGCAACGACGACGGCAGCGTGACCTGGGAATACACCCGCCAGCCGGAAGGCACCGAGTGTTTCATGGCCACCATCGGGCCGGACAACATCCTGAAGAGCCTCGACAACGTGCTCACCCCCCAGAACTTCGCCCGCGTCCAGCCCGGCTGGACCCGCGACCAGGTGCGGCGCCTGCTCGGCAAGCCACGCTCGGTGCAGAAGTTTGCGATGAAGCGAGAGGAGGTGTGGGATTGGCGGCTGCCCCCCGAGTTCAGCGCAGAGGTGTTCTTCAACATCCATTTCGACGAGGCCGGCGTCGTAACAGGCACCAGCCGCTCGACCCAGCCCAGGGGCAACTGACACTTCACGGGGCTCAAGGCATCGCGCGGCGTGACGTAAAACGATGTGACTTGCGCATCCCTCTGGAGCGCGCGCTTTCTGCCCTCCACCAACACCACCCATCGGTCCGCAGGAGAGATCAAACATGGCAAGCCTGCTCTGGCTTCAAACCGGCGCCTGCAGTGGCGACACCATGTCGCTGCTGTGCGCCGACAGCCCGTCCATTGAATCGATGATCCGCCGGGGCCTGCTTGACATCCTCTGGCACCCCTCCCTCAGCGCCACGCCGCCCGGCGGGCTGGCAGCGCTGATCGGCCGCATCGAGGCCGGCGAGCAGGGCCTCGACATCCTGTGCATCGAAGGCAGCCTGATCACCGGCCCCTTCGGCACCGGCATGTTCGACAGCTACCGGGGGGGGGCCAAGATCGACATCGTGAAGGCCCTCGCGCCCCACGCCCGCTACGTGGTGGCGGTGGGCAGCTGCTCGGCCTTCGGCGGCATCCCCGCGGCGCCGCCCAACCCCACCGACAGCATCGGGCTGCAGTTCGAGCGCGAGCGCCCCGGCGGCCTGCTGGGGCCGGACTGGCGCTCCCGCGCCGGGCTGCCGGTGATCAACCTGGCCGGCTGCCCGACCCACCCGACCACCATCACCCGCAGCCTGGCCCTCATCGCCGACGACCAGCCCCTCGAGCTCGACGCCCTCAACCGCCCGCGGGCTTTTTACGGCTCCACGGTGCACCAGGGCTGCACCCGCAACGAGTACCACGAGTACGACCTCGAAGAGACCCAGTTCGGCGGCCGCGGCTGCCTGTTCTTCAACCTCGGCTGCCAGGGCCCCAACACCCTCGCCAACTGCAACAGCGAGCTGTGGAACCGGCGCAGCAGCAAGCCCCGCGCCGGCGTGCCCTGCTTCGGCTGCACCTCGCCCGACTTCCCCCGCGACGGTGACCTGTTCCGCACCGAGAAGCTCGGCGCGGTGCCCCTCAAGCTGCCCCTCGGCGTCTCCCGCGCCCAGTACATGGCCTACAAGAACCTCGCCCACGCCGCCGCACCCCAGCGCGTCAAAGACCGCGACATGGAACCCTGAAGGAAGCCGAACCCACGACCATGGCACGTACCACCCTCGACATCGACCTCAACCGCGTCGAAGGCGACCTGGAGTTCCAGGTGGACCTCGACGGTAACCGGGTCGTGGACGCCCGCTGCGTCGGCACCCTGTTCCGCGGCTTCGAGCAGCTCCTGATCGGCCGCGCCCCCAAGGACGGCCTGGTGATCACCCCGCGGGTGTGCGGCATCTGCGGCACCGCCCACCTGTACACCGCCGCGCTGGCCCTCGAGCGCCTCGCCGGGCTGCCCGTCACGCCCCACGCCACGCTGGTGCGCAACCTGTGCCTGATGGCCGAGAACGTGCAGAGCGACCTGCGCCAGAGCTTCCTGTTCTTCACGCCGGATTTCGTGCACCCCCGCTACGCCGGCCAGCCCCTGTTCGCCGACATCGAGGCGGCCTTCGCGCCGCTCAAGGGCAGCGTGGTGCGCAGCGCCCTCAGCGCCAGCCGCAAGGTGGTCGAGCTGGTGGCGATCTTCGGCGGCCAGTGGCCCCATTCGTCCTACATGCTGCCCGGCGGCATCACCCGCGGCGCCACCGCCCGCGACCTCATCGACTGCCAGGACATCGTCGACCAGGTCATCGAGATCTACGAGCGCGACATCATCGGCGACAGCCTCGACAACTGGCTGGCCCTCGACGGCAGCGACGCCTTCTTCGACTGGCTGGATGCGGCCCCCCATGCGGCCAGCGCCGTCGGCCTGCTCACCCGCTTCGCCCGGGCCATCGGGCTGCAGCACATCGGCGCCGGCGCCCGCCACTTCCTCAGCGCCGGCAGCTGGCACGACCCCCTGCGCTGGCAGCCGCCCTACACCGACGCGCCCACCCTGCTCGCCGGCGGCATCTACCACGCCGATGGCGGCCGCCTCGACCCCTTCGCGCCGGAGCACATCAACGAGCACGTGCGCCACTCCTGGTACCGCCCCTACCCGGGCGGGCGGCACCCCTTCCAGGGCGAGACGGTGCCCGACTACCAGCCCGACACCGACCGCTACACCTGGGCCAAGGCGCCGCGCTACGGCGACCAGGTGGTCGAGACCGGCCCGCTGGCCGACCTGCTCACCGGCGGCGACGAACTCATCCGCAGCCTCCAGGCCCGCGAAGGCCCCAACGCCTGGCTGCGCCAGTTCGCCCGCCTGCGCCGCACCGGCCTGACCTTGCATTTCATGAAGGCCCACCTGGCCGAGCTCGGCCGCCAGCTCGGCACGCCGCATTTCCTGCCGCCCCCCGCCGACGCCTTCGAGCACGGCGAAGGCTACGGCTTCGTGCAGGCCGCCCGCGGCACCCTCGGCCACTGGCTGCAGGTCACCGACGGGCGCATCAGCCGCTACCAGATCGTCACCCCGACCTCCTGGAACGCCTCGCCCCGCGACAGCGCCGGCCGCCACGGCCACTGGGAGCAGAGCGTGATCGGCCTCGAGCTGGCCGACCCCGCCGACCCGGTCGAGATCGGCCACATCGTGCGCTCCCACGACCCCTGCCTGGTGTGCACGGTGCACTTCGTCCAGCGCGGAGAACGCCGCCGCTATGGGGTATGAGCGCATCCACGTGATCTGCTTCGGCAACGAACTGCACGGCGACGACGGCTTCGGACCGGCCGTGCACATCTGCCTGGCCGCCGCGCCCCTGCCTGCCCATGTGCGCCTGCTGCGGGCTGACATCGCCGGGCTCGCCGCAATCAACTGCTTCGAGGGCTGCGGGCAGGCGATCGTGGTCGACGCCCTGCGCGGATTCGGCCCCGCGGGTTCGCTGCACGCGCTCGATCCTGCCGACTTCGCCGCCGACGCGGCCCGCGCCGAAGCCCCCGCCGGCTTCCACGGCGCCGGCCTGGGGGCCCTGCTGCAACTGCTGCCGGCCGCCCTCGACCGCCTGCCGCAGATCCGCCTGATCGGCGTCGAGGCCGCCCGCGTGGCGCCCTTCTCGCCTGGCCTGTCGGCCAGCGTCGCGGCCCGCGTGGGCGAGGCCGCCGAACACATCCGGAAAGCCTGGCAATGACCCAGCCCAGCAACGAGCTCGAGCGCCTGCAGGCCGAGGTCGACGCCCTCCGCCAGGCCAAGGCCAGCCTCGAGCAGCAGATCGGTGCAGTCACCAAGATGATGGACGCGATGGTCGCCGAGGTCACCGCCAAGTCGCGCCAGTTCGAAGAGCGCAACACCGAACAGACCCGCCTCGGCGCCTTCATCAGTAACGTGATGGAGACCATGGACAGCCTGCTGCTGGTGGTGGACCGCTTCGGCAACATCAGCCGTGCCAACGCCGCCTTCCAGCGCAGCCTCGGGATCGCCCCGGCAGCGCTGGTCGGCCGCTCCCCCGACAGCCTGCTGATGCCCGAAACCCTCGCCCCGCTGCAGGCCGCATCGCCCAGCTTCGCGGCCGGCACCGTGCTGTTCCGGACCATCCTGCAGCGGGACGGCCTCGAGATCGAAACCCACATCGCCAGCCGGCAACCGGAGGCGGGAAGCCTGCACTTCATGCTCCGTGCCACCCCCCTCTACGGCCCCAGCGGCAAGCTCGAGGGCGCAGTGATCGTCGGCTCCGACATCACCGCCCTGCGCGCCCGGGAGCAGGCCCTCAAGGACAACGAGCAGCGCTTCCGCGATTTCTCGTCGGTGTCGTCCGACTGGTACTGGGAGACCGACGCCGAGATGCGCTTCGTGGCCTACGCCGGGCCCGACCGGAAAGGCCGGCCCCTGATCGACATCGTCCGGGGCAAGTTTCGCGAAGACTTCGCCGCGGCGGAAGACCTGGCCAACCGCGCCAAATGGGACGCCTACCACGACCTCATCGCCCGGCGGGAGGAGTTCCGCGACTTCGAATACCGCATCGACGCGCAGGTGATCGGCAACTCCTGGTTCAGCATCTCCGGCAAGCCCCATTTCGGCCCTGACGGGGCCTTCCTCGGCTATCGGGGTACCAGCAAGGACATCTCGGCCCGCAAGGCCATCGACGCAGAGCTCCGCAGCCACCGCGACCACCTCTCCGAACTGGTCGCGGCCCAGACGGCCGACCTCGTCCAGGCCAAGGAAAGCGCCGAGCGGGCCAACCGGCTCAAGAGCGAGTTCCTCACCAACATGTCCCACGAGTTCCGCACGCCGCTCCACGGCATCCTGTCCTACGCCAGCCTCGGGCTCAGCCGCCTCGGCAAGGTGCCGGAAGACAAGATCCTCGGCTACTTCGAACGCATCCACCAGAGCGGCAACCGCCTGTCGGGGCTGGTGAATGACCTGCTGTCCCTGTCCAAGCTCGAAGCCGGGCGGGTCCAGTTCGAGCTCCGCCGCTCCGACGTGGCGGTGGTCGTCGAGCGGGTGCAGGGCGACCTCGCCGCGCTCATCGAGAGCCGCCGCCTCAAGATCGCCATCGAACGCCGCAGCGCCAGCACCGTCGCCGCCATCGACACGACCCAGTTCCTGCACGTCGTGCAGAACCTGCTCTCCAACGCCATCAAGTTCTCGCCGCCGGGCGGCACCATCACCCTGAGCTACCGCGACGTGATGCTCGGCACCCACGAAGCCCTCGCCATCGACATCCGCGACGAGGGGGTCGGCATCCCGCCCGGCGAGGAGAAGCGCATCTTCGACAAGTTCGTGCAGAGCAGCGCCACCAAGACCGGCGCCGGCGGCACCGGCCTGGGCCTCGCCATCACCCAGGAGATCGTCATTGGCCACCATGGCACCATCACCGCCCGCAACCACCCCAACGGCGGCGCCGAGTTCGAGCTGCGCATTCCGCGGGACACGCCGGCAGTCGGCTGAGGCGCGGGCGGGCCGGCGCACCACGCGCGCACGCCGTCTTTCAAGCACGGCCCGGGAACCATTACCATAGTGTTTTAGTCGGATTTGGCATCCGCCATCCGCCCCCTCCCGATCCGCCCGCCACCATGCCGACCCTCGAGACCCTAGCCTTCGACAATGCCTTTGCGCGCCTGCCGCCCGCCTTCTACACCCGCCTGGAGCCCGAGCCGCTGCCCGAGCCCTACCTGGTCGCCGCCAGCCCGGCTGCGGCTGCGCTGATCGGGCTCGACGCCACCGAGCTGGCCCGGCCGGAGTTTCCCCAGGTCTTCGCCGGCAACCTGCTGATGCCCGGCAGCGAACCGCTGGCCGCGGTGTATTCGGGCCACCAGTTCGGCGTGTGGGCCGGCCAGCTCGGCGACGGGCGCGCCCACCTGCTCGGCGAGATCGCCGCCGCCGGCTCGGGCTGGGAGATCCAGCTGAAGGGCGCCGGCCAGACGCCCTACTCGCGCTTCGCCGACGGCCGCGCGGTGCTGCGCTCGTCGATCCGCGAGTTCTTGTGCTCCGAGGCGATGGCGGCCCTCGGCGTGCCCACCACCCGCGCCCTGTGCGTGGTCGGCTCCAACGCCCCGGTGCGCCGCGAGACCGTCGAGACCGCCGCCGTCGTCACCCGGCTGGCCCCCAGCTTCGTCCGCTTCGGCTCCTTCGAGCACTGGGCCGCCCGCAACAAGGCCGCCGAGCTGCGCCAGTTGGCCGACTACGTGATCGACCGCTTCCGCCCCGCCTGCCGCGAGGCCGCCAACCCCTACGACGCCCTGCTGCGCGACGTGGGCCGGCGCACCGGCGAGCTCATCGCCCGCTGGCAGGCGGTGGGCTTCATGCACGGGGTGATGAACACCGACAACATGTCGATCCTCGGCCTCACCCTCGATTACGGCCCCTTCGGCTTCATGGACGCCTTTGACGCCGGCCACATCTGCAACCACTCCGACGAGCGCGGCCGCTACAGCTACCGCGCCCAGCCCCAGATCGGCCACTGGAACCTCTACGCCCTGGGCCAGGCGCTGGCCTCGCTGATCGGCGAGCCCGACGCGGTGCAGGCGGCCATCGAGGAGAGCTACGTGCCGGCCTTCGAGGACAATTTCATCGCGCAGATCGGGTCCAAGCTCGGCCTCGCCCGCCGTCTGCCCGGCGACGAGGATTTCATCGGCGACACCTTCGCGCTGCTCCAGCGCCACCACCCCGACTTCACGCTGTTCTTCCGCAACCTGGGCCAGCTGTCGGCCAGCGCGGGCGACAGCCCGGCCGCCGACGCCCCGCTGCGCGACCTCTTCATCGACCGCGAGGCCGCCGACGCCTGGCTCACCCTGTGGCGTGCCCGCCTCGCTGCCGAGGCCCGGCCGGATGCCGAGCGGCAGGCCGCGATGGACGCGGTGAACCCCCGCTACGTGCTGCGCAACTGGATCGCCGAATCCGCCATCCGGGCCGCCCAGGCAGGTGATTTCAGCGAGGTGGAGGCGGTGCGGGCCTGCTTGTCGGAGCCCTTCAGGCTGCAGCCCGAGCACGAGCGCTTCGCCGCCCCGCCGCCGGACTGGGCCGCCGGGCTCGCGGTGAGCTGCTCCAGCTGAGCCGGCCCGCCGCCCGGTTCAGACCACGCCGGCCGGCAACGCAGAGGTCTCACTCCGCCTGGGCAGGCGCACGCTGAACCAAAAGGTGCTGCCCTGCCCGGGCTGGCTGCTCACCCCCGCCGTGCCGCCCATCATCGCGGCGAGCCGCATGCAGATCACCAGGCCCAGGCCGGTACCGCCGTGCTTGCGGCTCATCGAGGCATCCGCCTGTTCAAAGGCGCTGAACAAGCGCCGCTGGTCTTCGGCAGAGATGCCGACGCCGGTGTCCTCGACCTCGAAGCGCAGCACGACGTCGTGCGGGAGCACCTCGGCCAGCCTCACCCGCACGACGATGCTGCCCTGCTCGGTGAACTTGACCGCGTTTCCCGCCAGGTTGAACAGGATCTGCCCCAGGCGCTTGGCGTCGCCCCGCAGGGCCAGGCGGGCCACCTCCGGCGGCAGCTCGATGTTCAGCGCGAGGCCTTTGGCCGCCGCCCTGGGGCCGATCAGGCCGGCCAGGCGGTCCAGCACCTCACCAATCCGGAGGTCGCCCTCCTCGAGGCTGAGGCGCTCGGCCTCGATCCGGGAGATGTCGAGGATGTCGTCGATGAGCCCCAGCAGCTGCCTGGAGGCCGCGGCGACCTTGCCCAGGTAATCCTGCACTTTAGGGTCGGTGGCCTTGCGCAGGGCCAGGTCGGTCATGCCGATGATGGCACTCATCGGCGTGCGCAGCTCATGGCTCATGTTGGCCAGGAAGGTGCTCTTGGCCCGGCTGGCCC
>NZ_BJNV01000064.1 GCF_006539865.1 Zoogloea ramigera
GCCTGCCAAGGGGGGGGCAGGGGGTCTGGTTTTGGGAGCGACGTGCAGGGCGATGAACGGGCGGCTTGTAGATACTGCTTCAGCCGCACGCGGAGGCAAACAAAGGATCTACCCTGGTTTGGCCGGCTGCGGGCGGGCAAGCTCGCCCCAGGGGGCGCCTAGAACATCAGCTTGCAGTCCCGCCCGATGATGCTGATGTCCACGAACTCCGAGCCGGTGTGCCTGGTGGGGCTGAACTCGACGGCGTAGCCGCCGAGGTCGAGGCGCTTAAGGGCGTCGAGGGCGGGGACGAGTTTCTGGCGCGGGGCGGCGGTACCGGCGCGGCGGAGGCCCTCGAGGAGCACCTGGGTGGTGACGTAGGCTTCGAGCTGCAGGATGTTGGGACGCATGTCCTTCTCGCCGTGCTTCTTGATGTCTTCCTGGAAGCGCCGGACGATGGGGATGGCGGTGTTGGAGACGTTGGGCATCACCTGCGCCATGATCACGCCGCGGGCGCTGTCCTTGCCGGCGATGGCGCACAGCACGTCGGCGTTGCCGTAGGAGGGCATTGCGAGGGGCGCGCTCAGGCCCTTGGCGCGATAGACCTTGAGAAAATCCCCGGCGAGCTTGGCCGGCGAGACCATGAACACGATGTCGGGGCTGTTGCGGGCGAGGGCGTCGACGATCTCGGGCAGCCGGGCCGGGTCGGCCATGGGCAGCGCGACGCGGGCGACGAGGTTCTGGCCCTGCTTCTTGAGCATGCCCTCGATGGCGGCCAGGCCGGCGGTGCCGAAGGGGATGTCGGCGTAGGCCACGGCGATCCGCTTGACGCCGATGGTTTGGGCGTATTCGACCAGCTTGCGGTATTGGCTCAGGTCGCCGGCGCGGATGTGATAGACGTAGGGGTTGAGGGCCGCGCGGAAGGGCTCGGCGGCGGGGATCAGGCCGACGATGGGCAGCTTGAGGGTCTCGGGCAGGCCCTCCTTGAGGATCTGGCCCATGGCCGGCGAGCCGACCGGCAGCAGCGTGGCGACGGTGTTTTCGGCGGCCAGCTGGCGGAAGATCGCCACGGCCTGTTCGGGTTTGTACTCGTCGTTGGCGGTCTTGAGGACGACCTGCTGGCCGTTGATGCCGCCAGCGGCGTTGGCCGCCTTGATCGCCAGGCGGATGCCGGCGTTGTATTCGGCGGCCTCGATGGAGGCCGGGCCGGTGAAGGGCGCCATGTGGGCCACGACGAGGTCGGCCGCGCCGGCCAGCGCCGACCACGCGACAAGGCCGACGCCGGCCAGCAGGCGGTTGATCTGCGTTTGCCTGTTCGGGCGCTGTGCATTCGTCATCCTGAAGCTCCTGATAAAACCCTGGGGTGAAAACGGACGCCAGCCCGTGCGTGATGGGCGGCGGCGCAGGTTAACATAAATTGACGATTGGGTATCGGCTGGCGCTGCACGAAACGGGGCGTGGGCCGCGGTGGCGGATTCGCAGCCGCGGCGCTTGAATTCCGGCGCGGCCCCCTCATCTAGGCTTCAGACCGAATCCGGAGGCCTTATGCGCTACGACAAATTCACCACCAAGTTTCAGCAAGCCCTCTCCGACGCCCAGAGCCTGGCCGTCGGCAACGACCAACAATTCATCGAGCCGCAGCACCTGCTGCTGGCCCTGCTCAATCAGGACGACGGCAGCACCACGTCGCTGCTGCAGCGGGCCGGCGTGAATGGCGCCGGGCTGAAGGCCGCCCTCGGCAAGGCCCTCGAGCGCCTGCCCAAGGTGCAGGGCCACGGCGGCGAGGTGTCGATCGGGCGTGACCTGGGCAACCTGCTCAACCTCACCGACAAGGCCGCCCAGCAGCGCGGCGACGAGTTCATCGCCAGCGAGATGTTTCTGCTGGCGCTGGCCGACGACAAGGGCGAGACCGGCCGCCTGCTTAAAGAACACGGCCTCACCAGAAAGGCGCTGGAGCAGGCCATCGACGCCGTGCGCGGCGGCCAGAACGTGGGCAGCGCCGACGCCGAGAGCCAGCGCGAGGCGCTCAAGAAGTTTTGCGTGGATCTCACCGAGCGGGCCCGCCAGGGCAAGCTCGACCCGGTGATCGGCCGCGACGACGAGATCCGCCGGGCGATCCAGATCCTGCAGCGCCGCACCAAGAACAACCCGGTGCTGATCGGCGAGCCGGGCGTGGGCAAGACGGCCATCGTCGAGGGCCTGGCCCAGCGCATCATCAACCACGAGGTGCCCGAGACCCTGAAGGGCAAGCGGGTGCTGGTGCTCGACATGGCGGGCCTGTTGGCCGGCGCCAAATACCGCGGCGAGTTCGAGGAGCGCCTGAAGGCGGTGCTGGGCGACATCGCCAAGGATGAGGGCAAGATCATCCTGTTCATCGACGAGATCCACACCATGGTGGGCGCCGGCAAGGCCGAGGGCGCCATTGACGCCGGCAACATGCTCAAGCCCGCGCTGGCCCGCGGCGAGCTGCACTGCATCGGCGCCACCACGCTGGACGAATACCGCAAGTACATCGAGAAGGATGCCGCGCTGGAGCGCCGCTTCCAGAAGGTGCTGGTGGATGAGCCGAGCGTGGAATCCACCGTGGCGATCCTGCGTGGCCTCAAGGAGCGCTACGAGCTGCACCACGGCGTCGAGATCACCGACCCGGCTATCGTCGCCGCGGCCGAGCTGTCGAACCGCTACATCACCGACCGCTTCCTGCCCGACAAGGCGATCGACCTGATCGACGAGGCGGCGGCGCGGATCAAGATGGAGATCGACTCCAAGCCCGAGGTGATGGACAAGCTGGAGCGCCGCAAGATCCAGCTCGAGATCGAGCAGCTGGCGGTGCAGAAGGAGAAGGACGAGGCCTCCCAGAAGCGCTTGGCGCTGATCGAGGAGGAGATCGCGCGGATCAAGAAGGAATACTCCGACCTCGACGAGATCTGGAAGGCCGAGAAATCCGCGGTGCAGGGGTCGGCCCACATCAAGGAAGAGATCGACCGCCTGAAGGCCGAGATCGTCAAGCTGCAGCGCGAGGGCAAGCTCGAGAAGGTGGCCGAGTTGCAGTACGGCCAGCTGCCCCAGCTCGAGGCCCAGCTCAAGAAGGCCGAGGCGGGCGGCGAGACCAAGCCGGCCAACAAGCTGCTGCGTACCCAGGTGGGCGCCGAGGAGATCGCCGAGGTGGTGAGCCGCGCCACCGGCATTCCGGTGTCGAAGATGATGCAGGGCGAGCGCGACAAGCTGCTCAAGATGGAAGACAAGCTGCACCAGCGGGTGGTGGGGCAGGACGAGGCCGTGCGCCTGGTGGCCGACGCGATCCGCCGCTCCCGCGCGGGCTTGTCGGACGAGAACCGGCCGTATGGCTCGTTCTTGTTCCTCGGCCCGACGGGCGTCGGCAAGACCGAGCTGTGCAAGACCCTGGCCGAGTTTTTGTTCGACAGCGAGGAGCACCTGATCCGCATCGACATGAGCGAGTTCATGGAGAAGCACTCGGTGGCCCGCCTGATTGGCGCGCCGCCGGGCTACGTGGGCTACGAGGAGGGCGGCTACCTCACCGAGCAGGTGCGCCGGAAGCCCTATAGCGTGATCCTCTTCGACGAGGTCGAGAAGGCCCACCCGGATGTCTTCAACGTGCTGCTGCAGGTGCTCGACGACGGCCGCATGACCGACGGCCAGGGCCGCACCGTCGACTTCAAGAACACCGTGATCGTGATGACCAGCAACCTGGGCAGCCAGATGATCCAGCAGATGTCGGGCGACGATTACCAGATCATCAAGCTGGCGGTGATGGGCGAGGTGAAGACCTACTTCCGGCCGGAGTTCATCAACCGGATCGACGAGGTGGTGGTCTTCCACGCGCTCGACGAGAAGCACATCGCGTCGATCGCCCGCATCCAGCTGGCCTACCTCGAGAAGCGCCTGGCCAGGCTCGAGATGCACCTCGACGTGAGCGACGCGGCGCTGGCCCAGCTGGCGGGGGCCGGCTTCGACCCGGTGTTCGGCGCCCGGCCGCTCAAGCGGGCGATCCAGGAGCACATCGAGAACCCGCTCGCCAAGCGCATCCTGGAAGGGCAGTTTGCCGCCAAGGACACCGTGCGGGTGGATGTGGAGGGCGGGAAGATCGCCTTCGCGAAGGCCTGACGCGCCCGCCGGGCGGCCGCCTGCGGGCGGCGCCCGGGGCCGGGCGTGGTGTGCAAAAAAAGAGGGCTGCCGGTCGGGCAGCCCTCTTTGCATTGAGCCGGCCCGATGCGCCTCGGCGTGGAGCACCGCCTGCCGGCCCGGCGGTGCGGCAGGCGGCGGGTCAGGGTCAGGGCTCCGAAAACGTCAGGTTCAAGCCATCGACGATCGGGCCCGCGAGGTAGGAGAAAAGGGTGCGATGGCCGGTCAGGATCGCTACCGAAACGGGCACGCCAGGAATCAGCGGATAGCGCGTGCCACGATGCGTGAACGCCATTTCGGTTGGGGCGATACGGACACGGTAGTGGGGTATCTTCTGGTCGTCGAGCATTGAATCCGGGCTGATGAGCACCACCTTTCCGTTGATTGGCTGGAATCCTCGCGCCACGGAGGATACGAGCTGGATGCGCGCCTCCTGACCGACCCGCACGACGCCGATGTCTCCCACGGGCAGGCGGGCCTCCACCAGCAGCGGCTCATTGGCGGGCACCAGCGTCATCAGTGTTCCGCCGGGTTGAACCACGCCGCCTTCGGTCACGACTTGCAGGGTCATCACCACGCCGTCGATCGGCGAGCGGACTGTCAGGCGCCCCTGCGAATCAGTGAATTTCTGCCTGCGCTCGGTGAGCTCGGCGATCTGGCGTCGGGTCTCTGCGAGGTCTTTCTGGAACTGCTCGCTGTCCCCCGAGTCGAGCGAGCGCAGGGAGGCGTCCTCCTGCTTCTGGGCTGCCGCCACCCGGCGCAGGGAGGCGTCGATTTCCTTGAGCGTGCCCCGGGCCAGTTCTTCTTCTTTCAGCAGGTTGAGGTGCTCGTAGCGGTTGGCCAGGCCCTCTGCGAGGAGCTTCTGGCTGATTTCGATCTGCTGGCGCAGCAGGCGCAGCTTGCCCTCGGTGTGGGCGCGCCGGGCCTGCAGTTCGGCTTGCTCGGCGCTGCGCTGGCTGATCTTCTGGGACTGGGCTTCGTAGCTGCTGCCGACCCGGGATTTCTGGGCCAGCAGCAGGGCTCGGGCGGTTTCCACCTGATCCGGAAAGCGCTTTGCGAGATCGGCGGGAACCTTGAAGTCCGACTTGCGGTTGAGCTGGGCTTCGAGGCGCAGGGCCTTGATCTGCAGGGCGCCGAGCTGGGCGTCGAGCTCCCGCATGTCCGATTCGGCAGCGGTGCGCTCGACCTCCACTAGGGGCTCGCCGGCCTTGACCGCTTGTCCCTCGCGCACCAGGATGCGGCGCACGATACCGCCTTCGAGGTGTTGGACCAGTTTGGTCTGCCCGGCAGTGGTGACCTCGCCGGTGGAGTGGCTGGCGATGTCGAGGGTGAACAGCAGCGACCACAGCAGCAGGGCGCCCAGCAGCAGGGCCAGCAGGCGGATGGTCAGGCGGCTGCCGAGGAGGGCGTCGGTGGGCTGGCCGTCTTCCTCGCGGGGAGGCAGGACCAGCCGCGTCAGGCGGGACAGCAGCGGATGGGTCTCGAAGGCGCCGAGGACGCGCTCGACCAAGCGACCGAGGCGGGTGGCGGTGGGCGTCGGGGGCTCGGTGAGGTGGGTGGAGTCAGTCATGGGTGTTACCTCCGGCGGCTACCGCGGGCGCTGCCGGTGCGTGGACAATGCGGGGCTGGGGCTTCTGATTGAGGTCTATCACCGCCTGGGCCGCCGAGATGATGAAAGCCTCGTTGCTCATCACCACCAGGCTGTGCCCTGACTTGACCAGCCGGTTGAGGACGCCGGCGATGGCCTTGCAGCCGTCGGCATCGACGCCTTCGGTGGGGTCGTCGAGCACCACCACCCGGCCCTTGCCCAGCAGTGCCCGGGCCAGGGCGAGGCGGCGGCGGATGCCGAGGGGAATGCTGTTGCCGCCGTTGCGCAGGACCAGGCTGAGGCCGTCGGCGCTGCCTTCGACAAAGGGGCCGACGCCCAGCTCGCGGCACAGGGCGAGGACTTCGTCGTCCGGGGTGTCGGGGGCCATCACCGTGAGGTTTTCGCGCAGGGTGCCATCAAAAAACAGGGGCTCCTGCGGCAGGTAGGCCACCTGACGGCGCCACCAGCCGGGGTCGGCCTGGCGCAGGTCCATGTTGTCGGCCAGCAGGCGGCCGCGGGTCGGCTCCAGCAGACCCACCAGTAGGCGGGCCAGGGTGGTCTTGCCGGTGCCGTTGGCGCCGATCACGGCCAGCACGCCGCTGGCGGGCAGCGCGAAGTCGAAGTGCTCGAAGATTGGGGTGGGCTGCTTGGGGTAGGCAAAGGCGGCATCCTCGAAACGCAGGCTGCCGCCATATTGGCCCAGGGTCATGCCGTCGCTGCGCTCTTGGGGGATGGCGTTGAGCTGGCGGATCAGCTCCAGGGCGCGCTGGCCGCGGCCGATGGCCTCGCCCAGGCCCAGCGCCCGGGTGAGGGCGGCGAGCGCCCGGCCGGCCAGGATGTTGGCGCCGATCAGGCTGCCCACGTCGAGCTGCCCGGCCAGCACTTCCCGGGCGCCCATGGCCATCATCAGCATGCCCAGCAGCACGCCGCCGGCGTAGCTGGCATTCTGGATGGTGTTCTGCAGGCTGCCGAGGGTGGCGCGCAGGCCGGTGAGTTCGGTGGTGCATTGGTTCCAGCGCTCGCGCAGGGCGCCGGCGGCCTGGAACGCCCGCACCAGCTCGGTGCCTGAGGTGAGGGTCTGCTGGTGGCCGGCGAGCTGGATGGCGCTGCGGCTCTGGGCTTCCATGGGCTCCCGCAGGCGGCGCTGGGCGAGCAGGGAAACCAGCACGACGCCGCCCATCACGAGGATGGCGGTAAGGGCCAGGATGGGGTTGAGCAGGGCCAGCACGAGCAGGAAGACGAGAGCGAAGGGGGCGTCGAGCAGGGTGATCAGGTTGCTGGCGCCAAAGCTCTGCTGGGTGGTGGCGAGGCCGGACAGGATCTCCCGGCGGGCGGCCACCGGCAGCTGCTCGAGCAGGGCGTACTGGCCGCGCACGCTGCTGTCGAAGACGGCCTCTCCCAGCGCTGCGTCGGCCCGGGCGCACAGCCACTGGGCAATGCGCAGCCGCGCCGAGCGCAGGGCCAGCTCGAAGACCACGGCAATGAGGGCGCCGACGGTGAGGGTCAGCAGGGTGCTGTCGATGCCCAGGGCCAGATAGCGGTTGAGGACCTGGATGCTGTAGAGGGAGCCGGCCAGACCGAGCAGGTTGATCAGCAGGGAGGACAGGAAGAGCTCCATGCGGAGCCGGGGGTGAAGGGCGAGGCGTCGCCAGAATTCGTTCATCGGTTCACGGGGGTGGTTTCATGGGGCACCGCCCCGGCTCCCCTTCGGGAGGCCGGGGCAGGGTGCCGTCGGGCTCAGACCGGATGCGCTGCGATGACGTCGGTGGGCAGGGTTTCGGCCTGGGGCTGGTTGGCCAGCTCCACCAGGGCGACCAGCCCGCTGCCGTCGGTGCCGGCGCTGGTGTCGGCATCATAGTACAGGCGGGTGACGTCGCCGTTGGAGATCAGGAAGAAGGCCGAGCCGGTGTGGTTGCCTCCGGTGATGGCCGCCTCCAGCTCGTCGAGCTGGCCGCTGCTGCCGGTGCCAAACTGGAAGCTGCCCGCCGCAAAGCCGACCCGATACACGCTGGCGTCAGTTTGGTTGGCCAGGGCCTGCAGTGTGGTCAGGGCATCGGTGTCGAAGGATTGGGACACCGAGCTGAGGGTGTTCAGCCCGCCGAAGTTGCCGGCGTCGAAGCTCAGGTGGTCGGTGCCCGCGGCGAAGTCGCTGATCACGTCCATGCCGTCGCCCGGGAGCTCGAAGTGGAAGCGGTCGGCACCGGCACCCCCGTTGAGGGTGTCTGCGCCGCTGCCGCCGATCAGCACGTCATCGCCGTCGCCGCCCTGGAGGTGGTCGGCGCCGGCGTAGCCGAACAGCGTGTCGTTGCCGCCCAGGCCCTGCAGGTTGTCCTCGCCGGAGGTGCCGGAGAGGGTGTCGTTGCCGCCGCCGGCCAGGTCGTTGTTGGTGATCTGGGCCACCGCGGAGGCCAGGGCCACCGGGCTGCTGGCGCTGGAGGTGACCATGGCGAGCAGGGATTCGTTGCCCTCCACCAGGGTGTCGCCGGCGACGTTGATGCTGAAGCTGGCGCTGCTCTGGCCTGCGTTGAAGGTGACGCTGCCGGTGGGGAAGACCCCGCCGGCGAAGTCGCTGGCATCCACGCTGTGCAGCGCGCCGCCGAGGATCTTCCAGTAGAAGGTATCGGTGGTGCTGGTGTCGCCGCGGGTGAGCTGGAAGGTGGCGATGGTGCTGCCCGAGTCGCCCTCGACGATGCTGGCCGGGGCGGTGAGCTGCAGGCCCTGGTCGTCGTCGCGGATGGTGCCGGCGAGCACGGTGATGCCGCCGGTGATGGCCGGGTGGCTGAAGGTGACGTTGAAGGCTTCGTCGCCCTCACGCACGGCGTCGCCCTTGACCTGCAGGGTGAACAGGCTCTCGCTGACGCCTGCCGCCAGGTTGATGGTGCCGGTGAGCGGGGTCAGGAAGTCGTCGGCATTGACCGCACCGGCAACGCTGTAGCTGACCGTGACGGCTTCGCTGTCAGGGCCGGCGCGCAGCACGCGGAAGGTGAAGGGAGTGGTGGCGCCGGCGGCACCTTCGCCTCTATCCACGTCCAGGGCCAGCACGGTGACGGCCATGTCGTCGCCGATGATGGTGGCGGCGGCGCTGGACTGCAGCGGGTTGACGGTGACCCCGCCGCCAGGGCTGGAGAGTTGCACCGAGAACTGCTCGTCGGATTCGCCCAAGGTGTCGGCGGCGACCTGGACGATGAGCTCCTTGGTGGTCTCGCCGGCCGCAAAGTGCAGGGTGCCGCCGGGCAGCGTTCCGCCCACGAAGTCGGCGGCGTTGGCGGGGGCCGAGCCGCTGCCGGCCACCTGCCAGTCGATGTCGGCCGCCAGCTCGTCGGCCCCGGCGCGGGTGACGGTGAAGCGGTAGGCGGTGCCGCCGCCGCTGTTGCCCTCGGCAAGGCTCGTGTCGATGGCGGTGACGCTGACCTGGTTGTCGTCGTTGAGGACGACCCCCGCGGCCTGGTCGTTGATCAGATCGATGCCGACGGCGTCGGTGAGCACGAGCCGGAAGCTCTGGTCGGGGCCCAGCACGTTGTCGCCGGAGACCGGGATGATGATGTCGTGGATGGTCTGGCCTGACGTCAGGGTGACCCTGCCGCTGGGGAGCGAGTTGCCGACGAAGTCACTGGCGGTGACCGGGTAGCTGCCCACGCCTTCCACGTGCCAGTTCACCGTGACGCCGTCGGTGTTGCTGCCCAGCCGCTCGATCCGGTAGGTGAAGTTGGTGACGCCCGTGTCGCCTTCGTACTTCTCGCTGCCGCCGATGGCGGTGAGGGTCAGCCCGGTGTCGTCATTGCCGATGAGGGTGCTGGCCGTACCTGCGAGGATGGTGGCACCCACCGCGTCGTTGAGGACCACCGAGAAGCCTTCGGCGGTCTCACCGGTGTCGTCACCGGCTACGGTGATGGTGATGGTCTTGGTGGTTTCGCCGATGCCGAAGGCGACCGCACCGCTCTGGAAGACCCCACCGAAGTCCTGGGTGTTGGCCGGATTGGCGCCGCTGGGGATCACCTCCCACAGCACGCTGGACGTCACCGAGGTGTCGCCGCTGCGGGTGACGGTGAAGGTGAAGGGGGTCTCCTCGCCGGTGTCACCTTCCGGGGTGGAGGCGGCGTCGGCGGCTATCAGCAGCACGGCGTCGTCATTGATGACGGTGCCGGTGGCGATTGTGGCGGCTGCGGTGGAGCCGTAGCTGGGGTTGCTCAGGGAGACGCTGAAGGTTTCGTCGTATTCGCCGAGGGTGTCGGCGTTTACATAAACGGTGAATTTCTGGCTAGTCTCGCCGTCGGCAAACGTGACGGTGCCGGTCTGGGCGACGAACTCGCCATTGCCTACCGGGCGCAGGCCGGAGCCAGCGGCGTTCCAGTCGACGCTGGCGGTGCCGGTGGAGGTGCCGCTGCGGTCGATGCGGAAGGTGAAGGCGGTGGTGCCGCTGTTGCCTTCCGGATGGCTGGCGGAGACGGCGGAGACGGTGAGGGTGTCGTCGTCGTCGACGATGGTGCCGATCACGTTGTTGCTGGTGATGTCGGCGTGGGCGCTCTGCCCGGAGAGCTGGACGGTGAAGTCCTGGTTGCCTTCGTCCAGCCCGTCGCCGGCCACGTCGACCAGGATGGTCTGGGTGGTTTCACCCGTGGCGAAGCTGACGCTGCCTGACGGCAGCACGCCGCCCGCGAAGTCGGCCGCCACGGCGCTGCCGGCCACCACGCTCCAGTTGACAGAGGTACTTACCGACAGGTCGCCGCTGCGGGTGACGGTGAAGCTGAGCTGGCCGGGGTTGCCGGTGTCGCCTTCGACCGCGCTGCCGACGGCGGCCGACAGGGCCAGATCGACGTCGTCGTTGCGGATGGTGCCAGCGGCGGTGGCGGCGCCGGCATCCACGGTGCTGCCGGTGCCGGGGGTGTGGAGCTCGACGCTGAAGCCTTCGTCCGATTCCACGTTGCGGTCACCCACCATGGCGATGTCGAGCACCGCGCTGCTCTGACCATCGACAAAATTGATGGTGCCCGAGGTGGCGACGAAGTCGCCGGCCACGGTGTCGCCGTGGACGATGCGCCAGCCCACGCTGGAGCTGCCGGCGGTGCTGCCGGTGCGGGTGACGGTGAAGCTGAGGGTGCCGGAGGCGCCGGAGCCTTCGGCGCCGTCGGCGGCCAGGGGGGCAATCGACATCACGTCGTCGTTATTGACGAGGGTGGCATCGGCGCTCTGGCTGGTGAAGCTGTGGGTGAGGCTGTCGGCGGGCGCGGTGAGGGTGACGGTGAAGCCTTCGTCGTGCTCCAGCAGGCTGTCGCCGACGACCTGGACGACGATGTCCTGGGACATCACGCCCTGGGCGAAGCTGAGGGTGCCGTTGGGGAGAAAGCCACCCAGGAAGTCGGCGGCATCGGCCGCATGGGTGCCGGAGCCGGTCACGCTCCAGTCGAGGGTGGTGTCGGCCGTGCCGCCCGTGCGGGTTACGCGGAAGACGAAGTCGTGGCTGGCGCCGTCGCCTTCGACCGCCGGGATGCTGACGCCGGTGACGGTCCAGTCCACATCGTCGCTGGTGATGGTGCCGGTGGCGCTGCCGGTGATGATGTCGGCGCCGGTGGAGGCGTTGGACAGGTCGATGGTGAAGGTTTCGTTGCTTTCCACTTCCACGTCGCCCTGCACGGTGACGGTGATGGTCTTGCTCAGCTGGCCGCTGGCGAAGGACAGGCTGCCGCTGGGCAGCACGCCTCCCAGGAAGTCGGCGGCATCGGTGGTGCCGGCGGTGGCGGCCCAGTCGACTGTGGCCGCCAGATCCAGGTTGCCGCTGCGGGTGACGGTGAAGGTGAGGTCGGTGGTGGTGCTGTCGGGGCCCTCGACGCGGGTTGCGGTGGTGCCGCTGATACGCAGGGAGGCTTCGTCGTCGGTGATGGTGGCGTCGGCCGTGCTGTGGGTGAACACCACGCCGTCGGGACCGGTGAGGCTTAGACGGAAGCTCTCGTTGGCTTCACCGGCGTAGTCGCCCTTGACCGGAACCTGGATGGTCTTGCTGGTTTCGCCCGTGGCAAAGGTGATGCTGCCGCTGGTGGCGTCGAAGTCGCTCGCGCTGGTGGGGTCGGCGTTGATGCCGGCGACGCTCCAGTCGAGGGTCTGGGAGGCGCTCAGGTTGCCGCTGCGGGTGACCACGAAGTCGAAGTAGGTGGTGTCGCCGGTGTTGCCTTCCAGGGCGGTGGCTGGTGCGCTGACGTCGAACACCACGTCGTCGGCCTGGATGGTGCCGTCGGCGGTGGCGGTGGTGATGCTGACGCCGCTGGACGGATCGGACAGGGTGACGGTGAAGCCTTCGTCCGGTTCGCCGGCCAGATCGCCGCTCACCAGCACGGTGAGGGTGACGCTGGCCTGACCGGCCGGCAGGGTCAGGGTGCCGGAGGGCAGGGTGCCGCCGAAGTCGGCGCCGTCGGCCAGGTTGAGGCCGGTGCCGGTGATGGCGTAATCGACCGTCTCGGCTTCACCCAGGTAGCCGCTGCGGGTGATGGTGAAGGTGTAGGCGGTGGTGCCGCTGTTGCCTTCGGCCTTGGCCGCCGACAGGGCGCTGATGGCGATGGTGGCGTCGTCGTTGAGGATGTCGATGACGGCAGTGGCGGTCTGGATCTGGCCGCCGCTGGCGTTGGAGAGGGTGACGGTGACGCTCTCGTCGCTTTCCACGGCGAGGTCGCCGACCACCTGGATGGTGATGGTCTTGGTGGATTCGCCGTCGGCGAAGCTGACCGTGCCGCTGGGCAGGCCGGCGTTGCTGCCGAGGGCGTCACCGGTGGAAAAGTCGGCGGCGTTGGCGCTGGCCGAGCTGAGCTTCCAGTCCACGCTGCCGGCGCCGCTGGTGTCGCCGCCGCGGGTGACGGTGAAGGTGAGGCTGGTGCTGCCGCTGTGGCCTTCCTGGATCGTGGCCTGGGTGGCGGCGATGTGGAACACGGCGTCGTCGTTCTCGATGGTGCCGGTGGCCGTGGCGGTGCTGATGCTGTCGCCGGTGGTGCCGGCGCCCAGGGCGATCTGGACGGTGTAGGTTTCGTCGGTCTCGGGGGTGGCGTCGCTGGTGGGCGTGATGGTGATGGTCTTGCTCGTCTCGCCCGGGGCGAAGGTGACCGAGCCGGAGGGCAGGCTGCCACCGAAGTCGGCCGCATCGGCGCTGCCCGCCGAGACTGTCCAGCTGATGGTCTGGTCCTGGTTCGTGCTGTGGGTGCGGGTGACGGTGAAGGTCTGGCTGCTGCTCTCGGCCGAGCTGGCGGCGGCCCCCGTGATTGCGAAGGCCGAGTCGTCGTTGCCGATGGTGGCGGCGGCAGACACGTCGATGGCGTCATCCACGCCCGTCAGGTTGCTGAGCTGGAGGGTGAAGGTCTCGTTGGCTTCAGGGCTGGTGTCGCCGACCACGGTGACGCTGATGGTCTTGCTGCTCTCGCCGGCGGCAAAGCTCACGGTGCCGGTGGTGGCGCCGCTGAAGTCGCTGGCATTGGTCGTGCCGTTGACCAGGTTCCAGTTCATCGTCGAGGCGCCGGACAGATCGCCGGAGCGGGTGACGGTGAAAGTGAGCGTCTGGTTGGCGTCGGTCTCGGCGATGCTGGCGTCGGCGATGCTGATGCCAGTGTCGTCGGCCACGATGGTGAGCGTGCCGCTGGAGATGTTCTGGGCATTGGTGATGTTGGGTGACGGGCCGGTGAGCACGTCCTGGTAGATCTCCACGCGGAAGGTTTCGTTGTTTTCCGCCGTGATGTCGCCGCGCACCAGTACGCTGATGTTGCCGGTCAGCACGCCGTCGGCCAGGCTGAGCGTGCCCGACGGCAGGCCGCCGTTGGTGCCGAGCGAATCGGTGGTGGTGAAGTCGGTGGCGTTGGCCGGGTTGGCGCCTTCGGCCACCACCCGCCAGTAAACCGTGGCGGGGCCGCTGTAGCCGGTACCGCCCCGGGTGACGGTGAGCGAGTAGGTCTGGTTGGCGCCGGTGTCGGACTCGGCCAGGCTGGTGCTGGCCGGGGTGAGGGTGTAGGTGCTGTCGTCGTCGCGGACGGTGCCGGCGATGTTGAGGGTGGTGGCGGGGGCGGTGTAGCTGTTGTTCGCGTCGAGCCAGTAGCTCTGGAAGCGGACGGCGGCCCCGGCGGTATCCGCGGGCGACGACAGCTGCAGGGTGAAGGTTTCGTTGGACTCGACCGTGGTGTCGTCCCCGAGGATGTCGGCCAGCGAGATGCTGTAGGTGTACTCGCCGTAGGCCGTCGGGCGTGCGGCCAGCGTGACGCTGCCGGTGGTGGTCTGGAAGTCTCCGGCCGTGGTGCTGCCGTGGCTGATCGTGTAGTTCACGACCACGTCGCTATCGAGGCGCCCGCCGCGCGTGACATTGAACGTCAGCGGGTTGCCCTCGTAGGCGGTGGTCGTTACATTGTTGTTGTAACCGCCGTCACCGGCGTTCGTGTCCCAACCGTTGACCCACAGGCGGATGTCGTCGTTCTTCAGTGTGGTGGTGACGCTGGCCAGGGCGTTGTCGATGTCGGCCGGGCCGTAGCTGTCGGTGTAGAGCGGCCAGTGTTCGGCGTCGTCCGGGTCGAGCACGTTGAAGGTGAGCGTCCGGTCATTCTCGACGTAGCGGTCGCCAGTGAAGGTGACGACCACCGTCTTGGTCGTCTCGCCTGCCGCGAAGCTGACGAGGCCGTAGGTCTGGTTCTCGTAGGGCTCGGATACACCGCTGGCGTTGCCGCCATAGGTCTTGATCTCGGCACTGCCCGCCGCGCTGTTCCAGTTGATGGCGCTGCCGGTGAGGCGCCAGCCGACGGTCGTCGGGTAGTCAAGGCTGCCATCCCGTCCGCCCTGATCACTGCGGGTGATGGTGAAGGTGACGGTGTTGCCGTTGGCTGCGTCGTCGGCACCGGTGCCTTCCCAGGTGGCGGCGCTGCTTACCGACACGCTGATCAGCGGATCGGATTCGTTGTCGTAGACGCGCGCGGTGTCGGTATAGCCGGTGGCGGCGGTCTCCTGGTCGTGATTGGGCTCGCTGGCATCCACATTGCTTGCATTGGAGAGCGTGATGGGCAGCTCTTCTCGCCAGGTCTCGGTCCAGCTGTCGTCGGTCGTCACCACTACGATGGTCTTGGTGGTCTCGCCATCGACGAAGGTCAGGGTGCCCGACCAGGCGCCGGCGTTGAGCGTGGCGGTGCCGTTGGAAGGCGTGACGCTGTCGATGTCGGACGGATCGAGCTTGTACCACGTGCCGGTGCTGGTATTGGCTTCGTTGGTGGTTTCCGAGCCGGGCAGTGCCAGCGACCAGTCGACGGTGTCGGTGCCGCGTGTATCGCCGGTGCGTGTGATGGTGTAGGTGAGCGTGCCACCTTCGGTGACGTCATTGACCGAGGCATCGAAGCGGGTGTCGTCGTTGATGACGACGCCGCGGTTGTACTGGAGGTAGCTTGATGTGTCGTAAGTGTGGATCGACGAACCGGCGCTCGGGTTTTCGAGATAGACGCTGAAATGCTCGTCGTACTCACCGGTGTTGTCCGGCCGGGTGTAGAACTTGACGTAGGCCCACGCCTGCCCGTCGGCAAAGTTCACGGTGCCCGAAGGGAAGGCGCTGGCGGTGGTGATGGCGGTGATGTTGCCGTTGCCGTCGCGGGTGACGTCGAGAAAGTCGTCGGCGCTGATACCGCTGTAGTTCGCGACGCGCCAGCCCACGCTGGCCGCGCCCGAGGTGGCGACCTGGCGCTGCACGGCGAAGATGTGCTCGACGTAGCCGTAATCGGTGCCGCCGATGTTGACGACGGTGGCGCCCGTGCCGCCATCGGCCGGTGAGTCGCCCTCGGCGCGGTTGTAGAGCGTGTCGCCCGGGTTGAGGGTCTGCACGCTGGTGCTGGCGACTTCGCGGTCGCTCAGGTAGAACACCGCCTCGTCGCGTTCGATGGAGGTGAGCAGGTAGTTTTTGTCGCTGGCCAGACCATTGGTCACGCTGCTCACGGGGGTATTGTCGTCGTAGTAGCGCCAGCTGGTGTCAAATTGACGGAGCAGCGTCGTGCCCGTCGCGCGGCCAGGGTCGTCATAGACAACATTGACCTCGTCGTAACCGCTGGTGGCGGTAACGTTGATGGAGAACCACTCGTCGTCCTCCGGCGTGTCATCGCCATTCACGGTCACGGTGAATGTCTTGCTGGTCTCACCGGCTGCGAAGTTGATCGTCCCTGAAGCAAAGCCACCCTGGAGATCGGAGCTGTTGGCGACGTTGTTTTCCAGACGGCTCTGCGTGTGGTCATAGACGTAAGTGTTGTAGCCCAGCGCGGTCTGGCTGCTGGCTGTCCATGTGAAACTGCTCGCGCCGCTGGTGTTGCCGGTGCGCGTCATGGTGTACGTATAGGTGGTCGTGTTGCCGGCCGTCGCTTCGGCCTTGCTGTAGTCATCCGCGGACAGGGTCAGCAGAGTGTCGTTTTCGGTGATCGTGCTGGCGTAGGTGCTGGTTGCCCCCAGCGAGCTGCCGGCGTTCGTGCCGGAGAGCGCGATGCTGAAGTTCTCGTTGCCTTCCACGCTGCCGACGCCGGTGTCGCCGTAGGTGTAGACGGTGATGGTCTGGGTGGCCTGGCCCGAGTTGAAGGTGAGCGTGCCGCTGGGCGTGAGGTTTGACGCGACGCCGTTGGTAAAGTCCGCCGAGTTCGTGGTGCCGTGCACCACGTTCCAGTTCACGGTGGTCACCTGGTCCAGGTTGCCGCTGCGGGTGACGGTGTAGGTGAAGGCGGCGCCGGTGCCGTGGCCGGCATCGCCTTCGGTCACGCTGGCGGTGCCGGCGGTGATGTTGAGCTCGGCGTCGTCGTTGCGCACCGTGCCATCGGCGCTGGCGGTAAGGATCTCGGTGCCGGACGAAGGGGTGGAGAGCACGACGCGCAAGGTGTCGTTGCTCTCCAGGGTGTTGTCGGTGGCGATGTTGACGGTGAGGGTCTTGCTGGTCTCGCCGGCGGCAAAGCTCACCGTGCCGCTGGGCAGGCCGTTGTTGTCTCCGAGCAGGTCCGGGGAGCCGACGCTGCCGAAGTCTGCCGCATTGACGCCCACGCCCTGGGCGACCCGCCATTCGGCGGTGCTGGCCTGGTTTGTGTCGCCGCTGCGGGTGATGGTGAAGGTGAAGGCGAGCGGTTCGATGTTGGGAATGCTGACATCGGCGCCCGGTGTGGTCTGGTCCGTCACCCGCAGGGTATACACCCCGTTGTACGAGGAATGCGCTCCAGCCGCGACAAAGTAGGTCCCGCTGGTCGCAGGGGTGAAAGACGTTTGTGCCGTGTATTGCGGAGCGCCTGTTCCCCAGTTGGCGTTATAGCCAAGGCTGGTTCCGGCGGCGTTGTAGATCGCCTTGATTTCAGGAGGGAGCAGGGTGTTGCCGCCGCCGCTGCCGGAGCCTTCGAGCCTGATCTGATAGGTGTGGCCCGCCGTGAGGTTGAGGCGGAACCAGTCGACGTCACCGTTGATTTCCAGCGTTGCCTGAGCTGTGCCGTTGCTCTCGACGGAAAAGAGCGACGTGTTGTTGGCCGGTATTTCGCCCGACGGAATGATGGCGTTGCCCTCGTTCTTGTCCGCCAGCAGCGTGGTGATGGCGAGGCCCGCGTCGTCGTTGGTCATCACCGTCGAGGCGCTCGCCGTGACGATGTTGCTGTTGGCCGGCGCGCCGGAGAGGGTGACGGTCATCGTCTCGTCGGATTCGACGGTGGAGTCGCCCTTGATGTTGACCACAATGCTGGCGCTGCTCTGGCCGTCGGCGAAGCTGACGGTGCCGGTCGCAGCCTGGCCGTTGGCGAGGTCGGTGGCGGTGTCGAAGCCGTTGGTGCCGGTGATGGTCCAGGTCAGGTCGCGGGCGCCGTCGAGGGAGCCGCTGCGGGTCACGGTGTAGGTGACGCTGCCGTCGGTGTTGCCTTCGGCGCGGGTGGCGGTAGCGGTACCGATGCTGAAGTCGTCATCGTCGGTGAGCAGGGTGGTGCTCTGGCTGCCGTCGCCCGGCTGGATGGAGCCGTTCACCGGGGTGCCGAGCACCACCTGCAGGGTCTCGTCGCTCTCGACGGTCAGGTCGCCCTGGACGTTGAGGGTGATGTTCTTGCTGGTCTCGCCGGCGGCAAAGTTGACGGTGCCGCTGGGCAGGCCGCTGTTGGTGCCGAGGGCGTCCTGGTTGCCGACGAAGTCGGCGGTGGTGAGGCCGGCGGAGGCGCCGAGGGCCCAGGTGACGCTGCCGGCGCCGCTGGTGTCGCCATTGCGGGTGACGGTGAACACTACCGAGGTGGTGCCGCTGGTGCCTTCGGCGGTGTTGCCCGGGGCGCTGAGCACGAAGTTGGTGTCATCGTTGTTGATGACGGTGGTGGCGGTGGACGTGCCGAGGGTGGCGCCGGCGGATGGGTTGCCGAGGGTGAGGGTGAAGGTTTCGTCGTTGGCCTCGGCGAGGGTGTCGCCATTGACGTCGAAGGTGACGGCCAGCTCGCTGACACCCACGCCGAACGTCAGGGTGCCTACGGGCAGCACGCCGCCGGCCACGTCGCCGGTGTTGGCGCCGTTGCTGCCGGTGACGGTGTAATCCACCGTGGCGGCCACGCTGAGGTCACCCGTGCGGGTGACGGTGTAGGCCACCTGGGTGGTGCCACTGCTGCCTTCGGCGATGGCGGCGTTGGCGGCGCTGACCGCAAAGCGCTGGTCGTCGTTGGCGATGCGCCCGGTGGCGGTG
The DNA here is from genome assembly GCF_006539865.1 of Zoogloea ramigera. GTDB lineage: Bacteria > Pseudomonadota > Gammaproteobacteria > Burkholderiales > Rhodocyclaceae > Zoogloea > Zoogloea ramigera. The sequence continues at coordinate 18,369 of NZ_BJNV01000064.1, forward strand.
GCGTCCTGGATGTTCTGCGGGGTGGCGCCGGTGAGCTGGGCGTTGCTGATCGTGACGGTGAAGCTCTCGTCCGGCTCCACCTCGGTGTCGCCTGCTACCGTGATGCTGAGGGTCTGGCTGGCCTGGTCGGCGGCGAAGCTCAGCGTGCCGCCCGGCAGGCTGCCGCCCAGGTCGGCCGCGTCGGCTGGGTCGCTGCCGCTGCCGGTGACGGCCCACTCGACGGTTGCGGCTTCGCTGATCGAGCCGGCGCGGGTGACACGATAGGTGTAGGTGACCGTGCCGCTGTTGCCTTCGGCGTGGTCGGCAGACAGCGCGACGATGGAGAAGCCGGTGTCGTCGTTGGTGATGGTGCTGCTGGCGGTGGTGCCGGTGAGGGCGGTGTTGGCGCCGGCCGGCTGCAGCACGATGTTGAAAGACTCGTCGACTTCCACCTGGTCATCGGTCTTGACCTGCACGGTGACAGTGGCGGAGCTGGCGCCTGCGGCAAAGCTGACGGTGCCCGAGGGCAGGCCGCCATTGTTGCCCAGCAGGTCCTGGCCGGCGATGAAGTCGGCGATGGAGGCCGATCCGGCGCCACCCGGCAGTTGCAGCAGCCAGTCGATGTCCTGGGCCAGGGACAGGTCGCCACCCCGGGTGACGGTGAAGGTGAAGGCGGTGGAGGCGCCGTCGCCGGTGTTGCGTTCGGCCTGGCTGGCGGTGTCGGCGCTGATGCCGAAGGTCGAGTCGTCGTTGGTGACGTCGGTGCTGGCGGTGGCGGTGGTGATGTAGGTCCGGTCGTGAGCCGGGTTGCCGGCGGGGTTGGTGAGCGTGATGAGGAGGGTTTCGTTGCTCTCGTTCAGATCATCGCCGGTCTGGGTGAGGCTGATGAGCTTGACGGTTTCGTTGGCGGCGAAGCTGAGGCTGCCCGACAGGGGGGTGCCGACGCCGAAGTCGTCGGCGTCCATGCCGCTGGCGGCCCAGTCGATGCTCACGGGCGAGGCGGTGTCGCCGCTGCGGGTGACGGTGAATTGGAGCACGCGGGACTGGCCAGTGCTGCCTTCCAGCACGCTGGGTGTGCCGGCGCTGATGCTGATGCCGATGTCGTCGGCCACGACGCTGCCGGTGGCGCTGGGGGTGACGATCTCGGTGTTGCCGTCGGCGCCCGACAGGGTGATGGTGAAGCCTTCGGTGCTCTCGACGGTGCTGTCGCCGCTGCTGTAGACGGTGATGGTCTGGGTCAGGGCGCCAGGGGCGAAGCTGAGGCTGCCGGAGGGCAGGGTGCCGCCGAAGTCGGCTGCGTCAATGGGCTGGCCGCCGCTGCCGGTGAGGGCCCAGTCGACGGTGGTGGTGCCGGTGGTGACGCCGGTACGGGTGACGGTGAAGGTGTGGGCCTGGGTGCCGCTGTCGCCTTCGACGAGGGCGGTGGTGGTGGCGCTGATCGCGAGGCCGGTATCGTCGTTGACGAGGGTGCCCGTGGCGCTGCCGGTGCCGATGGTGGAGCCGGTCGCCGGGGCCGACAGGGTGACGCTGAAGGTCTCGCTGGCCTCGTCGGCATAGTCGCCGGCGACGTCGATGGTGATGGTCTTGCTTGCTTCGCCGGCGGCGAAATCCAGGATGCCGCCCGGGAGCGCGCCGCCGACGAAGTCCGCTGCGTTCGCCGGTGATCCACCGCTGCCCGCGACCGTCCATGTGACCTGGCCGGTCCGGGTGAGGTCGCCGGTCCGGGTGACCAGATAGCTCAGGGTCGTGGTGGCGCCGTTGGCACCTTCCGGGGCACTGCCGACCTGCGCGGCGATGTTCAGCACGTGGTCGTCGTTCGTGATCGTGCCGGTGGTTGATGCGTTGGTGACGGTGGCGCCGGCGCCCGGCGCACCGAGCGTGACGACGAAGCCCTCGTCGCTCTCGAGCTGCGAGTCGGTGGTGATGTCGAGCACGATGTCCTTGCTCGTCTCGCCGGCCGCGAAGCTGAGGGTGCCGACCGGCAGCACGCCGCCGACGAAATCGGCGCCATTCGCCGAGGCGCCGGTGGCCGCGCCGCTGACGCTGTAGCTGATGCTGTCGCTCCCCGCGGTGTCGCCGCTGCGCACCACCGTGAAGTGGATTTGTGTGGTGCCGCCGCTGCCCTCGGTGACGGAGCCGCCGGGTTGCAGGGCGAGCACCACGTCGTCGTTGCGGACCAGGCCGGCGGATTCGCCGATGGAGATCTCGGAACCAGCGGAGGGGTTGGACAGACGGACGGTGAAGCCTTCATCGGCCTCGACCCCGTGGTCGGGGGTGAGGGGCAGGTTCACCACCATGCTGTTGACGCCGCGTCCGAAGGACAGGGTGCCGGAGAACACGGTGCCGGGCAGGAAGTCGTTGCTGTCCACGCCGTCGATGGCGGCAAACTCGAGGGCCCAGTCCACGCTGGCGGCAACCGTCAGATCGCCGCTGCGGGTGACGGTGAAGCTGGCCTGGCGGGTGGCGTTGCTGTCGCCTTCGTTGGTGGTGAGTGCGGTGCCGTCGAGCACGAAGCCGGAGTCGTCGTTGAGGACGATGCCGATAGCGCTGCCCTGGAGAACCATGGCGCCCGGCGTGCTGCTGGTGATGGAGACGGTGAAGTCTTCTCGGGTTTCCAGGTGGCTGTCTGGCGTGGGCGTGATGGCGATGACGATCTCGCTCTGGCCCGGCGCGAAGGTGACGCTGCCGGAGGGCAGGCTGCCGCCGAAGTCGGCGGCGTTCATCGGATTGGCGCCGCTACCGCTGATCTGCCATTCGACGGTGGCGCTGCCGGACAGGTCACCCACGCGGGTAATCGCGAAGAGCTGCGGCTGATTGACGACCGAGCCTTCCTTGCGGACGGCATCGCGGGCGACGATGGAGAGCGCCTGGTCGTCCGGGGCGATCACGGCGAGGGCGGTGCCCACGTCGATCTGGGTGTTGGCGTTGAGCGGATCGAGGGTGAGGGCGAAGGTCTCGAAGCCCTCCAGGGTGCTGTCGCCGGAGATGTCTACGTAGACGAGCTTGCTGAATTCGCCGGCGGCGAAGCTGACCGTGCCGGTAAGGGCCTGGCCCAGGGCGAAGTCGTCGGGGGTGGTGGGGGATTCGCCGTAGCCGGAAATGCTGTAGCCGATGGCGCCCGCCTGACTCAGATCGCCGCTGCGGGTGACATTGAAGGCCTGACGCCCGCCGGTGCCGTTGCCCTCGAGGGTGGACGGGGTGACGGCGGCGACATTGAACAGGGTCTCGTCGTTGTAGATGTTGCCGTACGCTTCGCCGTTGATGACCTGCATGCCGGAGGGCGGATTGACCAGCACGATGCCGAAGGTCTCGTCGTATTCTTGAAGGGCGTCGCCCTTGACGAGAACGGTGACCGTCCGGGAGATCTCGTTGGCGCCAAAATGGATGCTGCCGCTGGGCAGGCCGTCGTTGCCGCCCAGGGCGTCCTGACCGCTGACGAAGTCGTTGGCGTCGGCGGCGCGGACACCTACCCGCACGAAACGCCAGGAGATGTCGGCTTCCTGGCCGAAGGTCTCGGAGCGGGTGACGTGGAAGCTCAGGGCCACCTGGCTGCCGTTGGCGCCTTCGACGACGCTGAGGGTGTCGCCGATCAGGCTGAAGCCCACGTCGTCGTTGATGACGTTGGTGGACGCCACGGCGTCGCCCAGGCGCAGGTTGCCCTGGGGGTTGGACAGGGTGGCGGTGAGCACAGCGTCGGGTTCCACGATGCGGTCACCGGCAAAGGCCACGGTGATGACGCGGCTGGTCTCGCCCACGGTGAAGTGGATGGTGCCGGCCGGCAGGGTGCCGCCGAAGTCGGCTGCAGGGAGGCCGCTGACCGCCCAGTCCACCGACGAGGTGGCGCTGCCGTCGGCGCGGCTGACGGTGAAGCTGACCTGGGTCTGGGTGCCGGTGTCGCCTTCGAGCACCTGTACCGCGTTAGCAGAGATGGACACCAGGCTGTCGTCGTCCATCACCACGGTGCTGGCGGTGGTGGTGCCGAGGTTCAGGTTGGGGCCGGGGTTGCTGAGGGTGACGGTGAGCGTCTCGTCGGGCTCGATGCTGCGGTCGCCGACGATGGGAACGCTGATGGTCTTGCTCAGCTCGCCGACGGCGAAGTTGACGGTGCCGCTGGGCAGGGGGCCGCCCGCGTCGGCTGCGTCGAGGCCGCTGGCGGCCCAGTCTACGGTGCTGGCAGCGAGGCCGTTGTCGCGGGTGAGGGTGAAGTTGAGGGTCTGGGTGCTGCCTTCGTCGCCTTCGGCCACGTCCGCTGCGACGGCGGCGATGCTCACGGTGGCGTCGTCGTTGAGCACGGTGGTGCTGGCGCTGCCGACCCCGATACCAAGGCTCTGGCCTGGATTGGACAGAGTGACGGTGAGGCTTCTGTCCACGTCGATGACGTGGTCGCCGGTGAAGCTGACGGTGATGGTCTTGCTGGTTTCGCCGACCCCGAAGCTGACCGTGCCGCTCGGCAGGGTGCCGCCAAAGGCCGCTGCGTCGAGGCCGCTGACGGACCAGTCCACGGTGCTGGCGTTGAGGTCGATGTCGCGCACCACGTTGAAGGTGAGGCTGCGGGTGTCGGCTTCGCCGCCTTCCACGATGGACGCGGTGACGGCGCTGATGTTGGCCGTGGCGTCGTCATTGAGGATGGTGGTGGCGGCGCTGGCGGTGGCCAGGGACAGATTGGGGCCCGGGTTGGAGAGGGTGACCGTGAGGAGCTCGTTCGGTTCGGGCGTGCCGTCCCCGGTCAGGTTCAGTGTGATGGTCTTGGTCGTCTCGCCGACGGCGAAGTCCATGGTGCCCGAGGGCAGGATGCCACCGAAGTCGGTGGCATCGACGCCGGATACCGTCCAGTCGACGCTGCTGGCAGCCCCGGCTTGGGTTCGGGTGACGGTGAAGGTGAGGGGCCGGGTGTCACCGGTGAAACCTTCGACGACGCTGGCCTGATCTGCGCTGATGCTGACGGTGCCGTCGTCGTTGAGGACTTCGGTGAAGGCGGATGCCGGGGGGATGTCGTTGCCACCCAGGGTCACGGTAACCGTCTCGTCGGCTTCGATCAGACGGTCGCCGGCCAGGGGAAGGGTGATGGTCTTGCTGGTTTCGCCGGTCGAGAAGTCGAGAGTGCCGGCGGGCAGTACGCCGCCCACAAAGTCTGTGGCATCAAGGCCGGACGCGCTCCAGCTCACTTGGTCGGGGCCCAGGGCGTTGCTGCGGGTGACCGTGTAGGTGAGGAAGCGGGTGCCGCCTTGGTCCCCTTCGTAGACGCGCGCCTGGTCGGCGGTGATGCTGAAGGTGCCATCGTCGTTGACGACCGTGGTGCTGGCCCGGTCGGTGCCAACGTTGAGGTTGGCGCCCGGGTTGCTGAGGATCACGCTGAGGGTTTCGTCGGCCTCGATGGTCCGATCGCCACTGAGGGTGATCTCGATGAGCCGGGTAGTTTCGCCATCGGCGAATTGCAGGGTGCCGGAGGGAAGGGTGCCGCCCAGATCGGCCGCGTCCATGCCGTCAAGGGACCAGTCGACCGAAGTGGCGCCCACGCTGGCGCTGCGGACCACGGTGAAGCTCAGGACCTTGCTGGTGCCGGAGTGCCCCTCGAGAACGATATCCTGGGCCGCGCTGATGCTTACCGTGCCATCGTCATCCACGACCTGGGTGCTGGCGATGGGCTGATCGATCACCAGGCCCTGGCTGGGGGACTGGAGCTGGAGGGTGAGCTCGCGACCGGACTCGATGTCACGGTTACCAGCGAGGGGAATGCTGATCCGTGCCTCGGTCTGACCGGCTCCGAAGGTGACGGTGCCGGTGAGCGCGCCATCGGCCAACTGGGCGGCATCGATGCCGCTGAGCGTCCATTGGGCTGACGCCGGGGTGAAGGGGTTGTCACGAGTGACCACGAACACCAGCACGCCGGCGCTGCCGGCATCGCCTTCGATGACCTGGGCCTGGGCAGCGCTGACGCTGGCGTGGCTTTCGGGGAGGGTGGTGGGGGCTGCGGCTTCGTTGCTGCCGGGGCTCGTGGGCGTCGCGGCGGGCGCGCCGCCTATGCCGGAAAACAGGCTGCCGCCGATGGAGCCGCCGTCGCCGACGCTGAAGTTGGCAAACACGCCCAGTCCGCCGCCCGTGACGCCACCGGTCCCCTGGTTGGCGAGGCCGCTGCCGGTGCCGGAGCTGCTGCCTCCCAGCACCCCCGGGTTCATCCCGTCGAGAGTGAGGACGGATAACTCGGTCGGCGTGCCTGGCCGCGGCAAGCCGTTGCCCGTGGCGTCTCCGGTGAGCTGGGTCCGTTCCGGGGGGGGAGGGGTTGACTGGGTGTTGCTGCCCTCGCCGGTGAGGCCGGTGATCTCCGGGCGGTAGGTGCTGTCGAGCGGAGGGGGAGGGGCGAACTGACTGCCCCGCGGGCTGCTGCCCTGTCCGGGATCGAACGGACTGCCCTGAGCACTGAAGCCGTCTCCTGGATTGCTGCCGGTAATGCGCGCGCCATCACCACCCTGCAGTAACGAAGGCTGATAGTCACCCAGTAAGTTGCGGGCGATCTCCAGGGGGTTGGAGAGGCCGCTGGAATTCCGGCTTTCGGTGGAGAGCAGGATCTGCTGGGACATGTCCCTGGCCACGGTCGGGCTCAGGCCTCCCTTGATGAGGGCCGCCTCGGCGCGGGCAATGGCCTGTTCGAGCGAGGCAACACCTTGTTGTGGCCGCCCGGCAAGAAAGTCCGTGACGATCTGGATGGCGCGGGCGAGGGTGTCGATCTGGATGTTGGTCTGTTCAGCCATTTCCTGTTACTCCTGAGACAGCATCACGCCCGCTGACGAGGGCCTGGTCTGCGGGCGTGAATGTGGCGGTCTGGAAAATCCGGGGTGTTCTTCGTGGCTTGCCCGAGCCGGGGATTGGGCAAGCCTGGGCGAATGTGCTCGGCTCAGTTGACGGAAGACATCTTGAAAGCGCCGTCGGTGGTGAAGGGCAGGAGCTTCTCGGCCGGGATCACCACGCCCGGGGCACGCACAACCTCTGGCTTGAGCCCACCCATCGCGCGGAGCAGCCGGTAGGCGGCAATCACCTCGTCCACCCGGGCCGCTGCGGCATCGCTCTGGGCGTTGATGAGGGCGACCTCTCCGTTCAGCAGGTCGAGGAGGGAGCGGCGACCAAGTTCGCGTTCCTTGCGCGCCAGATCCAGGAAGTTTCCCGAGATCTGAGCCTGATTGATCAGGTAGTTGGTGCGCTCCCGGGCCGTCTGCCAGCCGACCCATGCGTTGCGTCCTTCTTCAAGGGCCTGGATGCGAACGTAAGCAGCCTTCTCGCGGGCCGAGATCACGGACTGATCCGCCGCCTCGGTGACTCGGGCGGCCTTCATGCCCAGATCGAATGCCCAGTCGAAGCGGACCATAGCCTTGGTGTCGTCGCGGTCGCCCTTGATGCCGTCGTAGTCCTTGTAGTGGATTTGGTTGAGCTGCAGGGCGAGGCGCGGCATCAGCTCCCGGGCGCGCTGCACGTCGCGTTCGGCCAGGGTCACTTCAGCACGTCCGTCGGCGGCGACCACGTCGGGGTTCTGTTCATTGATGATTTCGGTGATCTCTGCTTCAGAGCGCGGCAGGAGGGATTCGGGAATGTTCACTGCCTGGAGGCTGCTGATGTCGACGGGTGCCTCACCGAACACGGCACGGAAACGGTTGCTAGCCTCTCTCATGCGGCTCTCGGCGATCACGCGGCGGGCCTCTGCACCGGCGAGCTGAGCCTTGGCCTGCAGGACATCGGTGGCGTAGCCCCGGCCTGCTTCCATGCGGGCGCTTTCCAGGGAGGTCTGACGCTTGATGTTGGATTCGGATTGCTGCGCATAGCGCAGGCTGCGATCGGCGCGAATCACCTGCAACTGGGCTTCGATAGCGGCGAGAACCAGGTTTTGGCGCTGCAGGTCGCGCTCCTTGCCTTCCTTGCTGAGAACGGTCTCGGCAGCCTCGACGCGCCGGTTGGTCTGACCGAAGTCGGTGATGAGCTGGTTGAGACCGACGTTCACATCGGACGGATCGAAGTTGCCCTTGGTGCCGATGTCCCGGTTTATGTGCTGTTTGCCGATGCCGGCGCCGACGGTCAGCTTGGGGAAGTAGGCGGTCCTTTCGACCGCTACCTGTGCACCGGCGGTCGCCACGTCGGCATCTACCATTTTCATCAGGCGGTGCTCCTTGAGCACCTGGTCGAGCTTGTCGGCAAAGTTGTCGGCTGCGAAGGCGCCGGCGCAGACAGCTGTGCCGCCGATTGCCAGCGCAATGTTGATGAGCAGCCTGTTGGTACGAAGAATGATGCGAGCCTTGCCGATAGCCATGATGTCTCCCAAATGTATTTATCTTGTTGCGAGTCTGGAAATGTCGAAGCCCAGAGACGGTAAAAGGGTTGAGTCGAGTTTTTTGTTCTGTCGGGAACGTTGGTGCCGATCGGGTTTTTCCGATGAGCCTTGGATCGTGGCGGCCAACGGATCTACCGTTTCATGCGTATCGTCGTAAATCTCTTCGGGTTTACGGAGCTTCCGGGCGTGGCTTTAGCCAAACGGTGATTTAAATTCAGCCAAGTAGACTGATATGCAAACGAGGGGGCTTAACA
>NZ_BJNV01000065.1 GCF_006539865.1 Zoogloea ramigera
GCGTCAAGAGGATTGATAAAGAAAATCTGGAGACACCCTGTCATCGTAACGATCGTTCCAGCGACAACACCCACGTCCGTCCAGACGATGGCGCTACCGACCGCCGAAAAACAGACACTCCTCACCATCGGGTGCAATTGTGTAGCCGCCTGCCCCAGAACGATGTGAGCAAACTCACCCTGGCCGGGCAGGCGCCCGCTGACGACACTGGGACCAGCCGCAACCCGACAGGGCAAGCTCAGCTTCGTGGCTGTGGCCGACGCGATCCGTGTCGCCCTGCTGGTGCTGAAGATTTTCGAGCTAGAGGCGGTTGGCCTGACCGGCTGTGTCCGGCGCTTTGTGAACCTGACTTTGGCGGTCATTAAAAACAAACGGATTGCAGACGCCCAGCTCGCTGCCGCCGGTAGCGGGCGCCTGGGTACTGATGCCAGACAGGCCGACGCCATGAGCCTGGGCTGCTAGTACGCCGGGAACGCGGGCTAGCGCGGGGTGCACGGCGGCACTGCACTGTCCATCGTAGAAGGCGCCGATGACGACAGGCCGATCCGGATCGCCATCGAGGAAGGCGACGAGGACATCCTGCCCCTGCCGAGGTGTCAGCACCCCCGCCCCTCCGCCGCCCGCCATCGGCGTGATGACGCGCAACCAGGCGCCGGCGGAGGCCTCGTCCGCCCCAACGGAATGCCCGCGACCGCCAGCCGGCTCGCTGCCATGCTGGCGTGAAAACTGCACCCGGATGCGCAGGCTGCGATCGGCGTGAGTGGGCTCACCACACACGACGACGACGGCAGTGAGCGGACGCACGGCGTCAGGGCGCGGATAGAGCGGGCGGCCGGCCGCATCAAGGGCAAGCGGACGCCATGGCAGCAAGGGCCGCTGGGCGACGAGGCGATTGCGATAGAGCTCGGCCGGCTTGGCGAGCGGCGCTTCGGCGCTCTCATCGGGCTCCATCGGGCCGAGGGCCACGAGAAGTTCGGAGAAACGCTCCGTCAGGTCGTTGCGTGCCTGGTGGTGGACAGCCGTGACGAGGAATTCGCGGCCCTCGGGTGCATCGAGCGGGTGCTCGGGATGATCCACCAGCACGAAGCGGAGACCAGGGGCTGCACTACGCAGCGTGCCTTCGCCGTCGTAATGAGCCGGGAGGGCGTCGATGGGGCGCGGGCAATCGGCTGCGGTGGGTCGCTCACGGGAGCTGGCGCCATGCCAGGCGGGGGCATCTGGTGTGACGCCAGCCTCCACATGGCTCGATGCCGTTTCCGCGCTGGCGGACAGACTGCGGCAGTCCCGGCTCGCGGCGTGATCCCCGATGCCGCCCAGCGGACGGTGGGCGCTCCAGCGGTCCAGGCTGTCTTCGGTGAGGGTGGCGCCCACCGGGGTGAAGCGGACCTGGGCGTTGGCGCGGAAAGCGTCGCCATGATCCGAGATCACCAGGGTGTGGCCGCCCAGGCCATCGCCATCGCCCGCCGCGTGCTCGAAGTGGCAGCACAAGCCTTCATCGACCAGCAGACGCCGGACGAAGGCGAGGTCGCTCTCCCCATACTGTACACACATGCCGCGCCGGCGGTAGCGGGCCGGGTCGGCCAGATCCCAGCGCCAGACTGGCGCGAGCCGGCCCCGGTCACGCCAGGCGGCGAAGACCGCGTCGACGATCTCCACGACGGTCTTGTCCTGAAAAAGTGAGCTGTCACGATTGTGGCCGAGAAAGGCGAGCCAGGGCTCGATGATCAGCCGGTAGCGGGCAAAACCCCCGTTGGCACCGAGCCGGGTGATCTGCGTGATGTGGCCGTGGAAGGGCCTCGGCACGCTGCACGCGGTGGCCGTCCGCAGGTCGAGCCGGGCAGGCTGGCCGAGCAACTCGGCAAGACTCGAGGCGACATCGGCAGCCAGCGCCGTGAGCTGGATGCGAAAGCCAGCGTGCCCGGCCACGGGGCCGAGGGACTCGTCGATGCGCGCGCTCTCCGCCAGCAGCACATCCGGGCCGGCGGGCGTGGTGAGCGTGAGGAGGCGGGCGTGCTGGCGCCGGCCGGCACCGGGAAGATCGGAAAGGCTTGCCATGATGGTCTCGTGTCGGGAAAGGGGCGGCTACTTGATGGCGTACTTGAAGTCACCCTTCCGGCCCGCCGTGACGCGGACGCGCTGCACGGCCTCGCCCTCGGCCATTCGGGCCAGCACCGCCTCGGCGATCTCGGGCAGAAGGGTGCCGTTGAGGATGTGGTCGACATTGCGGGCGCCGGAATCGACCTCGGTGCAGCGCGCCAGTACCGCCTCGACCAGCGCAGGATCCCAGCTGAAGCTGGCCTTGTGGTTGGCGGCGATGCGGTCGCGGATACGGCCGAGCTTGAGCTCGATGATGCGCGCGAGCACCTCGTCAGAGATCGGGTAAAAGGGCACCACCTGCATGCGGCCGAGGAAGGCCGGCTTGAAGGCCTTGAACAACACCGGGCGCAGCGCCTCGGCGAGGGCCCCGGCGGCGGGCAATTCTTCTGCCGGCCGGTTGAGGCAGACCTGCATGATCTGGCTCGAGCCGACGTTGCTGGTGAGGATGATCAGGGTGTTGCGGAAGTCGATCTCGCGGCCCTCGGCGTCATCGAGCACGCCCTTGTCGAAGACCTGGAAGAACAGCTCGAGTACGTCCGGGTGGGCCTTCTCGACCTCGTCAAGGAGCACCACGCTATAAGGATTGCGGCGTACCGCCTCGGTGAGTACGCCACCTTCGCCGTAGCCCACGTAGCCCGGCGGCGAGCCCTTGAGGCCGGAGACGCTGTGGGCCTCCTGGTATTCGCTCATGTTGATGGTGACCAGCTTGCGCTCGCCGCCATAAAGGATGTCCGCCAGGGCCAGCGCGGTCTCGGTCTTGCCGACCCCCGACGGGCCGACGAAAAGGAAGACCCCCTTCGGCTTGTCGGGGTCTTCGAGGTTGGCGCGGGCCGTGCGCACCCGCTGGGCGATGGCTTCCAGGGCGTGGTCCTGGCCGATCACCCGCGCCTGCAGCAGGGGCTGGAGGCCGAGCACGGTGCGGATCTCGTCCTTGACCATCTTGCCCAAGGGGATGCCCGTCCAGGCGGCGACGATCTCGGCCACAACATGGCCGTCGACCTGCAGCGGCACCATCGGCGCGTCGCCCTGGAGCTCGCGCAGGCTGGCGAGGGCTGCGTCGAGCTCGCTGGTGGGCTCGCCGGCCGAGGGCTTGCGGGACCGCCCTCTGGGTTTGGGGGTGTCCGGCACGCTGGCGGCCTCCGCTTCGGCAGCGCTGCGCAACGCGAGAATGCGGCCGACGAGGGCCTTCTCGGCTTCGGAGCGGGCCTCGAGGGTTTCAAGATCGTTAGTTAGCGAGGCGATCCGGGCCTGCAGCTCGGCAATCCGGGCATCGTGCCGGGGGCTGCTGGCGGCTTCCCGCTCGAGGGCGGCCAGCTCGGCGCGGTCGCGGAAGATGCGCTTGGCGGTTTCGTCGACGAGGGCCGGCTTCGCCCGCTGGCCCAGGGCCACCCGGGCGCAGGCGGTGTCGAGCACACCGACAGCCTTGTCGGGCAGCTGGCGGCCGCTGATGTAGCGGCTGGAGAGGCGCACCGCCTCGGTGACGGCTTCGTCGAGGATGCGGATGCCGAAGTGGGCTTCCATCAGCGGCACCATGCCCCTCAGCATCGCCGCGGCCAGGGCCTCGCTCGGCTCCTCGACCTTCACCACCTGGAAGCGGCGGGCCAGGGCAGCGTCCTTCTCGAAGTACTTTTTATACTCGGCCCAGGTGGTGGCGGCGATCGTGCGCAGCTCGCCCCGGGCCAGGGCCGGCTTGAGCAGGTTGGCGGCGTCGTTCTGGCCCGACTGGCCGCCGGCGCCGATCAGGGTGTGGGCTTCGTCGATGAACAGGATGATCGGCCGCGGGCTCTGGCGAACCTCGTCAATGACGTTCTTGAGGCGGTTCTCGAACTCGCCCTTCACGCTCGCGCCGGCCTGCAGCAGGCCCAGGTCGAGCACGTGGAGCTCGACGGCGGCCAGCGATTCCGGCACGTCACCGGCGGCGATGCGCAGGGCCAGGCCTTCGACCACCGCGGTCTTGCCGACTCCAGCCTCGCCGGTGAGGATGGGGTTGTTCTGGCGCCGCCGCAGCAGGATGTCGATGAGCTGGCGGATCTCGCCGTCGCGGCCTATCACCGGGTCGAGCTGGCCGTCGCGGGCGCGGCGGGTGAGCGGAGTGGTGAACTGCTCGAGGGCCGGCGAACGCAGTTCGGCGTGCTGGGCGGCGAGCAGCGGATCAGGGTTCTCGCCGCCGGGTGCCCGGGCGTCGCCGGCCGCCGCCTCCATGGAGCCGGCGGTGAGGCGGTCGAAGTGGTGGCGGAGCTCATCCACCGGCAGCCCGGCGAGCAGGCGCGAGCCCCGCGAGGCGAGCTGGGCCAGATCGGGCGCCGTGAGCAGGGCCAGCAGCAGGTGGCCCGAGCGGATGCGGGGCAGCCGGGCATCTAGCGAGGCGATCAGCCAGGCCTGCTCGAAGAGCTTGGGGAGGTGGGCCGAAAACACCGGCGTGCGGCCGTTGCCGGTCTTGAAACGGTCGATCTCGGCGTGCAGTTCGCGCTCCACGCCGGTGGGGCTGATGGCACAGCGGCGCAGGATGCAGTGCAGGTCGCAGCCGTTTTCTTCGAGCAGGGCCAGCAGCAGGTGTTCGAGATCGACCTCGTAGTTGCCCCGGGCCATGCACAGGCCGGCGGCGCGCTCCGCGGCCTGGCGGCAGGTGTCGTTGAGTTTGCTGATCAGGGTCTTGAGGGAGTTGCTCATCGGGTCGGCTCTCGGGATGGGGCGGCTCAGTCGGAAAAGGGGGCGAGGTAGGCGAGGTCGCTGCGGTCGGCCGCGGCGAGGCGCGTCAACACGAAGCTGTCGTGGCCGAGCCGACAGCCGGTGGCGGCGCCGAGCACGCAGGGCGCGACGTCGGCGGCCCGCAGGATCGGGCGGATCTCATATTCGAACTGCCCACCGGCGGCCAGGGACAGCAGCCTGGCGAGGGCGGTGGCCAGCTCGCCCCGGGGCAGGAAGGCCAGGTAGCGCGCCCGGGGCAGCGGCCCGATGCGGACACGGATGCGCAGGTTGCACTGCCAGACCCGTTCACCGACGAGGGCGTCGCGGCCCAGGGTGAGGCGGCCAGCGCCGAGCTGCGAGCGCTGGGCCGGCGGCAGCACATACCAGCGCCCGACGAACTGCTCGATCTCGACCCGCTCACTGAAGTAGCTGCCGAGCACCCGCTGCAGGGCTTCGGCCGACATGGGCCGCTGGCGCAGCAGGCCGGCGAGGCGGGCGATGGATTCGTCGTCGATGGCGCCCAGGCGCCCGCGCAGGCCGGCCATGCCCAGCCCGGTGAGGGACAGCAGCAGAGGCAGGAAGCGATTGCGGCGGTCCATCTCATATTGGACGGGCAGCCGGTATTTCTTCCAGGCCCGGTAAAAGTGCCCCACCGAGCGGTTGGTGAACAGGTCGAGAAAAGCCCGCCCGGCGGTGTCCTTGAGGTGGCGCTCCCGGTGGATGACCTGCTCGGTGTAATGGGTGGGCAGGGCGCCGTGGACGCCGAGCATGCCCATGAAGGCCGGGGTGATCTCGACCCGCTCGAGCCGGGTGTCGCCCTCGCCGGCCGCGTGGCTGGCTTCGATGCCGTCCACCTGGCTGGGCGCGAAGCCGAGACGCAGGGAATTGCGGAAGCGGATACGTTCGGACACCGCGTCGCCCCCTTCGCCCCGAAAGGCGAGCTCGTACAGCCGCACGAGCTGGAAGAACTCGTAGCGCTCGGGGGACTGCCGGCTGTCGGCGATCAGGCCAGCATCGAGTCGCCGCTGCGGGGTGCGCATCGGATCAGTTCCTCCCCGGTTTGCCCCGAGACGAGCACCAGCTGCGTGAAGCTGTTGAGCCCGGCGTAGAGCCCGAGAAAATGGTCGATGCAGCGGGCAAAGACATGCAGGCCGCCACCGACAAAGCTGGATTCATCCAGTGTCAGCCGCACTTCCAGCCCACGCACGAAGCAGGCAAAGGGCTGGCCGGGCATCCACACGGTCTGGCTGGAATGCTCGATCGCCCGCAGGCCTTCGATCTGCCGGCGCGTCGTGGCGCTGCGCGGGAGGTCGTAGAGGGCGAGCATCTCCTGGAAGGCCGCCAGGCCGCTACCGGTAAGGGACAGATGGTTGAGCGCCAGGTGCGAGACGAGCCGCCACTGGCCGTCGCCGCGGTGGTCGAAACGCCAGGGCTGGGTGGGCTTGCGCAGCAGGCGGATGCTGCGGACGCTGGCGCCACCTTCCAGAAAGAGATCGCCGGACGGCGCGCCCACCGACATGAAGGTGGGCAACTCCCGGTTGGTGCAGCTGAGCTGCAAGCTGAGCACGTCGGTCCTGGGCTGCACCGGATCGAAGCCGGCATCGACGATGGAGAGGGAGGTTTCGTAGCCCGGGCTGCTCTCGGCCAGCAGCGGGTCCCGCTGGGCGAACCAGTAAAGGGCGCCCTGCTCCGGCGTCTCCCCGTGGCGGAGCGAGAAGAAGGGCCGGAATTCGGTGATCGTCTCGCCCTGGGCGGTCTGGCGCACCCGCTTGACGCTGTCGATGGAATACACCTCGTAGGCGAAGGCCCGGCGGCCATCCGCCACCACCGGATAGGCCGCGGAGCGGTGGGTGACGCGGATCGGGTCGCCCCGCTGGCTGAACAGATTGACCACCGGCACGCAGCCCAGCCGCAGGTTCTGCGGGCCAAGGGTCTGCAGCAGGCGCGAGGCGTCGCTGTCGGCCCGGAGCTTGCCTAGCGCAAAATGAAAGTGCAGGCGCGGCGCGGCCCGCAACCCGGCCGGCAATGCGGCCAGGTCGAGATCGAAGAAGTTGAATTTTTCGGGGAAGCAGAAGTATTCGGTCAGATGGCGGTAAGCACCGTGGGCCGCCTCCGGCATATCAATGAGGGATTCGTCGGGCGCAAAGCCGACCTCACCGACAAACCCGTCGCGGACCGGCAGCCAGCGGCCGTCCTCACCTTCGGCAAAGACCTTCAGGCAGCGCAGAAAGAGCGCGTCCCGCAACGCGGAGGCGACCGAAGGCTCGGCATCTATATAGAAGCGGACGCGGCCGCAGGCCCCCAGCCCAGCCTGCTCCCCCTCACCCTGCAATGCCAGCAAGAAACTCAGCCGAGCCTGGCAGCCGATCGGCAGGCGCACCTCGCCCGGCGCCACCGCCAGGGGGTCGAAGACGAGCCCGTCGATTGCCAGCGGCGGCAGGCGGACATCCCAGGCCGTCCGGAACTTGCAGACCGCGCCCTTGATCGGGCGGGACTGGAGCTCGGTGCCCCGGGGCAACAGCGCGGCAGCCGAGAGCGAGCTGCCGGCCGGCTCGAAGTGGGCAATCGAGCAGCTCGGGAACGGCCGCAGATAGTGCGGGTAGAGGACGCTGAGCAAGGCCTCCGTGAACTGGGGGTAGGAATCCTCGAGCTTCTTCGAGACGCGCGCCGTCATCAGCGCGAAGGATTCGATCATCCGCTCCACGTGGGGGTCGTCGCAGCCCTCGCCGGACAGCAGCAACTGGCCCGCCAGCTTGGGATAGCGTTCGGCGAACTCCCGCGAGTGGCTGCGCAGGAAGGCGAGCTCCCGCTCGTAGTAGGGGAGGAGATCCTTCATGGCGCCACCACCGCGCGCCGGGCCCGGCTGACGGAATATTGCAGACTGGTGGGCCGCAGCAGGGCATCGAAGGCCACTGGCTCCTGAGCCGGGTTCACCACCAGCACCGCCCGGATCGAGAAGTGCAGCGCGTTGATGGCCTGGCGCTGGAGTTCGAGCTCGACCCGCACGTCCTGCAGCCGTGGCTCGTGGAGGGCGACGGCCCGCTCGATGCCGGTGCAGATGCGCTGCCGGTCATGCACGCTGGCCAGGCTCAGGCCGGCGAAGTCGGCCAGCCCGAAGCCCGCGACCGAGGCCTGGGCCATGGGGAAATCCTGCGCCAGCGCCGCGTCGAAGACGACGCGGGTGTTGAGCAGGGCTTCGAGATCCCGCGCCACCGAGTCCTTGAGCTCGTCGAGGGACAGCTTTCGACGCACCGCCGCCAGGGGCGGATCGTCGAACAGCTTGTCGAACAGGGAGGGTTCGAATCCCTTGATCATGAGGGCGGCAGAGGAGTGTCGTGGGCCGGGCTCCCGCCTTGCCTGGCGGGAGTGGGGCTCAGGTCAGGTTGGGCGTGTTCTTGGCCAGGTTCCAGGCGCCCTGGATATTGACCTTGCCCGACTTGCTGCCGTCGATGTTGAGCTCGTCGTAAGTCCATTTGACCGCCGAATACTTGAGCGAGAAGGTCTCCTTGGGGATGCCCTCCTCGCTGACCGTCGGCGACACCGAGGCGATGATGACGTTCTTCAGCTCGATCTTGAGGTACTGGTGACGGGTCTGGTTGGACGAGGGGTTGCCGGTGGAATTGCGGCCGCCGAGGGCCCGGTAGAAATAGATGATCACATCGTTAACCACCAGGCCCGACGAACAGGCCTGGTAGAGCTTGGGGCTGGCGCCGTCGATGTCCTTGGTGAACAGCATCTCGCCATGCTCGACGCGCTCGGCGGTGTGGCCGCCGGCGGCCGACGCGGTGGCCGACTTGGGCTGGCGCATGGTGTGGCTCCAGCTGTAAACCTCGACGGTGTCCTTGTGCTTGGCATCGCGGGAGTCGCCCTTGATGTCGCTGCCCTTGAACTCGACGTAGATGTCCTTCATTTTTTTGCTTCTCCTTTAGCTGGGCGCTCAGTTCTTGCCGGACGGCAGCTCGGCCACGAGCCGCAACGACACCGACAACTCGTCGAGCTGGAAATGGGGCCGGATGAAGGACACCGCGCGATACACGCCGGGCCGGCCCGGGACCTCGCTGACCTCGATGGACGCCTCGCGGAGCGGGAACTCGGCCTTGGTCTCCTGGGACGCCGAGTCGTCAGTGGTGACGAACTTGTCGATCCAGCGCTGCAGATAGGCCTGGATGCCCGTCGGGCTGGCGAAGCTGCCGATCTTGTCGCGCATCATCGCCTTCATGTAGTGGGCGATCCGCGACACCGCGAACATGTACTGGAGCTGGGCCGACAGGGCCGCGTTGGCATTGGCCGCGTCGGTGTCGTACTTTTTGGGGCGCTGGGCCGACTGGGCGCCGAAAAACGCGGCGTAGTCGGTGTTCTTGCAATGCACCAGCGGGATGAAGCCCAGGTCGCTGAGCTCCTTCTCGCGGCGGTCGGTGATCGAGACTTCGGTGGGGCACTTGAGGGCGACCTCGCCGTCGTCGGTACGGAAGGTGTGGGTCGGCAAGTCTTCGACGAGGCCGCCGCCCTCGACACCGCGGATCGCCGCACACCAGCCGTAGTTGTCGAAGGCGTCGGTGAGCCGGGCCGCCAGCGCAAAGGCGGCGTTGCACCACAGGTATTTGTCGTGGTTGGAGCCGTCGACCTCCTCGACGAAATTGAAACCCTCCGTCGGCAGCCCGTCGAGGGGGTTGTAGGGCAGGCGGCCGAGGAAGCGCGGCAGGGCCAGCCCGACGTAGCGGGCGTCCTCCGATTCGCGGAAGGCCTTCCACTTGGCGTACTCGACGGTGTCGAAGACCTTGCCCATGTCCCGCGGCTTGCCGAGATCCAGGTAGGACTCCAGGCCGAACAGCTGCGGGGCGGCCGCCGTGATGAAGGGCGCGTGGGCCGCCGCCGCGACATGGGACATCTGGTCGATGAAATACATGTCCTCGGGCTGACGGGTGAGCTCGAACTGGCCGATCAGGGCCCCGAAGGGCGCGCCGCCGAAGGTGCCGAACTCTTCTTCATACACCTTTTTGAAGAGGGCGCTCTGGTCGAAATCGATGGCCGACTTGAAGTCCTTGACCAGCTCGCGCTTGCCGGCGTTGAGCAGCTTGATCTTGAGGTGAGTGCCGGTGGAGGTCTGGCTGCAGAGGTAATGCAGGCCCGTCCAGGCGCTCTCGAGGGCCTGGAACTCGGGCGCGTGCATGATCGCGCTGAGCTGTTCGGAGATCAGGCGGTCGAGCTCGGCCACCCGGGCGTCGATGGAGGCCGCCAGGTTCTCGGACACGACGACCTCGCCTTCGAGCACCTGGTTGACCAGCTCGCCGATGATGTCCCGCGCGCGGGACTTCTCCTGCTCGGATTGGGCGATGCGGCTCTCCTCGACGATCCGGTCGAGGAGACCGGCCCCCAGCAGGCCGGATTCGGTGGGTGCGGCGGCAGCGGCGCCTGCTTGTGCGGTGCTCATTGCTCGCTCCCTTCCGGCTGGGCGGCGCCAGGCGCCCGCAGATTCTCGGTGTTGGCCAGCACTTCGCCCAGCAGATCTTCGAGCTTCTCGTTGCCGGCCAGCTTGTTGCGCAAGTCGGCGAGCCGAGCGCGCGCCTCCTGCAGCTTGCGCAGGGGCTCGACCTGCTGGACGACCGCCTCAGGGCGGAAATCGTCGAACTGGCGGAAGGTGAGGTCGACCCCCAGCTCGCCGCCGTCGGCCCCCAGGCGGTTCTCGACGCGGAAGGCTGCCCGCGGCGCCAGCGCGCCCATGACGTCGTCGAAGTTGTCCATGTCGACATTGACGAACTTGCGGTCCCGCACCTTGCCGAGGGGCACCTGCGACTGCGCCGCAAAGTCACCCAGCACGCCCACCACGAAGGGCAGCTCCTTCATCTCGATCGCATCGCCGACCTCGACGTCGTAGGTCAGCTGAACCCGCGGCGGACGAACCTTTTCGAGCCGCTTCTGCACGCTATCTTTTTTCGCCACATCCGTTCTCCAGAATGTTTGGGCCGAGACATCCCACGGCGGTCGAAGGCCCGATGACCGCCCGACGATCACCCCCGGGCCTGCCCCGGGGGCCTTCGCTTACTTCAGTGCGCCAAACGGATCGCCGCCCGACGGAGCTGCCTCGGCCGCAGCCGGGGCTGCCGGCTTGCGCGAGCCAGCGCGGCCACGGCCCTGGGACGCACGCTGCGTCGCCGCGGCATTGCGCGACCCGACGGCCTCCGCCTTGCTGGCGGACGGCGGCACCAGGACGCTTTCGCCCAGGGTCTCGCGCATCACCTTGACCAGGCCGATCGCGTCGGTGCGCGCATTGCCCTTCAGCTCGACATCGCTGCGCAGCTCATTGAGGGACTGGGTCGCGACGCGCAGGCCAGCCACGGCCCGGATGCTCTTGGCGGTGCGATCGGCCGGATCGCGCTGCAGCACCTCCTCGGCCGAGGTGATCGCCTGGGCGTAGTTGCCCGCATCGAAATGGATCTTTGCCTTGCGCGCCCAGGGCTCCTTGCGTTCGGGGTTCTTCGCGGCCAGCTCGTCGAGCGTCTTGAGGGCATCTTTCTGGTTGCCCTGCTGGAGCAACGTATCCACCGACCGGGAGGACTGCTCGAACACGGCGGCGAACTCCTCGGGCTTCAGGGAAGCGTTATTGGCGGCGCAACCGAAAAGCGCGCCGGACATGCCGACAACGGCGGCAAAAACGAGATTTTTTGTAGTACGCATGGGCTCCTCACACATGGATGGCTCGCATCATCGCCGCTGGATCCAGAAGCGGTTGCTTTGACGCAAGCCGCATAGTACATTTAACTTGGATGCTGTATCAATATTCACCTGACACCCCAAGCATAGCACGACATTCCATGAAGAAAACAAATGGGCATACCATTTAGTCATACAGAAAATCAATCATCCTGGAGGTGGTTGAGCTGGGTTGCCGTTTCGGCCATCCTGCTCGCCTGGCTCCCCGGCTGCGCTGCGCTGGGCGCGGTCGGCGCAGCCGCCGGCGCCATCGATCGGGTGATGGACGTGGCCGGCGTGGGCAAGGGGCGTGACGCGGAGAGCAACAAGCCGATTGAGGTGGCGATGAAGATCCATGCGGGTGAGCGGCTCAACGCCAGCGGCAGTGGCCAGCCCCTGTCGCTGGTGCTGCGGGTCTACTCGCTGCGCTCGGCCGAGCGCCTGAAAGCCCTCGCCTACGCCCGGCTGTCGGCGCCGGAGGGCGAGCGCGAGGCCCTGGGCGAAGACCTGGTCGCGGTGCGCGAGCTGGTGCTGCTCCCCGGCAAGTCCTACGCGCTCACCCTCAAGATGCCCGGTGAAACCAGCACGATCGGTGTCACCGGGCTGTTCCGCGCCCCCTACGCCGACCGCTGGAAGCTCGCCTTCGATGCCCGCAAGTCCGCCGACAGCGGCATCGTGATCGGCGCCCACGCCTGCGCGCTGACGGCCAGCGCCGGCACCCTCGTCACCGACTCCGGCCCGGCAGCCTCGCTGGTGGGCGTGCAATGCAACCGATAGGCAGATCGATCCCATGAACCAGGCCAAACCCCTGTGGGCCGAAGGGCTCTTCCTCAGACCCCAGCATTTCCAGCGCCAGGACGCCTACGCCGAAGCCCTGAGCCGCCACGCGCAACTGGCCGCCAACCCCTTCGCCTGGGGCATCCGCGCGCTCGAGCTGGACCACGAAGCGCTGCGCAGCGGCCTCCTGCGCATCACCCGCATCGACGCCGTGTTCGCCAACGGCGACGCCCTCGTCGCCCCGGGCATCGACCAACTGCCGCCGCCCTTCACCCTCGAGACTGCGGTGGCCGAGGACGGCGCCGCCGATTTCTGCGTGGCCGTCCGGCACCTCGACCCCAACGGCCACAACTGCACCGACACCCCCGACGGCCCGGGCCAGACGCGCTACCTGCTCGTCCCCCGCGAGAGCATCGACCTCTTCTCCGACGCGGCCGAGGCCGAAGTCGTCACCCTCAGCAAGCTAACCCGGCTCAAGGCCGGCCACGAGCCGCTGGACGAATACCAGGCCCTGCCCGTCGCGCGCATCCGCCGCACCGCCAGCAACGGCTTCGAGCTCGACCCGGCCTTCGTGCCGCCAGCCCTCAGCATCCACAGCGCCCCGGCCCTGTTTAACCTGCTGCGCCGCCAGCTCGATGCCCTGCGGGCCAAGGTCGACGCGCTCTACGGCCTGCACCGGGAACCGTCCAAGAACATCATCGAGTTCCGCTCGGGCGACATCGCCTCGTTCTGGCTGCTGCACACCGCCAGCAGCGCCTGCGCCGCCCTCACCCACCTGCTGCGCAACCCCGCCCTGTCGCCAGAGCGGCTGTTCCACGAGCTGCTGCGGCTGGCCGGCGGGCTGCTCACCTTCTCGAAGGGCCACAGCCTCAACGACCTGCCCGCCTACGACCACGCCCAGCCGGGCCCCTGCTTCGCGCGCCTCGACGGCCTGATCCGCGAGCTCCTCGACACCGTGATCTCCACCCGCTACTTCGCGATCGCCCTCGCGCAGCCCAAACCGGCCTTCCACACCGGCCGGCTCGATTCCGACAAGATCGACGGCAACACCGCCTTCTTCCTGTCGGTGTCGGCCGCGCTGGCGCAGTCCGAGATCATCGAATCGGTGCCGCTGCGCCTCAAGCTCGGCGCCCCGGACGATGTCGAAAAGCTCGTCCTGTCAGCCATGGCCGGGGTGCGGCTGCGCCACGCGGCCCAGGTGCCGGCAGCCATCCCGGTGCGGCCGGGCGCCTGCTACTTCGCCCTCGACGCCCACGGCCCGCTCTACGACCGGATGCTCAAGGCCCAATCCATCATGATCTACGCCCCCGAGAGCTACCCCGACCTCAAGCTCGAACTCATTGCCATCACGCCATGACGACCGCCCCCAGCCTGTTCTCCAGCCCCGCGCCGCTGCGCCCCAGCACCGCCGCTGCCGCCGCCCCGGCCCGCAGCCTCGTCGACCTCCTCTACGACGGCTTCTACCTGCTCACGCTGCTGCGCAAGCACAGCATGCCGGCCGACGCCGACGCCTTCTCGGGCGCCATCCAGGGCTTCCTCGACGACTTCGAACGGGCCGCCCTGAAGGCCGGCTTTGCCAGCCAGGACATCTTCGACGCCAAGTACGCCTTCTGCGCCGCGGTCGACGAGGCCGTGCTGGGCGCCCGCACACCGATCCGCGACGCCTGGGAGCGCCGCCCGCTGCAGCTCGCGCTGTTCGGCGAGCAGCTGGCCGGCGAGAACTTCTTCGAGAAGCTTGAGGCCGCGCGTAACGGCGGCGCCAGCCGCATCCAGGCCCTCGAGGTGTTCCATCTGTGCCTGCTCACCGGCTTCAAGGGCCGCTACCTGCTCGAAGGCCCCGAGAAGCTCAAGTACCTCGTCTCCCAGCTTGGCGAGCAGATCACCCACATCAAGGGCAAGGCCCCCGGCTTCTCGCCCCACTGGGCCCCGCCGGACCAGATCGTCAACGCGATCCGGCGCGAGATCCCCCTGTGGATCATCGCCGCGGTGCTCGCGCTGGTCGGCCTCGTCAGCTACCTGGGGCTCGAATGGCAGGCCCGCAGCCAGGTGCGCGAAACCCTCGCCGGCTTCACCGACATCGTGCAACTGGCCCCACGGCCGCCCACGCTCACCCTCACACTGCCCTGAGCCAGGCGCACCGCGGCTCGCCCACCCAGCGAATCGCCCAGCTGGTCGAGCAGGGCCACACCCGCACCAAAAGCCTCGCCGACCCGCGCCCGCCGCTGGCGCAGGGCGAGCCCACGCGGAGGGTGTGCGGGAGGCGCCGGCGGTGTGATTCGGGGGCACATCAGCCGTTCAGGGCACCACAAACCGTCGGAAAAATTTACACCAGCGCCCTGGCGACGCCGCCCGCCCGGGGCAGCCCATTGATAACTATAAAAACTCACCAAAAGGAACAAATAATGCTTGGATTAATCGCCACCCTTCATGGCGATCAACCCAGAAAATCTCGAGGCTGCAGCGCCAGCCTCAAGAATTCCTCTTCGTCATGGGGGCCACACCCTTTGGCCGCCCTCGGGCGCTCTGCCTGACGAACCCACTTGATGGAGAGGCACCCATGAAACCCGCTGCAAAGATCCTCCTCGCCGCCACATCCGCGCTGCTGATCAACGTGGACGCCCTGGCCGCCGCCTACACCTTCGCCACGCCCAACCAGGCGCTCCCGGCCAGCCTCGGCAACGGCCTGACCGGGCAGCTGTGGACCAACGTCAATCCAAACACCGACACCCTCGCCCAGGCCCAGGCGATCATCGGTAGCGGGGTTGCCACCGCCAACTTCCGCGCCACCACCATCGACTACCCGGTCGGCGCCGCCGGCTACACCTCGGTCTCCGCGACCTACGGCGCCGTCCTCGACCCCACCGCCCAGGCCACGCTCGACAACACCAGCGTGCTCACCGACGACGTGCTCAACACCGTCATGCGCTTTGCCGGCTTCTTCGGCGTGCAGAACGCCGGTGAGGTGTGGACCTTCCACATCCCGTCCGACGACGGCAGCGCGGTGGACATCCAGGGCACCCGCGTGCTGAACAACGACGGCATCCACGGCTTCACCGGCCCGACCACCACGGTCGAGTTCAGCGCCCCGGGCCTCTACGCGATCAACGTGCTGTTCTTCGAATCCCAGCCCAGCGAGTGGGGCCTCGAATTCCGCGGCGGCCTCGACGGCGCGGCCACCACCACCGCCCTCACCGACCGCCTGTACACCCTGGTCGACTACGCCACCCCGGACGACGAGCGCCTGAACACCATCCAGGGCAGGGTTCCCGAGCCCGGCATGCTCACGCTGCTCGGCGCCGCCCTGCTCGGCGCCTTCGGCTTCCTGCGGCACGGCCGCCGATAAACGCCAGCTCGAAACGGAGGTGCCCGCCCGGGCGCCTCTGCAAACCACGCTGCGCCCTCTTGAGAAACATGAAATGTTTCTCCGTCCACGCCGAGGCCGGCATGGCCTTGGAATGCTCTCAAGGAAACCCGGGGCCGCTCCAAGCCTCCTTGCCTCCCCACGGGGCTCGGCCCGGGGGGCGCTCAGAGCACCTCCAGCAGTTTCATGAAGTTCCGCTTGCGCTTCCACTCGAGGCGGATCCCGGCCAGCTCTTCACCAAACATCCGTAACCGCCCCTGGGCCGCCCGCAGGTTGCGGATCGCCTGCACCACCGCGGCGGCCTCTTCATAGCTGGATCTGTGCGTGCCGGCCTCGACCGCGTGGGGCAGCAGCCGACGATACACGGCGATCGCCTCGTCCGGATGGCTGCGGCCGCGCAGCTCGGCCACCTGGCGCCACAGCCTCACCGACACCGGGCCGCCCTGGAACACCTCCCAGGCCTGGTCCGCGTCGCCCTCTTCCAGATGGATCTCCAGCAGCGGGTCGCGCGCCCGGCCGGCCCAGCGGTGGCGCGTCTCGGCGGGTTTCGCCTCCTCGGCCCGCACCGCCGACCACAGCAGCGCGAAGGCTTTCTCCCGCAGCGCATCCCGGCGCCCGATGGCGTCGGCCAGCTGCATCAGTTCCATAAAGGCGCGGCAGCCCGCCTGGCGCACGAAACGCTCCCAGGCCAACACTTCCGCGCGGGCATGATCACCCCGCGCCAGCAGCAGCTTGATCGTGAAGTTCACCAGCGGATAAGCCCCCGCCGGGTCGAAGGCGGCCAGCCCCTCGTCCGCCCACTGCAAGGCCTCGTCGAGCCGGCCGTGCGCCTGGCAAAACTCCGCCAGCGCCATGAAACGGTCGTAAGCCGAAAGGTTGCGGGCCAGCGTGCGGATCACCGCGTCCGCGTCGCCGCTCGCCTTCACCCGGCCTTCCATGATCCGCTCCAGCATGCTCCGCCGGCGGTCCCTGGGCAGCAGCCGATCGGCCGGCGTGAGCGCCGGCAGCGCCGCCCAGGCCGCCTCCACCGCCTGCCAGTAGGCGGCCCGCCCTTTCTCGCCGAGGGCTGCGGCGTAATCTTCGAGGGGATCGGCCCGGAACCCCCAGCCGTCGTCGAGCTGGCGCTCCAGCAACTCACGGCCCAGCACCTCCCCGTCGGGCCGCAACGCGATGCAGGCCCGCAGATGGATGCTGTGCAGGGCCTGGACCGCCGTGTACAGGTCATCGGAGTCGTGGATCTCGGCGATTGCGCTTTCCGCCTCGCCGATGACCTCCTCGATCAACCCGATGAGCGCCGGGTCACCGTCGGAAATGCGCGCCTCCAGCATACCCACCGCATCTTCGATGCGCCCCACCAACGCGTCTGCATCGTCGTCACCGTATACGCTGTAGCCGTGCCACCTCACGCTGGGCAGCAGGAGCGCCCTCAGTTGCGCCAGCCCTGGCTGCGCGGCCACGGCAGCCCGCAGCTGCAGCCGCTGGCAGAACCCTTCGTCGCGCACCGCGGCCTCCAGCAGCAGCGCCCGCAAGGCCGCCGCGTCGAGCCCGTCCAGCCATGCCGCGATTTCATCAAGCACGTCCGTCTCCATCTGTTTTCCCTGTTTACAAAGCCATAGGCTGACACGATGCCGCTTCCTGTGGCATAAGGGCAAGCCGTCCGGAAAGCCTCGCAGGAACCAACAGCATGGAACGTGTAGCCGTCATCGACTTTGAAACCACCGGCCTGTCGCCCGCCATGGGTGACCGGGCGACCGAGATCGCCGCGGTGATCCTGGAGGGCGGCCGGGTGGTGGACCGCTACCAGAGCCTGATGAACGCCGGCGTGCGGGTACCCGCCCACATCGAGGCCCTGACCGGGATCAGCAACGCCATGCTCCGCGAAGCGCCGCCCGCCTCCGACGTGATGCGCGCGGTGGCCGATTTCGTCGGCGACAGCCCGCTGGTGGCCCACAACGCCGCCTTCGACGCGCGCTTCTGGGACGCCGAGCTCGCCCGCATCACCCGCAAGCGGCAGCAGGAGTTTGCCTGTTCCCTGCTGCTGGCCCGGCGCCTGCTGCCCCAGGCCCCCAGCCACAAGCTCGGCGCGCTGATCGAATTCACCCGCCTGCCGGTGGCCGGCCGCTACCACCGGGCCCTCGCCGACGCCGAGATGGCCGCCAGCCTGCTGCTGCGGCTGGAGGCCGAACTCGTCGCCCGCCATCAGGTGGCCGAAGTCTCCCACGCCCTGCTGCGCACGATCCAGGCCGCGCCCAAGCACCAACTCGAACGCTGCCTCGCCCGGCACCGCCAGGCCGCCCCCGCCGACGCCTGAACCCACGCCGGCCCCGCCTCGTCACCACACGGGGCTGCATCCACGTTTCGCCCGTGGTGTGCCGCACTCAACCGCCACCCGGGCCGCGGGCGAGTGCAGGAGGCGCCCCCGGAGGCCGGGCTTGCCGGCCAGGCCATCCCGCTCCACCCGCCCTCGGGCAAGGCCAGCGGCAGACCATCTGCCCACCAGCACCCGCCTCGAAGCGAGCCCCCGCAGCCGCCTCGCCCCCCGGTTCCGGCGAGCGGCTCCACCCGCATAGCGGAAACGTCGGGCCCGGGCTGGCACAATAGGGCCTGCCCGGCATCGCAACCTTCGGCCCGGCTGCGGCTCAAAACATGGGCCCGCGCCTCCGACCGACCCAACCCCAACCCGCACACCATGTCTCCTGCCGTCACCGCCCCCGAACTCGTCGCCGCCGTCTGCTTCGGCCTGGCCGTCCTGCACACCTTCTCCACCGGCCTGTTCGCCCGCCTGGCCCACAGCCAGCCACGCCATGCCGGGCTGTGGCACCTGCTCGGCGAGGTCGAGGTGGTCTTCGGCTTCTGGGCCTTCGTGCTGTTCGCCGCGCTGTTCTGGCTGAGCGGGCAGGCCGCCGCGGTGGATTACGTGGAGGGGCGCAACTTCACCGAACCGCTGTTCGTCTTCGTGATCATGGTGATCGCCGCCAGCCGACCGATCCTGGTGAGTGTCATGCAGCTGGTGGACAGCCTCGCCGGACTGCTGCCCAACGCGCGGCCTGTGGCGGTGTTCTTCCTGTGCCTGGGCCTGGTGCCCCTGCTCGGCTCGGTAATCACCGAGCCCGCCGCGATGACCCTCGCCGCGCTCATGCTGCGCGACCGCTTCTTCAGCCAGGGTCTGTCCACCCGCCTCAAATACGCCACCCTCGGCATGCTCTTCGTGAACATCTCGATCGGCGGCACCCTCACCCACTTCGCCGCCCCACCGGTGCTGATGGTGGCCGGCCCCTGGCAGTGGGACACCCCCTTCATGTTCGCCACCTTCGGCTGGAAGGCGGCGCTGGCGGTGGTGATCAACGCCAGCGTGCTGTCGCTGCTGTTCCGCCGCGAGCTCACCGCCAGGGGCCTCGGCCGCGAAGCCGGCACCGAGCCGATGCCCCTCACCGTCGCCGCCATCCACATGGCCTTCCTGGTGGGCGTGGTGGTGTTTGCCCATCACCCGGTGGTGTTCATGGGCCTGTTTTTGTTCTTCCTCGGCTACACCACCGCCTACGCCCGCCACCAGAGCCCGCTGATCCTGCGCGAAGGCCTGCTGGTGGCCTTCTTCCTGGCCGGGCTGGTGGTGCTGGGCGGGCTGCAGCAGTGGTGGCTGCAGCCGCTGCTCACCGGCATCGAGCCCACCGCGCTGTTCTTCCTCGCCACCGGCCTCACCGCCATCACCGACAACGCCGCCCTCACCTACCTGGCCTCGCTGGTGCAGGGCGTCTCCGACGAGTTCAAGTACGCCATCGTGGCCGGGGCGGTCACCGGTGGCGGCCTGTCGATCATCGCCAACGCCCCCAATCCGGCCGGCATCGCCATCCTCAAGGTGGGCTTCGACGAGCAGGCGGTGAGCCCCCTCAAGCTGCTGCTCGCCGCCCTGGCCCCCACCAGCGTCGCCGCGCTGGCCTTCCTGCTGCTGTAGCCCCGGGCTGATGGACCCCCGCATCCCCCGCACTTCCCGCAGCCTCGCGCTGCACAAGGCCCTGCTCACGCTGGCCGGCAGCGTCGCCCTCGGGCTCGGCCTGCTCGGGGTGATCCTGCCCGGCCTGCCCACCACGCCCTTCGTGCTGCTGGCCGCCGCCTGCTTTGCCAAGGCCTCGCCGCGGCTCCACCAGCGCATCGTCGCCAACCCGCTGCTCGGCCCAATGGTGCGCGACTGGGAGGCCAACCGCTCGCTGCCCCTCAAGGTCAAGCAGATCGCCATCGGCAGCATGGCGATCATGGTCGGCCTGTCCGCCTGGCACTTCGCCGGCCGGCCGTGGCTGCAGGGCGCGCTCATCGCGCTGGGGGTGATCGGGGCGGTGGTGGTGGGGCGGATTCCGACGCGGCCGAAATAGGCGCCGCCCCCCCCGCTTCAGTTGCGCCGCCGGAAAACACCACAGCCGAAACCGGCGAGCGCCAGCGCCAGCAAGCTCACGGTTCCAGGCTCGGGCACCGCGGTGGGCGCCGTGGGGCTTTGCACCGGGTTACCCCCAGCGGGGCTTTGCACCGAAACCGTCCTCAGACCGGACGCGACGATGTAGGCATCCCCCAGCACGAAGGACTTGATGGTGTTGTCATCCAGGCTGAAACCCCAGTTTTGCCCCCCGTTCTTCGCGTTGGGCGTGGAGATCGACAGGAAGTGCTGGTCGATCAGATTGTCGTTGCTGTCGAAAATCGCCATGTACGGGTTGCCGGAACCGGGGGCGTAGTTCAGGAACGCCAGCACCGACGACACCGGGGTATCGAAGGTGAATTTCATGTGCTGGTTGTGGTCGTTCGGATCATAGCCGTAGTTCAGGCCGGCGTAGTTGAAGGCCTTGCCATCCCACTGGCCGTTCGCGCCCAGGATGTAAGGCGACGTGGACCAGCCATACATCGAATTCACATAGGTCGATGTCCAGGTAAAGCCGTTCTCGCTCACCGGTGCGTTGGAATACTGCCCCAATGGCGAAATGGCACTGGAAACCGCTGCGCCGGCATCAATCGTATTCACCACCGCGGCATGTGAAAGGCAGGAGGAGGCCAGCAGAATGGCGCCGGCCAGTGATTGGATGTGTTTCATGAGGAGCTCCTTGCGGGATTGGAAAATCGTGGAAATATCCTGGCAACTCATCGAGAAACGGCCTCGGAATTGATGTTTTTTTGAATCCACGAGGTTTGGCCTCAAACCTTTTCATTTTTAGCAATTTCGATGCCAAGCACTCCGAGAACCGGCGCCTGGCGCTAAAAATCAGGGAATGGGCGCTCGAGGCCCGGTTTGCCACCGTCCTGAGGGTGATTATTTTTTAAAAATTCCGACACCCACGGCGATCGCGGAGGGTGGCCGGGCAGGTCGCGTCAACGCAACGCGACCCGACATCGCTTGGGAGCACCCGCAGGTGAAAACCCCGCCCGCATGGGGCGCTTGGGTAATAACGGGTTGATGTGGCGTGGGATCTCCGGCTTGCGCATGAACACTTGCAATAGAGTCTTCGCCGCCCCTCACCTGGAAGGTGACAGCGCTACACGCTGGCTGGCAAACCTGGGCAGCCGCGTGGCGTTGTCGCGAGAGCGCCAGGCCGTCCCAAGCTTTCTCGCGGCCCCCCGGGGGGCGGAAGCACCGCATCGTGGCGTGTCCGTCGCGCCAGACACCCGCCCAGACGCACCAGCAAACGCGTCCAACTGCCGCGTCTAGGATAACGGCGACAGATCAGGCCATCGCCAGCCGGTACTGCCCCATCCCGAACACCGTCTCCTTGCCCACGTGCAGCCATTGGCCCGCGTGCAGCGCCGGCAGAAAGGGGCCCAGTTCGCCCTGCAGCGTCCATTCACCGCAGACACCGCCCAACGCCATGGTGCGTTTCTGGCGTGCCGAGCGGCGTATCCAGTCCTGCCAGTGAAGTTGCCGGGTGTCGCTCACCTCCATCGCCAGGCGCCCCAGATGCTGGAAATCCCAGGCCGGAGCGCAGCCACCATGCACATCGGCCATCAGGGCCGCCCGCCGCACCGCCGCCATCAGCAGGGCGCGCGAGGTCAGCCGCTCCGGCGGCAGGGCGCGGCCGTTCTCCTGCAGGCGCAGGGGGGTGACGAAACTCAGGGTCACGCGCTCGGCCGCGGCCAGCCCAGGCGCCGGCACCACGGGCGAATGCGCCGTGAACTGCCCATCCGCCGGGTCATGCACCAGCTGCTCGCCCTCGGGTGTCTCCAGGCACACCGCCACCAGTTCGGCCCGCCCGTCGCCCGGCCCCACCCCGGCCTGCAGGGCCTGGCGCAGGGCCAAGGTGACGAGGGGCAGCTCGCGCAAACCGCGCCCACACAGCACCACGCAAAAATCCAGAGTCTCTCCCACCTCCAGCGTGCGCTCACCCCAGGCCGGCGGCTCGATCACGTAGGGCGCCGGCATCTGCGAAAAGCGCTGCAGGCTGTGCTCCACCGGCGGTGGCGCAAAGATGCCCGGGTAAGGGCAGGTATGCAGCAGCGGGCAGGCCGCGCAATCGGCCTGCCGGGTCATGCAGGCCAGGCGGCGCAGCGCGTGGCCGAAGGCCCCCCGCAACATCGAGCCCGCATAGGCCGGCAGGTGAATGGGGGCGCTCACGCGCCAGTGGAAACGGTAACGGGCCAGGGGCAGCATCAGCTCACCCCCGCAGCGCGGCGGCCAGCCAGGGCCTGAGCTTGTCTTCGTCGCCAGCCAGGGACACCACGAACTCAGCGGTCAAACGCGTGATCCCCTGGGCATCGACATTGGCCCGCACCCCATGTGCCAGCTGGTTGCGCAAGTACTTCAGGGTACGGAAGCTGCGTTCGCTCTTGCAATCCACCCGCGCGTCCCAAGTCTCCTGCTCCAAGGCCCGTTCGGCCGCCTCCCGGTCCTGCTGGAAGTTGTTCGTGTCGCCGCCGTCCCGCTCCACCCGCGCCGAGATGCGCGACTCGAAGGCGAAAATGCTGGCCCGCAGGTAGTCGGCCTTGGCCAGCGCCTGCTCGGCCAGCTTGCGCTCCCACTCCGAGCGCCGGGCCGAGGTCCGCCAGGCCAGCCGCGCCTTGAGGAGCGGAAAGAACATCCGGCCGGTGGGCGAAGCCGGCGCGGCAGCCCCCTGCCAGAACGAATTGAGCTTCTTCTGGGCCAGCGACAGGTTGCCGACCCGCTCCAGAAAGGCCGCCTCGGCCAGCAGCTTGCCCGCCAGCCCCTCGGCCACCAGCAGGTCGCGGAAGATGCCGTAGTCGCCGTCCTTCTCGAACTGCTCCAGGCAGCGCACCCAGTCCTGCACCTTGAGCAGGCCGCGCAGGCTCACCACTGGCGTCCCGGCCGCACCGCCGCGGTCGAGGGCGCCATAGAAGATCTCGTCGACCCGGGCATGGCCCAGGGCCTGCAGGTAGAAGGCCGACAACAGCCCCAGCATCGGCAGATGGCGCAGCCCGTGGGTGATGTCGAGGTGGAGCCGGTCGTCGGGCCGCCCCAGGCCCTCGGCCAGGGTCTGCAGGATGTCCACCTGCACCCCCTCCTCGAAGCCATAGGGGATCAGCCGCAGCTCGAAATGGCGCCGGCCGTGGGCGTTGAGCTCCGCCTCGACCCGGGCCAGCAGCGCCTCACTCACCTTGTCGGCCGCCACCGCATCGGCCAGCTCGACCCAGGTCGCCTCGTCGCGGGTGGCGCCCAGCACATCGGCCAGCACATCCCACATGCTGCCGGTGGTGCCCAGGATGCGCACCGTATCCACCTCCAGCGCCTCGGCCAGGCCAGCCCCCAGAAAGCGCGTCGTGAAACCGCGCTGGCCGAGCACATAGCGGGTCTCCTCGTAGGCCCCGCCCCGCGCAGCGGGCACCAGGCCAAGAAAGGTGATCAGGGTGGTGGGCATATGGAAGTTCCTGGGGAAAGGGATGACATAGTGCGACGAGGGCAGGCCGCCTGGCGCATTGCCGCGGTCGCGGGCATGAAGTGGGGCTTGTTCAAAAGCCCTGGAACAGGAAATCCACCGCCGCGACGATCTCCGACCGTCGCCGCTCCAGGGAACACACCGGATGCTTCAGAATGGCCAGCGGGACCGCGGCCATGCCCTGGGTTGCCATCACAAACTGCGCCCCCTCGATTTCGAACACGGGGTTGAGCGCTGAGGCATAAAACGGCACCGCCTCCAGCGGGAGCAGCGGGGCCACGACACGCGTTGCAAAATGGCTGTTGATGTCGGCCTGCAGATCCACCAGATAGCCCGGCCCATCCGGGTTTGCATACACGGCAAACCTGGCCATCAGAAACTCCTGTACTTGCCGAGGGGCAATCCGTTCTTCTCGACGTAGGCATTCCAGCATTCGAATGCCTTCTGGTTCTGGGCCACCCAGAGCTCGGCACGTTTCTCGGCGACCGCTCGCGCCACGCCCGCCTCGGCAGCTTGCGAGACGTTGATGCGCAGCGCCTTGGCTTCGGCCAGCAGCGTCTCGGCCAGAGAGACATTGGTCGCCTTCTTGGGGGCTTGTGCGCGGGGGTTTGTCATGATGGAAGCCTTTCTTGATGTGGCAGCTTGATGCTAGCAGGAATGCGCATGGCTACAAACATCGCCACCCGCCACCGACCCCTCGCGCCCGCGCGCCCTGGCCAAAGAAGGCGATCAGGGCGGCAGGCATCTGCTCAGGCGAGCCGGGGGTGCTCCGAGTTGTCGCCGAGGCTGTCGACCGCCGCCTTGGTGACGGCTCCGGCGGCGGCGACCGCACCGACCGTGGTGGCGACCGAGGCCGCGGTGGCGGTGGTGGCCGCCGCGATGGTGGCGGCGGTGCCGACGGCACCGGTGACCGCCCCGAGGGCGGCCCCGACCGCACCGCCGGCTGCGGCTCCGGTGGTGGCGCCGGCCGCGCCGGCGGCGAGCACTGCGGAAGCCCCGCTGGCGAGGCTGGAGAGGATGGTCGGGACGAAGGCGAGGAGCGGGAGGGGCATGTGAATCTCCTGTGTTTTCACGTTGATGTCGTTGCATTC
>NZ_BJNV01000066.1 GCF_006539865.1 Zoogloea ramigera
CGGGCTGGGCGGAGCCCGGCCCTGGGGGCGCTCAGACGAGGATGCAGGACTCGAGATGGCCGCACAGGGCTGGCTCGGGGGTTTTGGTGTAGTCCTTCTCGAGGCGGTCGCTCACCATCTGGGCGGTGGGGCCGTCGAGGGTGGCGTTGAGCATGCCCATGAAGGCGGGTGGCGCGACGAGGATGGCCCGCGCGAATTCGTTGCGGCTGCGCCCGAGGTAGAGCTCCTTGGCGAGCGCCTGGGCGAAGTTGCGGGCGGCGTTGAGCTTGGGCGGGGTTTGCTGCTCGCGGGAGCCGTGGCCGCTGGTCGAGGCCTGGAAGGCTCCGGCCTTGTCGGATGACAGGTCGGCGTTCTTCATGCGGCTTTCGGGATGAACGAGCTCCTTGATCAGCTTGAGCCCCTGCTTGGGCCCGAGGTTGGCGTACAGACGGGCGAGACTCGCGTTGGCGACCAGAATCCAGGTAATAGCCATGAAGTTCCTCTCCACTGTTTAGTCGGGAATGCCGGGTGGCTCACTCACTTTAGACAGCGATCGGGGGACAAGCAAAGAAATGTGACATTCGTGCTATGGCCCGTTTCCTGTTTCGGGTTCGAAGGCGGCGGGGTCTTGCCGGTAGTAGCGGGACAGCTGCGCGTAAACGGCCGGGTATTCGCCCCGCAGCAGGCGTGGCGTCTCGAAGAAGGCCTCGCTCATTACGGCGAAGAACTCCGAAGGGTGCTCGGCGCCGTAGGGGTCGAGGGCGGTGTCCTCGCCGTCGTCCACCCGGCGGCAGAAGTCGTCGTAGGCGGGCTTGAAGGCAGCGGCCCAGGCGGCGGGCGGCATGTCGGCGGGGAGGGCAGGGTAGCCGTCGACTTCGCCGTTGCCCATGTCGAGCTTGTGGGCGAACTCGTGGATGACCACGTTGATGCCGGCCGGCGCGTCGTTGCCGTCGAACCACGACAGCAGCACCGGGCCGCCTTCCCAGGCTTCGCCGAGCACCTCGTCGTGGTATTCGTGGGTGACTCCGGCGTCGTCGACGATGCTGCGGGGGATCACGAAATCGCCCGGATAAACCACGATGCCGACCCAGTCGGCGTAGGCGTCGAGGCCGATATGGAGCACCGGCAGGCAGGCCTGCAGCGCGATGGAGAGCAGCATCTCGTCGCTGATGGCGAGCCCGCGGGCGCCGTGAACCTGCTTTTCGGCAAGGAATTCGAGGGCCATGCGGCGCAGCATCGGGCGGTCTTCGGCGGGCCGCCAGGCCAGGAAGGGCAGGCTCTGTTCGACCTGCTCCCATTGGGCGGCGGATACGCTCATGCGGTCGGCCTGGCGCCGGCGGCGCCAGCGGCGGAGGGCGGAAAACATCGGGTAATCGCTTGTCGGAAGGTGTGGGGCGTGGGGTTTCGATCACCGGCTTGCGATCAAGATCAAATGCCGGCAGGCGAGCCTATAGGATAATCGTCAAACTGGCAGCAGCCGCTTCCGGACACCTCAAGCGCCCCATGAGCACTTGTCGTCGTGTCTTGGCCAGAAACCCGCTCCGAGGGTGACAGCGCGTCCGACTGCCGTTTCCAGGATAATGCGTGCATGGTTGCCGTTACTCATTCCCTTTCTGCGTCCGCTGCGTCGGCCCTTGACCTCCTCCGCGAGGGCCTCGGCCCCGACGATGCGGCCCGCGTCGAGCATGCCCACGACTGGGCGCGCGGCCTGTATGGCGAGCGTGTGCTGGGCACGCGTGAGCCGACCTGGAGCCACGCCCTCGGGATGGCCCTGATCGCCGCCTCGTTGCGCCTCGACGCCGACACCCGCCTCGCGGCCCTGTGTTTTGCGGTGGGCGACGTGCTTGGCCATCCGGCCGACGAGATCACCCAGCGCCTGGGTGCCCACGTGGCCGAGCTGGTCGAGGGCCTGCGCCGGCTCAACGGCCTGCGCGTCGTCACCCACATGACCGCCACCACCAGCGCCCCGGAGATCCGCGCCCAGAGCGAGGTGCTGCGCAAGATGCTGCTGGCGATGGTCGAGGACATCCGGGTGGTGCTGCTGCGGGTCGCCTCGCGCACCCAGACGCTGCGCTACTTCACCGACCACCCGGGCGCCCAGCGCGAATCCATCGCCCGCGAGAGCCTCGACATCTACGCGCCGCTGGCCAATCGGCTGGGCATCTGGCAGCTCAAGTGGGAGCTCGAGGATCTCTCCTTCCGCTTCCTCGAGCCCGACACCTACAAGCGCATCGCCCGCATGCTCGACGAGCGGCGGGTCGAGCGGGAGCAGTTCATCGTCGACGCGGTGGCGCGCCTGAAGGCCGAAGTCGCGGCCATCGGTGTCAAGGCCGAGGTGTATGGCCGGCCAAAGCACATCTACAGCATCTACAACAAGATGCGCGCCAAGCGCCTCGACTTCTCGCAGATCTTCGACGTGCGGGCGCTGCGCGTGCTGGTGGATGAGGTCAAGGACTGCTACGCGGTGCTGGGCATCGTGCACCAGATCTGGACGCCCATCCCCAAGGAGTTCGACGACTACATCTCGATGCCCAAGGGCAACAACTACCAGTCGCTGCACACCGCGGTGTATGCCGCCGACGGCCGCGCGCTGGAAGTCCAGATCCGCACCCACGGCATGCACAAGCACGCCGAGCTGGGGGTGGCCGCCCACTGGCGCTACAAGGAGGGCGGCGGCGCGCCCAACACCGAGTACGACGAGAAGATCGCCCTGCTGCGCAGCCTGCTGTCGTGGCGCGACGAGGTTACCGACGCCGCCGACTGGCTCGAGCAGTTCAAGCGCGCCTCCCTCGACGACACCATCTACGTGTTGACGCCCCAGGGCCGGGTGATCGACATGCCCCGCGGGGCGACCGCCATCGACTTCGCCTACCGGGTGCACACCGATCTCGGCCACCACTGCCGGGGCGCCAAGGTGAATGGCCAGCTGGTCAGCCTCAACACGCCCCTTGAAAACGGCCAGACGGTGGAGATCATGGCCACCAAAGAAGGCGGGCCCTCGCGCGACTGGCTCAACCCGCAGCAGGGCTATGTGGCCACGCCGCGGGCGCGGCAGAAGATCAAGCAGTATTTCAGTGCCCTCGAAGAGGAAGAGCTGCTAGTGCGCGGCCGCGGGGTGCTCACCAAGGAGATCCAGCGCGAAGGCCACGGCCACGTGAGCATCGACGATCTGGCCACCCGGCTCGGCTTCAAGAACGCCGAGGCGCTGTTCATCGCCACCGGGCGCGGCGAGGTCGGCCCGCGGGCGATCCAGGTGGCCCTGCGGGGCACCGAGGCCGTCGAGCCCGAGGGCGCCGAGGCCGAGGTCGCCATCGGCCACAGCCGCGCCGGCGACGCGGGCGACATGATCCTGATCGTCGGGGTCGGCAAGCTCATGACCTCCCTCGGCCGCTGCTGCAAGCCGGCGCCGCCGGATGCGATCCAGGGCTACGTCACCCGCGGGCGCGGCGTGTCGATCCACCGGGTCGAGTGCCGGGATTTCCAGGCGCTTGCCCGCAAGAACCCGGAGCGACTCGTCAATGCCCAGTGGGGCGGGGTGCGGCCGCCGAAAGACGCGGTCTTCCCGGTGGACATCCTGGTCCAGGCGATGGACCGCCAGGGCCTGCTGCGGGACATCTCCGAGGTGCTATCCCGCGAGAAGCTAAACGTGATCGCCGTCAACACCCTCAGCCGCAAGGGTGCAGCGCGGATGCGCTTCACCATCGAGGTGCAGGGCGTGCAGCAGATCCAGCGCGCGGTGCAGCTGGTGCACGAGGTGAAGGGCGTCACCGACGTCGAGCGGAGCTAGGCGGCCATGATCAGCCTGCAGCGGATGGACCGCCACCACTTCGCGTGGCTGTCCATCGCGGCGGCGGTGTTCACGATCGCCCTCAAAACCCTCGCCTGGTGGATCACCGGCTCGGTGGGCCTGCTGTCCGACGCCCTCGAATCCTTCGTCAACCTCGCCGGCGCCTCCTTCGCCCTGTGGATGATCCTGGTCACCCGGGCGCCCCCCGACCGCCAGCACCCCTTCGGCCACGGCAAGGCCGAGTATTTCTCGAGTGGCTTCGAGGGCATCCTGATCTTCGGCGCCGCGTTTGCGATCATCTGGACGGCCATCGAACGCCTGCTCGCCCCCCAGCCCATCGAGTCGCCGGGCTGGGGTCTGGCCTGGTCGGCGGCGGCCACCGGCATCAACTTCGCCGTCGCACGGGTGCTCGCCCAGGCCGGCGAGCGTTTCAACTCCATCGCGCTGCGGGCGGATTCCCGCCACCTGATGACCGATGTGTGGACCTCCTTCGGTGTCATCGCGGGCGTCGCCCTTGTGGCCTGGACGGGCTGGCTGCGCCTCGACCCGCTGATCGCCATCGTGGTCGGCCTCAACATCACCCGCGAAGCCTGGCATCTGATGCGCGAATCGGTGGATGGCCTGATGGATCGCAGCCTCGACCGCGATGCCATCGCCCGGGCGGGGCGCGTGCTGGCGGGTTTCAAGCCCCGCGGCGTGGCCTTCGAGGGGCTGCGCACCCGGCGCGCCGGCGCCTCCGCCTTCGTGCAGGTAGTGGTGCGGGTGCCGGGCGACTGGACGGTGCGCGACGGCCACGCCCTGCTCGACGAGATCGAGGCGGCGCTGGTGGCCGAGCTGCCCGGCGTCGAGGTAACGACCCATCTGGAGCCCATGGCCTGATGCGGCGCGGCGCCGTTTGCTAAAATCGGGCCCATCGCCTTACTGCCCGCCACCATGATCTTCGTGCTGTCCCCCGCCAAGGCCCTCGACTACGAGTCGCCCCTCGCCACCCCACGCTTCACCCAGCCCGAATACCTCGCCGACGCCGCCGAGCTGATCACCGCCCTGCGTGAGCTGTCCCACGCTCAGGTGGCCGAGCTGATGCACCTCTCCGACGCCCTGGCGGCCCTCAACGTGGCCCGCTACGCCGAGTGGTCGCAGCCCTTCAGCCCCGCCAACGCCCGCCCGGCCGTGCTGGCCTTCAACGGCGACGTGTACGACGGGCTCGACGCCCGCAGCCTGACCGAGGCCCAGCTCGACTACGCCCAGGCCCACCTGCGCATTTTGTCGGGCCTTTATGGCCTCCTGCGCCCGCTCGACCTGATGCAGCCCTACCGCCTCGAGATGGGCACCCGCTTCAAGAACACGCGGGGCAAGGATCTCTACGCCTTCTGGGGCATGACCCAGACCGACGCCCTCAACCGCCTGCTCGAGGCCGAGCGCGATGCCGGCCGCGAGGCGGTGCTGGTGAACCTCGCCTCCGAGGAATACTTCAAGTCCGTCAAGGCCGCCAAGCTCAAGGGGCGGCTGCTCGACGTGGCCTTCGAAGACTGGAAGGGCGGGCGCTACAAGATCATCAGCTTCTACGCCAAGCGCGCCCGCGGCCTGATGGCCCGCCACGCCATCACCCACGGGGTTGAGGAGGTCGAGGCGCTGAAGGCCTTCGACAGCGACGGCTACGCCTTTGCGGCGGAGGCCTCGGATGACGCGCGCTGGGTGTTCCGGCGCCGTCAGGACTGACGGACGAGGGACACCGCGATGACCACCCCCGACAAGGCCGCCAGCCTGAAACGCATGAAAACCCTGGCCACCGCGCTGCTGGTGGTCGTCACGCTGCTGTTCGTCGTCGCCCGCCGGGAGGGCTGGCCCTGGCTGGCCGCCTTCGCCGAGGCGGCGATGATCGGCGCGCTGGCCGACTGGTTCGCGGTGGTGGCGCTGTTCCGCCACCCCCTCGGCCTGCCGATCCCCCACACCGCCATCCTGCCGCGCAACAAGGCGCGGCTGGCCGACAACCTGGCGCGCTTCATCCGCGACCGCTTCCTCGACACCGCCTCGCTGGTGGCGCGCCTGCGGGCCGCCGACCCGGCCTCGCGCATCGGCGTGTGGCTGCAGCAGCCCGACAACGCCAGGGCGCTGTCCGACCGCCTGGGCGTGATCCTCGTCCAGTCCCTCGACTTCATGGACGACCGCCGCGTCCGCCGGCTGCTGGTGCACGCGCTGCGCAAGCGCGCCGCCGGGCTCGACCTGGCCGGCGCGGTGGGTCGCATCCTCGACGCCCTCACCGAAAACCGCCGCCACCAGGGCCTGCTCGACGAGGGCATCCGCAAGCTCGCCGCATGGCTCGACGAACCCGGCGTGCAGGCCGCCTTTGCCGGCATGATCGTTGACGTGGCGAGCAAGGAATACCCCAAGGTCGTCGCCATGCTCGGCCTGGTGGGCATGAACCCCACCGAGCTCGGCGACAAGGTGTCGGTGGGCATCGTCCACGGGGTGAACGGCTTGCTGGACGAGATCGCCGCCGACCCCCATCACCCGCGCCGGCAGGCCTTCGACGAGCTCGTCGAGGGTTACATCGAGCGGCTCAAGAACGACGAGGCGCTGCGCGACAAGATCGACGCCATGAAGCGCGACTTCCTCGCCCACCCGGGCATCGCCAAGTACGTGGACGGCCTGTGGGACGACCTGCGCGGCTGGCTGGCCAGCGACATGGCACGCCCCGACTCGCGCATCCGCGCCAGGCTGGCCTCGGCGGCCACC
This sequence comes from Zoogloea ramigera, assembly GCF_006539865.1. Classification (GTDB taxonomy): domain Bacteria; phylum Pseudomonadota; class Gammaproteobacteria; order Burkholderiales; family Rhodocyclaceae; genus Zoogloea; species Zoogloea ramigera. Next base: position 6,503 of record NZ_BJNV01000066.1, read on the forward strand.
GCCATCGGCGCCAGCCTGGCGGCCAACCCGGCGCTGCGCGATTCGCTCAACGAGCACATCGAGCGCACCGTCGAGGGCCTCGCGCCGCAGCTCCGCGACGGGCTTTCGGAGCACATCGCCGGCACCGTGCGCGCCTGGCGCGACGAAGACCTGGTCCGCGAGATCGAGCACAGCGTCGGCCGCGACCTGCAGTTCATCCGGCTCAACGGCACCCTCGTCGGCGGCCTGATCGGCCTCGCCCTCTACGCCCTGACCCATATTCTGTGAGCTGTCCCTCTGCCATGACCCTCCGCATCAGCAGCAATTTCGACTCCGGCGCCATCGAGGTGCTGTCCATCGCCTCGCCTGGCGACATCCGCCTCAAGCTGCGTGCCGACCAGGGTGTCGGCGGCGATGGTGCCTTTCGCCAGTGGTTCCACTTCCGCCTCCACGGTGCGGCGGGGCAGGACGTGCGGATGGTCTTCGAGAACGCCGCCGCCGCGGCCTACCCCGACGGCTGGCCCGGCTACCGCTGCGTGGCCTCCTACGACCGGCGCCACTGGTTCCGCATCGGCACCACCCGCTACGAGGACGGCCGGCTGATCGTCGAACACCGGCCCGAGCGCAACAGCATCTACTACGCCTACTTCGAGCCGTATTCCCACGAGCGTCACCTCGACCTGCTGGGCCGCGTCGAGATGTCGCCCTTCGCCTCGGTGAGCAACCTCGGTGCCACCGTCGAGGGGCGTGACCTCGACCTCGTCACCGTCGGCCGCCCGGCGCCCGGCAAGCGGCCGGTGTGGATCATCGCTCGCCAGCACCCCGGCGAGAGCATGGCCGAGTGGTTCGTCGAGGGCCTGCTCGAACGCCTGCTCGACGGCGCCGACCCGGTGGCCCGGCGCATCCGCGAGAAGGCCGTGCTCTACATCGTGCCCAACATGAACCCGGACGGCGCCATCCGCGGCAACCTGCGCACCAACGCCGCCGGTGCCAACCTCAACCGCGAATGGCGCGACCCGTCGGCCGAGCGCAGCCCCGAGGTGCTGCTGGTGCGTCGGGCGATGGAGGCGAGCGGGGTCGAGCTCTTCCTCGACATCCACGGTGACGAGGCGCTGCCTTACGTGTTCTTCTCGACCGCCGAGGAGGTGCCGGGCTTCTCTGACGAGCAGCGTGCCCGCCAGGCCCGTTTTGTTGAGGCCTTCGCCGCCGCCAGCCCGGATTTCCAGACCGAACACGGCTATGCGGTCGGGCGCTTCGAGGACGAACTGCTGACCCTGGCCTCGAAGTGGGTGGCCCACCGCTTCGGCTGCGTCTCGCTCACGCTCGAGATGCCCTTCAAGGACAACGCCAACCTGCCAGACGGCATCGCCGGCTGGAGCGGCGAGCGCAGCATGCGCCTCGGCGCCGCCATGCTGGCCCCGATCCTGCAGCATCTCGCCGGCTGAGCCGGCCGCCCGACCTCCGCCCGGCGCGGGTCTGCGCCTCAAGAAAACCTCGCCCTGTCCGTTGTACCTGCATCGTTCAAGGTGAGGAAGTTGTCATGGATCATCCACAAATGCCCTCTGCCGCCGCTCGGCAGGGGCTCCAGTCGGCCTGGCCCTGGTTGTTGCTGGGCGTATTGATGGTGTCGGCGGCCCAGATCTGGGCGCTGGAGGTCGAATCGGTGCGGCGCGGCGAGGTTTGCTCGGCAACGCCCGCGGGCCTGTGGAAAGGAGCCGCGCGATGAGCTCCCGAGCTGGCAACCCCAAGGACGGTCTCAGCGCATTTCGGGCGCGGGCCGACAATCTGCTGATCGGCACCCTCGGTGTCCATTTCATGGTCTGCCTGGTGGCGGCGGCGCTGACCGACAGCTGGGTGCCGGCCCTCGGCGTCGGGCTGCCGGCCTTTCTGGTGCCGCTGCTGATCAGCCGCAGCGCGGCCGGTCAGCTGGTCACCCGCATCGCGGTGGCCTGCGCGGCGATGATCTTCGCGGCGCTCCTCATCCATCAAACCCGCGGCGTGATCGAGTCCCACTTCGGGATTTTCGTGCTGCTCGCCTTTTTGGTGCTGTATTGCGACTGGCGCCCGCTGGTAGCCGCGGCGGCGCTGATCGCCGTGCATCACCTCAGCTTCGCCTGGCTGCAGGCCACCGGGGCGGGGGTGTATGTGTTTCCCGAGTTCGACGGCGTCGGGCGGGTGCTGGTGCATGCCGCCTACGTGGTCGTCGAGACCGGACTGCTGTGTTACATCGCGGGAATCCTGAGGGGGCTGGTGCAGGATGGCATGACCGTCTCGAGCTTTGCGCTGCGGGTCGCCGATGGCCACCTCGACTACGCCTTCGACCCGAAGCAGCTCGAGAGCCGGCCGCTGCTGGCCGCCGTGGCGCGGATGCAGGATGAGCTGCGCAGCACCGTCTCAGAAGCCCGCAACACCGCCGACAGCCTCAAATCTCTGGCGGCCCGGTTGCAGGCGACTTCGCGGGAGATCGCCGACGGGGTCGGCGAACAGCATTCGTCCACCAGCGCCATGGCCGCCGCCGTGGAAGAGATGACGGTCTCCATCAACCACATCACCGACAACGCCTCCGATGCGCGCCGGCTGTCGTCCGACTCCAGCGAGGCCGCAGCCCAGGGCAGCAAGGTGGTCAAGGCCGCGGTGGGCGAGATGTCCGGCATCGCCGGCGTGATCGGGACGGCCGTCGAGCGGGTCGAGGCCCTCGGCCGCGAGTCCGAGCGGGCGGCCGAAGTGGTGGGCATCATCAAGGGCATCGCCGACCAGACCAACCTGCTGGCGCTCAATGCCGCCATCGAGGCGGCCCGGGCCGGCGAGCTCGGGCGGGGCTTTGCCGTGGTGGCCGACGAGGTGCGCAAGCTCGCCGAGCGCACCACCACCGCCACCGATGAGATCGGCCGCATGATGAATGACATGCGCAGCGCCAAGGAGTCGGTGCTCGATTGCATCGAGACCGCGGTTTCACGCGTCAACGTGGGGGTTGCCCATGCCGGCGCGGCGGGGGATTCCATCGATCTGATCACCGGGCGTGCCGGCGGGGTGGGCGAGATCGTGAACAACATCTCCGACGCCCTTGTCGAGCAGAGCACCGCGGCCCAGGAGATCGCCCGGCATGTGGAGCACATCTCATCCATGGCCGACCGTTCGGCCAGCGCCACCCAGGGCATCGCCGGTGAAGCGGAGGCTCTGCTAAGTAACGCCCAGGCCTTGCATGGGGCGCTGGAGCGCTTCCGCCTGTGAGTGCAGCGCGGCTTTTTGAATCTCGAAAAAAAATCGAAATTCTTGTCATCCACTTTCAACCCCGCCGCGTTGAGTGATTACAGGTGAGCAATCACCGCACTAACAGGAGAAATCGATGGGCAGTTACTACAACGGGTCCTACGCAGAATTTCTGGATTCCCTCAAGGCCGCGGGTGTCGTCATCCGTAACGAAAGCGAAGTGCGTGAGCGTCTGGCGGAATCGCAGCGGTGGCGTACGGCCTTCATGACCCTGGCCGCCAACGGCCGCACGCTGGGAATCGAGTTCAGCGTGGAAGGCTCCCGGAGCGACGCCCGTGCCGTACAAAAGGTGCTCGCCCAGCACGCCTTCCCCGCCGAGAAAGAAGCGGCGTTCATCGCCCAGCTGACGGCCCAGCACTGAACGCGTAGCGCGGCGGCGTGCTCACCGAGCCGCCGGCCCCGCAGGTCAAAAAACCCTCTTTCGTCCAGCGATGAAAGAGGGTTTTTCATTGCCCGCGCGCATTTCTTCGCCCCGCTCATGCGCGCGGCCCACCAACCTGCCCATTCCACCGGTGGGCTGCGGCGCAGGGGCCCCAGACGATGGAATCACGCGGCGCTCGCGCCTCACCGGCGCTCGCGCCTCACCGGCGCTCCCCACAAGCGCTGCGCCAAGGTGCCGGCGTTTAAAGTTTTCCCTCCGGATGTCGTCAATACGATGACAATAGCCTCTCAGGATGGATGCTCTGAACTCCCCCCCGCAAGCCCCTCCCGCCAAGTCTCCGCGCATTGATCTGATCGCCCTTCAGGCGGCGCTGGTGTCCCACGACCAGCTCCGGCCGGCGGCCACGGCCCTGGCCTCCGAGTTCGCCACGCGGCTCGGCTGCGAGCGGGTGGCGATTGGCTTTGTGGACGATCATTTCTGTCGGGTCGTCGCGCTGTCCCACGGGGGCATCGGCGAAGGCCGCAGCGAGGCCCTCAAGGTCTTCGCCGCGGCGATGGACGAGGCCCTCGACCAGGCCGCCACCGTTGTCGTGCCCCAGCTGCCGGACCACCCGCCGCGCATCGTGCTGGCCCACGATGAACTCCTCCGCCATCACCGGGGTGCCGTGTGCACGATCCCGATCGCGGTGGGGCGAGAGCTGGTGGGGGCGGTCCTGCTCCAGTTCGGTGATGCCGCCGCGCTCTGCGCTGCCGATCTCGACGACTGGGAGCATGCGGTGGCGCTGCTCGGGCCCGTGCTGCATTTCATGGGTCACCGGGAGCGGCCGCTGCGCCAGCGGGTGCGGGGCCGCCTGAGGCGGGCCTCGGCGAAGCTGCGGGCGCCCGACAATGCGCGCTGGCGCTTCGGCCTGGGTGCCGCTGCGGTGGCGCTGGCGGTGCTCCTGGTGGTGCCCTTCGAATATCGGATCGGTGGCAACGCCCGCGTCGAGGGTGAGATCCAGCGGGTGCTGGTGGCGCCCGTCGACGGCTTCCTCAAACAGAGCCTGGTGCGGCCGGGTGACCTGGTGAAGGCCGGCCAGGTGCTGGCCGAGCTGGCCGAGCAGGATCTGCAGCTCGAGCACAACCGCTGGGCGAGCGAGCTGGCCCAGCATGAAAACGCCTACGCCGCCGCCATGGCCCGCGCCGACCGCAGCCAGCTGGTGATCAGCCAGGCCAGGGCCGACGAGGCGCGGGCCCAGCTGGCGCTGGTGGACGAGCAGCTCGGGCGCACCCGCATCGAGGCGCCCTTCGATGGCGTGGTGATCCGCGGTGACCTCAGCCAGTCCCTGGGCAGCCCGGTCCAGCGGGGCGACGTGCTGCTCACCGTGGCGCCGCGGGAACGCTTCCGCGTGATCGTCGAGGTGGACGAGCGGGACATCGGGCGGGTCCGCGTCGGGCAGCCGGGCAGCCTGGCATTGTCGGCGCTGCCGTGGGATACGCTGGCCGTCAAGGTGACCCGGGTCACGCCGATGGCCAATGCGGTGGAAGGCCGCAATGTTTTCGAAGTCGAGGCCGCCCTCGACGCCCAGCCCGACACCCTGCGCCCCGGCCTGCGCGGGGTGGCGCGCATCGCGGTGGGGCGCGAGCCCCTGCTGTGGGCCTGGACCCACCGGCTCACCGAATGGTTGCGGCTGGGTGTGTGGTCCTGGCTGGGGCGCTGAGATGGGGGCCAGCGTCTTCAGCAGCCAGTGGTATCGCGTGGCCGGGCTGCACCCGTGCCTGCGAGCCCAGCTGCGGGTAACCCGGCAGATCCACCGCCGCGAGGTGTGGTACGTGCTGGCCGACCCCCTGAGCGGCCGTTTCCACCGGATGAATGCCGCGGCCTATGCCTTTGTCGGCCGCTGCGACGGCCGTCACAGCGTCGAGGCGCTCAGCGAGGCCCTGCTCGCCGAGGCCCCCGAGCAGGCCCTGACCCAGGACGAGATCGTGCGCCTCCTGGTGCAGCTCAATCAGCGCGGCCTGATCCAGTGCGAACTCACGCCGGACGTGGCGGCGATCTTCCACCGTGAGGAGCAGGATTCGCGGCGGCAGCGCCGGCTGGGCGTGAACCCGCTGGCTTTCCGGCTGCGGCTCGGCGACCCGAGCGCGCTGCTGGCACGCTTCGACCCGTGGCTGGACAGGCTGGTGTCCGGCTGGATGCTGCTCTTCCTGGCATTCCTGATTGCCGGCGGCGGCCTGGTGGCGGCGATGCACTTCGGGCGGCTCGAGGCCGACGTGCGCACCTGGATGACGACGCCGCGCTTTCTGTTGATCGCCTGGCTGATCTATCCGCTGATCAAGACCGTCCATGAGCTGGCCCACGGGCTGGCGGTGCGGCGCTATGGCGGCGAGGTGCATCAGGTGGGGGTGAGCCTGCTGCTGCTCACGCCGGCGCCCTTTGTCGACGCGTCGGCGGCGTCGGCCTTCCGCCACGCCTCCCAGCGCCTGGCGGTGAGCGCCGCCGGCATTCTCACCGAGCTGGCGATCGCCGGGGCTGCGCTGATGGTATGGGCCCTGGTCGAGCCGGGCCTGGTGCGCGACGTGAGCCTCGTCGCGGCGGTGATCGGCGGGGTGTCGACCGTGCTCTTCAACGGCAACCCGCTGCTGCGCTTCGACGCCTATTACATGCTGTGCGACGCCTTCGATCTGCCCAACCTGGCCACCCGCAGCACCGCCTTCTGGCGTTATCTGCTGCTCGGGCGGGTGCTCGGCCTCGCCGACGTGCCGTCCCCCGAGCCCGGCCGGGGCGAGCGGCCGTGGCTGCTGTTCTACGCGCCGGCGTCGTGGCTGTACCGGGTCGGGCTGTCGGTGGCCATCGTCGGCTGGGTGGGCAGCTGGTCGATGGTGCTGGGCGTGCTGGCCGGGGTGGCGATGCTCGGCGCGCTGCTGGTGATGCCGGTCGTCACCTTCTGGCGGCGCCTGTTGCGGCTGGCGCTGCCCGATGTCCAGCGGCGCCGGGCGCTGAGGGCGGCCGGGGCGCTGTGTGTCGGGTGTGTCGTGCTGGTCGGCGTGGTGCCGCTGCCGTTTTCGAGCGTCGCCCAGGGCGTGGTGTGGGTGCCCGAACAGGCCCAGCTGCGCACCGGCACCGATGGTTTTCTGGTGGCCCTCGAGGCCCGGCACGGCGACCGGGTCGAGGCCGGGCAGCTGCTCGCCCGGCTCGAAGACCCGCGCCTGCAGGCCGATGTCGAGAAGTACCGCCACCGCGTCGCGGCGCTGGACGCCGACCTGTTCCAGGCCATGCTGCGCGACCCCGTGAGGCTGCGCAATGTCGAAGAGGAGATCGAGCGGGTCCGCACCCAGCTGGCCCGCGCCCTCGAGCTGCAGGCGGCCCTCGAGCTGCGGGCTGGTGTCGGCGGGCAGCTGGTGATGCCGCGCCAGGCCGACATGGAGGGCGTCTTCGTGCGCCGCGGCACGCTGCTCGGGCACATCCTCACCGGCGAGGCGAGCAGCCTGCGGGTGGCCGTCGAGCAGGACATGGCGGCCCTGGTGCGCGACGACACCCGCAGCGTGTCGGTGCGCCTGGCCGAGCTGCCTGGTGAGGGTTTTCCGGCGCGCGTACTGCGGGCGGTGCCGGCCGCCACCGAAAAACTCCCAAGCGCCGCGCTGGGGGATTTTGCCGGCGGGCGCCTGCCCGTCGACCCGGCCGACCAGGACCACCTGCGCACGCCGGCGCCGGTCTTCGTGATCGACCTGACCCTGGATCGGCCGCCCCTGGAGCGCGCCGGGGGCCGTGGCTGGGTGCGCTTCGACCATGGCTGGCAGCCCCTCGCGGTGCAGTGGGGGCGTCAGCTCAAGCAGCTCTTCCTGCGCCACTTCAACCCCGCCGCATGAGCCCGGCTCCGCTGCAGGGCGCCACGTCATGAGCCCGCCTCTCGAATTGCGCGTCCCGCTGCCCGGCCCGGTGTGGGGCGCCTACCCCGAGCGGCGCGAGCCGCCGCGGGTGCGCTGGCCGTGGGGGAGGGCGCCTTACCGCAGCCAGCTGCAGGCGGTGCGCGCTGCCGGCCCTGGTTGGCGGGCGCTTTCCGAGGTGGCCTTCGTCGCCCGGGTGCGGGCCGTGCAGGCGCGGATCGGGCGGGACGGGCTCTCCGCCGAGCGCATCGTCGAGGCCCTGGCCGCCGCCGTCGAGGCCGCCCGGCGCAGCCTGGGCCTGGCCGCCTACGACGGCCAGATCAAGGCGGCGCTGGTGATGCTGGACTGCCGCCTCGCCGAGATGGCCACCGGCGAGGGCAAGACGCTCTCGGCGGCCCTGGCGGCAGCCGTCGGCGCGCTGGCCGGGATGCCGGTGCATGTGCTCACCGCCAACGACTACCTGGTGGAGCGGGACGCTGGCAAGCTGGAGCCGATGTATGCCTGCCTCGGGCTGCGGGTGGGTTTCGTGATCGGGCTCCACACCGAGGCGGCCCGCCGGGCAGCCTACGCTCTGCCGATCTGCTACGTGACCGCCCGCGAGCTGGTCTTCGACTACCTTCGCGACGGCCAGCGGCGGGGCTTCGTGCAGGGCGATCTGCCGCGCCGCGCCGCGGTGCTCCGTGACGGCGATGCCGGCCGGCCGCTGCTCCGCGGCCTGTGCATGGCGGTGGTCGACGAGGCCGACAGCCTGCTCATCGACGAGGCGATGATGCCGCTGATCCTTTCCCGGCAGGTGAAGAACAGCCCTGCGCGGGCCTTCTTCTGGCAGGCCTGGCAGCTCGCCGGCGGGCTCGAGGCCGATGTGCATTTCACGCTCGATGCCGCGTCGCTGAAGGCGCGCCTCAGTCCGGCCGGCAGCGCACTGCTGGCCGAGCGGGCCGGGGCGCTCGGCGGGCGCTGGCGTTCGTCCCGCCTGCGCGAAGAGGCCGTGGGCATGGCGCTGGCGGCGCGCCATGCCTATCGTCGCGACGTGCATTACCTGGTGCGGGACGGCAAGATCGAGATCATCGACGAGGTCACCGGCCGCGCCGCGCCCGGGCGGGTGTGGTCCCGCGGCCTGCACGGCCTCGTCGAGCTGAAGGAGGGCTGTCGCGCCTCGCCGGCCACCGAGACGCTGGCCCAGATCACCTTCCAGCGCTTCTTCCCCCGTTACCACCGCCTCGGCGGCATGAGCGGCACCCTGCGCGAGGCCCGTGGCGAGCTGCGCGAAATCTACGGTTTGGATGTGGTATGCATTCCGTCACGTTTGCCGCCCTCAAGGAAAACCCTGCCGGGCCGTATATACACAGCAAGAAACGCATTGTGGGACGCCGTTGCCCGGAGGGTGGCAGAATTCGTTGGCCATGGCCGGCCGGTACTGGTGGGGACGTCCTCGGTGGCTGAGTCGGAAGCGCTTTCGGCGCGGCTTGATGCGGTCGGGGTTGCCCACCGCGTGCTCAACGCCCGCTTCGATGCCGACGAAGCCGCCATCGTGGCGCTGGCCGGTGAGCCGGGCCGGGTGACGGTGGCCACCAACATGGCCGGGCGGGGGACCGACATTGCCCTCGCGGCGGGTGTCGCGGGTGCGGGAGGCTTGCATGTGATGTGCTGTCAGTTCAATGCGTCGCGCAGGATAGACCGCCAGCTGGAAGGGCGCTGTGCCCGCCAGGGTGACCCGGGCAGCGTGGAGCGCTGGATCAGCCTCGAGACGCCGAGGGTGGCCGATGTGCCGCTGCTCGGCGCCTTGGTGCGCCGCTACGCTGCGGATGAGGCCGGCCGCCTGGCGATGCCGCCCCGCGTGCTGAGCACGCTCCTCACCTTGAGCCAGTGGCGTCAGGCGGGGCGTGAGCGGCGCGCGCGGCGGGCCCTGCTGGAGTCAGATCGGGAATGGGAACGAGGGCTGTCCTTTGGTGGCCCGGGAGAATGATGAACAGTTTCAGATACCTGTTGAGTTTGCTCGCCTGCAGCCTCGCCTGCGGCGCAGGCGCCGCGGTGCCCGCAACGGCCACGGCACCTGCTGCCGGGCAGACGCTGGGGTGCCTGATCGAGCCCGACAAGGTGGCCGATCTGGGCAGCCCGGTGATCGGGGTGCTCGAAAGCATCCGTGCCGAGCGTGGTGACATGGTCAAAAAAGGCCAGGCGCTGGCGGTGCTGCGCAGCGACGTGGAGCGCGCCTCGGCCGAGGTGGCCAGAAGCCGTGCCGCCTCCGAGGCCGATCTGCGGGCGGCCCAGGCCAACCGCGACCTGGCACGGCAGAAGCTCAGCCGTGCCGAAGACCTCGTCGCCCGCAACTTCCTCGCCCAGCAGGCCCTCGATCAGGCCCGCGCCGATTATCAGGTGGCCGAGCAGAAGCACCTGCAGGCCCGCGACCAGCTGCGGGTGTGGAGCCGCGAGGTGGGGGTGGCCGATGCCCAGGTGGGGCTGCGCACCCTGCGCGCGCCCTTCGAGGGCGTGGTCGTGGAGCGTTATCTGTCAGCCGGTGAGCGGGTCGAGGAGAAGCCGGTGTTCAAGCTCGCCCGCATCGACACGCTGCGGGTCGAGGTGATCGTGCCTGCTGCCCGGTTCGGCAGCATCCGCGTCGGCGAGCTGGCCAGCGTCAAGCCCGACCTGCCCAACGCGGCGCCGGTGGCGGCCAGCGTGGCGCTGGTCGACCGCGTGGTGGATGCGGCCAGCAACACCTTCCGGGTGCGGCTCACCCTGCCCAACGCCGATCTGCGGCTGCCCGCCGGCCTGCGCTGCCGGATCAGCTTCGGTGAGGCGCCGGTAGCGGCCGAGGCACGCCAGCCCGGCGGAATGCGCCTCGACACCAATCTGCCGGCGTTCAAAGACAAGCCCCGCCGCTGAGGCGCCCATGGACACCCGCCGCCGCCGCGCGCTGATCGAGAGCTTCGAGCCGCGCATCATGTACTCGGCAGGCCCCGGCCCGGCCGGGCTCGCCGCCGCGGTGCTGACGGCGGCCGAGGTGCAGGTGGAGGGCGGCGACGCCTTGCAGGGCGCCGGCACCGAGCTGGTCTTCATCGACGCCCGCGTCCCAGAACTCCAGCTCCTGCTCGACGACCTCGCAGCCCAGCAGCAGGGCGGGCGCGCGGTCGAGGTGGTCGTCATCGGCGCCGACGAAGACGGCATTGCGGTGGTCGGCGACAGCCTGGCCGGGCGCACCGACGTAGCGGCGATCCACCTCATCGGCCACGGCGCCGACGGCGTGGCCGAGCTGGGCGCCGGCCGGCTCGATGCGGCAGCGCTGGTCCTGCGGGCCGGCGAGATCTCGGCCTGGGGCGACGCCCTGACGGCCGAGGCCGATCTGCTGATCTACGGTTGCGACGTGGCGTCGACGCCCGTTGGAGAGAGCCTGGTCGACGCCCTGGCGGCCCTCACCGGCGCCGACGTGGCTGCCTCCGACGACCCCACCGGTGCTGCCAGCCTCGGCGGCGACTGGGACCTGGAATACCGCAGCGGGGGCGTCGAAGCCGCCATCGCGCCGGGGCTGCAGGTGCAGCAGGACTGGGGCAGCGTGCTGGCGATCAGCGCCAACGGCTCGGTGAGCTCGACCAACGGCCTCAACACGAACGTCCTCACCTGGTCGCACACCGTGGCCAGCGGTTCCGATCGGGCGCTGTTCGTCGAGATCTCCATCGGCACGACGGGGACGATCGCCAACAGCGTCAGCTACGGCGGCACGGCCCTGACGCTGGTGGGGCGCTCCGTCACCGGCACCGTCCCGGTGGAGATCTGGCGGCTGCTCAACCCCACGGTCGGCACCGCCAACGTGGTGGTCACCCTGTCGGCGGCCACTTCGGTGGTGGCGGGCGCGACTACCTACAACGGCGTCAACCAGAGCAGCCCGGTGCGCACTTTCTACAGTGCCTTCGGCAACAGCACGAACAGCTCGGTCACGGTGGTCGACAGCGCGGCCGGCGACCTGGTCATCGACGTCCAGTCCTGGGCTGGCCGGCCGAGTGGCGGTACGGTCGGCCCCGGGCAGACTTTGAACTGGGCGCAGGTGAACACAAGCATCACCAGCAGCTCGACCTCGGAGCCCGGCGCCGCGTCGGTGGTGATGAGCGGCAGCTTCACGTCGGCAGCCCAGTGGGTCATCGGCGCCGTGGCGATCCGGCCGTCGGCCGGTATCACCGTGACGCCGATCAGCGGGCTCACCGTCACCGAGGCGGGCGGGACGGCCCAGTTCAGCGTGGTGCTCGATGCCGCGCCGACGGCCAACGTGACGATCGGGCTCAGCAGTTCCGACACCACCGAGGGCACATTGTCGGCCTCCAGCCTGACCTTCACCCCACTCAACTGGAACGTCGCCCAGACAGTCACGGTGACCGGGGTGGACGACAGCTTCATCGACGGCAACGTCGCGTTCACGGTCGTCACCGCGGCCGCATCCAGCACCGACGGCAACTACAACGGGCGCAATGCCAGCGACGTGTCGCTGACCAACACCGACAACGACACCTTCAACACCCTCGTCGTCGACACCGCCGCCGACACGGCGGATGGCACCACCACCAGCATCGCGGCGCTGATGGCCAACAAGGGCGCCGACGGCAAGATCAGCCTGCGCGAGGCGATCACCGCGGCCAACAACACCGCCAACGGCGTGGGCGGGGCGGACCGCATCAGCTTCAACATCGCCACGGCGCTGGTGGGCGGCACCCACACCATCACGCCGACCACATCCCTGCCCACCATCACCGACGCGGTGGTCATCGATGGCACCTCCGAGCCCGACTATGTGGTCGGGCGCCCTGTTATCGAGATCGACGGCAGCCTGACCGGGTCTGGCGTCCATGGCCTGGTGCTCGCGCCCGGCAGCGGCGGCTCAACGATCCGCGGTCTGGCGATCAACGGTTTCAACAGCAACGATGGTTTCGGGCTGTACCTCCAGACGGGATCGGACAACAACCTCATCGCCGGCAACGTGATCGGCCTGGACGCCGACGGCACCACCCCAGTGTCGGTCAGGAACAACTTCGGCATCTACGTCGCCTCGTCCGGCAACCTCATCGGCGGCACCACCACGGCGGCGCGCAACGTGCTGTCGAACAACATCAACGCCGGTATCGGCCTGTGGGGCTCCAACAACGTCGTCATCGGCAACTACATCGGCACCGACGCCACCGGCACCCTGGACCGGGGCAACAACTACGACGGCGTGGACGTATTCGGCGGCAGCAACAACCGTATCGGCGGGGTCACGGCGGCCGAGCGCAACATCATCTCCGGCAACAACCGCAACGGCATCGAGATCGCCTACAACGTGCCCGGCACCCTGGTCCAGGGCAACTACATCGGCACCGACGCGGGCGGCACCCTCTCGCTGGGCAATAGCCTCGGCGGCATCTGGGTCGGCGGCGGCGCCACCGGCGTGACCATCGGCGGCACCGCCGCGGGCGCCGGCAACCGCATCGTGAACAACCCCGTCGGGGGCTTGTACACCGATACCAGCGGCGTCAGCTTCACGCTGCTCGGCAACACCTTCGACAGCAACAGCAACCTCGCCATTGACCTGCGCGGCGACGGCGTCACGGCCAACGACGCCGGCGACGCGGACTCCGGCGCCAACAACCTGCAGAACTTCCCGGTGCTCACCAGCGCCACCACCGACGGCAGCGGCCAGCTCCGCGTCAAGGGCAGCCTCAACAGCACCGCCAACAGCTACTACCGCATCGAGTTTTTTGCCAACGTGGCCCAGGATGCCAGCGGCTACGGCGAGGGGCAGACCTGGCTGGGCTTCGCCAACGTGGCCACCGACGCCTCGGGCAACGCCAGCATCGATGCCACCCTGAGCGTGGCCGTGCCGGTGGGGCGCTACATCAGCGCCACCGCCACCCGCAGCGACAGCGGCTACAGCAGCTTCACCGACACCTCCGAGTTCAGCCGCAACGTGGCGGCGGTGTCGAGCAGCCAGGCCAGCATCACGGTGGACACGGCCAGCGACACCAACGACGGCGACACCACCAGCCTGTCCACGCTGCTCGCCAACAAGGGCGCCGACGGCAAGATCAGCCTGCGCGAGGCGATCACCGCGGCCAACAACACCGCCAACGGTGCGGGCGGGGCGGACAAGATCCTGTTCAGCATCGCCGGTAGTGGGCCCCACTCGATCGCGCTGGGCTCGGCGCTGCCCACCATCACCGGGGCGGTGATCATCGATGGCAGCAGCGAGCCGGACTTTGCAGGCACGCCGGTGATCGAGCTGAGCGGCGCGGCCGCCGGCACCGCTGCCGACACGACCCACGGCCTGGTGCTTGGCAGTGGCAGCTCCGGCAGCACCATCAAGGGGCTGGTGATCAACCGCTTCGCGGGCAGCGGCATCCAGGTCGATAGCGGCTCGGGCAACAACCTCATCACCGGCAACTATCTGGGCACCGACACCAGCGGCCTGGTGGACCTCGGCAATGGCAAGTGGGGTATCGACTTCAAGTTCTCGGGGGGCAACAACGTGGTCGGCGGCACGACCGCCGCGCTGCGCAACGTGATCGGCGGCAACGAATATGGCGGTATCGCGCTCAATGGCGCAGCTGTCACTGGCAACCTGGTGCTCGGCAACTATATCGGTGTGGGCAGCGACGGCTCGACGGCGCTGGGCAACGGCAGTGTCAGCTACGCCTACGGTGGCGTCCTGATCCTCGGCGGCGCGACGGTGCGGATCGGCGGCGTGGTGGCGGGGGAGGGCAATGTCATCACCAACGGCAACGGAGACGGCGTGCGCGTGCAGGGGGGCACCGCCGCCATCCTCGGCAACCGCATCTTCGGCAACAGCGAACTGGGCATCGACCTGGCCGCCGACGGCGTCACCACCAACGACGCCGGCGACGCCGACACCGGCCCCAACAACCTGCAGAACTACCCCGAGATCGGCAGCGTGGTGTCCACCGGCGGCAACACCACCGTCACCGGCACCCTGCGCAGCAACGCCAGCACCACCTACCGGTTGGAGTTCTTCTCGTCGCCCAGTGGCGACGCCAGCGGCCACGGCGCGGGCCAGACCTGGCTCGGCGCTACCACGGTGACCACCGACGCGGCCGGCAACGCCACCTTCTCGGCCACTTTCAGCGGCATCGTGGTGTCGGCCGGTTACGTGGTGAGCGCCACCGCCACCGTCGACCTGGGCGGCGGCAGCCATGGCGCCACGTCCGAGTTCGCCGCCAACCGCGCCGTCAATACCGACGCCCGCCTCACCGCGGCACAAGACACTTACATCGACCTCACCAACCCCACGCTCAACTACGGCGCGTCCGGCAACCTGGTCGTCGATTATTCCGGGGGCTCCATCGGAGACATCCGGGCTCTGCTGCAGTTTGACCTGGGCAGCCTGCCCGGCACGACCACCATCGCCAGCGCCACGCTGCAGATGATGGCCACCGGGATCACCGGCGCCGCCACCAACATCAACGTCTATCAGCTCACCGAGAGCTGGGTCGAGGGCAGCGGCAGCGGCACTGCCGGCGCCGCCAACTGGACAGAGCGCCAGCCGGGCACCGCCTGGACCACCGCCGGCGGCAGCTTCAACGCCACCGTCGTCGCCAGCCTCAGCCCGACGGCCACCGGGCTGCACAGCTGGGATCTCACCGCCCTCGTGCGCTCCTGGGTGTCCGGGGCCACGGTAAACAACGGCCTCATCCTCGGCAGCCCCGACTCGAGCGGCCAGGTGATCACCTACGACAGCAGCGAGGGCATCACGCCCCCGGTGCTGGTGATCTCCTACAGCCTGACGCCCAACAACGCCCCCGTGCTGGACGCCTCCCGCAGCCCGGCGCTGGGCAGCATGGCTGAAGACGCCGGTGCCCCCGTGGGGGCCGTCGGCACGCTGGTCTCCAGCCTCGCCGACTTCGCCTCGCCGGCCGGGCAGGTGGATAACGTGACGGATGCCGACGCCGGTGCGCTGCTCGGCATCGCGGTGGTCGGCACCAACACCGGCGGGGGCAGCTGGTGGTATTCGACCAACAACGGCACAGACTGGCTGGCCATGGGCAGCGTCAGCGAGGCATCGGCGCGCCTGCTGTCGGCCGATGCCGGCACGCGGCTGTACTTTCAGCCCAGCCCGGACTGGAACGGCACCCTCGCCGACGCCATCACCTTCCGGGCCTGGGACCGCAGCAATGGCGCCAACGGTGGCCTGGCCGACGCCACCGCCACCGGCGGCAGCACGGCCTTCTCGAGCGCCAGCGACGTGGTCAGCCTCACCGTCAATGCGGTCAACGACGCCCCCGTCGTCACCTCCAGCGGCGGCACGGCCGCCTACACCGAGAACGCCAGCGTGGTGGTCGATGGCGGCCTCACCGTCGTCGACGCGGACGGCGGCAACCTCGCCGGCGCCACCGTCGCCATCACCGGTGGTTTTGTCAGCGGGCAGGACCGCCTCGGCTTCACCGACCAGAACGGTATCCGCGGCAGCTGGAACGGCCAGACCGGTGTGCTCAGTCTCAGCGGCAGTGCATCGGTGGCCGATTACCAGGCCGCTCTGCGCAGTGTCACCTACAGCAACGCCTCCGACAGCCCCGCCACCATCAGCCGCAGCGTGAGCTTCACGGTGAATGACGGCACGGCCTCCAGCAACACCGCGGCGCGGCGCGTCAGCATCGCTTCGATCAACGATGCGCCCACCTTCGACGCCGCCGAGTTCTACGCCCCGCTCGACGTCGCCGGTGCCGCCGAGCGGGGCCAGGCGGTTGTCGTCCAGCCCGACTGCAAGATCCTGGTCGCCGGCTACACCGGCAGCCAGGGGAGTTTCGATTTCCTGCTCGTGCGCTACAACGCCGACGGTAGCCTGGATACTGGCTTCGGTGGCGGCGACGGTATCGTCACCACCTCCCTCAGTGCGGGTGACGACAAGGCCCACGGGCTCGCGCTGCAGGCGGACGGCAAGATCATCGTGGTCGGCGAGACCTCCACCAACGGCAACGATTTTGCGGTGCTGCGCTACAACGCCGACGGCAGCCTGGACACCCTCTTCGGCGGCGGTGACGGCATCGTCACCACCGACTTTGCCGGCGGCCGCTTCGACGTGGCCTACCGGGTCGTCATCCAGGCGGACGGGAGGATCGTCGTCGGCGGTAACTCCAGCTCCGGCACCGCCGACTTCGCCGTGGCGCGTTACCTGGCCGACGGCAGCCTCGACACCTCCTTCAGCGGCGACGGCAAGCAGATGGTGGACTTCGCGGGGTCGGACGACGCGGGCACCGGACTGGCGCTGGATAACACTGGACGCATCGTCCAGGTTGGCGCGGTACTCGTCGGCAGCGATCGGGATTTCGGCATCGTCCGCTACACAACCGATGGCAGCCTCGACACCAGCTTCAGCGGCGACGGCAAGCTCACCACCGCCGTTGGCACCCAGTGGGACATCGCTCAAGATGTGGCCGTGCAGGCGGGCGGCAGGATCGTCGTGGGCGGCTACAGTCGCTTCGCCGACAACGACGTGTCCCTCATCGGTCTCAACGATGACGGCACACTGGACAGCGGCTTCGGCACCGCAGGCGTGGTCACCACCAACCTCGGCGGTAACGAATCGGTCTGGGACCTGGCCCTTCAGCCCGACGGTCGGATCGTCGTCGTCGGTGGCGGCGGCGGTAACCACCTGCTGGTCGCCCGCTATCTGGCCGACGGCGGCGCGGACACCAGCTTCAGCGGCGACGGCAACCTGGTGCTCAGCCGTTCGTCCTTCGAGATCCTGTACGCCGTCGACATCGCCCCCGACGGCCGCATCGTGGCTGCCGGCTATGGCACCAACGCCACCGAAGACCTTGCCCTGCTGCGCCTCAGTGCCGACGGCACGCCGGACACCCGCCTGGCCACCGGCAGCAGCAGCCTGGGCGGCGCGGTGAGCTACACCGAAAACGGCCCGCCGGTGGTGATCGACAGCAGCGTGCGGGTCTTCGATGCCGAGCTGTCGGCCGCCGACAGCTTCGACGGCGCCACCCTGACCCTGGCGCGCAGCGGCGGCGCCAGCAGCCAGGACGTCTTCTCGGCCACCGGCAACCTGGCCGCCCTCACCGGGGGCCAGGGCCTGGTGCTGGGCGGTGTTACGGTTGGCACGGTTGTCGCCAACGCCGGCGGCACCCTCAGCCTGTCGTTCAACGCCAGCGCCACCCAGGCCCGCATCAACGAGGTGCTGAGCTCCATCGCCTACGCCAACAGCTCCGACGCGCCGCCCGCCAGCGTCGAGATCGGCTGGACCTTCAACGACGGAAACTCCGGTAGCCAGGGGGCGGGCAGCGCGCTCAGCGCGTTCGGCTCCACCACGGTCAACATCACGGCAGTGAACGACCCCGCCGCGATCGGCGGCACCACCAGCGCCAACCTCACCGAGACCAACGCGGCCCAAACCACCGGCGGT
>NZ_BJNV01000067.1 GCF_006539865.1 Zoogloea ramigera
CCGGCCGAGCTGCACCGGCGCCACCGTGCCGCCGGCCAGCCGCAGCGCCTGCACCGGGCTGGCGAGGAGGAGCGCCACCGCGCATTCGCCGGGGGCCGCTGGCGCGGGGTGATGGGCCGGCGACAGTCGCCCGCGGGCCGCCCGCTCGGCGACGACGCGGGCGTCGATGGCCGAGACGGCGGACGCCAGCAGCACCACACGCTCGGCTTCCGGCTCACGGTTGAGGGCCACGCAAAGGTCGTCCACGTGCCGCAGGGCGGCCGCGTCGTCAGCCGCAAGGACCAGCGAGAGCTCGCAGCGGCCGGGCGCGAAGCCCGCAAAATAGCTGCGCTGCAGCCAGCTGTGCAGCCACGGGAAATGGGCCGTATCCCAGTGGGCGGGCAGCAGGCAGATGCAACGGAGCTGCAGCCCGGGCCTGGCAACCAGGCCGGCAAGGCGCTGGAGCGCCTCACGCAGCACGCCGTCGAGCAGGGCCAGGCTGCGCAGCGCCTCGTCGCTGGCGAGCCAGGCCTCCTGCGCCGGCAGGCCGACCTGCAGGCGCTCGGCGACGGCGCTCACATCGAGGCCCTCGACCGCGGCGACGAACACCGGAAAGCCTGCTTCATCCAGCAGCCGCGCGCTGGGCCGCAGGCCCTGGCCGGACTCGATGGCGGCCAGCAACGCGGCGCTGGAACGCCCGCCCGGCGTGATCATGCAGGCATCGAGCAGGCACAGGCTGGGGCCACGCTCGGCGGCCGCCTGCCGGTGGGGCGTGGCGAGGGGCTGTTTGCCGTCTACAGCCGCGCCACCCGACGAGGCCACCGGCAGGGGCGCCAGCAGGTAGTCGATGAAGCCCCGCAGCAGAAAGTACCCGCAGATCAGCACCAGCGGCAGCACACCCAGGTGGATGGCCAGATCGGCGGACGTCGGCTGATGGTCGATCGCTTGCCACCAGCCGAGCACCAGCCCCCACACGAAGGCGGTCGCCAGCAGGCAGCCGCCGATCCTCAGCACCACCGCCGCCTCCAGGGCGTCGTGGCGGCGGGATCGGTGCGGAGGCGTTGCCTGGCGAACAGGGCGGCGGCGCAGGCCGTCGGGCCGCCAGAACGGCAGGGGCCGCAGGGGTGTGACACCACCGCGGCCCTTGCCAACGCAGACGACGGCGTCGAGATCGCCTTTGTCGCCACGAACGAAGAAAGGTTTGCTCATCGTGCCGGCCTCAGTCGGAAGCGGGGTCGGAAGTGCTGCCGGGCGCCGGCTCCGGGGCACCCGTGGCGCGGCCCAGCACGCCCTTGCGGCGCAGCTCGACGTGCCCGAGATCACGCATCTTCCAGCGCCCGCCCCAGGTGAGGCCGACCTGCTCGGCGATCTCGCCGTAGAGCTCGTAACCGCGCATGGCCCACGGGTCGCGCTCGGAAATCACCACCTTGCCGTCGCGGAAGAAGGCCAGATCGGCGGCCAGGCCGTGCTGGTGGTAGCTCATGTTGGCCCGCGCCTGGGTGACGTGGCTACCCTGCTCGAACAGCCGGGCCTGCCGTTCGGGGCTGCGGTAGCCCTCGATCAGCGCCATCCGGTAGCCATGGCGCTCTTCCATCAGCTTGAAGACGACCAGCAGGCGCTGGGTGAACTCGGCGTCGAGCAGCCGCCAGTTGCGGCTGGCATGGACGATATCGGGGCGGACCTGCTCGACCTCCCGCGTGGTGAACACCGCCGGCGGCAGGGGCGGCGGCGGCACCAGCTGCTCGCCCTCGAGGAGGATCGCGATCTGCCTCTCGGTCATCCGCTCCTCGTCACCAAAATCGAAGATGGCCGGCCCGCGCAGCCCGAACACCAGCAGGGTGGGCGCCGCCACGAGCAGCACGGCCCCGGCAGCGTGGGCCGGGCGCGCCAACAACGCGCCACCCAGC
This sequence comes from Zoogloea ramigera, assembly GCF_006539865.1. GTDB lineage: Bacteria > Pseudomonadota > Gammaproteobacteria > Burkholderiales > Rhodocyclaceae > Zoogloea > Zoogloea ramigera. The sequence goes on from NZ_BJNV01000067.1 coordinate 1,887, forward strand.
CGCCGCGAAAACCTCGACACCGGCGCCCCGCCCATCACCGCAAAGCCCCGCCAGGCCGCCGCCAGACGCGCCCGCTGCCCCGGGAAGACGCACAGCAGAACCCCGCCCGCCACAGCCAGGAAGCCGACGAGAACGCCATACACGATCACGGGCGCCGCTCCATGCCGGCCCCGCCACCCCACCACGGGCCGGTCGCAGCCCGGCCGGGCCCAGGCAGGCGGGGCACAGTGGTGGCAGCAGAAGGGCTGTTTGAGGTTGGCATACGCGCTCATCAAATCGGACGATCGGCCCGAAAAAACACACCAGCTATGGCGTTGTCGTTTAAGTCTAATACAATTGGATTTTACGTGTAACCCGGAATTGTAATGACGCGCCCAATCGGCCCGGACGGGCTGCCCCCGAAAGCCTCCCCTCACGCCCTCCACCTCGCCACCGATGGCGCTGACGGCCCGCGCCGGACCGTCAGCATCCTGCGGGACCTCAGCCCCGGCCAGGTCCGGCTGGACCCCGCCCCTGCAGCCCGCACCGGCAGCTGGAAATGGATGCTGCCCCCGGTGCTGGCGGCGCTGGTCGGTGGAGCCTTCCTGCTGGGCCGGCAGGCGCCAGGCCCGACCCCACCCGCACCCGGGCCCGCCGCGCCGCTGGCCGACGCCCGCCCGGCGCCCCCTGGCGTCGCCGAGCCCCCCTTGATGCCGGCCGCGCCAGGCGGCGCAGGCGGTGGCGCGATCATCCGGGAGCCCTCACCGCCACCCTCCAGCCCCGGCACGCCGGAAGAAAGCGTCGCCGCCCCGCCCAGCCCCCCGGCGTTGCCCCGCCCGTCACCGGCGCGATCGGTGGCCCCATCCCCGGCGAAGCCCTCCGGCGAGCCCCCTGCACGCCATTCCGCCCATCAGGCCCCTGACCGGCCAGCCGCACCACCACCCGGCCAGGCCGCCCCGGGCCGGGCCGCCGAACGGGACGTGGACATCATCACCGCCATCGTCAAGTGAGCCGGCGGGCAGCCATATGGCAAGGCCGCAGCCCTTGACCTGGATCAGGCAAACCCCGCGCTAGCGGCCTAGAATTTCCCTACTGTCACCGTCATCCGGAGAGGGAAAGCACCATGAGACCGAATCGCACCGCAATGCTCGCCGCCCTGCACTGTGCCTATCCCGATGCCGCGCTGACGAGCGCCCTCGCCGCCGATGCTCCGGCAACCACCGCCAGGGACGACTGGTACGGCCAGCGCGTCGATGCCGCCTTCGTCGCCGGCTACGCCGTGCTGCCCAAGCCGGAAGACGTGACGATCATCGACTCCCGCCCGGCCGCCCGCAAATACGACCGCGGCCACATCCCCACCGCGATCAACATCCCCGACACCCAGTTCGACAAGCTCACCGAGCTCCTGCCCAAGGACAAGAAGCAGCTCCTGATCTTCTACTGCGAGGGTGTCGACTGCATGCTCAGCCACCAGTCCGCCTTCAAGGCCGAGAAGCTCGGCTACACCAACATCAAGGTGTATGCCGAGGGCTACCCCGACTGGATCGCCAGGGGGCACCTGGGCGCGGTGTCGGTGCCCTACCTCAAGAAGCGGCTCGACGAGGGCGCGCCGATCACCGTCATCGACTCGCGCCCCAAGGAGCGCAAGTACGACAAGGGCCACATCCCGGGCGCAGTCAGCCTGCCCGACGCCCAGTTCGACAAGCTGCTCGAGCGCCTGCCCACTGACAAGGCCCGCGAGCTGTACTTCTATTGCGAGGGCCTGGCCTGCAGCCTGAGCTCCGACTCGGCCGCGAAGGCCGTCCGGCTCGGCTACACCAACGTCAAGGTGGTACCCGAGGGCTACCCCCAGTGGGCCAAGCTCTATGGGCCGGGGCCGACCGGCGAGATGGCCGCCGCCAAGCCCACCATCCAGAGCGGCAAGGAGGCCGGCTCGATCACCATCGCCTCCTTCGAACGCATCCTCCGCGACGCCCCCGACACCATCCACCTGGTCGACGTGCGCGCCGAAAAACACTTCCGCGCCGCCACCATCAAGGGTGCGATCAACATTCCCATCGACGCCCTCGAAGACAGCCTCGACGAGCTGCCCAAGGGCAAGCCCATCGTGTTCTTCTGCACCAGCGGCGCCCGCAGCGGCGACGCCTACGACCTGATCAAGGAGAAGAAGCTGCCCATCGAAGCCTACTTCCTCGACGCCAACGTCAAGTTCGACAAGGACGGCAACTTCCGGCTCGAAGAAAACTGACCCGCCGGCGCCGGAGCGTTGCACAAGCGGGCGCCGTCCACAATAATCAGGATGTATGCACGCCCCGCTGCACCGCGCAGCCCCTTTTCCCCGGGAAGGCCCGCAACCATGCTTCCTCTCCGCCGCCTGGCCCTCACCGCACTGGCTGCGCTCGCGCTCGCCGGCTGCGCGGGCAAGCCGATCGCCCTGCCCCCCATCTTCAAGCCCGACCCCACGGTGGTCCGCCTCCAGCTCACCGCCGACGCCATGGTCAATGCCGACAGCCGCGGCCGGGCCACGCCGGTGGTGGTCCGCTACTACGTGCTGCAGAACACCGCCGCCTTCGACAGCGCCGACTTCTTCTCGCTGTTCGAGCGCGACGAGGCCCTGCTCGGGGCAGCCCAGCTCGTCCGCGAAGAGGCCACCCTGCGGCCCGGCCAGACCCTCAAGGTCGAGCTCAGCCCCCAGGGCGAGGCAAAACACCTGGCCGTCCTCGCCGCCTATCGGGATGTCAATAAAATACGCTGGCGGGCAACGGCTCCCATCCCCCAGAATAAGACCACGGCCTACACCGTGCGGGTTGGAGCCCAGGGCATCAGCATCAGCCCCCAGTCCCCCTGAGCGCGGCACCGGATGGCCTCCCATCAACCTGATCCCGAAAGCCGCCATGTCCTGGTACAGCAAAGTCGTGTGGTCGGAGGGGCTGTTCCTGCGGCCCCAGCATTTCCAGCAGCAAGACCGGCACGCCGAATGGTATGTCGAGGCGCGCAGCCGGGCTGCCGGCGGCCTGTTCTGGGGCTTCACCCATCTCGAGATCGACGAGGCCGCCCTCGGCACCGGCAAGGTCGCCCTGGCGGCGGCCCGGGGCGTGCTGCCCGACGGCACGCCTTTCGACTTCCCCGCCACCCACCCCGCGCCGGCGGCCCTCGACATCCCGGCCGACACCCGTAACGCCGTCATTTACCTGGCCCTGCCCCTGCGCCGGGCCCAGAGCCCCGAAGCCGCCCCCGACGGCGACCCGGCCGCCCACCTGGCCCGCTACACCCCGGTCGAGGAAGGCCTCGTCGATGCCGCCGGCAGCGACGGCGCCACCGAGCCCATCGAAGTCGCCCACCCGCGCCTCGTCCTGGCCCTCGCCGACCAGCTCTCCGACGCCTTCGTGCGGGTCGGCGTGCTGCGCGTCGTCGAACGGCGCCCCGACAACAACCTGCTCGTCGACAAGGCCTACATCCCGCCCGTCCTCGGCTGCCGCGCCTCGCCGGTGCTCGGCGGCTTCCTGCGCGAGATCCGCGGCCTGCTCGGGCAGCGCGGCGAAGCCCTCGCCGCGCGGCTGGCCCAGCCCGGCGCCGGCGGCGTCGCCGAGATCGCCGACTTCATCTTCCTGCTCACCGTCAACCGCCACCAGCCGGTGTTCGACCACCTCGCCGAGCTCACCCAGCTCCACCCCGAGCGCCTGTTCAGCCAGCTCCTGGCCCTCTCCGGCGAGCTCGCCACCCTGGTCGGCAGCGAGCGGCGGCCGGCCCCGCTGCCGGCCTACAACCACGACGCCCTCGAAGCCTGTTTTGCACCGCTGATCCGCGACATCCGCCGGGCCCTCGCCACGGTGCTCGAACAAAACGCCATCCAGATCGAGCTGCAGGACCACAAACAGGGCCGCTACGTCGGCCTCGTCGCCGACCGCAGCCTGCTGCGCCACGCCGGCTTCGTGCTGGCGGTCAACGCCCAGGTGCCCAGCGAAACCCTGCGCACCCGCTTCCCGGCCCAGGCCAAGCTCGGCCCCCTCGAAAAGATCCGCGAGCTGGTCAACCTGCAGCTGCCGGGCATCGCCCTGCGCCCGCTGCCGGTGGCCCCGCGGCAGATCCCCTTCCATGCCGGCTTCAGCTACTTCGAGCTCGACAACGGCGGCGAGCTCTGGAAACAGCTCGACAACTCGGGCGGCCTGGGCATCTACGTGACCGGCGACTTCCCGGCCCTCGAGCTGTCCCTGTGGGCAATCCGGGCCTGAACGCCCCCACGCTTCATGAACGGAGATCGGCACCATGGCGCACGACGACCCCTTCGCCCAGCCCCCGTCCGACAAGACCCTGATCATTCCCTCGCCCGGCGCCCGGGCCGCCCGCGCGGCCGCCGCCCAGGGCGCGCAGCCCGCCAGCACGTATTTCGAGCGGGTCGACCTGGCCACCCTCGACTGGGAATCCGGCCTCAACCCCCTCGTCGCCGCCGCCAACCCGCTGCTCAACCTGGTGCCCCAGTTCCGCCAGGCCCACCACCCCGACCCGCAGGGCCTGCGTGAAACCCTGGCCCGCGCCATCGGCGTGTTCGAGCAAAAAGCCCAGGCCCACGGCGTGCCCCACGAACACCTGATCGCCGCCCGGTACGCCCTGTGCACCTTCCTCGACGAAGCCGCCGCCAACACCCCGTGGGGCGACAAGGTGTGGGCCCAGCGCAGCCTGCTGGTGCAGTTCCACAACGAAGCCTGGGGCGGCGAGAAGTTCTTCCAGCTCCTCGGCAAGCTGGCCGAAAACCCCGCGGCCCATCGCAACCTGCTCGAACTCTTCTACCTCATCCTGTCGCTGGGCTTCGAGGGGCGCTACCGGGTGCAGCAGAACGGCCGCGCCCAGCTCGCCACGGTGCGCGAGCGGCTGGCCCAGATGCTCATGAAAGAACGCGGCGAGCTGGTGCTCGAACTCTCCCCGGCCTGGCAGACCACCGCCGTGCGGGCCCGCCCGCTGCGTGAAACCCTGCCCCTGTGGGCGGTGGCCGCCATCACGGCGCTGCTGCTGGCGCTGGTGTACATGTTTGCCTCCTTCACCCTCAACCGGCACTCCGACCCCACCTTCGCCGCCATCCTGGCCCTCAAGGCCGGCGCCGCGCCGCAGCCGGCCCCGGCCGCCCCCGCCGCGCCTGCGCCGGCCCGGCTGGCCCACTTCCTGGCCGACGAGATCCAGGCCGGGCGCGTCGCGGTGCGTGACCTCCCCGACCGCAGCATCGTCACCGCCCGCGGCGACGGCCTCTTCGAGCCCGCCAGCGCCACCCTCTCGCCCGCCTTCACCGAACTCCTCGAGCGCATCGGCCAGGCCGTCGCCCGGGTGGACGGCAGCGTGCTGGTGCGCGGCCACACCGACAACCGCCCGATCCGCTCGGCGCGCTTCCCGTCCAACTGGCACCTCTCCCAGGCCCGCGCCGACGCCGTGGCCGCCGCCCTCGCCCCGCAGCTGGGCGCCCGCGCCCAGGTCAAGACTGAAGGCAGCGCCGACAGCGAAGCCCTGATGAGCAACGACACCCCCGACGGCCGGGCCCAGAACCGCCGCGTCGAGATCATCGTGTTTCCGGCAGCCCCACGTACGAGGGTCGAATGATGAAAAAGCTACTCGCCCTGCTGCTTCATCCGGTGCTCCTGAAGGCCGCCGGGCTCGTTGCCCTGGCCCTGGTGGTCTGGCATGTCGGCCCGCTGGTGTCGATTGCCGGCAAGACGCCCCTCGAGCCCGAGCCCGCCCGCTGGGCAGTCATCGGCGCGCTGGTGCTGGCCTTCGTGATGCGCGAGGTGCTCACCCGCCTCAAGGCCCGCGCCAGCAACGCCAAGCTCCTCGACGGCCTGCTCGGCAAGGGCACGCCGGAACCCGCCGAATCCGCCGAAGTGGCCACCCTGCGCCAGCGTTTCGGCGAGGCGGTCGCCATCCTGCGCCACAGCCGCAGCGCCAGCAGCGGCGGCGGCCTGGCCCGGCTGGCCGCGCTGGGCTCGGCCCGTTATCTCTACCAGCTGCCCTGGTACGTCTTCATCGGCGCCCCCGGCTCGGGCAAGACCACCGCGCTGATCAACTCCGGCCTGCGCTTCCCCCTCGCCGAGAAGCTCGGCACCCACCAGATCAAGGGCGTCGGCGGCACCCGCAACTGCGACTGGTGGTTTGCCGACGAAGCCGTGCTGATCGACACCGCCGGCCGCTACACCACCCAGGATTCCGACGCCGCCGCCGACCGCGAGGCCTGGCAGGGCTTCCTCGCCCTGCTGCGCAAGCACCGCCCGCGCCAGCCCCTCAACGGCGTGCTGCTCACCGTGAGCCTGGGCGACCTGCTGGCCCAGACCGACGCCGAAGCCACCCGCCACGCCGACGCCCTGCGCGCCCGCGTCCAGGAGCTCTACGCCCAGCTCGGCGTACGGCTGCCGATCTACATCCTGGTCACCAAGGCCGACCTGATCGCCGGCTTCAACGAGTTCTTCGCCAACCTCGGCAAGGACGGGCGCGACCAGGTGTGGGGCGTCACCTTCGCCGACCTCGACAACCCCGACGCCCTCCAGGGCCTCCCGCCGCAGCTGGCTGCCCTCCATGAGCGCATCAGCGGCCAGCTCATCCCCCACCTGCAGGGCGAGGCCGACCTGGCCAAGCGCGGCCTCATCGCCGCCTTCGACCAGCAGTTCGGGCTGGCCAGCCGGCTGCTCGATGCGTTTCTGCAAAAGGTTTTCGCCAGCTCCGGCTACGACCACCCGCTGATGGTGCGCGGCGTGTATTTCACCAGCGGCACCCAGGAGGGCAACCCCATCGACCGGGTGATGGCCAGCCTGGGCGGCGCCTTCGGGCTGGAGCGCCGCGTGCTGCCGCCGCCCGAGGGCAGCGGCAAGAGCTTCTTCCTGACCCGCCTGCTCAAAGAGGTGGTGTTTGCCGAGCAGCGCATCGGCGGCGCCAACCTCAAGTGGGAACGCCGCCGCAGCCTGATCCATACCGGCGCGCTGGCAGCCATGGCCCTGCTGACAGTCGGCCTCCTGATCGGCTGGAGCTTCAGCTACCTGCGCAACAGCAGCTACGTCACCGAGGTCGACGCCGCCACCCAGGCCGCCGCGCCCCTCGTCGCCAAGGCCGGTGCCAGCTCAGGCAGTGAGCTCCTCGACATCCTCGGCGTGCTCGACGCGGTCAATCGCCTCCCCGCCACCGCCACCCGCCCGGCGGGTGAAACCCCCGCCGGCATGGGCCTCGGGCTGTTCCAGGGCGACAAGCTCGACGCCGCCGTCGGGCAGTCCTACCGCGGCCTGCTACGCGACGCCCTGCTCCCCCGGCTGGCCCGGCGCATCGAGGCCCAGCTGCGCAGCCAGGACGGCAGCAACCTGGAGTTCACCTACGAAACCCTAAAGGCCTACCTCATGCTGGGCGACCCGGCCCACTTCGACGCCGAGGCCCTGAAGGCCTGGATCAGCCTCGACTGGGACCGCAACCTGCCGCGCGACGTGAGCGCCGACCAGCGCGCCGCCCTCGCCGGCCACCTCAACCAGCTCTTCGCCGACGGGCCGGTGGCCTCACCGGTGGTGCAAGATACCGCCCTCGTCGCCCGCAGCCGCGAGATGCTGCTGCGCTACACCCTGCCCGACCGCATCTACAGCCGCCTGAAGCGCCAGGGCGTTGGCGCCGAGATCCCCGAATTCACCATCGAACGCGCCGCCGGCCCCAGTGCCACGCTGGTGTTCACCCGCAAGAGCGGCGCCCCGCTCACCCGCGGCATCGCCGGGTTGTACACCTACGACGGCTACCACAAGGGCTTCACCAAGGCCGTCGACGCGGTGAGCGCCCGCTTGCTCGACGAAGAAGCCTGGGTGCTCGGCACCCGCCGCGAACGCAGCGCCGACGCCGCGGCCGTGTCGCGGGACGTGCGGCGGCTCTACCTCGCCGACTACGCCCGCCAGTGGGAAGCCCTGCTGGCCGACATCGGCCTGGTGCGCGCCCCCGGGCTCAGCCAGAGCATCCAGGTCGCGCGGGTGCTGTCGGGGGCTGACTCGCCGCTGCCCAAGCTGATGCGGGCGATCTCCCGCGAGACCACCCTGACCCCGCCCGAGGGCGCCAAGACCATGGCCGACCAGGCCGGCGAAAAACTCGCCAGCGCCAAGCAGGAGCTCGGCAAGGTGCTCGGCCTGGGTGCGGGCGAAGCCGCCGGTGCCCAGGCGGCCCCGCGGGAGCGCCTCGAATCCATCGTCGACGACCGCTTCGTGCAGCTGCGCCAGCTGGTGGCCGGCGACGGCAAGGGCGCGCCGATCGACGGCGTCACCCAGCTTCTCAACGACGTTTACGTGCAGCTGTCGGCCACCGAGACGGCGATCAAGGACAAGGTCGCCCCGCCGCCGGGCGACGCCGCCGCGCGGGTCAAGGCCGAAAGCGCCCGGCTGCCCGAGCCGATCCGCTCGATGCTGCAGCAGCTCTCCAGCGCCGGCACCAGCCAGACCCTCGCCGCCACCCGCGAGAGCCTGTCGTCGGCGGTGGGCGCCCAGGTAGGGCAGTTCTGCCACATGGCCACCGACGGCCGCTACCCCTTCGTGCGCAGCAGCAACCGCGACGTGACGCGGGAAGACTTCGCCCGCCTGTTCGCCCCCGGCGGCCTGATCGACGACTTCTTCCAAAAGAACCTCGCCCCCTTCGTCGACACCTCCACCCGCCCGTGGAGCTTCAAGCGGGTGCAGGAGCAATCCCTCGGCGGGCCGGGCAACCTGGCCCAGTTCCAGCGCGCCGCGACGATCCGCGACGTGTTCTTCCGCGGCGGTGGCTCGGTGCGCCTCGATTTCAAACCCCTCGAGATGGACCCGGCGATCACCCAGTTCACCCTCGACGTGGACGGCCAGCTGGTCAAATACGCCCACGGCCCCCAGGTGCCGCAATCCATCCAGTGGCCGGGCAGCAAGGGCGGCGTGTCGGCACGCATCCAGATCACCCCGCCGGGCCCCGGCGGTACCTCCGGCCAGACCACCGAGGGCGCCTGGGCGCTGTTCCGGCTGTTCGACAAGGCACGGGTCGAGGGCCTCGGGGCCCCCGAGAAGTTCAAGGTCACCTTCGACGTCGAAGGCCGCCAGGCCAGCTTCGAGGTCACCGCCAGCAGCGTGCAGAACCCCTTCCGCCTGCGTGAGCTCGCCGAGTTCCGCTGCCCCGGCGGGCTGTAGGGCGCCGGCCATGCAAGCCCCCGCAGGCTGGTACGGCAAGCTGCCCATCCTCGGCGACTTCACCCGGCGGCGCCTGCCGCCGGCCTTCATCGACCCGTGGGACGCCTGGCTGCAGGCCGGCATCGCCGGTAGCCGCGCGGCCCTCGGCGGCGCCTGGCTCGACAACTACCTCACCGCCCACGTGTGGCATTTCGTGCTGATGCCCGGCGTGCTCGGCCCCCAGGCCTGGGCCGGCGTGTGGAGCCCGTCGGTGGACCGGGTCGGGCGCTACTTCCCCTTCACGCTGGCGGCGCCCCTCGCCCCGGGCGGCACGCCGGCGGCCGTCAATGAGTGGCTCGGCGGGCTCGAGGACATCGCCCGCCTGGGCCTGCAGCTCGAAACCGACATCACCCCGCTCGACGACGCCCTCGAGCGGCTCGGCCCGCCCCCTGGCGACGCCCACTGCACCCTGCCGCTGCAAGGCCTTGCCGAGCGACTGGCCCGCCGCGACGAAGCGATCAGCCTGCCCTGCGCCGGCCCGCTCCAGCCGGGCGGCGCCCTCCAGGCCCTGGCCACCGCCAGCCTGCTCACCCAGCTCGCCGGCTATTCGGTGTGGTGGTGCTTCGACGCCGAGCGCCGCAGCGGCGGCGTCGCGCACCGGAACTTGCCCGACGCATCGTTTATGGTGAAGATGATCACCTATTCGCCCACCGACTGAGGCCCTGCGCGGCTGCCCGACAAGTGTCCGACTCCGACAACAACAAGACCATCGTGCTCGGGGGTGCCGCTGCGGCGCCGGCCAGCCCGCCGCCCGCGCCCCAGCGGAGCAGCGGCTCCGATGTGGCCCTGCCGCCGGGCACCCGCCTGTCCGAATTCGAGATTGTCGACCTGGTCGGCCAGGGCGGCTTCGGCATCGTCTATCTCGCCGACGACCACTCGCTGCAGCGCCGGGTCGCGGTCAAGGAATACATGCCCTCGTCGCTGGCCACCCGCGGCCGCGACGCCTCGGTGATCGTCCGCTCGGAGCGCCACGAGGACACCTTCCAGGTCGGCCTGCGCAGCTTCGTCAATGAGGCCCGGCTGCTCGCCCAGTTCGACCACCCGGCCCTGCTCAAGGTCTACCGCTTCTGGGAGGCCAACGGCACCGCCTACATGGCCATGCCCTACTACGCCGGCCGGACGCTCAAGCAGTACCTCAAGGAGCGCGAGGGGCCGCCCCCCGACGAGGCCTGGATCCGCAAGATCCTCTCGCCGGTGATGGACGCCCTCGAGCTGATGCACCACGAGAACTGCTTCCACCGCGACGTGGCCCCCGACAACATCATGCTGCTGCGCGACGACCGCCCGGTGCTGCTCGACTTCGGCGCCGCCCGGCGGGTCATCAGCGACATGACCCAGGCCCTCACGGTGATCCTCAAGCCCGGCTACGCCCCCATCGAGCAGTACGCCGAGATGCCGGGCATCAAGCAGGGCCCGTGGACCGACATCTACGCGCTGGGCGCCGTCGTGTATTTCACCATCACCGGCCGCACCCCGCCGCCGGCGGTCGGGCGGATGATGCAGGATTCCTACGAGCCCCTCGCCAGCCTCGCCGCCGGGCGCTATTCGGCGCGCTTTCTCGAGGGCATCGACAAATGCCTGCGCGTGAAGGGCGACGAACGCCCGCAGTCCATCGCCGAGATGCGCGCCCTGCTGGGCCCGAGCGAAGCCGCCGCGACGCTCTATGTGCCGCCGAACAGCGCTGCCCCCGGACCCGCCACGGCGTCTGCATTCGAGGGCCCGGCGACCGAGCTCGGCACCCAGATCCGCACCACCGCCTACATGCCCGCCGCCAGCCCGGCCGAGCCCGCCCCCCAGGCGCCCGCCCCGACCCCGCCGCACACTGCGCCCAAGGAGCCACCACCCGCCACGGGCACGCCCCCCGGCCGCTCCCGCCTGCCGCTCTACGCCGGCGGGCTGGCCGCCGTCGTCGCCATCACTGCGGGCGTCTATCTGTCGATGCAGAAGAAAGCCCCTCCGGCGCCAGCCACCACCACAGCCGAGACACCGCCAGCGCCCCCTGCAGCCGCCCCGGCCCCGCCGCCAGCCGCCCCGCTCGAAACAGCGCCCCGCCCGAGCGAGCCCCAGCCCCTCGCGCAGGCCCTGGCCGCCGTGGTGGCCGGCTCCGACAACGCCTTCGGGCTCAAGGTGGACAAGGTCAGGACGCCACTCACCATCGGCCGCGACGCCCTCAGTTTCAGCCTCCACAGCCAGCGCAGCGGCCTGCTCTACGTGCTGCTGTGGGACAAGGCATCAAACCGGCTGGCGCAGATCTTCCCCAACGACCTCGACCGCCAGAACAAGGTGGTCGCCGGCAAACCCTTTACGTTCCCCCGGCCCGACTGGGCCTACGAGGCCGACCCACCCCAGGGCGACTGGGAGGTGCTCACCATCGTCTCGGAAGCCCCGCGGGATTTCACCACGCTCGGCCTCACCGCCCACCAGGCCGGCGACAGCCTGCCCCAGGCCAGCGTCGAGGCCGCCCTCGGCAAGGCCGGCGGTGGCGCGGCCCTGGCCGGCGAAGCGCGCTGCCCCGATGGCGGCGCCTGCCCGGCGGCCTACGCGGCAGCCCGCTTCACCGTTGCAGAAACCGCCCCCGCCGAGCGCAAGCCCCCGGTTGCCAAGGCCACCCCCCCACGCGAGCCCCGCAGTCCGCCCAAGGACGACGGCACCGAAGCCGACCGCAAGTATGTCGAGGATCTCAACAAGACCCTCGACCGCATGCTCAAGGAAAAATAGCCCGCCGCTGCGCCGGCCCTGCAGGGGTTGGGGCACCCACGCCTGTGGTCGCCGCAACGCGGCGCCTGCTTGCCACAGGGCAGCGACCCGCCTGGCGCGCCGAGGGGCTGACGGGCCGGAAACACTCCAGAGCGTCGGCGACGGCACGAAAGCACAAACGCGGGTGCAGCGGTGGCGCTTGGCTTGCCCAAGCGCGGACACCGGGCGTTTTCGGGCTAGACCGAAATCCGGTTCGGGTTGCTGGCCTCGATGGTCACCCGCTGAACATTCGCCGGCACCCGCGGGTCGCTCAGCACCCGGCGGCGCACCACGCCCTTACCCACCTCCTCGGTGAGCACCTGGCTGTCCACCTGGGTCGCCCGGGCGCCCTTGCCCGGCGCGGTGACGATGTTCATCTCGACCTCCTCCTCGCGCTCGCGGGCCAGCTTGCGGGCATAGTCGTTGAGCTTCTGCATCGCCGCCTTGCCCTCGGGCTTGTCCACCTGGCTCAGGGGGATATCCACCGAGAAAGTCTTGAAAGCCCGCACCGTCTCGGTCTTGCCGGTCTGCTTGTCGGTCACGTGCACCGGCTGGGTCTGCACCGGCGTCGCTTTGGCGCCGCTCACCTTGACGGCCTCGTCGGCAGCGGCCTGGGCCTCCTGGATCTCCGAGCTGCGCGCCCGCTGGTAGCCGATCAGCCCACCCACCACCGCGCCGGCGAGGCACGCGGTGCCGGCGTCGTTCTTGGTGAGCTTGGCCAGCGCCGCCCCGGCCGCACACCCCACCGCCGCGCCGATGCCGGCGCTGGTGGTCTTGTCGTCCATGTTGGCACAGCCGTTGACAGCCAGCACCACCGCCACCAGGGCGGTGGGCAGGCGCATTGCAGAAAGTTTTTTCATGACAGCGATCCTTTCAGTCGGACACAGCGGGGTCGTGCCCCCTGGCCGGCAGGATGACGGTCGTCTCCTCGGCCAGCTTCACACATACCGCAGTGTAGTTGTCGTTCTCGGCCGGCGCCCGCTGGCGGATGGCCTCGCCCATGCGGGCCAGCCACGCCTCCGGGCTGGCAGCTTCGTCGAGGAGGCGCTCCATCTCGGGCTCCTCGACGTATTCCCACCAACCGTCGGTGCACATCAGGAACACATCGCCCGGCTGCAGCGCGAGGGGCTCGGCCGACACCGACAGGGCGATCGACTCCTTGGCGCCGATGGCGGAGGTGAGCAGGCTGCGCTTGGGGTGGGTGCGGATCATGGCGACGCTGCCGAAACCCGCGTCGATCATGTTCTGCACCAGGCTGTGGTCCCGCGTCTGGTAGGCCAGGTGGCCGCGGCGGAACAGGTAGATCCGCGAATCGCCCACGTGCCCCCACACGGCCAGGCCCTGGCGGGGGTCGATCAGCAGGGCCACCGCGGTGGCGTGCATGTCGTCGGCGGTGTCGCCGTTGGTCTTTTCGGTAATGACCATCTCGTTGGCGGCCTGGAGCAGGGCCACGGCTTCGTCTGGCGCCACCACCGGATGGGCCGAGAAACGCCGCAGCACGGTGCTCACCACCAGCCGCGAGGCGATGTCGCCGCTGCCGTGCCCGCCGGCCCCGTCGGAGACCACCCAGCAGCAGCCCGCCTCCGAGGTCCAGTAGCCGCAGGCGTCCTCGTTGCGGCTGCGGCCGCCCTGTTCCGACACGTAACAGGTGTGTAAATCGAGCATGGGCACCTCGCGACGGTATCGCCCGCCGGCAATGGGTGGTCAACGGTCGGGTTCGCGCTCCGCTTGAAGGCGTTCGACCTGCTCTTCGTAGGCGCGCAGAAACTCGCGCCCGAAGAGGGCATGGAAATCGTCCTCGGCCTCCTGGGAGATCTCACCATACATCTGCGCAAAGAGATCCCACAAGCGGGCCTTGCGGCTGCCCGGCAACAGGTTGTCGAGCAGGCTGCGGGCCACCACCCTCTGCTCGAGCGCCTCAGGTTCGAAGCGCTTCAGCACGCCCGCCAGCGCCGCCCGCATGCCGGCCATGAAGCCGAACTGGTGGGCGCGCAGGTCGTCGTAGGCGTCGCGCATGGCCTCCTGGGGCGGCATGAAGCCCCGCCCCTGGGGCGCCAGCAGCTGGCTGAGGGCAAAGCCGACGTCGGGCGAAAACTTGAGCGGGTTGTTGCCCTTGCTGACAATCATCGTCACCTCGGCGCGCACCTCGCGCTTGGTGAGCGCGCGGGCGGTGAGGAGCTCGAGGGTGCCCTGGGTGGCCTCGCGCAGCATCACGCCGATCTGCTCCATCAGCTCCGGCGTGAGCCCCGCCGGCAGGCGCACCGGCACCCCGAGCCCGCGCAGGAAGGCCTCCATCAGCACGTCGTGGCCGACGGGCACCGCGGGCTGGACGGCTTGCGGCGACGGAGGCGGGGGCGGTTCGACCCGCTCGATGCTGACCTCGACCCGCGCGGCGGGGGCTGGCGGCGTTTCAGGTGGCGCGGCGGGCACGCCCGGGGCCGGCGCGACGACGGGTGCCGCCGGCGGCGCCTGGTCCCATGAAAAGACCATCCCGGCCGACGCAGCCGGCGAGGCCTCGGCGGCGGGCCCGGCTGGGCGCGGCGCGACGACCTGGGTGAGTTCGACCGCAGCCGGGATCTCGGCGCGCGGAGGCGTGAAAGCCTGGTTGAGCAGGGGCGCGTCGTCCCGCTGGGGCTCGGCGCCCGGTAATGGCGCCGCCGGGCCGCCGAACAAGGCCAGCGGGTCCACCGCCGCCGGAGAGGCCGGCGCAGCCGACGGCGCCGGCTCGCCCAGGGGCGTTCCAAAAAACGGGTCCTGCGGCACGCCGCCAGCGAGGCCGAACAACGCATCCACCGACGACTCACGGCCGGCGCCCAGGCCCAGCACATCCACCCGGGCGGGGGGCGGCGCGGGCGGCGGTGCAAACGGATCGTGGGCGGCGGCGGCCGGCGTGGCCGCAGGCGCGGGCCGGGCCGAGGCGAGAAAGACCGCGAAGGGGTCATCCCCCGCCGCGGGCGGCGGCGCGGAAGCCACGGCAGGCGCCGCCGGGCCGGCCTGCACGCCGGCAAAGGGGTCGGCAAACAGCGGCGAGCCCGCCGGCGCCCCGCCGAACAGGCCCAGCGGGTCGGCCCCGCTCGCCACCTGGGTGGGGTTCGAAAACACCGGCGCCGCGTGGTCGAACCCGGCCTCGAGCACATAGCCGCCGATGGACAGCCGCTCGCCCCCGGTGAGCACCACCCGGTTGCCCTTGCCCACCGGCCGGCCATTGACCGACGAGGGGTTGCCGCCCATGTCGACGAAGACGAAGTTCGCCCCGTCGAACTCGATGCGCGCCTGCACGCGGGAGATGTGCCGCTCCGGGTCGGGCAGCGTCAGCTCGTTGCCCTCCTCCCGGCCGATCGCCCCGCCCCGGCTGTCGAAGTCGAAACCCAGCGGCCCGGGCAGCGGAGCGCCGTTGAAGCTGATGACGGAGATTCGCATGGCAGTCTCGGCGGTGGTTCAGTTTCAGGGTATGACAAACAAGCTTGATATTACCAGCCGCAGGGGCTCACACCATCGGAGGCACGAGGAGTCGCGTGCCGATTTGCGCTGCCCGGGCAGCAAAATCCCAGCGGGCCTGGAGGCCGATGCAGTACTGGGCCTCGCTCGTCATGGTGGACTGGAGGTCGAAGCCGCGGCACCAGCAGCCCCCCGCCAGCCAGCGCTCGCCGTGGGTGGCCCAGTGCTGGCGGGCCTTGGCCAGATCGGGCAGGAAGACCACGGCAGGGAAATCGTGCTCGAGCGGGTCGGCCGAGGCGGCAGCAGGCAAGGCCTTCCGCTCGCCCTCGACGGACAGGCCAGTCATTCGCTCCCAGGCCTCGGCGGCCGCGGCGGCGAGGATGGGGTCGGGGTCGGCCATCCAGTCGAAGACTGCCCGGATCGCCGCCGGCCGGCCGAGGCGCGCGGCGAGCGCCGTGCGCTGGGGCAGCGGCCGGCCGGCGAAGAGAGCCACCGCGGCATCCTGTTCGTCGGCGGGGCACAGGGCGGCGTACCAGCCCAGCCCGATTTCGTCGCCCTCGGCGGCGAGCTGCCGGACCACATCGAGCACCCAGGGCTCGCCGCGCCACACCGCCACGTCGAGCACGGCCTGGCGCACGGCCGGGGACGGCCCCCACAGGGCGGCCGCGAAGGGCAGCGGCGCCGCGCCGGGCGGGCTGTCGAGGGCCTGCAGCGCACGCCAGGCAGGCACGGCGACGGCGGGGCTGGCCTCAAGCAGCAGGCCGGCCAGGCGGGGCGACCGGGCATCGAGCTGGCGGTGGCAGCCGAGGGCCAACGCCGCCGCCGCCGCATGGGCCGGGCTGCCGTGGGCCAGGGCCGCCTGGAGGGTCGGCGCGGTATGCGTCGCAGGCGCCGTGGCCAGCGCGTCGGCAAAGCCGTCCAGCACCGGCCCCCGGGCCGCGGCGAAGGCTTCCAGCACCTTGCGGGCGGCGTCGGGCTGCTCGCTGCGCAGCAAGGCCCAGGCGGCCGCGAAGGCCTCGTCCCGCTGGTCGCCGTGCAGGAAGCCGTCGAGCATGGTGGCCAGCTCGTCGCCCGCCACCAGCAGGCCCTGCAGGTGGGCCTCGATGCGCTCCTGCAGGTAGGTGAAATCGGGCAGCGTGATGTCGGGGGCGCGGAGCGAGGCCCGCCGCCGCTGCCACAGGTAGGCGAGCTCCTCGGCGTGAAGCGTGATCCGCTCGGGGATGAAGCGGTACCGGCGGACGAGCGGCGCGATGGCGACCATGGGGCGGCCCTAGTTGATCGAGACGCTGCCCGCCTTGATGCGCTGGAGGCCGGTGGCGCGAATCAGCACGTCCTCGCCCTTCAGCACCGCCTTGCCGTCGGCCCGCAGGTCGAGGGTCGCGTCGCCACACTTGAGGGTGAGCACCTCGGTGGCTTCGAGGGTCAGCCGGGCCGGCGAGGCCGGCGCCGTGTAGCTGGCGATGCGGCCCAGCACCACGCCGGGGCTGGCCGCCGCCGGGGCCAGCACCAGCACGGCGTCGCCGACTTCGAGGGGCTTGCCTTCGAGCCACAGGCAGCGCCAGGGCTCGTGGCCGTCAACCTGCACGCGCAGCCAGCCGTCGCCGTCGATGGCGAGCAGCCGGCCCCGCAGCAGCCCGGCGGGCTCGGATGCCTTGTCGGCGGCGGCGTGGAGGGTTTCGACCAGATTGAGACGATTGGCGCTCATGGGAGCCAGCCTTTCGCGGGGCTCACCCGCAGATGTTCTTCTTGTTGTGCCACAGGGGGTCGCCCAGGCGGCAGACGTTCTTGCCGTCCAGCATCACGTTGAAGGAATACATCAGGAACTCGCACTCCTGCTTGAAGGTGCCGCTGATGATGCCGCCCACCGAGCCGGCCTCGTCGCCCGCGCTCATCATGTATTTGGCGCCCTTCACCATCACCATGCTGCCGTCGGCCTTGACCGTGGTGGTGCCGCTGGTGGTGTCGGAGGCCTTGCCGATGTTCGGGTAGGGGATGGGGATGGGCGGGGCCGGGGGTGCGGGCGTCTTGCACACGTCGGGGAAGACCATGCTCATGCCGCCGCTGGTCTTGTGGGCGAAGCCCTGGATGTTATGGACCGTGCACGGCATGGCAGTCTCCGTCAGCGTGGCGCTTCGAGCAGGGCGGCGGCGCGGTCGCCCCCGTCGGATGAAGCATAGACCAGGCAGGGCCCGGGCCGATAGCCGCCTGCCAGGCCGTGGGCCGCCAGGCAGGCCAGCAGGGGCCCATGGGCCGCGCCGAGGTCGCCGCAGCACTCGGCGGGGTGCTCCATCTGCATGGCGTCGGCAAAGTGGCCGGAATTGCGCACCCGGGCCACGCCGAACTCCCGGGCCCAGTAGCGCTCGCCGTTGAAGGAGGCGTAGGTGCAGGCGATCGGCGCGGCCGGCGGCGCCTCGGCCAGCAGCTGGCCGACGGCGCCGGCGAGGCCCTCGCCGAGGTAGGGCGCGTCGGACTGGAGATGGCCGGGCTCATGCCCGATGGCGGCGCCCGTGAGCACCGCGAGGGGCGGCGCGCGGCGGCGGGCCGGGTCACCCAGCAGCAGGAAGGCGGCCCCTTCGGCGGGCGAGAAGCCGTCGGCATTGACGCTGCTGCGGACTCGCCCGGCGGTTTCGAGGGTGTCAAGGAGCCAGGGCTCGATGAAGCTGTCGATGCCGCCGACCAGCACGAAGCCGGCCGCGCCGGAGGCGATGTGCTCGCCGGCCTGGCACAGGGCCATCAGGCCGGCCGCCCGGCCGCGCGGCACCGCGACGCTGCGGGCCAGGTCGAGCGGAGCGCCGCTCTGCTGGCGCAGGCGCTGCAGAAAGCCGGCCGGATCGATGGGGCGCATCGCGTGGTGCTCCGGCAAGCCGAGCAGCAGGGGCACCTCGACGCCGTCGGGCAGGGCTTCGAGCACCTCCGCCAGGGCGGCGTGGCCCATGCGGAGCAGCTGGGCCTCGCGCCGGGAGATGGGCGCTGCCTGCAGCGCTTCGGCCAGCCCGGGCAGCACGCCGTCGGGCACCCGGCCGACCACGTGGGGCTCACCCTGGCGGTTCTGCCACGGGCCGTCGCGGAGGTTGGCGAGCCGCGCCCGGGCCGAGGCGGCGGTTTCGGCGAGGCTCGCGCCGATGGGGGTGATGCAGCCGGCGGCGCAGATGTCGAGGGGCATCATGGGCGGCTCAGGCCTGCTCCAGTTCTTCGAAGAGGATGTCGTCGTAGCCGCAGGCCTGCAGGTGGCGGGCGACGCGCTCGCTGACGATCATGCAGTCGGTGTCCTCGGCGGCGACAAACAGGTCGAAGGCCCCGAGGCGCGACGCGTCGACGACCAGCCGGACGATCACGTCGATGCCCTCGCCGAGGGAATTCACGGTGGATTTTTCCATGTCGGCGCAGGCCACGCAGCCGACGATGTTGAGCAGCAGGTAATCGTGGATGATGCGCTGGCGGGCGTCGTCGCGCATCTCCACCGGCACCGCTTCGATGTTGTCGATGCCGGCTGCCAGCAGGTCGCGGTAGAAGGCCTGGGTGCCGATCCAGGCCGGCGACTCGAAAAAGGTGGGGAGCTGGGGGTTCGGGATGTCGGGGTCGAGGACGACCTTGAAGGGCGGCTCGAAGCCTGGCTCCAGGCGGTGGCCGGTCTTGAGCAGGAACAGGTGGTGGCTGTCCTGGAACAGGCCCGCCGGCTCCGGGAGCGCCCGGCGGCTCGCCCTGGCGCTCCCGGGCGACAGCCTGCCGAGGCCGTCCAGGGCGACGCCCGCCTCCGTTGGCGGCTTGGGGCTCATTCTGAAATCCTGCACCAGCGAGCCGCCCTTGCCGTCATGGAACACACCGTCGCCCCGGGCCGGGAAGCGGCGGCTCATCCTGAAATATTTCATGCTGCAATCCTCATCACGCGGGCCGCGTCACAGGCCGCCCGCCTGGGCGCACTCGGCGGCGATACGCGACACGAAGATCCGGCACGCGTCGATGTCGTCCTCGAGCACGGACGAGGCCTTGTCCACGTAGCGCACCATGTTGTCTCGGGGCGGGTATTTGCCGGCCTGCTGCTTGCCCTTGCAATCGTCACAGGGCGGCTTCTTCTTGTAGTGCGAGAGCGCGTGCTGGTTGATCTTGTCGAGGTACTTGCGGACGCACTCCTTGTAGGGCATCTCGCCGACCCCGAAATCCTGGGAGCCGCTGTGCTTGCCCTGATGGAGCTGGATCTTGGCGTGCTTCATCACCTTGAACATCAGCCGGCGGTTGGCCTTGATGTCGGCCAGCTTGTTGGCCCGGGTCTTCCACTCGGCCAGGCTGGAGGCGTAGGGCATCCACTTGCCGTTGTTGCCGTGGTCCACGTCGTAGCGGGTGTCGGCGTAGATGATGTCGCCGGCCTTCAACCACCTCGACACGGGATGGCTCTTGAGGGTGAGGTGGGGGATCAGGTGGTGGGCCTGGGATGGCCAGCAGGACGACGACAGCTCGGCCTCTTTCGCCGCCTTCTTAGGCTGCTTGCCGAGGAGGCCCCCCAGGCGGTCGGCGTCGCCCTCGAGGTTGGCCTTCCAGTTGGTCTGGGGCGGCTTGAAGTCGCACTTGGCCTTTTTGTCGTCGGCTGCCAGCATGGCGACCAGCACCGCTTCACCGACCTGGGTCATGGATGCTCTCCCTCGGGCTCCCAGCGCACGGCCACCTGGCGCAGGCGGGTGAGCCGCTTGTCCACCGCCAGCTCGGCCCGCCACACCATCTGCAGGCGCCCCTGGTCGGGCTCGATCAGCACGGTGTCGAGCCGGGGGGCCGCGGCGATCGCGCGGCCGTCGAAATCCCACTCGAGGCCGATGGCCGGGCGCGGCAGGCGGAAGCACAGGGCGCATCCGGCCGTGCAACCGGTGACTTCCACCTCTTCGCCGCCGGCAAGGTAGCCCGGCGCGACCAGGCCCGGCGGGGCCACGTTGAAGAAGCGCGGGTCGAAATCGAGCGGCAGGTAGGGCGCCCGCCGGGCCTGCCAGGCCGCATCGTAGGTGCCGGCCCAGCCGCGCCGGGGCTGCCAGGCGGGCGGGATCGGCGCGAGGCCGGCCGGGGCCGGGCGATCGGCGGGGCGGGCGATGAGCTGCTCCGGGTCTTCGATGTTGGGCAGCGGGCGCCCGGCAATGTCGCCTTCGTCGGCGCCCACCAGCCCGCGCCCCACCGGGTTGCGCGCCTCGATCTCCGGCACGCCGCCCGCGCCAGCCGGCACATGCCCGCCAAAGGCCAGCTCCCACACAAGGGGCATGCGCTCGAAGGGCTCGGGCCGGCTGATCACCCATTCGTCGCCCTCCCGCATCCACCGGCGGTTGCCGAACACCCGCAGGCGGCGCGACACCGGACCGACGCGCAGGCTCACGTCCATCGCCTCGACCGGCCCGCCGACTGCAACAGCACGGCCCAGCAGCAGCATGTCCGTCGCCGGCTTGAGGTGGGTGAGATCCGCTGCGGCGTGGAGGCTGGTGGCGGCCGGGTCGCCCCAATGCACGTCACCGGCCAGAAAACCCGCCTGGCGCACGGCGAGCCGCGGCACCCCGGAAGACAGATCGAAGCTGGCCTTGACCGCCGCGTAGGCGCACTCCACCCCGGCCGGATCGGCCAGCACGACCAGCGCCGCGGACAGGGGGGTGGGATTGACGACCTGCAGCATGATGGGCGCCGGCTCTCAGTTCTCGGCGATCTTGGCGCCCTTGATCACTACGTCGCCAGAGGCCTTGACGCCGATCTTGCCGCTGCCGTTCACGGTGATGTCCTTGCCCTTGATCGTGATGGTGCCGTCCTTCTTCATCGTGATGGAGGCATCGCCGGTCTTGAGCACCAGCTCGTCGCCGGCCTCGAGGTAGTATTTTTTGCCGACCTGACTCTTCGAATCCTTGCCCACCGAGAGCGACTGGTTCTCGCCGATGCTCAGGGTGACGTTCTTGCCCACGTCTTCGCTCAGGTTGGCGCCTATCTCGACGCTTTCGTCCTTGCCCACGCTGCGGCTGCGGTTGCCGCTGACGTCGTGGGTCTCGTCGGCGCCGACGGCCAGGCTGCGGTTGGCACCAACCGAGGTGCTCGCGTTGGCACCCACCGATAGCGTGCGGTTGGCCCCGATGCGCACCGATTCGTTCTTGGTGACGGACTCATTGCGGTCGTTGCCCACCGAGACGGTCTCATCGTTGCCGATACTCTTGCTGCGGTCGTGGCCGACCGAGTGGCTCTCGTCGTTCTCGACCTCGATGTCCTGGTCTTTTTCGGCGTGGATCCACAGCTGCTCGGCGCCCTTCTTGTCCTCGAAGCGGATGGCGTTGGCGGTGTTGATGTTGCCGCCCTTGGTCGAGCGGGTGAGGATGCCGCTCTGGGTCATGTTGGCGGGCAGGCTCCAGGGCGGCATCTGGTCGGCGTTATAAACACGGCCCGTGATGATCGGCCGGTCCGGGTCGCCTTCGAGGAACTCGACGATGACCTCCTGGCCGATCCGCGGGATGGCGATCATGCCCCAGTTCTGCCCGGCCCACGGGTGCGAGACGCGGATCCAGCACGAGCTGTTTTCGTCTTTCTGGCCGTAGCGGTCCCAGTGGAACTGCACCTTC
>NZ_BJNV01000068.1 GCF_006539865.1 Zoogloea ramigera
CGCTCAGCTCTTCCGCCCCACCAGCACCACCCCCGCGACCACCAGCGCGCCGCCGACGATCTGGTACACGCCGATCGGCTCGGCGAGGATCAGCCAGCCGAGAAAGAGCGTGACCACCGGGCCGAGGGTGCCGATCAGCGACACCGGGCCGGCGCCCAGGCGGCGGATCGCCTCCGAGACCATCCACACCGGCAGCACCGTGGAGAACAGCGCCATCGCCGCCGCCAGCGCCATCACCGGGGCGGGCTGGACGAGCAGCGCGAGGGGCCGCGTCGCCGCAAAGTGGGCGAGGCACAACACGCAGGCGATGGTGCTGGCCCAGGCTGTCACCCGCGCCGCGCCCAGCCGCCCGACGGCCTGCCCGTTGCCCATCAGGTAGAGCGCATACGAAACCGCGCTGCCGAAGACCAGCGCCCCGCCCACCCACACGTCGGTGGCGGTGCCGGCCAGATCGAGGTCGTGGGCAACGGCAAGGGCGATGCCGGCGTAGCACAGGCCGATTGCCCCGGCCGCCCGGCGGGTGACCGGCTTGCCCAGGAAGAAGGCCGAGAAGAGCACCACCAGGGTCGGGTAGGCGAACAGGATCAGCCGCTCCAGCGCCGCCGAGATGTATTGCAGGCCGAGAAAATCCAGGTAGCTCGCCAGGTAGTAGCCCGAGAAACCCAGGCCCAGCATCAGCCCCCAGTCACGTCCGGCCAGCGGCGCCGGCTGGCGGCGGCGCTGGTCGGCCCAGCCGAGGGCCAGGAAGAAGGGCAGCGAGAGGCCCATGCGCAGGGCCAGCAGCGTCACCGCGTCGACGCCGTAGGGGTAGGCCAGCTTGATCAGGATGGCCTTGAACGAGAAGCCCACCGCGCCGAGGACGGCGAAGATGAGCCCGATGCGGTTGCCGGGGTGGCTCATGAAAATGTACGGGGTGAAAAATAGGATGGCCGCGACGGAAGCTGCCGCGCGGCCCGAAGTTTAGCCTGTCCGGCCCGCCCCGGCCTCAGGCGGGCAAGGCCGCGACGGGGGCCTTGCGGGGCAGTTCGATGGTGAAGCAGCAGCCCTCGCCCGGCTGGCTGGCGACGCTGATGCTGCCCCCCAGCACCTGCACCACCAGATTGTGGGCGATGTGCAGGCCAAGCCCGGTGCCGCCACGGCCCATGCGGGTGGTGACGAAGGGGTCGAAGATCCGCGGCAGCAGGTCTTCGGCGATCCCGCAGCCGTTGTCGGCCACCCGGATGCCGACCCGCCCGGAGGCCAGGGCTTCGGCCTCGATGCGGATGCGGCGCGCGCTGCGCCCCTCGAAGGCGTGGGTCACCGCGTTGGAGAGCAGGTTGGTGAGCACCTGCCCCAGCGGCCCCGGGTAGCTGTCGAACCAAAGGTCCTCGGGCACCTGCACCTCGATGCTCACCTCGCTGCGGCGGATCAGCGGACGCAGGGTCAGGACGATCTCGTTGGTGACCTCGTGCAGCGCGAAGCTGCGCCGCTGGGAGCTGGCCTGGTCGGCCGCCACCTGCTTGAAGCTGGTCACCAGCTCGGCGGCCCGGGCGAGGTTGCGGGCGGCGATGTCGGTGCCGGTGGTCATGGCTTCGAGCAGCTGGTTGAGCATCGAGCGCCGCAGGCCCTGCTCGCTCTGGTTGCGGAAGGTGGCGATAGCGCCGCGCAGCGACGAGACCGCCATCACCCCGTTGCCCAGCGGCGTATTGAGCTCGTGGGCGATGCCGGCCACCATCGAGCCGAGGGAGGCGAGCTTCTCGGCGCGCACCAGCTCGTCGAGGGTCAGCTGGAGGCGCTGGACGGTGGACGAGAGCTCGGCGTTGGCCTGGTTGAGCTGGTCGGTGCGGCGCTGCACGCGCTGCTCGAGCCCGGCGTTGAGCTCGCGCAGCTCGCCCTCGATCCGGCGCAGCTCGGTGATGTCGCTGATGACCCACACCGTACGCAGCTGGCCGGCGATGGGCAGCGTGCGGGTGCTCAGGGCCGCCAGGAAGGCGCGGCCGTCACCCCGGCGCAGCCAGGCTTCGGCCTCGGCGAGGCCGTCCCGTTCGAGGGCCATGTAGAGCCGGGCCCGGGCGTCGGTGTCTTCCCACAAGCCAAGATCGCGGCCGGTCTTGCCGAGGAGATGCCGGACCGGGTAGGCCAGCAGCTGGCCGACCGCCTGGTTGGCCTTGACGAAGGCGTAATCGGCCTGCGGGTCGAGCACCGCGATGCCCACCGGCGAGGCGTCGAAAATGGCCTGCAGCTCCTGCTCGCGGGCGCACAGCACCGAGGACATGCGAGCGAGGTCGAAGGACAGGTCGTTGAGCTCGACCGTGCGCAGCTGGGGCCACTCGCCGGGCGCCTGCCCCTCCGCCACCTGCCGCGCCCGCTCGGTGATGGCGTTGATCGGGCGCGCCACCCCGGTGGCCCAGACGGGCGCCAGCAGCAGGCCGAACAGCAGCGAGCCGACCAGGGCCGCAATGCCCAGGTCGAGGGTGGACGCGATGCGCGGGTTCTCGATGCCGCTCGGCGTGCGCACCAGAAAGAACCAGTCGAGCCGCTTCGAATAGGCCATCGCCGCATCGAACGCCTGGCCTTCCAGGCGCAGGGTGCCCACCGGCAGATCCACCTCGAGGGCCCGCCGGAAGATCTCCTCGCCGACCAGGTTGAGGGTGCCGACCCGGGTCGGGCTGTCGCTGTCGGCCAGCACCTCGCCCCGCCGGTCGAGAATCGACACCATCAGGGCGCTGCGCCCGCTGGCGGTCCACAGCGTCTTGAGGATGTAGTCGAGGGGCACCTCGCCGACCAGCACGCTCTTGCCGGCGACAACCCCGACGCCCACCATGACGGCCCCCGAGACGGGGGAGATGTACTTGTCGCTCCAGGCCGCGTCGCGGCGGCTGCGGACCCGCAGGAACAGCGGGTCGTGGGAGAGGTCGTTGCCGATCACCTCCTCGCGCCGCCCCTTCCCCGCCGCCGGCGTCACCGCCGCCCGCACGATGGCCCCGCCCGGGCCGATCTGATACACCGCCGCAAAGGCGCCGCCGTGGGCGACGGCCCGCTCGAGGGCCACCTGCACGTCGGCCTCCGGATTGCTCGCCAGCAGCACGCCGAGGAGTTCGAGCTGGGTCTGCAGCGCGCCGAGGATCAGCTCGCTGCGCCCCGACAGATCACCCGCCTCGACCTGCAGGCTGGCGCGGGTTTCATCGGAGATCTGCGGGACCCGGACCAGGAACAGCAGCGCGCCGATGACGACGAAGCTCACCACCGAGCTGACGCACAGCAGCCAGATCAGCCAGGTGCGCAGATGCCATTGCCGGGTGCCGAACATCACTCCCGGACGAAATGTCCGTCCTTTACCATCATGAAATGGGCGACCCGCTGGGCGTCGCCGTTGGCATCGAAGCCGACCTTCTGCTGCAGCCCCTCGTAGGGGCCGAAGCGGAGCAGCGCATCCTTCAGCCGCATCCCCGCGTCACGACGGGCCAGCGCGGTCAGCACGGCGATCCCCGCGTCGTAGGTCAGCACGCTGGAGTACACCGGCGCCTTGCCGAAGCGCTTGCGATAAGCATCCTGGAAAGCCCGGAAGCGGGGCGAGTCGTCCTCCTGGTTGTAGTTCTGGACGAGCATCAAACCCTCGACGGCCTTGCCGCCCAGCTCGATCAGCTGGGAGGTGCCCGCCCACTCGGCGACGATCATCGGTGTACCGGGGCGGAGCTTATGCACCTGCTGGGCCAGACGCGCGGAATCCACCGCGTTGCCGATGAAGAGCACGCCGTCCGGGCGCTCGGCCAGCAGCTGGTGCACGACGGGCTCGTAGCTGGGTGCATTGGAGTCGAAGAAGGGCGCGATCAGCACCGTGCCGCCAACGGCCTCGTAGGCGCGCCGGAACTCCTGCAGCCAGCTCTCGGAAAAGGCGCGGTTGTTCTGATTGACCGCCACCGCGATGCGCCGGATGCCCCGCGCGTAGTAGTGCTCGGCGTAGTGCCGGCCGTTGTCGCGGGTCGTCGCGTTGATCCGGAACAGGTTGTCGTCCTTGCCGTGGAACTTGACCGCCGAGGCGGTGGGCGAGATCAGCAGCACCCCCGCAGCCTCGACGACCGGCTGGATGAGGTCGATGCTGCCGCTGTTCATCGGCCCGACGATCACCTCGACCCCGGCCGCCACGAGCTCCTCGGCCGAGCGGCGGGCTGTCTCGGCATCGACGCCGATGTCACGGACGATCACCTCGACGGGGCGCTGGCCGAGCTGGCCGCGGCCCCGGAACTCGTCGACGACCAGCAGCATGGCGTTGCGGCCGCCTTCGCCCAGGTCGGCCGAGCGGCCGGTGAGCTCGGCGATGAAGCCGATCCGCAGCGGCTCCGCTGGCCCGCAGGCCGCGAGCCACAGCGCGGCGATGACGACGAGCAGGCGGCGCCGCATCAGGCCGCCCCTGCCTGGGTCTGCAGCCAGGCCACGAAGGCCTCCTCCGCCATCGGCCGGGCGTAGTGGAAGCCCTGCGCCTCGGCGCAGCCCAGCGCGGCCACCTAGGCGGCAACGGCTTCGCTCTCGACCCCTTCGGCCAGCACCGTGAGCCCCAGCTCGCGGCCCAGCACGATGATGGTCCGGGCGATCCGCCCGCCGGCGTCGCCGTTGGCCAGGGAACGCATGAAGCTGCGGTCGATCTTCAGGCGATCGGCGGGCAGGCGCTCGAGATAGGACAGGGACGAATAGCCGGTGCCGAAATCGTCGATGGCCACAGTGACACCCATCTCCCGCAGGCGCCGCAGGAGGTCCACCGCAGACTCGAGACCGCCGACCGCGATCGACTCGGTGACCTCGAGCTCCAGTCCTTCGGCCGCGGTCCCGGTTTCGGCCAGCGCCTCCTGGACCTGGGCCAGGAAATCCGGCTGACGCAGCTGGACCGGCGACACGTTGACGGCCATCCGCAGCTGCGGAAAGCCCTGGGCGCGAAAACGCTGCAGGGCCAGCAGGGCGACCTGCAGCAGCCAGTTGCCCATCCCGACGATGAGGCCGGACTGCTCGGCGATCGGGATGAAGTGGTTCGGGGAGATCTCGGTGCTGTCGTCGCGCATCCAGCGCAGCAGGGCCTCGACACCGACCACCCGCCCCGTGCGCAGATCGACCTGGGACTGATAGACGAGAAACAGGCGCGCCTGGTCGAAGGCCAGCCGCAGGTCGCGCAGCAGCTGCGCCCGCTCGCGGGCCTCGGCCCCCAACTCGCGGGAATACACCACCGTCTGCCCCAGCCCCTGGGCCTTGGCCCGCTTGAGGGCGAGGTAGCTGTCCTTGAGATATTCGATGCCCGAGCGGTGCGCCCCCGCCAGCCGCACGATGCCCGCGCAGACCGACACCGGGTGGCGCACCGCCTCGATCAGGAAGGGCTCGCTGAAACAGGCCTGGATGTTCGGGCCATTGACGACGCCATCGTCACCGAGCACCGCGAAGGCATCACCCGCCAGCCGGGCCACGAAGACCTCGCCCGGCAGCCCGCCGCCGAGGCGCCGGGCGGTCTGGCGCAGCAGGGCGTCGCCGTAATCGTGGCCGAGCACGTCGTTGGCCGAAGCAAACTGATCCACATCGACAACCGCCAGCGCCCCCGGCCGGCCGTCGGCGCGCAGGCGGGCATTGAGCGCGCAAACCAGCGCGGTGCGGTTGGGCAGGCCCATCTGGCGGTCGACGAAGGCGTCGCGGCGCAGCTCGGCCACCAGGTCGACATTTTTGGCACAGAGGGCGATGTTGGTGCAGAAGACTTCGAGCAGCTCGCGATCCACCTCGCGGATCGGCCTGGCCGAATCGATGAAGGCCGCAAAGCCCTCGTCGTCGCTCTTGCGGAAATACAGAGCCATGCTGCGCGGGTGCACCAGGCTGTGGCGATCCCGCAGGGCCCCGGCAAGCTGGGACGCCATCCACGGATCGTCGAGCTCCGACAGGCGCCGCTGGATCAGGTGGCTGAAATGCCCCGCCGCGGCGATGACCCGGTATTCCAGCGGCCCGTCACCCGGGCTGTCTTCGGCCGCGGCGCACACCAGCCCCTCGGGCTCGACGCCCAGCAGGCCGGCGATCTGGGTGATCACGCCCTCGGCGAAGGCCTGCAGGCCCTGATCGGCAATGAACTGGTTGCTCGCCGCGACGATCTTCTCGAGACCGCGCCGGTTGGCGTCCAGCCGGAGCAGCTGGTCGTAGGAGCGGATCGCCGAGGTCAGGGTGGCGAACAGCTTCTCCTGGGTCAGCTCGCCCTTGGTCTTGTAATCGTTGATGTCGTAGCGGGTGATCGTCTCGCACTCAGGCGCGTGGCCGGGCTGGCCGGTGCGCAGGATGATGCGTGTATTGACGAGCTTGAGCTCGTTGCGGATCACATCGACGAGGCGCAGGCCGGCGTCCTCGCTCTCCATCACCACATCCAGCAGGATCACCGCGATGTTGCCCTCGGTGCGGAGCGTCTCCAGCGCCTCACGCCCGGACATTGCATGCAGCAGCGAAAGCGGGCGGCCGAGAATCCGGATACCGGAAAGGGCGAAGCGGCTGGTCTCGTGGACATCGCCATCGTCATCGACGACGAGGATTCGCCACGGAGGCGAAAAATCGGCCGAAGACTCGGCCGGGTCATCCTCTTCGTCCAGAAAGACGAGCGGATCATCCGACACACTCATTGGCTCATCCTCATCCACTCAGTCTCCCCTGGTCTTGCCGATTTTCTGCCAACACGGACACCCGGATGCAGGCCAAGCCACCCTCACCCAAGACCTTCACAAGCCAAAAGCCGCCCCATCTGGAATGCAGCCCTTCCAGGGTATCGGATATTCGGGCTCAAGCTTTAGGACAAGGGGAAACGAATGCCCCCACGGGGGCCGGGTGCAGGACGCACCCGGCTGTCGGCACGACCGGGTCAGTGCTTGTGTTCCATGGCCGGCGCAGGCGCCCGGGCGGTCAGCTCGCGGACCTCCGCCTTGACCTCGACAGCCTCCACTTTCCGGTCCTTGCCTTCCACCTGCAGCGTGATCGGGACGATCTCGCCCTTGCTGAGGGGCTTCTTGAGGTCGATCAGCATCACGTGATAGCTGCCCGGCTTGAGCTCCAGCACCTTGCCGGCCTCCACCTCGAGCCGAGGCAGCGCCCGCATCTTCATCACGTTGTTGTCCATCACCATCTCGTGGATCTCGACGATGTTGGCAGCGGGGCTGCCGACCCCCACCAGGCTCACGCCCCCCTTGCTGCTCAACTGCATGAAGGCCCCGGTGGCCTTCTGGGCCGACACCGTGCCACGCACCCACGGATTGGACACCTCCAGGTCGGCCGCCGCGGCAACACCGGCAGAAAACAGGCCAGCCAGGGCCAGGCCCGCGAATTTGACGGAAAAGTTCATGCTCGAATCTCCTTGTAGGTAAGCCGCACGACTTTAACCCGCAGCCCGGCCCACGTCAGGACGCCCCACAGAACTGCGACCTTATGCCGCAGGCCCGGAGCGTGGCGATGCAATGTTCGCTTACAAGACCCGGGGCACTTTCCCGCCCTCAAGTGCCTCGAAGGCGGGTTTCCCACCTCCGAAGGCCCCTCAATGTTCAGGAAATTCGCCGCCCTGTACGCCCTTGTCCGCCAGGACGTCCGCACCCTGTGGCACGCCCTGCGTCATCCGGCACGCCCCGCCTGGCTTCGCCCCGCGGTGGCGCTGGTGGCGCTGTACCTGCTCTCGCCCATCGACCTGATCCCCGACGTCCTGCCGGTGATCGGCATCGTGGATGACCTGGTGCTGATCCCGCTGGTGATCTCCTGGATGGTTCGACTCCTCCCTGAGGCACTCAAGCGCCGCCCGACCTCACCGTCGCGCACCCTCGCCCGCAAAGCCTGAAGGGCCCCGTTGAACGGGCGGCCCCGCTCAGCGCAGTCCGCGGCATGCGTCGGAAAAATTTACACAAAGCCCATAAACATTAAATTCAACAATCTCAAAGGCCTGATTTTACAAATAAAATAAATACGGCACGAAAAGTGCTAAAGATCATCATTTGCTGATTTCAAATCACCAGACACCATGATCAAGAAAGCACTTGTCACCGCCGGTCTTTCCCTCGCGGCCCTCTCCGCAACAGCAGGGACAGTGGACGGCCAGATCTACGCCCGCTACGACGCCACCGGCACTCAGATCGGCAGCACGGTTGATCACCTTCGCTTCACCGTCGGCACCAACGGAATCGTCAAAATCGACATTCTGTCCTGGGAAAGCGACCCCGTCAGCGATGCGCCGAGCGACGTGAACGGCGACGGCGAAATCGCCTTTCTGGACACCTACCTCTACCTCTTCCGGGACGACGGCAACCTCGACAGCGCGGATTACATCGCCCACAACGACGACAGCGACGGCACCTACGCCGACGGCTCCATCTGGCGCACCGACTCCTACCTCGAGCTGAATCTGGCCGCGGGCAACTACCTGCTGGCGATCGGCGCCTACGATCTGGGGATGGACGAGGCGATCCTGAGGGAGAACCGAGACAACTTCTACCCGATCCGCTGCGACATCGCGGGCCCCGACTGCACGAGCACCGCCACCGCCTCCGACCACGGCGACTATCGCGTGAGCTTCAGCAGCAACGTGAGCCTGACGGGGGATGGAAAGGTTCCGGAGCCGGCGGCCCTGGGCATGCTCGGCCTCGGCCTGGCCGGCCTTGCCCTGTGGAGACGCAAGAAGGCCTGAGCGCCCTGCGCGCAGACCGCGCCAACGGCGTTATCAACGGCGACTCCGGTCGCCGTTTTTCATGGGACCGTCTAGAACGGCCCGGGGCCGGATACGCAACGCTGCCGGCGCAGGCACCCGACACGCACGAGCCGAAACGCACGTTTTCGCCGCCCATGAAAAAAGCCCGGTAAAAACCGGGCCTCAATTCTGGGCAGGGCTTGCCGCCTTGGCGGTGCTCACCCTGCCTCTGCTCCGCCCGGCACCAGGCCGGACAAGCATCTGCAACGCTTAGTCAGCCTTGCGGATGTTGGAGGCTTGCTGACCCTTCGGGCCGGTGGTCACGTCGAAGGTGACACGCTGGCCTTCGGCCAGGGTCTTGAAGCCGTTGCCCTGGATGGCGGAGAAGTGAGCGAACAGGTCGTCACCACCGTTTTCCGGGGTGATGAAGCCGAAGCCCTTGGAATCGTTGAACCACTTGACGGTACCGTTTGCCATTTTGAATATCCTTTAAAACTAGAAAAAAACAGGGATAGCCCCTGGGTAGGGCGAAACTCAAGACGGCAGGGTGTTCAGGGAAAGACTTCCGCAGGACAGCGGGGACCGAACCAGACAACAACAACACTACTTGAAGATCGCGAGGTGAGACTTTGCACTGTATCGCCGGGTAATGCAAACATTATTTGGTAAAAGCCCCGAAATTTCGGTTTCCCCCGGGCGCCACCTGCCCTGCGAGCCACCAATGCGGCAATCGGCCACATTCCCCGGCTCGCCGGGCGACGCTAGATTCGCGCCTTTTCGGACATTTCCGGAGCAGCGCCGCGCCCGCAGCGCGCCTTCCACCGCTTCGGGGATAATGCACCCATGCCTGCCGGCCCGCCCTCCTCCCAGACCCGCCCCGACGACGCCCTGCGCCGACTGATCAGCCTGCGCTGGCTGTCGATTGTGGCGATGGGCGGCGTGCTGCTTCTCGTGCCCTGGCTGCTGGACATCCCGCTGCCAGGAGAATCGCTGCTGCCCGTCGTCGTCGTCCTCCTCGTGGCCAATGGGCTCTCCGTGCTGCGCCTGCGTCACCAGGCCGAGATCCATGCCGCCGAACTGTTCGGCCAGCTGTGCATCGAGCTCGCCGCCTGGAGCACCTTCCTCTACTTCACCGGCGGCGCCACCAACCCGCTGATCTCGCTGCTGCTGCCCCTCGTCGCGATCGGCGCAGCCACCCTCAGTGCGCCCTACGCCTGGGCCCTCGCGGCGCTCTCGGTGGCGGCGTACTCGGTGCTATGGGATTTCAACGAGCAGCTCGACATCTACGACTCCGGCCTCGCCGTGCACTGGCACCTGGCCGGCATGTGGCTCACCTTCGCGGTGTCGGCGGGCGTCATCGTGTGGTACGTGGTGCGCATGACGAGCGCCCTGCGCAGCCGGGACCAGGCCCTCGCCGAGGCCCGCGAGACCCGCCTGCGCAACGAGCGCATCGTTGCCCTGGGCAACCTCGCCGCCGGCGCCGCCCACGAGCTGGGCACACCGCTGGGCACGATGGCGATCATCGCCGGCGAACTGGCCCGCGACCCGAAGCTCGGCGACACCGTCCGCGGCGACGCCGAGCTGCTGCTCGAACAGCTCGCCCACTGCAAGCGCATCCTCGGCAGCCTCACCCTCCGCGCCGGCAGCCTGCGCGCCGAAGGCGGCGAGGCGATGCCCGCCGACAGCTGGCTGCAGGGCATCGCCGACCGCTGGCGCAGCCTGCGCCCCCATGTACCGCTCGCCACCCGCATCGACTGCGGCACGCCGGCGCCCCGGCTGGTGGCCGACACCACGCTGGAACAAGCCATCCACAACCTCATCAACAACGCTGCCGACGCCAGCCCCGAGGCAATCGAATGCGAAGCCTGCATCGACGGCGAGGCGCTCGCGGTGCGCGTGCTCGACCGCGGCCCCGGCCTGCCGGAGGGCTTCGACGCCCCCTGCAGCCACGCGGTCGCCAGCGCCTCCGGCAAGGGCCTGGGCATCGGCCTGCTGCTCGCCTTCGGCGCCGTCGAGCGCTGCGGCGGGCGCATCGAATTCAGCCCCCGCTCCGGCGGCGGCACCATCGCCACCCTGACCCTCCCCCTAGCCTCCCTTCGCCCATGAACCCCCAGGACGCCCCCCACATCCTCGTCATCGACGACGACCCCGCCTTCAACCGGGTGCTCACCCGCGCCCTCAGCCAGCGCGGCTTCGCCGTGTTCGGCGCCACCGACCCCGAGAGCGCGCTGGCGCTGGCCGGCCAGCACGAACCGGAATACGTGGTGCTCGACCTCAACATCGACGGCAGCTCGGGCCTGCGCCTGATCGAGCCGCTGCTCCAGGCCAACCCGGACTGCCGCATCCTGGTGCTGACCGGCTACGCCAGCATCGCCACCACTGTCGACGCGATCAAGCTCGGCGCCACCCAATACCTGGCCAAGCCGGCCGACGTGGACAGCATCCTGAAGGCTCTCAGCGCCACCGACGTGGTGATCGAAGACGAGGTGAGCGCCGGCCCGATGTCGGTCGATCGCCTCGAGTGGGAGCACATCCAGCGCGTGCTGGCCGAAAACGATGGCAATATCTCGGCCACCGCCCGCGCCCTCAAGATGCACCGGCGCACCCTGCAACGCAAACTGGCCAAACGACCCGTCAAGGAATGAAGCCCACCGAACAACACGACGAACGCGTCCGGCTCGACAAATGGCTGTGGGCCGCACGCTTCTTCAAGCACCGCAGCCTGGCCACCGAAGCCGTCGATGGCGGCAAGATCCAGCTCAACGGCATCCGCGTGAAGCCGGCAAAAGACGTAAAAATCGGCGATCGGGTGGACATCCAGATCGCCGACAGCCGCTACACCGTGATTGTCCGGGGCATCGCCGAAAAGCGTGGCAGCGCCACCATCGCCCAGGGGCTGTATGAAGAGACGCCGGAGAGCATCGCCGCCCGGGAGGCCGGGCACGAGGAGCGCCGGCTGGCCGCCACCCCCGGCGCCGACCTCCACGGCCGCCCCACCAAGCGCGACCGGCGCCAGATCGGCCGCTTCACCGGCGAAGGCTGAAGGCTACAGGCTGATCGCCAGCGCGACTGGCAGGAACAACACCGCCGCCACGTTGCCGAGCAGCACCATGGAGGCCACCTTCTCGGGCTCCTGGCTATAGCGCTCGGCGAACATGTAGTTAAGCACCGCCGGCGGCAGCGCGCCGAAGACGATCAAGAGCGCCCGCTCCCGCTCGGGCAGC
This sequence comes from Zoogloea ramigera, assembly GCF_006539865.1. Lineage (GTDB taxonomy): Bacteria > Pseudomonadota > Gammaproteobacteria > Burkholderiales > Rhodocyclaceae > Zoogloea > Zoogloea ramigera. The sequence goes on from NZ_BJNV01000068.1 coordinate 11,875, forward strand.
GGAATCAGCCACACCAGCACAAACGACAAGGCCAGGCCGATCGCCGGCCGGGCCACCGCGCCGATCACGCCGAGCCGGATCGCCCCGATGCGTGACTCGCTGATGCGCACCCCGAGGGCGAACAGCATCAGCGGGATCGAGATGTCGCCGAGCATCTTGATCGCCAGCATCGCCGGCTGCCACAGCTCGACGCCGGCCAGGCTCACCGCCAGGCCGCCGAGGGTGGCGATCACGGTGGGAATGCGCCACACGCCCGAGAGCTTGATGTTGTGGTCGAGCAGCCAGGCACCGAAGGTGAAGTGCGCCAGGTTCGACACCATGAACATCACCACCGCCGGCGCCAGCGCCGCGTCGCCGAAAGCCAGCACCGCCAGCGGCAGGCCCAGGTTGCCGCAGTTGTTGAACATCATCGGCGGCACGAAGGTGCGCGGCGCCACCCCCAGCGCCCGGGCCACGCCCCAGCCCAGCAGGCCCGAACCGAACACCGCCACCACCGTCGCCCCGAGGAGCGGCAGGTACTCCATGATCTGGAAGGATTTGTTGGCCAGCGCGCCGAAGATCAGCGCCGGCACGAACACGTCCATGTTCAGCTTGTTGGCCTGGGACAGGTCCGGCCGCAGCCGCCGACCGACGATGAAGCCGACCGAGGTAATGGCGAACAGCGGAAACAGGATGGCAACGATGCGCAGCAGCATGGGGGGCGGAGAAGTTGATGACGAAGCCACGCCGCCCGGCCCGGAGCCGGCGGCGAGTCGGGAGAGCTTATTGGAACTTGGCTGCCACGAAAAGCAGAAGAGGGCCGCACGGCCCCCTTCCATCGCCTCTCAGACCGCCCCGCCTTACAGCACGTAGCGCGCCAGGTCTTCCCGCTGGGCGACCATCTGGAGGCGGTCGTCCACGTAGGCGGCGTCGATCAGCACCTTCTGGTCGCCGGCCTTGCCGGCTTCGAAGGCGAGCTCCTCGAGGAGCTTCTCCATCACCGTATACAGACGCCGGGCGCCGATGTTCTCGGTCTTCTCATTCACCTGGAAGGCGATCTCGGCAAGGCGCCGGATGCCCTCCGGCGCGAACTCCAGCGTTACGCCGTCGGTGGCCAGCAGGGCCTCGTACTGGCGGGTCAGGCAGGCGTCGGTTTGCGTGAGGATGCACTCGAAATCCTCGACCGACAGGGAATCCAGCTCGACCCGGATCGGGAAGCGCCCCTGCAGCTCGGGGATCAGGTCGCTCGGACGCGACAGGTGAAAAGCACCGCTGGCGATGAACAAGATGTGATCGGTCTTGATCATCCCGTACTTGGTGCTGATCGTCGTGCCCTCGACCAGCGGCAGCAGATCGCGCTGGACGCCCTGGCGCGACACGTCGGCGCCGTGGCTGTCCGAGCGGGTGGCGATCTTGTCGATCTCGTCGAGGAACACGATGCCGTTCTGCTCGACCATCCGCAGGGCCTCGAGCTTGAGTTCTTCCTCGTTGACCATCTTGGCGGCTTCCTCATCGGTGAGGAGCTTCATCGCCTCGGAAATCTTGAGCTTGCGGGACTTCCGCTTACCGCCGCCGATGTTCTGGAACATGCTCTGGAGCTGCCCGGTGAGCTCCTCCATGCCCGGCGGCGCGAGGATCTCGGCGCTCATGCCCGGCACCGACACCTCGATCTCGACCTCCTTGTCGTCAAGGTCGCCCTCGCGGAGCTTCTTGCGGAATTTCTGGCGGGTGGCGTTATCCTCGACCGGCGGCGCGTCCTCGCCGAAGCCCATGGTCGGGCGCGCCGGCGGCAGCAGGATGTCGAGCACGCGGTCTTCGGCGGCGTCGGCGGCCCGGTCGCGGACCTTCTTCATCGCCTGCTCGCGGTGCGACTTGATGGCGATCTCCACCAGATCACGGATGATCGTGTCCACGTCACGCCCCACGTAGCCCACTTCGGTGAACTTGGTGGCCTCGATCTTGATGAAGGGCGCGTTGGCCAGGCGCGCCAGGCGGCGGGCGATCTCGGTCTTGCCGACGCCGGTCGGGCCGATCATCAGGATGTTCTTGGGGGTGATCTCGCTCTTCAGCGGCTCAGCCACCTGGGCCCGCCGCCAGCGGTTGCGCAGCGCCACGGCCACGGCCTTCTTGGCGCGGGCCTGGCCGACGATGTGCTTGTCGAGTTCGGAGACGATCTCCGGGGGCGTCATCTGGGTCATCAGGACACCCCTGGCGCTACGCGCCTTCCCGCCAGGCGGGAGCATTCGCCCTTAAGGCGGCTTTGCAGACTCATGGCTTGAGCACCTCGATGGTATGGCACTGGTTGGTGTAGATGCACAGGTCACCGGCGATGGTGAGGGATTTCTTGATCACCTCTTCGGGCGAGAGTTCGGTGTTCTCGATCAGCGCCCGCGCCGCCGACTGGGCGTAGGCGCCGCCGCTACCGATCGCCACGATACCCTGCTCGGGCTCCAGCACGTCGCCGTTGCCGGTGATGATCAGCGAGCTGTCGAGGTCGGCCACCGCCAGCATGGCCTCGAGGCGGCGCAGGGCGCGGTCGCTGCGCCAGTCCTTGGCGAGCTCGACGGCGCTGCGCACTAGGTTGCCCTGATGCTTTTCGAGCTTGGCCTCGAAGCGCTCGAAGAGCGTGAAGGCATCCGCCGTGCCGCCGGCAAACCCGGCCAGGATACGATCCTGATGGAGCTTGCGGACCTTGCGGGCGCTGGCCTTGATGATGATGCTGCCGAGGGTGACCTGGCCATCGCCGCCCAAGGCGACGTGGCGGCCCCGCCGGACCGAGAGAATGGTGGTGCCGTGATATTGTTCCATCGCTTCGATATGGGGACGTTAGGGCGGATTACAAGACACGCAGGCCAGCCTGCCCGCGGGGGGAGCCGAAGCCGGCGGAGAACTCCCCTCCGGCTGGTGTTCAGCAGGCCGGAGGCGGCCTCAGTTGCGCAGCTCGATGCGCGCGACCTGATGGAGGCCCATCACCTGCATGAGGGCGGCCACCATCGAGTTGACGTTCTTGAACACCACCAGCCGCCCCTGGGTGTGAAGCTGGGAGACGATGTTGAAGAGCGTCCCGGCCGACACGAAGTCCATGCGCCGCAGGCGGCCGCAATCGACCTCCACCTTGGTGCGGTCGGTTGCGAAACGGGTGATCTTGCGCAGCACATCGGTGTTGGGCCCGACGATCTCCCCCTCGAGGACATAGACCTGCCCCATCGTCGGATCGAGCACATTGCCCTCCGACTGGCTGGTTGTCAGGAGCGGCGGCGGCTCCCAGGACGGGGGAGATTCCTCGAAGGTCATCGCGTAATCCACGGCGAGATCGTCGAAGCGGGCCTGTTGTTCGGTGTACTGCATGATTTCCAGGAGCAGCAGCCACAAGGTCTGGCCTTCACGGACACCCGGTTTCAGCTGGCCGGCCAGCAGGTTGGCGAAGTCGGCGGCGCCGCTGAGCGCCAGCTTGACCTTGGCCCGACGCAGGCCCCGCACCGCCCGGAGCAGCAGGCCAGCCCCCGCGTTGTCGACGCCACGCAGGCGGCTCAGGTCGATGCGCAACGCGCCGTTGCGCATGCCGATCTGGATCAGCTGGGCAAACTGGGCTGCGGCCTGCCCGCTCAGGTGGCCGGACAGATTGACCGTCTGGACCTTGGGCTCGCCCGGGCGGGAATCCTGGGTCGACAGATCCTGCCAGGCCGAAGGTGAGCGCTCGAACTCGGTGGCGAACATCAGGCTGAGGGCTTCGAAATTATCCCGCTGCCCGGTGAGGCGCAGGAGGTCAAGCAGCATGACCCACAGATCGAAGCGCGCCTCGGTGGCGGTGGTCACGTCGAGGGCCTGCTCCAGCACGATCCGGGCTTCTTCGCAGGCGCCGTTGGCGTAGAGGATCGCGGCCTCTTCGGCCGGGGGCGCCATCTCGTCGATGCCCTCCTCGACGTGCACCTTGTCGGCGCACTGGGCCAGCACCCGGTTCAGATCGCCGCCAGCGATGGTGAACTCGAGATTGGTAGGCTCGCTGCGCACCACGCGCGCAGCCGCCACCACACCCGGCGCAGCCCGGCTACGGGGTACAGGACTTCCGGCAGGCAAAGGCTTCTTGCCGAAAAACGAAAGCACCACGCGCCAACCCTCCCAAGTGATTTTTTACGATTAAATAGGATAGCACTCCGAAGTGCACGTGCTACGTGATTTACATCCTGTCTAATTTCACACCCGTCACCACAATGAGCATAACGAGAAGCGAAGCGCATACCGGCCCGAAGGGCTGATCGAGCCCGAGGGAGAGGGCAAACGCCACGCTGTAGCCGCCCATTCCGGCCAGCGCGGCCAGCACCAGCGCGGATCTCCAGCCCCTGCCGAAGCGCCAGCCGAAGAGCGGCGGCACGAAGACCAGCGCAAAGGCCGCCATCACCCCGAGGCTGACCGTCGCCAGCGCCACCACCAGCCCGGCGAGCAGATCGAAGAGCAGCAGCCGGGGCCGCTCGTTCTGCCCCCGCGCCCGGTAGAACTCCGGAAAAAAACGCGCCAGCAGCAGCGGCCGCGACAACCAGGCGAGCGCCGGCAACACCACCACGGCGGCCAGGGCAGTCACCAGCAGATGGGCCTCGCCGGTGAAATACAGCTGCCCATCGAACAGGGCATGGCCAGCCTGTTCGGCCAGCGGGTGGTTGGCCACCAGCAGCACCCCTCCACCCCAGGCGAGCAGCATCATCAGCGCGTAGGCGCTGGCGCCGGCCCGGGCCAGCAGGCCCTTGACCAGCGCCGCCAGCAGAGCCGCCAGCACGCCGCCCGCGAGCATCGGCCCGTCCAGCACCATCGCCACCAGCGCACCGGCCGAGGCCATCTGGGCGAAGGCCAGCGCCGCCAGCCATTCATTGCGCAGGCGCAGGTACATGCCGATCAGCGGCAGGATGGCGGCCAGCAGCAGGCCGGTCGCGAAGGGCACCCGGAACAGCGGGTCGAACAACAGCTCGAAGCTCATGCACCCACCTCCACCACCCGCGTGCACACCTGGTCGATGAAAGCGTGGTCATGGGACACCAGCACGATGCCCTGCCCACCGTGGGCCCGGCCGAGCCAGTCGGCCAGATGGGCAACCCCGGCCCGGTCGAGATTGTTGGTGGGCTCGTCGAGCAGCACCAGATCGGCCGGCGCGGCGAGACAGGCCCACAGGCGCAGGAACTGCAGCTGCCCGCCGGACAGGCGATCGAGGCGCTCGCCCAGGCGCCCGGCCAGCCAGGGCGGCAGGCCGGCCGGATCTGCGCCGGTCAGGCCGAGCAGGTCGTGCCCGCTCAGCGGCACCCCGCGCAGATCGTCGAAGCCCTGCGCCTGGTGGGAGATCTGCAGCCCCGGCGCCTTGTGCACCTCGCCACCGAACACCCGCACCCCGCCCCACAAGGCCTTCAGCAGCGTGGACTTGCCGGCGCCGTTGGGCCCGGCGAGGCCGACGATCTCGCCCCGCCGGAGCTCGAAGTCGAGCGGCCCGGCCACCGGACCGGCATAGCCGGCCCGGAGCCCCGCGACGCGCAGCAGAAGGTCGCCCGCCATGGCCTACTTGATGCCGGCGAGGAGGCGCCGGATCGTGTCGTCGAAGAGACCGAACAGGTCGCCCGCCTCGGTCGAGCCGCCCACCGTGAAGGGCAGCACCACCACCGGGATCTGCGCCCGCTCGCCCAGCCACTCGGACGCCGTCGCCCGGGTGTAGGCCGGGCGCAGGATCATCCGCGCCGGCTGCGCGCGCTGGCGCTCGAGCAGGGCCGCCAGGTGGCTGCTGCCCGGCTCGACGCCCGGCTTGGGTTCCAGCGCGCCGAGCTCCCGCAGGCCCAGCCAGTCGGCCAGGTACGGAAACGAGCGGTGCTGGACCCACACCGGCGCGCCCTTGAGCGGCGCGGCGGCCTGCTCCCAGCGCGCCATCGCGGCCTTCCAGCGCTCACTAAAGCGGGCGTGGTTGGCCTTGTAGACGGCCGCGCCGGCCGGATCGAGCTGGGCCAGACGGGCCGCCAGCGCGTCGGCAACCTTCTGGATATTGCGCGGGTCGAGCTGCAGGTGCGGGTTGCCGCCCGGGTGCACGTCACCGTCGGCCCGATCCACGCGGGTCGGCACCTCGAGCAGGCGGACCAGCCCGGCCGCCTCGAGGTAGCCCGGCTGCCCGGGCTGGATGCCGGCGTTGCCGGATTCCCGCAGCACAACCGGCAGCCAGCCCACCTCGAGGCCGGCGCCGGTGGCGATCACCAGCTGAGCGCCGCGGGCGCGGGCGATCAGCGAGGGCTTGGCGTCGACCCGGTGGGGGTCTTGCAGGGCATTGGTGGCGGAGGAGGCGCTCACCCGCTCGCCGCCGACCTCCTTCGCCAGCGCCGCCCATTCGGGCACCGAGGCAAGGACGTTGAGAGCCGCCGAGGCGGGCATCGCGGCCAGCGCGAGCATCAGCGCCGCGAGGCACCAGATCAAGTTACGGAACATTGCCGCCTCCTCAGAACTTGTGGGCGCCGTGGGCGCCGAGGCTCATCACGTACTGCAGCCACACCTGGTTGTCGGCCTCGCCATTGCGCGACTTGTCACGGGCGAGCTGCAGGCGCAGGCGCGAGAACTCCGACGGCGACCAATCCACCATCGCCGTCTGGCGACTCGGATTGTAGGCCCCCAGGATCGGCAGGTCAGCGCTGCTGAGGGTGCCGAGGTCGGCCGTGCCGGAGCGTAGCCAGTCGCCACGCACACCGACCCGCCAGTGGGGCATGAACTGATACACCGCCTGCAGGTAGCCGCCGGACTGGCGGAAGCGGGCGTCGGAAGCCACGTTGGCGCCGCCGACATCGTAGGCCAGCTCGCCGGTCTCGCGGCGCCACAGGTACTCGCCCTGCACCTTGAGGTAACGCTCGGTCGCGTTGCCGTTGGGCGCCCATTTGTAGACGAAGTCGGCGATCCAGGTCTGGCTGCGGCCGGAGAAGGTGTGCAACAGCGGCTTGCCGGCCGCGTCGGCGCCCTCCTCGAAGCCGCGCTCCCGCGGCTGGACGCGCACGTGGGACAGGCCCACCCGCCAGGCCGACGAGTCGCCGATGTCACCGCCCAGGTGGGCAAACGCCGTCCACAGCCCGGCGCCGTTGGCCTTGCGCTCGGCCCCCGGGAACTTGCCGCCGTTGGCCGCTTCGGCACCGAGCTCGAAGAACAGCGGGGTCGGCGCGACCCAGCGCAGCTGCACGCCGTCGTTCTGCAGCCGGTAGCCGAAGAAGGCCTTGTAGGCCAGCGGGGCGTCGCTGAAGTCCCACTCGTGGGGGTGCTGCTGGTTGAGGTAGCCGACGCCCGACAGGAAGCGCCCCGCCTTCAGCTTGAGGCCCGTGGGCAGAGCCAGGGTTTCCACGTTCACCTCTTCCACCTCGACGACACCGGCGCCGTCGTCCTCGGCCAGCGAGAAGCGCGCGTTGCCGCGGAACAGGTGATCGACGTTGGCCGAGAAGGCGAGCTCGGATTCGCCCAGCGAGAAGCCCTTGCGCGGGGGGCCGACCTCGCCGCCCGAGGGGATGAAGCCGTCGATGCGGTAGGCCGACGGGTCGCGCTGGAGGCGGGTGAACTTGCTGTCGATGATCAGCGACACCTGCGGATTGAAGGCGCCCTCGCTGGCCGGCTGGACGGCGGCGCGGGTCTCCGCGGCGACGGCCTCGACGCGGGCCACCGAGCGTGCCGCCTCCCCGGCGGTGCTACCGGCCGCAGCCGCGGCACTGGCGGCACTGGCGGCCCGCGCCTCGGTTTCGGCCAGGCGCCGCTCGAGGGCGTCGATGCGCTGCTGGTAAGAGTCGCGCAGCTCACGGAGCTGCTCGCGCAGTTGCTTGATGTCGGCATCGCCGGCGGAGAAGGCCGCGCCCGGGAAGGCAGCGGCAAGGGCCACGCACAGCGCGGCAGGACGAAGGGAAAACATGGTGGAACTCCAGTCGGATCGGTCCGAAAAAATACGGGCGCCCGGCCTCACCGCAGGGCGGGGCCGGTCACTTGGGCGGAAACGGGGTCAGACTGAAGGAGGAGGCGGACCGCGGCTATGCGGGCAGGGCAGACGCCGGGCAAGGGGCGCAAGCGCGGGTTCGCCGCCAGGCTGCGGCGGCAGGGATTCAAGGGCCGGCAGCGCCGGCATCGACGGCAAAGCCGCGGACAGATCCGCCGCGGCAAGACATTGCAGACAGCTGGCGTGGCGCTCCGCATCGGGCACGCCGCCTTCGTAATCGGCCTGCGCCGCGCTGGCGCCCACGCCGAGCCGGGCCAGCGCCGACAACTCGCCCACGTGGCCGACCGCGTGGGCCGCGGCAAAAACCTGGGCGCAGACGAGCAGCAGCGCCAGCAGGCTGCGCAGGCAGGCGGAAGCGCTGCGACCCACGCGCATCAGGCCGCCGCCCCGCACAGGCAGGCGAAGGCGCGGTCGACGACGTCACGCTCGAGACTGCGCACGATGAAGACCAGGCGCGTGCCGTGGTCGGCGTCCGGCCAGGCCGGCAGCGAGGCATCGGGATAGCGCAGGTGATGCACGCACTGCACGACCCGCGGCGCCGGCTCGCCGCGCACGTTCACGATGCCCTTCACGCGCAGCAACTGCGCGCCGACGAGGCTCTGCAGCAGGTCGAGGGCAGTGGTGAAATCGCCCCAGGCAACCGGCGCATCGAGGCGCAGCACGAAGGTGTGGGTGTGTTCGTCGTGACGCGGCGCGGGATCAGCGGACGGGTTGGCGGCCGGCTCACGGCGCGGCGCATATGGGTTGGGGCGCGCCGCAGCGGCGGCCACCGCTTCGTCGGCCAGCCAGCGGGCCACATCGGCGGAATGGGTGTCGGGGTTCCACAGGCCGCAGTCGAGCACCGCGGCGGCGTCGACCTCGCCGCCGGCGACCCGGACCTGCGGCGCGCCGGGGTTCAGCACGGCCAGCTGCGCCGTCAGGGCGTCGAGCGCCGCGGGCGTGGCCTGATCGCATTTGGTGACGAGCAGCCGGTCGGCCATCGCCGCCTGCTTGACCGCCTCGGGGCTGGCCCGCAGCTGGTCGGCCCCGAAGACGCCATCGACGGCCGTGACGACACCGTCGAGGCGGAAGCGCTCGGCGATGAAGAAATCCTGCATCAGGGTGAAGATCACCGGCGCCGGATCGGCCAGGCCGGTGGTTTCAATGACGACCCGCGAGAGGGCCGGCAGCTGGCGGCGCAGGCGCCTCATGAAGAGATCCTTGAGCGCCCGCGACAGATCACCACGGACGGTGCAGCAGATGCAGCCGGACTCGAGCAGGACGATGTCGTCGGAGATCGTCTCGACGAGCAGATGATCGATCGGCACCACGCCGAATTCGTTCATCAACACCACTGTGCCGGCCAGCGTGGGCTGGCGCAGCAGGTGATTGAGCAGCGTCGTCTTGCCCGCACCGAGAAAGCCGGTGAGCAGGGTGACGGGGATACGCGGCGCCGGCGCGCTCATCGAGGGGGCATCCGGCGAAGCGGCAGAAACCGGGCTTACTCGCCGTACAGCTTCTGGGTGCGCTCGCGGCGCTCCTGGGCGTCGATGGACAGCGTCGCGGTCGGGCGGGCCAGCAAGCGGCCGATCCCGATCGGGTCACCCGTTTCCTCGCACCAGCCGTACTCGCCCTCGTCGATGCGGCCCAGGGCTTCCTCGATCTTCTTGATCAGCTTGCGTTCGCGGTCGCGCACGCGAAGCTCGAGGGCGTGCTCTTCTTCCACCGTGGCCCGGTCGGCCGGATCGGCGACGAGTTCGTTCTCGCGCAGGTTGGCACCGGTGCTCGCGGCGTTCTCGAGCAGCTCGTCGCGCATCCTGGCGAGGCGATCCCGGAAGAACGCGAGTTGCGCCGGGTTCATGCAATCGTCTTCCGGCATGGCCAGAATTTCGGCCTCGGTCAGCAGCTGTTCTTTGCTCGTGGTGGCAACCATGTCTCTTTCCTCCGTGAATCGACTGTCAGACCCGGCGCTGCCGTGGCCCGTTTGACGACCCTTTGTGGAATCTGCAACCCGTTCGGCTGCAGATCCTTGCCTGGCGCCCTGGGCGCCCTTGCCGCAAGGTGGCGCCCTGTGCGCGCCACCCCCAGCTTCAAGGGCGCGATTCTAAGCACAGGAAGCCGGCAATTACAACGCTCAGGCACCCCACAAAGGTCAGATATGTACATTATGAAACAGTGAATCTACCGCGTTGCTTCGGTTCGGGGCATGTCCTACGGTAAAATATCGCGATGCAAGTCACGAATCACCCCGCGCCGACCTCCGGCAGGGCTTCTTTTACATGGCCGGTCCGGGTGTACTTCGAAGATACCGATGCCGGTGGCGTGGTCTACTACGCCAACTACCTGAAGTTCTGCGAGCGCGCCCGCACCGAATGGTTGCGGACGACCGGGCTCGCCCAGAACCGCCTGGCCACCGAGCAGAATATCCTCTTCGTGGTGCGCGCCGTCGAGGCCAGCTACCTGCGCCCGGCGGTGCTCGACGACACGCTCGATGTCGTCACCACGCTCGACAAGCTCGGCCGCGCCAGCCTCGATTTCGCCCAGCAGGTCCGGCGCGACGGGCAGACGCTCTTCGAAGCCCGCATCGGCATCGCCTGCGTCGACCGCAATTCGATGCGCCCCACCCCGATTCCCTCCGCTGTGCGCGCACAGCTCGCCTCCCTGGTTTAAATCGATGAACGTCACCGAAGACCTGTCAATCCTGTCCCTGATCGCCAACGCGAGCGTGCTCGTCAAGCTCGTGATGGCCCTGCTCGGCACCGTGTCATTCATGTCCTGGTACTGGATCTTCCGCAAGTGGTTCCAGATCCGCGACGCCAAGAAAAAAACCGACCTCTTCGAGCGCGACTTCTGGAGCGGCGGCGACCTCAACGCCCTCTACCAGAGCGCCGCCACCGGCCGCCACGAGGCTGCCGGCATGGAGCGCATCTTCGAGGCCGGCTACCGCGAGTTCGCCAAGCTGCGCGGCAAGAGCCTCGACAACGGGGCGATCATGGACGGCGCCCGCCGCGCCATGCGCGCCACCTACCAGCGCGAGGTCGACGACCTCGAAGCCCACCTGGCCTTCCTCGCCTCGGTCGGTTCGGTATCGCCGTATGTGGGCCTGTTCGGCACCGTGTGGGGCATCATGAACGCCTTCCGCGGCCTCTCCAACGTCGGCTCCGCCACCCTCGCCCACGTCGCGCCGGGCATCGCCGAGGCGCTGGTGGCCACCGCCATCGGCCTCTTCGCGGCGATCCCCGCGGTGGTTGCCTACAACCGCTTCGCCCACGACATCGACCGCATCGCGATCCGCTTCGAGAGCTTCACCGAGGAGTTCCTGAACATCCTCCAGCGCCAGCTGCGCTGACCGGAGCCCCGCCGCCATGCGTCAACGCCGCCTCATGAACCAGATCAACGTCGTGCCCTACATCGACGTGATGCTGGTCCTGCTCGTCATCTTCATGGTCACCGCGCCGATGATCCAGTCCGGTTCGGTGAACCTGCCCAGCGTCGACAAAGTCCCCGCGCCGCCCACCGACGCGATGATCGTCACCGTCAAGCCCGACGGCGGGCTCACCCTCCGCACCACCAGCCAGGCCACCGAGAAGCCCTTCAACCGCCGCGACCTGATCGGCGAAGTGCAGGCCGCCGTGTCGGCCAACCCCGGCCAGTCGGTGGTCATCGCCGCCGACAAGAGCGTCAAGTACGAGCAGGTCATGAACATCCTCAACGACCTGCGCAACGCCGGCGTCAACAAGGTTGGCCTGCAGACGAAGGTCGGGGCTGCCGCCCGATGAACCCGGCACTGCCCGGCAACGAGCGGGGCAAGTGGGCCTCGGCGCTGCTCGCCATCTTCGTCCATGTGGCGCTCGGCCTGTTCCTGTTCTACGGCGTCCGCTGGCAGAACCGCCTGCCCGACCCGGTCGAGGTCGAGCTGGTGAGCCCGCCGCCGCCCGCCGCGGCACAGCTT
>NZ_BJNV01000069.1 GCF_006539865.1 Zoogloea ramigera
TATTGACATGGGTGCGGCGCATGGTGTGCCGCACCGACAGCTCTTTGGGAAACAAAATGCAAAACCAGAAGATCCGTATCCGTCTCAAGGCCTTCGACTACAAGCTGATCGATCAATCGGCCCTTGAGATCGTCGATACCGCGAAGCGCACCGGCGCTGTCGTCCGTGGCCCGGTGCCGCTGCCGACGCGTATCGAGCGTTTCGACCTGCTTCGTTCGCCGCACGTCAACAAGACCTCTCGCGATCAGTTCGAGATCCGTACCCATCTGCGTCTGATGGATATCGTGGATCCGACCGACAAGACCGTCGATGCGCTGATGAAGCTGGACCTGCCGGCTGGCGTTGACGTCGAGATCAAGCTGCAGTAAATCAAAAGTATTGCGTTATTGGTGCAAGGGCCGATATAATCCGGCCCTTGTGCTTTTTGGCGCATCTTGTAATTGCAATCGGTCCTGGTCAATCGCAACCAGGGTAAGGAGAATAAAATGAGTCTAGGCCTTGTCGGGCGCAAGGTGGGCATGACTCGCATTTTTGCCGAGGATGGTGCTTCCATTCCGGTGACTGTGCTGGACGTGTCCAACAACCGTGTGACCCAGATCAAATCGGCTGAAACGGATGGCTATTCTGCCGTCCAGGTGACCTTCGGCGTTCGTCGTGCGAGCCGGGTGAATAAGGCTGCGGCCGGTCATCTCGCCAAAGCAGGCGTTGAAGCGGGTCATGTGCTGAAGGAATTCCGTGTCGATGCTGATCGTCTGTCTTCCCTGAAGGCTGGCGATGTCGTTGGTGTCGATATCTTTGCTGTCGGTCAAAAGGTTGATGTGAGTGGTGTTTCGATTGGTAAGGGCTATGCCGGTACCATCAAGCGTCACAACTTCGCTTCCGGTCGTCAGACCCACGGTAACTCCCGTAGTCACAACGTGCCGGGTTCCATCGGTATGGCGCAGGATCCGGGTCGCGTTTTCCCGGGTAAGCGCATGACCGGTCACCTCGGTGCCGTCAGCTGCACCGTGCAGAATCTGGAAGTGGTTCGCGTTGATGTTGAGCGCGGCCTGTTGTTGATCAAGGGCGGTGTGCCCGGCCATGATGGCGGCGATGTAGTTGTTCGCCCTGCCGTCAAGGCGGGTAACTGACTGGAGGCGTGATGGAACTGAAGCTGTTGAACGAACAGGGTCAGGCGTCTGCGACCCTTCAGGCGTCCGACGCGCTGTTTGGTCGTGAGTACAATGAGGCCCTGATTCATCAGGTCGTCGTTGCTTACATGGCCAACGCCCGCTCTGGCAATCGTGCCCAGAAGGGCCGTGACGAAGTGTCCCATACGACCCACAAGCCGTGGCGTCAAAAAGGCACGGGTCGCGCCCGTTCCGGTATGAGTTCGAGCCCGATCTGGCGTGGGGGCGGTCGTGCCTTCCCGAACAAGCCGGACGAGAACTTCTCCCACAAGGTTAACCGCAAGATGTACCGCGCCGGTGTTGCTGCGATCCTGTCGCAACTCGCCCGCGAAGATCGTCTGTCGGTCATCGAAGGTTTTGCGGTTGAAGCGCCGAAGACCAAGCTCCTCGCCCAGAAGCTCAAGGGCATGGGCCTCGAGTCGGTTCTGGTGATCACCGATTCCTTTGATGAAAACCTGTACCTGTCGGCCCGCAACCTCCCGAACGTTCTCGTTCTGGACGTCAGCGAAGCTGATCCGGTTTCCCTGGTGCGTTTCCCGAAGGTGCTCGTCACCAAGGGTGCCGTTGCCAAGATGGAGGAGATGTGGCAATGAGCGCATTCAAGGAAGAGCGTCTGATGCAGGTGCTGCTCGCTCCCCAAATCTCTGAAAAGGCGACCTACATCGCCGACAAGAATGAGCAAGTGGTGTTTCGCGTTGCCAGCGATGCAACCAAGCCTGAAGTCAAGGCGGCGGTCGAGCTTCTCTTCAAGGTTGAAGTGAAGGCCGTGCAGGTTGCCAACGTCAAAGGCAAGGAAAAGCGCTTCGGCAAGATGATTGGCCGCCGCAAGGGCTGGAAGAAGGCGTATGTCTGCCTGAAGCCGGGCCAGGAAATCAACTTCGCGGCCGGGGAGTAAGCAATATGGCACTCGTTAAAGTCAAACCGACTTCCGCCGGCCGCCGTGCGGTCGTCAAGGTCGTCAGCCCGAACCTGCACAAGGGTGCTCCGGTTGCCTCGCTCGTCGAGAAGCAGTCGAAGACCGCTGGCCGTAACAACAACGGCCACATCACCACTCGTCACAAGGGCGGTGGTCACAAGCAGCACTATCGTCTCGTCGATTTCCGTCGCAACAAGGATGGCATCGTTGCCAAGGTCGAGCGTCTCGAGTACGACCCGAACCGCTCTGCGCACCTCGCGCTGCTGTGCTACGCCGACGGCGAGCGTCGCTACATCATCGCCCCGAAGGGTGTGGTGGTGGGTCAGGCGATCGTCAGTGGTTCCGAAGCCCCGATCAAGTCCGGCAATGCTCTGCCGATCCGGAATATTCCGGTGGGTACGACCCTGCACTGCGTCGAGATGATTCCTGGCAAGGGTGCCCAGCTGGCGCGTGCCGCTGGTACCTCGGTCCAGCTGCTTGCTCGCGAAGGGATCTACGCTCAGGTGCGCCTGCGCTCCGGCGAAATCCGTCGTGTGCACATCGAATGCCGTGCCACCATCGGTGAAGTCGGTAATGAAGAGCATAGCCTGCGCAAGATCGGCAAGGCTGGTGCGAATCGCTGGCGTGGTATCCGCCCGACCGTCCGCGGTACGGCGATGAACCCGGTTGATCACCCGCACGGTGGTGGCGAAGGCCGTACTGGCGAAGGCCGTGTGCCTGTCAGCCCGTGGGGTCAGCCGACCAAGGGTTATCGGACCCGTAGCGTCAAGCGTACCGACTCGATGATTGTTCAGCGTCGGCACAAGCGATAAGAGGTAAGACATGGCACGTTCTATTAAGAAGGGCCCGTTTATCGACGCTCACCTCCTGAAGAAGGTGGATGCGGCACGGGACTCGAATGACAAGCGCCCGATCAAGACCTGGTCGCGTCGCTCCACGGTGCTGCCGGATTTTGTTGGCCTGACGATCGCTGTGCACAACGGCCGTCAGCACATCCCGGTGTACGTTTCTGAAAACATGGTTGGTCACAAGCTCGGCGAATTCGCGCTCACCCGTACGTTCAAGGGTCACGCCGCCAGCAAGAAGGCCAAGCGCTAAGGGGAAATGACGATGGAAACCAAAGCCATTCTCCGCGGCGTTCGCCTGTCGGAACAGAAAGGTCGTCTGGTTGCGGATCTCGTCCGCGGCAAGTCGGTCGAGCAGGCGCTCAACATTCTGACCTTCAGCCCCAAAAAGGGCGCGAAGATCATCAAGAAGGTTGTCGAATCGGCAATCGCGAATGCTGAGCACAATGATGGCGCCGATATCGACGCGCTGCGTGTGAAGTCGATCTATGTCGAGCAAGGCATGACGCTCAAGCGTTTCACCGCTCGTGCGAAGGGTCGCGGTAACCGCATCAGCAAGCCGACCTGCCATATCTACGTGACGGTCGGAGAGTAAGGAGAACCCATGGGACAGAAAATCCATCCGACCGGCTTTCGCCTGGCCGTAACGCGTAACTGGGGCTCCCGCTGGTTTGCTGCTGGCAGCGACTTCGCCACGATGCTGAACGAGGACCTGAAGGTTCGCGAGCATCTGAAGAAGAAGCTTGCGCACGCTTCCGTGAGCCGTGTCGTCATCGAGCGTCCGGCCAAGAACGCCCGGATCACCGTTTTCAGCGCCCGTCCGGGTGTTGTGATCGGCAAGAAGGGCGAAGACATCGAGAAGCTGAAGGCTGATCTGCAGGGCATCATGGGTGTGCCGGTGCATGTGAACATCGAAGAAGTTCGCAAGCCGGAAACCGATGCTCAGCTGATTGCTGACTCGATTTCCCAGCAGCTCGTGAAGCGCATTATGTTCCGCCGTGCAATGAAGCGTGCGATGCAGAACGCAATGCGTCTGGGTGCTCAGGGCATCAAGATCATGAGCTCCGGTCGTCTGAACGGTGCTGAGATCGCTCGTACCGAGTGGTATCGCGAAGGTCGTGTGCCCCTGCACACCCTGCGCGCCGACATCGACTACGGCGTGTCCGAAGCCCACACCACCTATGGTGTGATCGGCATCAAGGTGTGGGTGTACAAGGGCGAGGCTCTCGCCCGTAACGAGCAGCCTGCTGCGACGGACAACGAAGGCGATAACCGCCGAGGCCGTCGTCGCAATGAGGGTGCCGACAGCAAGCCGGGTGCCAAGCGGCCCGCGCGCCGCACTGGCGGCGATCAGGCTGATGGTGCAAAACGGATCAAGAAAGAAGCGGGAGTGAATGATGCTGCAGCCGTCGAGAAGGAAGTATCGTAAGGAGCAGAAGGGCCGCAATAAGGGTCTCGCCACCCGCGGTGCCAAGGTAAGCTTTGGCGAGTACGGTCTGAAGGCGGTTGGGCGTGGTCGTCTTACTGCTCGCCAGATCGAATCTGCCCGTCGTGCCATGACCCGTCATATCAAGCGGGGTGGTCGTATCTGGATTCGCGTTTTCCCGGACAAGCCGATCTCGCAAAAGCCGGCGGAAGTGCGTATGGGTAACGGTAAGGGTAGCCCGGAGTACTGGGTTGCCGAGATCCAGCCGGGCAAGGTGCTGTACGAAATGGATGGTGTGGATGAAGCGCTGGCGCGCGAGGCTTTCCGTCTCGCGGCTGCCAAGCTGCCGATCGAAACCGTCTTCGTTGTCCGGATGGTGGGGTAAATCATGAATGTTTCGGAATTGCGGGCGAAGGACGCCAGCCAGCTCAACGCTGAACTGCTCGAACTGCTGAAGGCTCAATTCAGCCTGCGCATGCAGATCGCGACTCAGCAGCTGAGCAATACTTCGCAACTCGGCAAGGTTCGTAAGGACATCGCCCGGGTCAAAACCATTCTTCGTGAGAAGGCGGGTGCGAAATGAACGATCAAGTAAAAAACAAGCGCGTTGAAGTTGGCCGTGTTGTCAGCGACAAGATGACCAACACCGTGACCGTTCTGGTTGAGCGCCGCGTGAAGCACCCGCTGTATGGCAAGGTGATCAAGCGTACCGCCAAGTACCACGCTCACGTTGAAGCCGGTACGGAGGCTGCGGAAGGCGATCTCGTGCAAATCGAGGAGTGCCGTCCGATCTCAAAGACGAAAACTTGGCGCGTCATCCAGGTTCTCGAGAAGGTCGTAGCAGTTTAAGTTGTAGCTGTACGTATAAATGGCTTGCCAAGAGATTGGCAAGCCATTATTATTGCCGTCTTTGCTCTTGCACGGTTCCTGTGCAAGTCCAATCAACCCGAACGGGATCCAAAACTGGCCGCCAATAGCGTGTCAAGTTGGAGAGTTTAAATGATCCAAATGCAAACGATGCTGGACGTCGCCGATAATACCGGCGCGCGTTATGTGATGTGCATCAAGGTGTTGGGCGGCTCCAAGCGTCGCTACGCCGGTGTGGGTGACATCATCAAGGTGAGTATCAAGGATGCGGCCCCGCGTGGTCGTGTCAAGAAGGGTGACGTTTACAGCGCTGTGGTGGTTCGTACCGCCAAGGGCGTGCGTCGTCCGGATGGCTCGCTGATCAAGTTCGATCGCAATGCTGCGGTCCTGCTTAACAACAAGGGCGAGCCGATCGGTACGCGTATCTTCGGACCGGTCACGCGCGAGCTGCGTACCGAAAAGTTCATGAAGATCGTCTCCCTGGCGCCCGAAGTTCTCTAAGGAGTAGTTGTGAACAAGATTCGCAAAGGCGACGAAGTTGCCGTCCTTACGGGCAAAGACAAGGGCAAGCGTGGCACGGTGCTCCGCGTCGACGGCGATGTGGTTGTCGTTGAGGGTATCAACCGTGTCAAGAAGCACGTGCGTCCGAACCCGATGAAGGGTGAGGTCGGCGGCATCGTCGAAAAAGAAATGCCGATCCAGGCCTCGAACGTTGCGGTGTTCAATTCCGCGACCCAGAAGGCTGATCGCGTCGGCTTCAAGGTGCTCGAAGATGGCCGCAAGGTGCGTGTCTTCAAGTCCAACGGCGAAGTAGTGGATGCTTAAGGAGTAGTCATGGCGCGCCTGCAAGAATTCTACAAAGAGACCGTTGCGCCTGAGCTTCTCCAGAAGTTCGGCTACACGTCGGTCATGGAAGTCCCGCGCATCACCAAGATCACCCTGAACATGGGTGTGGGTGAGGCTGTGGGTGACAAGAAGGTTCTGGATTACGCGGTTGGCGATCTTCAGAAGATCGCTGGTCAGAAGCCCGTTACCACCAAGGCGAAGAAGTCGATCGCCGGCTTCAAGATTCGTGATGGTTATCCGATCGGCTGCATGGTCACGTTGCGTGGCCCCCGCATGTACGAATTTCTGGATCGCCTGGTCACGATCGCCATGCCCCGTATCCGCGACTTCCGCGGTATCGCCGGCAAGGGTTTTGATGGCCGTGGCAACTACAACCTGGGCGTCAAGGAGCAGATCATCTTCCCGGAAATCGAGTACGACAAGATCGATGCTCTCCGCGGGATGAATATCAGCATCACGACGACGGCCAAGACGGACGACGAGGCGCGCGCTCTGCTCGCCGCGTTCAAGTTCCCTTTCAAGAACTGAGGGTTTTATGGCGAAACTGTCTCTGATCAATCGCGAAGAGAAGCGCGCGAAGATGGTTGCAAAGTTCGCAGCCAAGCGTGCTGCTCTGTTCGAACAGATCAACAACGCCAAGCTGTCGGATGAAGAGCGCATGGTTGCGCGTCTCAAGCTGCAGCAACTGCCGCGTAATTCGAGCCCGTCCCGTCAGCGTAACCGCTGCGAGCAGACCGGTCGTCCGCGTGGTGTCTTTCGTAAATTCGGTCTGTGCCGTAACAAGCTGCGCGAAGTTGCCTTCCGCGGTGAAGTTCCTGGCATGACCAAGGCAAGCTGGTAAGGGGTCGAAGATGAGCATGTCTGATCCGATCGCCGATATGCTGACGCGGATTCGCAACGCGCAGCAGGCGCAAAAGAGCTCTGTCGCGATGCCTTCCTCCAAGCTGAAGGTTGCCATCGCCAAGGTTCTGAAGAGCGAAGGCTACATCGACGACTTCGCTGTCTCTCAAGACGACGGCAAGGCCGAGCTGGCGCTGTCGCTCAAGTATTACGCCGGTCGCCCGGTTATCGAACGCATTGAACGCGTCAGCCGCCCTGGCCTCCGTGTTTACAAGGGTAGCGATGATCTGCCCCGCGTTATGAACGGCCTTGGTGTGGCGATTGTTTCCACGCCGAAGGGTGTGATGACTGACCGCGCTGCGCGCGCTGCCCGTGCTGGCGGCGAAGTGCTCTGCGTTGTGGCTTAAGGGAGGGTTGCAATGTCCCGTGTAGCCAAGAACCCGGTCGTTATTCCGGCTGGTGTGGAAGTCAAGATCGATGCAGGCCAGATCGTCGTGAAGGGCCCGCTGGGCTCCCTGGCGCAGGCTGTGCATCCGTCGGTCAAGGTTGAGCATGGCGAAGCTGGTGTGCAGTGTTCTGCCATCGAAGGCGCCGTGAATGGCAACGCCATGTCCGGTACGCTGCGCGCGCTGGTGAACAACATGGTGACCGGCGTTTCCAAGGGTTTCGAGCGCAAGCTGAACCTGGTTGGTGTGGGTTATCGTGCCCAGGCCCAAGGTGACAAGCTGAACCTCAGCCTCGGTTTCTCGCACCCGGTTGTCCACCAGATGCCTGTCGGCATCAAGGTGGAGACGCCGACTCAGACGGAAATCGTTATCAAGGGTGTCGACAAGCAGGTTGTCGGCAAGGTTGCTGCTGAAGTCCGTGCCTATCGCGCGCCGGAGCCCTACAAGGGCAAGGGTGTCCGTTACTCGGACGAAGTGGTTACCTTGAAAGAAACCAAGAAGAAGTAAGGGCGGATCATGATCAACAAGAAGGAAACGCGTTTGCGCCGGTCACGGAAAACCCGTGCCAAGATTGCGGAAATGAAGGCAGTCCGTCTGTCCGTGTTCCGTTCCAACTGCCATATCTACGCGCAAGTCATCTCTGGCTGTGGCTCCAAGGTGCTGGCAGCTGCTTCCACCGTGGAAGCGGATGTGCGCGCCCAGGTGGCGAACGGTGGCAACAAGGCTGCCGCTGAGCTGGTGGGCAAGCTGATTGCCGAACGCGCCAAGGCTGCAGGCATCGAGGCGGTCGCTTTCGACCGGTCGGGCTTCCAGTACCACGGCCGCGTTAAGGCGCTTGCCGATGCCGCCCGCGAAGGCGGTCTGAAGTTCTAAGCGAGGTTGAACATGGCTAAGCAGCAAAGTAAAAAAGTTCAGGCCTCTGACGAGCGTGATGACGGCCTGCGCGAAAAGATGGTGTCCATCAACCGTGTCACGAAGGTTGTGAAGGGCGGCCGTATTCTCGGTTTCGCCGCTCTGACCGTGGTTGGCGATGGTGATGGTGGCGTCGGGATGGGCAAGGGCAAGTCCCGCGAAGTTCCGGTCGCCGTGCAGAAGGCGATGGAAGAAGCCCGTCGCAAGATGAACAAGGTGTCCCTCAAGAACGGCACTCTGCATCACTCCGTGATCGGCAAGCATGGCGCTTCGTCGGTCCTGATGCAGCCGGCTCCCACCGGTACCGGCATCATTGCCGGCGGTGCGATGCGCGCTGTTTTCGAGGTGATGGGCGTGACCGACATCATTGCGAAGTCGATCGGCTCCACGAATCCGTACAATGTGGTGCGTGCCACGCTGAACGGCCTCATGGCCACCAATGCTCCTTCCGTGATCGCCGCCAAGCGTGGCAAGACGGTTGAAGAGATCCAGGGGTAAGTCATGTCCGATAAGAAAGTGAAAGTCACGCTCGTCAAGAGCGTTATCGGTACCAAGCAGTCCCATCGTGCAACCGTTCGCGGTCTTGGCCTTCGCCGTCTCCACCACACGGTGGAACTGCAGGATACTCCCGCAGTTCGCGGGATGATCACCAAGGTTGCCTACCTCGTTAAGTGTGAGGCTTAAATGCGCTTGAATGCGATTAAACCTGCTGCTGGCGCCAAGCACGCTGCGAAGCGCGTGGGCCGTGGCATTGGTAGCGGCCTGGGCAAGACTGCCGGTCGTGGTCACAAGGGTCAGAAGTCCCGTACTGGTGGCTTCCACAAGGTTGGTTTCGAGGGCGGCCAGATGCCGATGCAGCGTCGTCTGCCGAAGCGCGGCTTCGTTTCGCTGACTCGTGCCCGTATCGGTGAAGTTCGCCTGTCCGAGCTTGAAGCTCTGCCGGTTGAAGACGTCGATCTGCTCGTTCTGCAGCAGGCTGGCATCGTTGCCGCTGACGCGCTCGCTGCCAAAGTGGTGCTGTCCGGTGTCATCACCCGCAAGGTGAATCTGCGTGGTGTGGCTGCTACCAAGGGTGCCAAGGCTGCTATCGAAGCCGCCGGTGGTTCCGTGCAGTCTGCCGAGTAAGGTTCAGCGTGGCTAATCAGCAGTCCGCGCTGGCGGCACCGGGAAAGTTCGGGGATCTCAAGCGTCGCTTGATGTTCCTTTTGGGGGCCCTGATTGTTTATCGAATCGGTGCTCACATCCCGGTGCCGGGCATCGATCCGGTGGCGTTGGCGGATCTGTTCAAGAGTCAAAAGGGCGGCATCCTCGGGGTTTTCAACCTGTTCTCTGGCGGAGCGCTATCCCGTTTCACCATCTTTGCTTTGGGGATCATGCCGTATATTTCGGCGTCGATCATCATGCAGCTGCTTACCGTTGCGTCGCCGCAGCTGGAGGCGCTGAAGAAGGAAGGCGAGGGCGGCCGTCGGAAGATTACTCAGTACACGCGTTACGGCACGCTGGCCTTGGCCTTGTTTCAGGGTCTTGGCATCGCTGTCGCGCTGGAATCGCAGCAGGGTCTTGTTCTTGATCCCGGCCTGATGTTCCGCTTCGTGACTGTCTCCACTCTTGTCACCGGGACAATGTTCCTGATGTGGCTTGGTGAGCAGATCACTGAGCGTGGCTTGGGTAACGGCATTTCGATCATCATCTTTGCGGGTATCGCTGCTGGTTTGCCGAATTCGCTCGGTGGTCTCTTCGAGCTCGTACGCACCGGTGCCATGCATCCTTTCACGGCTCTCGTGATCTGCGTGCTGGTGGTGGTTGTGACGGGTGTTGTGGTGTTCGTTGAGCGGGGGCAGCGCAAGATCCTCGTGAATTACGCGAAGCGTCAGGTCGGTAACAAGATCTACGGCGGTCAGAGCTCTCACCTTCCGCTCAAGCTGAATATGTCGGGAGTGATTCCGCCGATCTTCGCCTCGAGCATAATCCTCTTTCCGGCAACGCTCGCTCAGTGGTTCGGTTCGTCCGAGAGCATGACCTGGTTGAAGGATCTGGGTTCCACTCTGGCTCCTGGTCAGCCGATTTACGTGATTTTGTACGCGGCAGCGATTGTTTTCTTCTGTTTCTTTTACACGGCCCTCGTTTTCAACTCGAAGGAGACGGCGGATAACCTGAAGAAGAGCGGGGCTTTTGTTCCCGGGATTCGTCCTGGCGAGCAGACGGCGCGATACATCGACAAGATCCTGATGCGGCTGACCCTGGCAGGGGCGGTGTACATCACCTTGGTATGTTTGCTGCCGGAGTTTCTGATCCTGGAGTGGAACGTTCCGTTTTACTTTGGTGGGACGTCCTTGTTGATCATCGTGGTGGTGACGATGGACTTCATGTCCCAGGTTCAGGCCTACATCATGTCCCACCAGTACGAAAGCCTGTTGAAGAAGGCTAACTTCAAGGGGTCGCGGTCCGCGCTCAAGTAGGTTCATGTCGAGGGAAGACTACATCGAGATGCAAGGTGAGGTTCTCGAGAATCTCCCCAATGCGACCTTCAGGGTGAAACTTGAAAATGGCCACTTCGTCCTTGGCCACATCTCGGGGAAGATGAGGATGCATTACATCCGGATCCTTCCTGGCGACAAGGTAACGGTGCAGTTGACGCCGTATGATTTGAGCAGGGCCCGGATCGTTTTCCGAGCGAAATAACAGAATAGTAGTCAGGAGCTAGAAATGAGAGTTCAAGCATCGGTCAAGCGGCTTTGCAGAAACTGCAAGATTGTCCGTCGCAAAGGTGTCGTTCGCGTGATCTGTACGGATCCGCGCCACAAGCAGCGTCAGGGTTGATGCGGTCACCCGCATTCTTTATAATTTAACGTTTAGCATTTTGGGGTGAACGCATGGCCCGCATTGCAGGGGTAAACATTCCCAACCACAAGCACACCGAGATCGCGCTTACCGCGATTTTCGGTATCGGGCGCACTCGTGCGCAACAGATCTGTGATGCGGCCGGTATCGGTCGCTCCGTCAAGATCAAGGATCTGACTGAGTCGGACATGGAACGGCTGCGCGACGAAGTCGCGAAGTTCACCGTTGAAGGTGACCTGCGCCGTGAAGTGACGATGAGTATCAAGCGCCTCATGGACCTGGGGTGCTATCGCGGGGTGCGCCATCGTCGTGGTTTGCCCCTTCGTGGCCAGCGCACGCGTACCAATGCCCGCACCCGCAAGGGTCCGCGCAAGGCGATCGCCGGCAAGAAGTAATCAGGGATAAGACATGGCAAAGACTGCTGCGAAGGTTCGCAAGAAGATCAAGAAGAACGTGGCCGAGGGCATCGCCCACGTTCACGCTTCTTTCAACAACACGATCATCACGATCACCGATCGCCAGGGCAACGCGCTGTCGTGGGCTACCTCCGGTGGCGCCGGCTTCAAGGGCTCCCGCAAGAGCACCCCGTTTGCTGCCCAGGTTGCCGCCGAAGCGGCTGGCAAGGTCGCCGTCGAGTGCGGCATCAAGAATCTGGAAGTGCGTGTGAAGGGCCCCGGCCCTGGCCGCGAGTCCAGCGTTCGGGCGCTTAACGCGCTGGGTATCAAGATCACGACGATCACCGATATCACGCCGATCCCGCACAACGGCTGCCGTCCGCCGAAGAAGCGTCGTATCTGACAAGGAGTTGAACAGTGGCTCGTAATCTTGACCCGAAGTGCCGTCAGTGCCGTCGCGAGGGTGAAAAGCTCTTTCTCAAGGGCGAAAAGTGCTTTACCGACAAGTGTGCGATCGAGCGTCGCTCCTACGCACCTGGTCAGCACGGCCAGAAGTCCGGTCAGCGTCTGT
This sequence comes from Zoogloea ramigera, assembly GCF_006539865.1. GTDB lineage: Bacteria > Pseudomonadota > Gammaproteobacteria > Burkholderiales > Rhodocyclaceae > Zoogloea > Zoogloea ramigera. The sequence goes on from NZ_BJNV01000069.1 coordinate 12,075, forward strand.
CCGGTTATGGCGTCCAACTGCGTGAAAAGCAGAAGATCCGTCGCCTGTACGGCATTCTCGAGCGTCAGTTCCGCAAGACCTACGCCGAAGCCGATCGTCGCAAGGGCCAGACGGGTGAAAACCTTCTGCAGCTCCTCGAAGGCCGTCTGGATGCCGTCGCCTACCGGATGGGCTTTGGCGCTTCCCGTGCCGAGGCCCGCCAGGTTGTCCGTCACAACGGCGTCCTGGTCAATGGCAAGCGCGTGAACATTCCGTCCTACACGGTTCGTCCTGGCGATGAGATCGCCCTGACCGATACCGCCCGCAACCAGCTGCGCGTCAAGGCCGCGCTCGAAGCAGCCGACTCCCGCGGCTTCCCCGAGTGGCTGGCTGTCGATGCCAAGGCCGGCAAGGGTACGTTCAAGGCTTATCCGCAGCGCGCTGAGCTGCCTGCGACCCTGAACGAAGGTCTGGTTGTCGAACTGTATTCGCGTTAATGGTGGTCGCGCCTCTGGCGCGACTCTATAGAAGGATTGTCGATGCAAAGTAATGCTCTGCTGAAACCGCGCATCATCGAGGTGCAGAACGTTTCGCCGGTGCATGCCCGCGTGACCATGGAGCCGTTTGAACGCGGCTTCGGTCACACGCTTGGCAATGCGCTCCGCCGGATCCTGCTCTCCTCGTTGCCGGGCTACGCGCCGACCGAGGTGTCGATCGAGGGCGTACTGCATGAGTACTCGACGCTGGATGGTGTGCGGGAAGACGTTGTCGACCTGCTGCTGAACCTGAAGGGTGTTGTCCTCAAGCTGCATGGTCGTAACGAAGCTACGCTGTCGCTGGTGAAAGCTGGCGAGGGCGTCGTTACCGCTGCGGATATCGAAGTTTCCCACGACGTCGAAGTCATCAACCCGGACCATGTGCTTGCGCACCTGGCACCTGGCGGCAAGCTTGATCTGCAAATCAAGGTCGAGCAGGGCCGCGGCTACGTGCCTGGCAATCAGCGCCCGGCGGCCGGCGAGACCAAGACCATCGGCCGTATCGTTCTGGACGCTTCGTTCAGCCCGGTTCGCCGCGTCAGCTATTCGGTGGAAAGCGCTCGCGTCGAGCAGCGCACCGATCTGGATCGTCTGGTGCTGGACATCGAGACCAACGGTGCCGTTGATCCGGAAGAGGCCGTGCGTTTTGCTGCGCGCGTTCTGATGGATCAGCTGTCTGTGTTTGCAGACCTCGAGGGTACGCCGACCGCGGTGGAAGCTCCCAAGGCGCCTGCCATCGATCCGATCCTGTTGCGTCCGGTCGATGATCTCGAGCTGACGGTTCGCTCTGCGAACTGCCTGAAGGCCGAGAACATCTACTACATCGGTGATCTGATCCAGCGCACCGAAACCGAACTGCTCAAGACGCCCAACCTGGGCCGCAAGTCGCTGAACGAGATCAAGGAAGTCCTTGCCTCGCGCGGTCTGACGCTGGGCATGAAACTTGAAAATTGGCCGCCGGCCGGGCTGGAAAAGCTCGGTTGAGCGTAACGAAGAAGAGGTAATTCCAAATGCGTCACCGTAACGGTCTTCGCAAGCTCAACCGCACCAGCAGCCACCGTCAGGCTATGCTGCGCAACATGGCAAACTCCCTGCTGCGTCACGAGGTCATCAAGACCACCGTGCCGAAGGCCAAGGAGCTGCGCAAGGTTGTTGAGCCGCTGATCACCCTCGGCAAGAAGCCGAGCCTGGCCAACCGTCGTCTGGCCTTCGATCGTCTCCGGGATCGTGACATCGTCGTCAAGATCTTCGACGAACTGGGTCCGCGTTTCTCCACCCGTAATGGTGGTTATCTGCGTATCCTGAAGTGTGGTTTCCGTGATGGTGACAACGCTCCGATGTGCTTCGTCGAGCTGCTTGATCGTCCGGAAGGCGAAGTTGCTGAGCCGCAAGCCGAACAGGCTGCTGCGTAAGCGGCGCGATCCAGAAGAAAGCCAGCGTAAGCTGGCTTTTTTTTCGCCGGTACGCCAGGCATCGCGCACAGCGCAGCGAATGGTGCAGTCCGTTCCGTCGTGGTGACGGGAAGGATGGTTTGTAAGTGACTGTCAGCCAGACCGCTGTAAAGTCAAAACGTCGCCGAATACCGGGGGCGGTCCCAATTGGAGTCTGAAGGGCGTAGTGGCTCTGAGCCGGAGCGGGCTCCTGAGGGCGAGCGTTGCTGTATTCTTTTAGAGTTCTCGTCTTGCGTACCCCTCATCTTGTCTTGTGGGATCGGTGGCGACAACGGCGGAGCGCCGGTTGCGATGAGCCAAAAAAAGCCCGCCGGGCTTGCGCCGGGCGGGCTTTGGTCTCGCGGAGCGGAGATCGTCAGACGATCATGCCCGCGCCAACGGTGTTGTTGGTGGATTCGTCGATCAGGATGAAGGCGCCGGTGGCGCGGGACTCCGTGTAGCTGTCGGCGAACACGGGTTGTGCCAGCTTCAGGGTAAGGCGGGCGATGTCATTCATGGCCAGCGTCGTGGCCGAGTCATTGGCGAGGGTGTTGATGTCGACCCGGTGGGCGATGCTCGCAACCTTGGCCTTCACTTCACGGGTCGTGTGGCGCAGCCAGTAGGTGCGGGCGGGTGACAGCGGCGTTTCCGAGAGCCAGCAGACGAGGGCCTCGACCTGCTTGCTCTGGGCGGGCGCTTCACCGGCGGCGACGATCATGTCGCCGCGGGAGATGTCGATCTCGTCTTCGAGCAGCAGGGTCACCGATTGCTCATGGATGGCCTTGGGCAGCGACTCGCCGTACAGCTGGATGTCCTTGACTCGGGTGGTGAGGCCGTTGGGGAGCACCGTCACGGTGTCGCCGACCTTGATCTCGCCGGCTTCGACGCGCCCCATGAAACCACGGTAGTCGTGCAGCGCCGGATCGTCGGAGGCCTGGGGCCGGCACACGTACTGAACCGGGAAGCGGAAGCTTTCGGCCTTCTCGGTGTGGGCGGCGGGGGCCGCTTCGAGGATGTCGATCAGCGTCGGGCCGTCATACCAATCGAGGCGTTCGCCGCGGTCGACGATCATGTCGCCATTGAGGGCTGACAGCGGGATGAAGCGCACGTCGGTCAGGCCGATCTGGTCGGCGAAGGCCTTGTATTCGCCAACGATGCGATCGTAGGTGGCCTGGTCGTAGTCCACCAGGTCCATCTTGTTAACGGCCACGACGACGTGGGGGATGCCCACGAGCTTGGTCAGGTAGCTGTGGCGGCGGGTCTGGGTGAGCACGCCCTTGCGCGCGTCGATCAGGATGATCGCGACGTTGGCCGTGGACGCCGCGGTGACCATGTTGCGGGTGTACTGCTCGTGGCCCGGCGCGTCGGCGATGATGTATTTGCGGGTGCCGGTGGAGAAGTAGCGGTAGGCGACGTCAATGGTGATGCCCTGCTCGCGCTCGGCCTGCAGGCCGTCGGTGAGCAGCGACAGGTCGACGGCGGTCATGCCGCGCTTGCTGGAGGTCTTCTCGATGGCGGTCAGGGTGTCTGCCAGGATCGCCTTGGTGTCGAACAGCAGGCGGCCGATCAAGGTGCTCTTGCCGTCGTCAACGGAGCCGCAGGTCAGGAAGCGCAGCAGGCCCCGGTCTTCTACGTGCTGGGTACTCATCAGAAGTAACCTTCTTTCTTGCGTTGTTCCATGGAGGCTTCGCTGGTCTGGTCGTCCAGACGGGTGGCGCCGCGCTCGGTGATGGTGGTGGTGGCGGTCTCGACCACGATCTTCTCGACGTTGTCAGCGGCCGACTCTACCGGCGCCGTGCACGAGATGTCACCGACGGTACGGAAGCGCACCTGCAGGTCGACGATCTCTTCGCCGGCCTTCGGCAGGTTGGTCAACTCGCCGTTCATCAGCGGCACATTGACCGGCACGATGGCGCCCTGGCGGATAACCACCGGGCGAGTGTGGGCGAAGTAGATGGAGGGCAGCTCGAGGCCTTCGCGCTCGATGTACTGCCACACGTCCATCTCGGTCCAGTTGGAGATCGGGAAGGCGCGGATGTTCTCGCCCTTGTGGCTGCGGGCGTTGTAGAGGTTCCACAGTTCGGGGCGCTGGTTCTTCGGGTCCCATTGGCCGAACTCGTCGCGGAAGCTCATGATGCGTTCCTTGGCGCGGGCCTTTTCTTCGTCGCGGCGGGCGCCACCGATGCAGGCGTCGAAGCCGAACTCCTCGATGGCCTCGAGCAGCGTCACCGACTGGTGCTTGTTGCGGGATTCGTTCTCGCTCTTCAGCACCACGGTGCCGCGCTTCATGGAGTCTTCGACCGAGCGCACGATCAGGCGCTCGCCGAGCTCGGCGGCGCGCTTGTCGCGAAACTCGACGACTTCGCGGTAGTTGTGGCCGGTGTCGATGTGCATCAGCGGGAAGGGGAACTTGCCCGGGCGGAAGGCCTTCTCGGCGATCCGCAGCATGCAGATGGAGTCCTTGCCGCCGGAGAAGAGCAGCACGGGGTTGCTGCACTGGCCGGCCACTTCACGCATGATGTGGATGGCTTCCGATTCGAGCCAGTCCAGGTGGCTCAGGGTTTGTTTGGTGAGCGTCGACATTGATTTACTCGGTTGATGTGGCGTGGGCCGCCCGTTACTTCTTGACGTGCAGGCCGCATTCCTTGGATTCGGGATTCTCCCACCACCAGCGCCCTGCGCGCACGTCTTCGCCGATGGAAATCGGGCGGGTGCAGGGGGCGCAGCCGATGCTGGGGTAGAACTTGTCGTGCAGGGCGTTGTAGGGCACCTTGTTCAGCCGGATGTAGGCCCACACTTCTTTCTCGGTCCACTCGGCCAGCGGGTTGAACTTGACCAGGCCGTTGCCCTCGTCGAACTGGCGCTTGGGCAGGTCGGTGCGGGTGGTGGATTGCTCGGCGCGCAGGCCGGTGATCCAGGCCTGCTTGCCGGCCAGCGCGCGGCCGAGGGGCTCCACCTTGCGGGCGTGGCAGCAGGCCTTGCGCAGCTCGACGCTGTCGTAGAAGGCGTTGATGCCGTGCTCGCGGGTGAAGGCCTCGATGGCTTCGTGTTTCGGGTAGAAGAACTTCAGCTTGAGCCCGTAATGCTGCTGCACGCGGGCCATCAGGTCATAGGTTTCGAGGGGCAGGCGGCCGGTGTCGAGGGAGAAGATCTCGATCGGCAGGCCGGCGGTGGCGATCACGTCGGTGAGCACCATGTCCTCGGCGCCCAGGCTGTTGGCCATCGTGATGGCCGGCAGCTCGGCGGCCCAGGCGGCGAGGTCGGCCTTCAGCTGGGCGGTCTTGCTGTCGACGCTGGCCAGCAGGGCCGGGTTGTCGAGCTTGGGGTTCTGGTTGGGGTGCATGGGCGCCTCGCTCAGGTTGCGCGCTGGGCGCGGCGGAAAAGGGGTTCCGGCTGGTCGACGGCGGCCTGGTAGGGCGCCGAGAAGTCTTTGAGGCTTGCCAGGCTCTCCTCGAGCTGCGCGTCGGAATACTTGCCGGTCTTGGGCTGGATGGCGTCGAAGCCGCAGCGCTGCATGAAGAAGAACTGGTCGCGCAGCACATCGCCAATGGCGCGGATCTCGCCCTTGAAGCCGTAGCGGCTGCGCAGCAGCGCGGCGGCCGAGTAGGCGCGGCCATCGGTGAACTTGGGGAAGTTGAGGGCGACCGCGGAGAGGTCTTCCAGGTCGGGCGCCAGGTCTTCGACGTTGTCGTGGCTGTCGAGCCACACGCCGACGTCGCTGCGGCCGCTGAAGGCCGATTTGTGGGCCTGCCACACGGCCATGGGCACGAACACCGGGCCGGCCGGGAGGCTGAGTGCCTCGGGGGCCTGGCTCTCGTCGAGGACGAGGATTTCGGCGCTGTCGTCGACGAGGCGGCCGTTCTTGATGAGCTTAGGCATTTTGCTTCCTTTCGGTGACGGCGGCTTCGCCATACACGCCGAGCTTGAAGGGGTCGAGGCCGGTGCGGCGGACAGTTTCGATGAAGCGCTCGCCGGGCTGGCGCTGGCCCAGGTAGACGTCGATGATCTTCGAGATCACGTCGGGCATTTCGGCCGCCGCAAATGAGCGGCCGATCACCTTGCCGAGGCTGGTCTGGTTGCCCTGGCTGCCGCCGAGGCTGACCTGATACCACTCCTCGCCGTTCTTGTCGACGCCGAGGATGCCGATATGGCCCACGTGGTGGTGGCCACAGGAGTTCATGCAGCCGGAGATGTTGAGCTCGATGTCGCCGATGTCGTAGAGGTGGTCCAGGTCGTCGAAGCGGGCCTGGATGGCGTTGGCGATGGGGATCGACTTGGCGTTGGCCAGCGCGCAGAAGTCGCCACCGGGGCAGCAGATCAGGTCGGTCAGGAGGCCGAAGTTGGGCGTCGCGAGGCCGGCGGCGCGGGCCTTTTCCCACACCGCGAAGAGGTCGGACTGCTTGACGTCGGCGAGCACCAGGTTCTGCTCGTGGGTGGCGCGGACTTCGCCGAAGCTGTAGGCGTCGGCCAGCTCGGCCACCAGCTCGAGCTGGGCGTCGGTGATGTCGCCGGGGGCGCGCTTCGGGTCTTTCAGCGACAGCACCACCACAGCGTAGCCGGGCTGCTGGTGGGCGATCACGTTGCGGCGGGCCCAGGCGGCGAAGGCCGGGTTGGCGGCGCGCTGGCTCACGTAGCTGGCGTCATCAGAGGGCAGCGTCTCGTAGGCCGGCGTCGTGAAGTGGCCGGCCACGCGGGTGAGTTCGGCTTCGGTGAGGGTGTTCGGGCCGCCCTTGCCGAAGGCCCACTCTTCCTCGACCTGGCGCTTGAATTCGGCCACGCCCAGCGCCTTGACGAGGATCTTGATGCGCGCCTTGTAGAGGTTGTCGCGGCGGCCGTAGCGGTTGTACACACGCAGGATCGCCTCGCAGTAGGTGATGATGTCCTGCCAGGGCACGAAGGCGTTGATTTCTTCGCCGATGATGGGCGTGCGGCCCATGCCGCCACCGACCAGCACGCGGAAGCCGATTTCGCCGGCGGCATCGCGCTTGAGCTCGAGGCCGATGTCGTGGCACTGGATGACGGCCCGGTCTTCGGCGGCGCCATTCACGGCGATCTTGAACTTGCGCGGCAGGAAGGCGAACTCGGGGTGGAAGGTGCTCCACTGGCGCAGGATCTCGCACCACGGGCGCGGGTCGAGGTATTCGTCGGCGGCGACGCCGGCGAAGGGGTCTGAGGTGATGTTGCGGATGCAGGCGCCGGAGGTCTGGATGGCGTGCATCTGCACGGTGGCGAGGCCGGCCAGGATCTCGGGCACCACCTTGAGCTCGGGCCAGTTGAACTGGACGTTCTGGCGCGTGGTGATGTGGGCGTAGCCCTTGTCGTAAGTGCGGGCGATGCGGGCCAGCTCGCGCACCTGGGCCGACGACAGCAGGCCGTAGGGCACGGCGATCCGCAGCATCGGGGCGTGGCGCTGGATGTACAGGCCGTTCTGCAGGCGCAGCGGGCGGAACTCTTCGTCGGTCAGCTCGCCAGCCAGGTAGCGGCGGGTCTGGTCGCGAAACTGGGCGACGCGTTCGTCGACGATTCTCTGGTCGTAGGGATCGTAGCGGTACATTCTGTGTTCCTGTTGGTTTTCTGGCCGGGCTGCCCCGGGATTCCTTGGAAGCCCCGGAGGGCCGGTGTCTGTTGGGGCGCTCAGGCCGCGATGAGTTTGCTGCCCACCAGGACCAGCATGCCGGCCAGGATGGGGCGCAGCACCCGGTCGGGCACGCGGGTGGAGATGTGGCTGCCCAGCCAGATGCCTGGCAGCGAGCCGATCAAGAGGCTGCCCAGCAGCGACCAGTCGACGCTGCCCAGCATCCAGTGGCCGATGCCCGCCACCAGGGTGAGGGGCACCGCGTGGGCGATGTCGCTGCCGATGATGCGCAGGGTCGGCAGGCGGGGGTAGAGGAAGAATAGCGCGCTGACGCCGAGAGCGCCGGCACCCACCGACGAGATCGACACCAGCACGCCGAGTACGGCGCCGGTGACGACGGTGAGGGTGGCGGTGCGGCGCGGGTTCTCACGCCCCTCCGAGTGGCGGAGGGCGAAGTCCTGGATCTGCTTGCGGAAGATGATCGCCACCGCGGTGAGCAGCAGCGCCACGCCCAGGGCGACCTTGATGAGCCCCGTCGCGCCGCCGATGCCGCCTGGCGCCACCTGGCCGAGCACCAGCAGGGTCAGCGCCGCAGCAGGGATGCTGCCATAGGCGAGGCGGCGCGTGATCGACCAGTCGACGGTGCCCTTCAGGCCGTGGGCCAGGGTGCCACCGGCCTTGGTGATGGCGGCGTAGAGCAGGTCGGTGCCGACCGCCACCGAGGGGTGTATGCCGAACAGCAGAACCAGCAGCGGCGTCATCAGCGAGCCTCCGCCGACCCCGGTGAGGCCGACGATGGCGCCGACGGAGAAGCCGGCTGTGGTGTAAGCGATGTCCATGATGCGCCTCGATATCTTGAGCGCCGCATTGTAATGGGAGCGATTATGGAGAAATAGGCTTGTCGAGTTAAACTAAAAGAACAAAAAGTTATATAGGCCCGGTCGCGTGGTCCAAAAGGTGACGCCATGAACATCCAGCAACTGCGTTACGTGTTCGAAGTGGCCCGGCACGGGCTCAACGTGTCCGAGGCGGCCGAGGCCTTGTTCACGTCCCAGCCCGGTGTCTCCAAGCAGATCCGCCTGCTCGAGGAGGAGCTCGGCGTCGAGATCTTCGTGCGCCACGGCAAACGGCTGGTGGCGATCACCGAGCCGGGGCGGCAGGTGCTGGCGATCGCCGAGCGCATGCTCCTCGATGTGGACAACCTGCGCCAGGTGGGCGCCGAGTTCAGCAACGAGGCGAGCGGGAGCCTCTCCATCGCCACCACCCACACCCAGGCGCGCTACGCGCTGCCGCCGGTGATCCAGGCCTTCATGACGCGCTACCCCAACGTGCGCCTGTCGCTGCACCAGGGCAGCCCGCGCCAGGTGTGCGAGTACGTGCTGTCGGGCGAGGCGGACATCGCGATCGCCACCGAGGCCATCGCCGAAGAGCACAACCTGGTGATGTTGCCCTGCTACCAGTGGAACCGCTGCGTGATCGCCCCCCAGGGCCACCCCATCCTGAGCACCCCGCCGCTGACCCTAGAGGCCATCGCCCGCCACCCGCTGATCACCTACGACTTCGCCTTTACCGGGCGCAACCAGATCAACAAGGCTTTCCTGGGGCGCGGCCTGAAGCCCAACGTCGTTCTCACCGCCATCGACTCGGACATCATCAAGACTTACGTGGGGATGGGGCTGGGGGTCGGGATTCTGGCGCGGATGGCCTACGACCCGGCGGTCGATCGCGGGCTGGGGATGGTCGACGCGGCCCATCTCTTCGAGTCCAGCACGACCCGCATCGGGGTGCGCCGCAACTCCTGGCTGCGTGGCTACGTGTATGCCTTCATCGAGCTCTTCGCGCCGCACCTGAGCCGCCGGGTGGTGGATGCGGCGCTGGCCGGCGGTGGCGAGGATCCGGGGCTGTAAACGAAAAAACCGGGGCAGAGCCCCGGCAAACGGAACACCTTGCCGTGTTCCGGCAATGCGCTCAATTACGGCGACGCAGGCCCGCCAGCGCCACCAGCCCGAGGCCGCCGAGGGCCAGGGTCGAGGGTTCTGGGACATTGATGACCACTTTCTCAGTGGTGATCAGCGAGGCGAAGTTCACCGTCGTGTCCTGGCCTTCGGGTGTCTCGAAGCCGAGGCAGGGGTAGCTCGCGCCCACCGCCGCGCAGGCATCTGCAGACAGCGTGTTGAGGCCGTTCGTCGCCTCGAAGAAGCTGATGTAATAGGTCTGATCGCCGAACAGCGAACCGGCGCCGTCGAAGTCGTAGGTGAAGCCGAAGTTGAGCGACTTCACATCGGTCACGTAGATGTCTGCGCAGCCATTCACGTTCACGCCGACCCCGTTGATGCCGCCATCGGCGCAGGGCGTGGCGCCGTTGTCGGTTTCCAGGTAATCCACCCCGAAGGTGATCGTGACGGGGGGGAGCGCGCTGCCCGCGGGGGAGACCGGCGTCAGGGTCAGGGTCGACAGGATGTCCACCGAACTCAGCGTGGTGCCCGTTATCGGCCGGTTGAGGTGGGTGATCGAGACGTTGTTCACGGCGGCGCCGTTGGTGACCACGTTGCCGCTGGCCGGCGAGTTGCTGATCTGCAGGCCGCTCACGCCCTGCCCGGTGGAGCTGCCCCAGCGCAGCGTCTGGTTGTCGATGACGGTCACGCCGGTGGGGGCGGTGCAGTCGCCGGTGCTGTCGCAGATGCTTGCCGTGTCGAAGATGGTGGAGACATCCACCTGCCAGGTGTCGATGATTCCGTCGATGGCATCGGCCTGGGCCGTTGCGGAGAAACAGAGGGCCAGCGCGCCGGCGATGCCGAGGGTTCTGGACCTGAAGCTGTTGCGGCTGATGCGTTTCATGATCGCTCCCGTTCAAATTGGCAGCTTGCGCTGCAAGGGTCTTGACGCTGAAAAGCTGGATTGCCTTGGTTACGTTTCTTGTTGCATAGGCCGTGCCAGAAACGTCAAATTTCGCTGAGTGGCGCTGGCGGCAAAGGTTTTGACGTTTTGGATGATTGTGGTGGGGTGGCGGTCGATTGAAATGGCGTAAAAACTACCGACATCTCCAGGCTGCTCCTAGC
>NZ_BJNV01000070.1 GCF_006539865.1 Zoogloea ramigera
GCGCTGCTCTACCAACTGAGCTACACCGGCAAACCCTGCCTTCGCCCCTTGAAGCCCTTCTGGCACCTCGCGGCATGGACGGGAGCGCGCGGGCTGCTCTATCCTTCACAACAAAGCGCGCCCGAGCAAGGCCGCGATTATAAACAGAACCGCCCGAATAACGCAGCCCGGGAATGTGCATGCCTGCAGCCCTGAAGCCCGCCGCCGTGGCATCGCGCCCGAAAGCCAAGCCGCCGATCCGCCTCCTGTTCATCGAGGACTCTGAAGACGATGTGATCCTGCTCCTCCACCGCTTCCGCGACGCGGGCTACGCACCGACCTACCGCCAGGTGATGTCGGAGGCCGAGATGCACGAGGCGCTGTCGGCGGAGCACTGGGACCTGATCCTGTGCGACCACAACCTGCCCGGCTTCAGCGCCCAGGCAGCGCTGCGTCTGCTGCAGGACCTGGCCCTCGACCTGCCCTTCATCATCGTCTCCGGCGTGATGCAGGAAGACGAGGCGATCGCCGCGATGCGCGCTGGCGCCCACGACTACCTCAGCAAGAACAAGCTCGACCGCCTGATCCCGGCCATCGAACGGGAGCTGCGCGAGGCCGGCAACCGCCGCGAGAAGCGCCAGGCCGAACAGACCCTGCGCCAGAGCGAAGCCCGCCTGCGGGCGCTCACCGACAACATCCCCGGCGTGGTCTTCCAGATGAGCTACACGCCCGAGGGCATGCTCGGCTTCCAGTACCTCAGCGAGGCGGCCGCGATGCTCTTCGGCACCCCGGCCGACGAGCTCATCAGCGGCTCGGCCGGCTGGATGAACTGGCTGCTGGCCGAGGACGTCCCCGGCTTCATCGAGGCCGCGCGGGTGTCGTCCGACAACCTGTCCACCCTCAACTGGGAAGGCCGCATCCAGCTCGCCAGCGGCGAACTCAAATGGATCAACCTGCGCAGCTCGCCGCGGCTCTCCGAGGCCGGCGCGGTGGTGTGGGAGGGCGTGATGTGGAACATCACCCACAGCAAGCGCGTGGAGGCCGACCTGCGGGAATCCCGCAGCCAGCTGGCGGCGCTGTCCAACCACCTTCAGCGGATCAAGGAGGACGAGCGCGAGCGCATCGCCCGCGACGTCCACGACGTGCTGGGCGGCACCCTGGTCGCCATGAAGTTCGAGATGTCGCTGCTCGAAGCCAAGCTCGAGGCCAACCCGGCCCAGGCCCGCGAACGGGCCCGCAACGTGGGGCGCATGGTGGACGACGCGATCGCCACGGTCGGCCGCGTGACCCGCGAGCTGCGCCCCGGCATTCTCAAAGACTTCGGCCTCGCCGCGGCTATCGAGTCCCAGGGTGAAGACTTCGCCCAGCGCACCGGCATAAGCTGTAACATCCTGTGCACCGACCACGACCTCAACCCCGACTATGATACCTCGCTGGCCCTGTTCCGGGTCTTCCAGGAGGCGCTCACCAACGTCAGCAAGCACGCCCGCGCCACCGCGGTCGGCGTGCGCCTGATGCAGGAGGGCGACGAGGTCGTCCTCGAGATCACCGACAATGGCTGCGGCCTCGCCCCCGCCGATCTGCGCAAGCCCCGCTCCTTCGGCCTGCGCGGCATCCGCGAGCGCCTGACCAGCCTCGGCGGTCGTCTCGACCTGAGCCCGGTCACCCCCCAGGGCACGCGCCTCACGCTGCGCGCACCCCTGCTGCCCGCCACGGCAGACGAACATCCGAACCCTCACCGGAGCCCGCATCCATGAAGAAACCCATCCGGGTCCTGATTGCCGACGATCACGCGATCGTCCGGCAGGGCCTGCGCCAGATCCTCTCCGACACGCCCGACCTCACCGTATCCGGCGAAGCCGAGAACGGCGTCCAGGCCGTGCAGATGGTGCGCGCCGGCGAGTGGGATGTCGTGCTGATGGACGTCTCGATGCCCGACCGCAACGGCATCGACGCACTCAAGCTGATCAAGAAGGAATACCCCCGCCTGCCCGTGCTGATCCTCAGCATGTACCCCGAGGAGCAATACGCCATCCGCGCCCTCAAGGCCGGCGCCGCGGGCTACCTCACCAAGCAGAGCGCCCCCGAACTCCTCGTCACCGCGATCCGCCAGGTGGCCAGCGGCAAGAAATACGTCAGCCCGTCCCTCGCCGAGGAGCTCGCCAACGCCATCGGCGACGACAGCGAACGCCCGCCCCACGAGAAGCTCTCCGACCGCGAATACCAGACCCTCTGCATGATCGCCTCGGGCAAGACGCCCGCCGAGATCGCCGAAGCCCTCAACCTCAGCGTCAAGACGGTCAGCGTTTACCGCGCCCGCCTGCTCGAAAAGATGAACCTGCGCAACAACGCCGAGCTGACCCACTACGGGCTCAAGCACGGTCTGGCCGAATAGGCGGCCCGAGGAGATCGACCGGGCGGAGCCCTCAAGGCCGGCGGCGGCGCGCCGTTATTCCGAACGATTCCAACGCAAAATCCAGGGCCCGTTTGCCCGACCTGCAGCGGGATGTCCGAATGCTTCCAAAACGAGCCCAGACCCTGCAACGCCCAAAAATGATCGATACGACCCAGCCATCGGACATCGCTCGCGAAACCCTGCGCCAACTCGCCCTGCGGCGTATCGCCCCCACCCCCGACAACTACCGCGCCCTCTACCACGAGATCGCCGGCACGCCACCAGACGAGATATTCCCCGAGCGGGCCCTGCGCCAGCTGGCCGCCGCCCTGCCGCGCCACAACCGCGAAGCCCTGCGCATCGCCCAGGACGTGGAATCCGCCATCGGCACCGGCGACTGGGCCGCGCTGCGCGCTGCGCTGGTCACCGCCCTGTCGAACACCGACAGCCCCGAGCTCAACCTCGGGGGGCTCCTCCGAGACCTGATCACCGAATGGGATCGCCGCCACGCCGGCCTCACCCAGGCCCGCAAGCGCGAGATGCTCGAGCGCGTCCTGAGTGCCTCCGGCACCCACGCCGACAAGCTCGTCGAGCGCCTCAACGGCATGTTGCGCAGCTGGTCCCGTAACAACGACGACGACCTGCCCGGCGGGGAAGCGGCGCCAGCCCACCCCGGTGCCGCCCCCGCCCCCCAGGCAGCGGCCACCGAGGCCCCTGCCGCGAGCCCGCTCTTCGCCGAGCTGCTGCTCATGCTGCTGGACGGCATCGCCACCCACGCCCGAAGCCTCGAGCCCGGCATCGCCGACGACGCCCACGCGCTGGCCGAAGCGGTGCGCAGCACCCCGCCCAGCCTCGCCCCGGCCGAACTTCTCGAGCGCCTCCAGGCGCTGCGCGCCAGGCTCGACTGGGCCGCCGAAGACCAGCACGCCGTGCGCGAAGCCCTCCAGCGCGTGCTCCAGCTGATCCTCGAGAACATCGGCGAACTCGTCGTCGAAGACCGCTGGCTGCACGGGCAGATGGTGTTGATGGGCGAAATGTTCTCCCAGCCCCTCGACGTGCGCATCCTGGGCGAACTCGAAATCCGCCTGCGCGACGTGATCCATCGCCAGAGCAGCCTCAAGCACGAGCTCGACGACGCCCAGACCCGGCTCAAGGAGATGCTCAAGACCTTCGTCGACCGCCTTGGCGAGTTCGCCGATTCAACGGGCGACTACCACGCCCGGATCGAGGAGTCCGCCGGGCGCATCGCCGCCGCCCGCGACATCTCCGAGCTCACCGACGTGATCGCCGACGTGATGCGCGAAACCCGCGCGGTGCAGGAATCCACCCAGCGCTCCCGCGGCGAGATCGAAGAACTCCGCCACCAGGCCAACCACGCCAACGCCGAGATCGCCCGCCTGCAGGCCGAGCTCGAACAGACCAGCGAACTCATCCGCCACGACCCCCTCACCGGCGTGCTCAACCGCAAGGGCCTCGACGAGGCCCTCAGCCGCGAAGCCGCCTTTGCCCAGCGGCGCGGCACGCCCCTGTGCCTGGGCCTGCTCGACGTGGACAACTTCAAGCTGATCAACGACACCCACGGCCACCAGACCGGCGACGAGGCCCTCCAGCACCTCTCCAACGTGATCCGCGAGAACGTCCGCCCGCAAGATTCCGTCGGCCGTTACGGCGGCGAGGAGTTCGTCGTCCTGCTGCCCGACACCGCCCTCGACAGCGCCACAGCGGCCCTCGTGCGCCTGCAGCGGGCCCTTACCAAGCGCTTCTTCCTGGCCCGCCAGCAGAAGCTGCTGATCACCTTCAGCGCCGGCGTCGCCGAGCTCAAGCCAGACGAGCAGCCCGAGAACGCCGTCGACCGCGCCGACAAGGCCATGTACCTCGCCAAGCGCTCGGGCAAGAACCGGGTCATCGCCGCCCCCTGAACCCGCCCTGCCGCAGCCGATGACATAAGACTTGCCGACAGGCGGGCCGAGGCGTGCTAAATTCGCGTCAACATGCGAATGTATTCGACGCCCGGTTTGTGGTTTCCGCTTGCGCGCAGCGCCCTGGTCGCCCTGCCGCTGCTGCTCGCCCCCTGGCAGCCCGCCCACGCCGAGCCCCTCGGGCGGCTCTTCTTCAGCCCCGCCGAGAGGGCCCTGATCGACCGCCCCGGCAGCCTCCGCCCCCCGCCCGCCCCACCACCGCGGCTCGACGGCATCGTGAGCCCCAGCCGCGGCGCCCCCACGCTCTTCCTCGACGGCCAGGCCCACCCCGCAAAACCGCAGCAGATCCACCTCGGCAGCTCGACGGCCGACGTCAGGAGCCCGGACGGCCGCCTCCACCGCCTGCGCGTCGGCGACCCGCCCAGCGCCGCCGCCCCCTGATGACGCGAGGCCGCGGCAGGCGCCGCCAACGGGGCATGTTCCTGCCCGCGCTCCTGGTACTCGGCGCGCTCGGCGCCGTCGGCTGGCTGCTTTCCCACCAGACCAGCGCCGCCAGCCGCCAGCTCCGCCAGGACATGCAGACCGCCCACGCCCTGGCCGTCGCCCGCGAAGCCCTCATCGGCTTCGCCGCCACCTACCGCAGCAAGGAACACCCCGACGCCGACTTCGGCTATCTGCCCTGCCCCGACCTCGACGGCGACGGCTCGTCCGAAACCTGCGGCACCAAGGACCAGGCCAGCGTCGGCCGCCTGCCCTACCTCACCCTCAACCTGCCCGACCTGCGCGACGGCGCGGGCGAATGCCTGTGGTACGCCGTCGCCGGCAGCGTCAAGAACAACCCCAAGCCCGACGTGCTCAACTGGGACAGCACCGGCCGCTTCCGCCTCCACGACACCGGCGGCACCGCCATCGCCCTGCCCGGCGACCAGACCGGCCTCGCCGCCGCCCTCGTGATCGCCGCCGGGCCGCCCCGCGCCGGCCAGCACCGCAGCGCCGGCCCCGCCCGCTGCGGCGGCGACCCGGAGGCCCGCAACATCCAGCACTACGTCGAAGCCCTCGGCGCCACCGCCGGCAGCGGCATCATCGACGTCCGCCCGGGCACCGAGGCCAGCGACGACCGCGTCGCCACGATCACCACCGCCGACATCCATAGCCAGCTCAAGCGCCGCGCGAGCTACGGCCCCTACCTCCAGAGCCTGTTCCAGGCCACCGCCGCCTGCCTCGCCAAAAACCCGCTCCCCGCCGTGGTCGCCCCCCAGGCCCACGGCCCCGTCGAGCTCGGTCTGCTGCCGCCCCTCGACCGCCTGAGCGGCCCCTGCCGCAACACCGAACTTCGCGACGCCATCGCCAACTGGGCCGAGATGATGCGTTACGCCCGCTGCCGGGATGGCAGCGACTGCCTCGCCAGCAGCAGCGGGCGCTGCCGCGGCGCCCTCATCTTCGGGGGCGAGCGCGGTGGCGGCCAACCACGCATCACCCCGGCCGACCGCCAATCCACTGCCAACTACCTCGAAGCCCCCACCCTGGCGGCCCTCGCCGCCGGCCAACTGGGCGTGCTGCCCGAGCGCATCGCCCTCCCCTTCGCCAGCAGCGACCCCGCGGTAACCACCGACGTCGCCCTGTGCATCCCCTGAAGACCATGGCCCCCGACCGTCACCCACCGCGCACGCACGGCTTCACCCTGGTCGAGATGGCCATCGTGCTGCTGATCCTCACCCTGCTCGCCGGCAGCCTCACCGCCGGCCTTTCCGCCCACCTGGCCCGGCGCGCCGAGGCCGCCACCGACGCGGCCCTCGACGAAGCCCGCGACGCGCTGCTCGGCCACGTGGTCCGCAAGGGCTACTTCCCCTGCCCCGCCAAGAGCGCCACCGACGGCAGCGAAGACCGGGAAACCCCGCAAAAATGCCGCAAGAACGTCGGTCTGCTGCCGTGGGCGACCCTCGGCATCCCCGGCCTCGACGGCTGGTCGCGCCGCCTGCGCTACGCGGTCGGCCGCGAGTACGTGTGGGACATCCGCCACACCGTCGTCGGCGAGAAGGCCAACCTGGCCGACGGCGACATCGACATCAAGACCCGCAACATCGACGGCACCGAGCTCTTCCTCACCACCGACGGCGGGCGCACGCCGGTGGTCATCCTGTCCCACGGCGCCAACGGGCTGGGCGCCACCGACCACGAGGGCAACGCCCTCACCCCGCCCGTAGCCGGCAGCGACGAAGCCCGCAACGCCGGCCCCGACAGCCGGCTCTTCTACGCCCGGCCGACCTCCGAAAACCCCGGCGCGCCGGGGGGCGCTTTCGACGACCGGGTCAGCTGGCTGTCACCCAACCTCATCGCCCACCGCCTGATCAGCGCCGGCCGCCTCCCCTGAAGCCCCCGTCACACTTTTCCCGAAAGCACCGGATGGGCGGTGTTGACCCGGCTTTCCCGACCGCGTGACACTTGTCACATCACAGCCCGTCAGGAAACCCGATGTCGGCCACCCAGGCCCCCCTTTTCTTGCAGCGACTCCTCCGCCTCGGCCTGCAGGCGCAGGACGACGAGGAGCTGCGCCTCGGCAAGACCCTCCTCAACCTCGGCAGCCTGCTCTTCGTGCTTGCGGCGCTGGTGTGGCTGGGCGCCTGCAAGGCCATCGACCCCGGCTTTCCGGTGGCAGCGGCCGTAACGGTACCGGCGCTGGCCCTCGTCAATCTGGCGCTGTTCGCTGGCCACCGCTGGTTTGCGCCCTACCGTTTCGTCCAGCTCGGCCTGCTGCTGGCCTTCCCCGTCGTCACCCAGCTCGGCATCGGCGCCCTGCCCGGAACCTCCGGCCTGGCCCTGTGGGGCCTGCTGGCGCCCGCGGCGGCGCTGCTGAGCGGGCGCGTGGCGGGCTCGACGTGGTGGTTCGCCGGCTTCCTGCTGGGCACCGCGCTGTCGGCGAGCCTGCCGCCTCCGAGCGGCGAACCGGGCGCCTTCGTCGCCCTCCACATCGCCCTCGTCTCGTCGGTGCTGTATCTGCAACTGCGCTACGCCCAGGGCCGGCGCGGCCGGACCCGCGAGAAACTGGCCGACGCCCATCACCAGCTGCGCCTCGAGAAGGAGCGCTCCGAGCGCCTGCTCCTCAACATCCTGCCGGCGCCGATCGCAGCGCGCCTGAAGGACAGCTCGGGCACCCTCGCCGACGGCCACCCGGAGGTGGTGGTGATGTTTGCCGACATCGTCGACTACACCCGGATCGCCAGCGGCATGGCGCCGGTCAAGGTCTTCGAGATGCTCAACCGCATCTTCTGCCGCTTCGACGAACTGTGCGAGAAGCGCGGCCTCGAGCGCATCAAGACCATCGGTGACGGCTACATGGTGGCCGGTGGCCTGCACGCCCACCCCCACGAGGCCCACGCTGCGATGGCCGCCCTGGCCCTCGACATGCAGGCCGCCCTGCACGACCACAGCTTCACCGACGGGCTCACCCTGCAGCTGCGCATCGGCATCGCCTCCGGCCCGGTGGTGGCCGGTGTGGTCGGGCGCGGGCGCTTCATCTACGACCTGTGGGGCGACACCGTAAACCTCGCCCACCGCCTGTGCACCGAGGGCGAGCCCAGCGTGATCCAGTGCGACGGGCGCACGTTCGAGCGCCTGCGCGGCGCCTTCGTCTTCGCCAAGCCGGTGCTGCTGATGCTGAAGGGCAAGGGCTACGTACCGGTCTATCGCCTGCGCAGCCCGCGCATCATCGCCGCCCCCACCCTTCCACGCCCCCCGGTCCGGGCCGCCTGACGACAAGCCCATTTGCATCGAGCATCCCCTCCGGCATATAGTCTTGACATTGGCACCGCCCGCCGGGCGGCACCCACAAGACAAGATGAGGGGAGACTCCATGAACAAACGGCAGCAAGGCTTCACCCTGGTCGAGATCGCAGTCGTCATGGTCATCATCGGGCTACTGCTCGGTGGCGTTCTGAAGGGCCAGGAGCTGATCAACAGCGCCAAGGTGAAGAGCGTCATCAACGACTTTCGCAACACCTCCACCCACATCTTTGCCTACCAGGACCGCTTTCGCGCGATGCCCGGCGACGACCCGGGCGTGGCCAACCGGCTGGCCGGCGCCGTGCGGGCCAGCACCGGCGGCAGCGCCGGCAACGGGCGCATCGACGGCGCCTGGAACTCCACCACCGCCACCGACGAGACCGTGCTCGTCTGGCAGCATGTGCGGCTCGCCAACCTGGCCACCGGGGACGGGCGCAGCCCGGGCACCGACGGCATCGTGATCACCGACTGGCTGCCCCGCAACGCGGCGGGCGGGCGCCTGGGCGTCACCGGCGCGGCCCCCATCGCGGGCTGGAGCGGCACCTTCTTCATCTGTCAGGACAACCTCTCGGGCAGCTTCGCCCGCCAGATCGACATCGCCATGGACGACGGCCTGCCGGCCAGCGGCACGATCCGCCTGCTGGCCAGCGGCGCCAGCAGCGGCGCCGCGATCGCCCCGGCCGACCTCACCGACGCGGGGCTCTATACGGTCTGCGCGGCTTATTGACGGCCCCCGAGGCCAGGCAAAGCCTGGCCTGCCCCCCGAGGGGGTCCAGGGAAACTTGGGGCGGCCCGGCGTTTCCCTGGGACGCCCCCCGGAGCCGGACAAGCCTGGCCTGCCCCCCGAGGGGGTCCAGGGAAACTCGGGACGGCCCGGGTCTCCTTGGGGCAATCCCACGCCCGGCAGGCCCGGCCCGGCGTTTCGTGGAAAAGGTGAGGGTTACAGGCCCTTGAAAAGCCGGGTTTCGGCGTTGGCCAGCTGCGACGGCGTACCGAGCATCACCAGCACGTCCTCCAGGCTCAACCGCGTATCGACGGCGGGCTCGACGATGCGCACGCGCTGCCGGCGCAGGGCGCTCACCTCAACGCCCAGCTCATGCAGGCGCAGATCGGCCAGGGTCTTGCCGATGGCGTAGGCCCCGGCGTCGAGCACCACCGAATGCAGGCGGATCTGCTGGCGCTCCTCGAGGGCCTCGCCGTTGGCCTCCCCGCCCCGGTAGAAGCCGCGCAGCAGGTGGTAGCGCTCGGCGCGGATCTCGCGGATGCGCTTCAGGATGCGCGGCAACGGAATCCCCACCAGCGCCAGCGCGTGGGAGGCCAGCATCAGCGACGACTCCACCGACTCCGGCACCACCTCGGCGGCGCCGGCCTGGCGGAGCTTGTCCAGATCGACCTCGTCGGCGGTGCGCACCACCACCGGCACGTTCGGGCAGATCGAGCGCACCTGGCTCATCGCCCTAAGTGCGGCGTCGGTGTCGGCGTAGGTGATCACCACCACCGAGGCCCGCGCAATACCGGCGGCCATCAGGGTTTCGCGCTTGGCCGCGTCGCCGAAGACCACCGTCTCGCCGGCCGCAGCGGCCTCGCGCACCCGCTCCGGGTCGAGGTCAAGGGCGATGTAGGTGATGCCCTCCTGCTCGAGCAGGCGGCCGAGATACTGGCCGTTGCGGCCGAAGCCGCACAGGATCGCGTGCTTGTCGACGAACATCGACTGGGTCGCGATGCTGGTGAGCTGCAGCGAGCGGCTCATCCACTCCGAGGGCACCAGGCGCAGCACGATCTTCTCGCTGGCCTGGACGATCAAGGGCGCCAGCAGCATCGACAGCACCAGCGCCGCCACCACCACCTGCGACAGCGCCGGCGACAGCAGCCGGGCCTGGTCGATCTGCGACAGCAGCACGAAGCCGAACTCGCCACCCGCGCACAACCACAAACCGGTGCGCGCCGCCGTGCCCTGGGCGCTGCCGAGCACCCGCGACGCCGCGCCGGCGATCATGAACTTGCCAAACAGCAGCGCCGCCAGCATCGCCAGCACCGCCGGCAGGCTGAGGATGATCTGCCCCACGTCGAGGAACATCCCGACCGTCACGAAGAACAGGCCCAGCAGCACGTCGCGGAAAGGCTTGATGTCTTCTTCCACGTGGTAGCGGTATTCGGTCTCGGAGATCAGCATGCCGGCCAGGAAAGCCCCCAGCGCCATCGACAGGCCGGCCATCTCGGTGAGCCAGGCGAGGCCCAGGGTGATGAACAGCACATTGAGCATGAAGAACTCGGCCGACCGCTGGCGCGCCACATGAAAGAACCACGCACGCATTAGGCGCTGCCCGAAGAACAGCACCAGCCCCAGCACCACCACCGCCTTCACGGTCGCCAGCGCCAGGGTCTCGAGGAGCACCTCGGCCGGCTTCGAGAGGGCCGGGATCAGGATCAGCAGCGGCACCACCGCCAGATCCTGGAACAGCAGCACGCCGATGGTCTCGCGGCCATGCTTGGAATCCAGCTCCAGGCGGTCGGACAGCAGCTTGGAGAGGATCGCCGTGGATGACATCGCCAGCGTCCCGCCCAGCGCAAACGCCGCCCCCCAGCCAAGCCCGGCGAGCCCCCCCACCACCATCACCAGCAGGATCGACGCCAGCACCTGAAAGGCGCCCAGCCCGAACACGATGCGCTTCATGCTGAACAGGCGCGGCAGCGAGAACTCCAGCCCGATCGTGAACATCAGAAAGACCACCCCGAACTCCGCCAGGTAGCGGGCTCCGCTGGCGTCGGCCATCAGGTTCATCGCGTGGGGCCCGACCGCCGCCCCCACCATCAGGTAGCCGAGGACCGGCGGCAGGTTGAGGGACCGGAAGATTCCGACCACCAGAACCGCGCCGGCAAGAAGGGCGAGCACCAGCTCGAGGGTATTGACCATAGGACGGGGGGCGCCGCCCGAAAAGGGGCGGAATAGTCGATCTGCTATACTTCCACGCCCGAATTATACCCTTGCCGCCATGAGCTCCGCCCCGATCGCCGCCGCGCCTGCCCATATTCTGGAACTCGCCCGCCGCGTCCTCGAAATCGAGGCCGAGGCCGTCCGCGCACTGGCCGACCGGCTGGGCGACGACTTCATCGCGGCGGTCGGCCTGGTCCTGGCCTCCCGCGGGCGGGTCATCGTCTCCGGCGTCGGCAAGTCGGGCCACATCGGCCGCAAGTTCGCCGCGACCCTCGCCAGCACCGGCACCCCGGCCTATTTCGTGCACGCCGCCGAGGCGGCCCACGGCGACCTGGGCATGATCACCGCCGACGACGTGCTGATCGCCCTGTCCTACTCCGGCTCCGGCGAAGAGCTGCTGAAGATCGTCCCCCTCATCAAGCGCCAGGGCGCCCGGCTGATCGCCATCACCGGCAACCCCGACTCGCCCCTCGCCCGCGAGGCCGACGTGCACCTCGACGGCGCCATCCGCGAGGAAGCCTGCCCCCTCAACCTTGCCCCCACCGCCAGCACCACCGCGGCGCTGGCCCTCAGCGACGCCCTAGCGGTGGCCCTGCTCGACGCCCGCGGCTTTGGTGCCGACGACTTCGCCCGCTCCCACCCCGGTGGCGCCCTCGGCCGCCGCCTGCTCACCCACGTCTCCGACGTGATGCGCAGCGGCCCCGCCGTGCCGCGGGTTGCCGAAACCGCCCTGCTCGCCGACGCGCTGATGGAAATGACCCGCGCCGGCATGGGCATGACCGCCATCATCGGCGACGGCGACGGCGACCGCATCATCGGCATCTACACCGACGGCGACCTGCGCCGCTCCCTCGCCAGCGGCTGCAACTTCAGCACCGCCCGCGTGGCCGACGTGATGAGCCGTGGCCCCAAGACGATCCACCCCGAGGCCCTCGCCGTCGAGGCCGCCGAGATGATGGAGCGCCTGCGCATCAGCCAGCTCCTGGTGGCCGACCGCGAAGGCCGCCTGGTCGGCGCCCTCAACCACCACGACCTCATGCTCGCGAAGGTCATCTGATGCTGCGGCAAGGCACCCAAGCATGATCAGAGATCGCAGCCACAGCCTCTTCCCGGTCATCGTGCTGACCCTGCTCGCCGGCGTCTCCGTGTGGCTCGACCGGGTCACCCAGCAAGACCCGGTGGCCAAGACCGACAAGACCCGCCACGAGGCCGACTTCAGCGCTGAAAGAATCACGCTGCACCGCTTCGACCCGACCGGCAAGGTCCAGTACATCCTGGTGGCCGACAGCATGCTGCATTACGCCGACGACGAATCCAGCGAGCTCAAGAACCCGCGCCTCAACTACCTCAACCGCCCCGAGCCGGTGTGGGTCGAATCGCGCTTCGCCTCGGTGAACAAGGACGGCACCACCGTGGTCCTCACCGACGAGGTCCTGGTGCGCCGCGCCGCCCACGCCGGCAAGCCCGAATCCACGCTGCGCACCGAACAGATGACCGTCTGGCCCGAGGACGAAAAGATGCGCGCCGACAAGCCCGTCACCCTCACCCAGGGCCAGACCGTCATCAACGCCGAACGCATGGAAAGCGACAACATCATCGGCGAAGTCCGCCTGCAGGGTCAGGTCCGCGGAACCCTCTACCGAAACGCCCCGACGCCGAAACCATGAAAATCGCCCCCCGGCAGTTTGCCCCCCTCGCCCTCGCCGCCCTGCTGAGCCTGGCCGCTCCCCAGTCCCACGCCGAACGGGCCGACCGCAGCAAGCCCGTCAACATCGAGGCCGACCGGGTCACCGTCGACGACAAGAACAAGATCCACATCTTCGAAGGCCACGTCGTGCTCACCCAGGGCACCCTCACCATCCGCAGCGACAAGCTGGTGGTCAGCCAGGATCTCGAAGGCTACCAGCGCGGCATCGCCACCGGCGGCGAGGGCGGCCTGGCCCGCTTCCGCCAGAAGCGCGAGGGCAAGAACGAGTGGGTCGAAGGCGAGGGCGAACGCATCGAGCACGACGCCCGCAGCGAGCTGTCCCAGTTCTTCCAGCGCGGCCGCGTGAAGAGCGGCGAGGACGAAGTCCGCGGCCAGTACATCCAGTTCAACGGCCTCACCGAGACCTACCTGGTCACCAACGGCCCCAACGCCACCACCGTACCCAGCCAGCAGGGGCGCGTGCAGGTGACCATCCAGCCCAAGAAGAAAGACGCCCCCGCCAAACCCTGAGGCAGCCCGAAAGCCCTTTGCACAAAGGGTTTCCGGCCGACGCGCGCCCTGCGCCGGCCCGCCCGGAGCCCCTTCCCGGGCCCATCCGGGATGCCCGCACAACTCACTCAAGCGTTTGTTTTCAAAAAGATTAAGGGCCTCTTAAATATTTTTGTGCGGCGCAACAAAAAGTTGTTGACAGTCCTTCCGGCGTGAATATAATTCAAACCAATGCTGCGATGCACCAAACAGGTGCCAGCAAGCCGACAGAATTCAGCTTCACCAATTCACGCATCACACCACTTAGGAGATTGTCATGACCAACACCCCCGAGCAAATCGTTGCCGCCAACAAAGCCAACGTCGAAACCCTGCTGGCCCTGGCCAACACCGCTTTCGCCAGCGCCGAGCGCATCGCTGCCCTGAACCTCAACACCGCCCGTGCCGTGCTGGAAGACACCGTTGCTTCCGCCAAGGCCCTGATGGGTGCCAAGGACGTGCAAGAGCTGGTCGCCCTGCAAACCTCCCTGGCCCAGCCGGTGGTCGAGAAGGCTGTCGCCTACTCCCGCAGCATCTACGAAATCGCTTCCCAGACCCAGGAAGAAGTTTCCAAGATGTTCGAAACCCAAGTCGCTGAAGCCAACAAGACCTTCGCCGCCGCCCTCGACAAGGCTGCCAAGTCCGCTCCGGCCGGCTCCGACGTCGCCGTGGCTGCTGTCAAGTCCGCCATCGCCGCCGCCAACTCCGCCTACGACAGCGTGACCAAGGCTGCCAAGCAAGTCGCCGAGATCGCCGAAGCCAACGTTGCCGCTGCCACCAGCGCCACCGTCAAGGCTGTCAGCGCCTCCACCCCGGCCAAGTCCTCCAAGAAGGCTGCCTAATCACGGCACCCTGCTTGGACGGTGACGCCTGAGGGCGTCACCCGACCGGCAAAACGGCCCGCTCTGCCTTGCAGCGCGGGCCGTTTTCTCGTTTGCGGGCGGCCCGCGCCCCTCACCGCCCCTCCGCGTTCGCGGCCCCCCGGCCTTCCGCCGGCGCGCCCTGGCAGGCTGCGGCCTCACCCTTCGCCGCGGCAAGCTCGAACTGCGCCCGGTAATAGGCCGTCATGCTGTCCTGGCTCATTTCCCGGTCGTAGGCCTGCTTTGCCCGGTCCGCCTCGTCCCGGGCCAGCGCCAGCCGACGGGCGATCCGCTCACAATCGGCTTCCGGCACCTCGCCCGGTGCACCGCCGACGACACCGGCGGCCCATGCCGACAACAACAGGGCCGTAATCGTCCTTCGCATGTTCATGAACTCCTCGGCTTGATCCCCCCGGTCCCCCCCTGGGCAACCGGCACGCCCGAATCGTACGCCCCAGGCCCCGAGCGCGGGCCGCCGAATCCGCCGGCGCTGGGGCACAATGGAGGCCCTGCGGTTTCGTTCCTTGCCATGCCCTCCCTGCCCCGCAGCATCGCCCACCTCGACATGGACGCCTTCTTCGCGTCTGTCGAACTCCTGCGCTACCCGCAGCTGCGTGGCAAGGCCGTCGTCGTGGGTGGGCGCCGCGCCGTGGCGCCGATCGAGGGCGACGACTTCCCGCACCTGCGGGGCTACAGCGGCCGCGGGGTGATCACCACCGCCACCTACGAAGCCCGCGCCCTCGGCGTGCATTCGGGCATGGGCCTGATGAAGGCCGCCCAGCTGGCGCCCGACGCCATCCTGCTGCCCGCCGACTTCGACGCCTACCGGCATTACTCCCGGCTCTTCAAGGCCGCCGCCCGCGCCATCGCGCCGCAAATGGAAGACCGCGGCATCGACGAGATCTACCTCGACCTCAGCGCCCTCAACCCGGCCGGCAGCCACGACGGCGCCCGGGCCCTGGCGCTCGAGCTGCAACAGGCGGTGCGCAGCGCCACCGGGCTGTCGTGCTCCATCGGCATCGCCCCCAACAAGCTGCTCGCCAAGCTCTGCTCCGACCTCGACAAGCCCGCCGGCATCACCATCGTCGCGGCGGACGACATCCCCACCCGCATCTGGCCGCTGCCGGCCAAGCGCATCAACGGCATCGGCCCGAAGGCCGCGGCACGCCTCGAGGGCCTCGGCATCGCCACCATCGGCCAGCTCGCCGCCGCCGACCCGGCCTGGCTCCAGGCCCACTTCGGCAGCCGCTACGGGCAATGGCTGCACGACGCCGCCCACGGGCACGACAGTCGCCCGGTGGTCACCGAGAGCGAACCCAAAAGCCTGTCCCGCGAGACCACCTTCGAGCGCGACCTCCACCCCCGCCAGGACAAGGCCGAACTCTCCGCTCACTTCACCCGTCTATGCGAGCAGCTCGCCGCCGACCTGGCGCGCAAGGGCTACCTGGGCAAGACCATCGGCCTCAAGCTGCGCTTCGACAACTTCCGCACGGTCACCCGCGACCAGACGCTCCCAGCGCCCACCGGCGACGCCCGGGTGATCCGCCGGGCCGCGGGCGAATGCGCCCGGCGGGTGCCGCTGGAGCGACGCATCCGCCTGCTCGGCGTGCGGGCCTCCGCCCTCAGCCGACGCGACGCCCAGCCCGAGGCATCCTTCGCGCAGCCACTGCAGGCCGAACTCTTTGCCTGAAACGGCCCCTAATCGACACGACGCCCGCCCCTCGGGCACAACAGACTTCAAGGAGACCTCCATGTCGCAAGCCCACCCCAGCGCCGAACCCTGGCGCCAGAACCTCCGTGGCGAGCACGACGCCCTGCTGCACGGCCCGCGCGCCAGCTGGTGGTGGACCGGCCTGCCGCCCGAGCGCTGCCCCGGCCGCCAGCCGGACGGCACCCTCACCGCGCTACCGGCGCCCAACCTCGCCAACTGCACCCGCCAGTCGGTGCACGCCGCCTTCGACAACGGATGGACTCTCACCGAGCTGCTCTTTGCCGGCCTGCAGGGCGAGGAGGCCTTCTACCGGCCGCCCTACCATCACCTGCGCCACCCGATGATCTTCTACTACTGTCACCCGGCGGCCCTCTACATCAACAAGCTGCGGGTGGCAGGCCTCATCGACGCGCCGCTCAACCCCTATTTCGAACGCATCTTCGAGACCGGCGTCGACGAGATGCGCTGGGACGACATGTCGAAGAACGAGATGCTGTGGCCCAGCTTCGCCGAGGCCCACACCTATCGCCAGCAGGTGTATGCCGTCGTCCGCGACCTCATCGCCACCCACCCCGACCTCGCCGACGGCCACCCGCCCATCGGCATGGACCACCCCCTGTGGGCGCTCTTCCTGGGCTTCGAGCACGAACGCATCCACCTCGAGACCTCCTCGGTGCTGATCCGCGAGCTGCCCGCCGAGCTCGTCCAGCGGCCCGCCGCCTGGCCAGCCCTCTACCCGGCGGCCGAAAACGCCAATTTCCCGCCCCGAGCCGGCATCGACTACCCGGCCGGCCGCCTCCTCGACATCCCCGCCACCACCGTCAGCCTGGGCAAACCGCGCGACTGGCCCAGCTTCGGCTGGGACAACGAATATGGTCAGCGCCAGGTGTCGGTGCAAGCCTTCCGGGCCGAACACACCCTGGTCAGCAACGGCGCCTTCCTCGAGTTCATCCAGGCCGGCGGCTATCTCGACCCGCAATGGTGGACCGAAGCCGGCTGGGACTGGCGCAGCTTTCGCAACAGCAAGTGGCCCTGCTTCTGGATCTCCGAGGGCCCCGCCGGCCTGCACCGCTACCGTCTGCGCACTCTCTTCGAGACCATCCCGATGCCCTGGAACTGGCCGGCAGAGGTGAACGCCCATGAAGCCGCCGCCTACTGCGCCTGGCGCACCGCCCGCGACGGCCAGCCCTGCCGCCTGCCCACCGAGGCCGAACACAACGCCCTGCGCGACCCCGCCTGGGCCGGCAGCGACCCGGCCTTCCGCATGGACGGCGCCACCCTCGGCCGCGAGATCGGCTGGAACAGCCAGCTCGCCCACGGCTCGCCGTGGCCCGTCGACGCCGGCAAACCGGCCCCCAGCGGCGCCCACGACGTCTTCGGCAACGTCTGGCAATGGCATGGCGACGACTTCAACCCACTGCCCGGCGCCCGCGTGCACCCCTACTACGACGACTTCTCGACGCCCTGCTACGACGGCCAGCACCAGATGATCCTGGGCGGCTCGTGGATCTCCTGCGGCGACGAGGCCAGCGTCTGGTCGCGCTTCCACTTCCGGCCGCACTTCTTCCAGCACTCGGGCTTCCGCGTCGTGCAGGCCGCCCACGACGGCGGCGTGGTGAAGCTCGGCGCGGCCGAGGCCGGCAGCCAGGTGTATGAGGATGCCCGCATCGTCGACGACTACATGCTGCTCCACCACGGCACGCCAGCCAGCCAGATGCCCTGGCCTGGCGGCCCCCAGTGCGCCACCGCCTTCCCCCAGCGCTGCGCCCAGTGGCTGCTCGAAGGTGCGCACAAGTACGGCAGCGGCACTGCCCGCGCCCTCGACATCGGCTGCGCGGTGGGCGGGGCGAGCTTCGAGCTGGCCCGCGGCTTCGGCGAGGTGCTCGGCGTCGACCTCTCCCGCGCCTTCATCGACGCGGCCAACCAGCTCCAAAAGCACGGCAGCCTCGACTATTTCCGCCGCGACGAAGGCGACCTGGGCGTCACCGTGCGGGCCAGCGTGGCCGCCGACATCGACCGCTCACGGGTGAGCTTCCGCCAGGCCGATGCCACCTCGCTGCCCGCCGAGCTTGTCGACCTGGACGCGGTGCTGATGGCCAACCTGCTGTGCCGCCTGCCCAGCCCCAAGTCACTGCTGGGCCGGCTCGGCGGGCCGCGCGGGCTGGTGCGCGTGGGCGGCCTGGTGGCGCTGTTCTCGCCCTACTCGTGGCTCGAGCAGTTCACGCCCCGGGAGGCCTGGCTGGGCGGCTTCGAAAAAGACGGCCGGCCGGTGAAGAGCGCCGAAGCCCTCAAGGCCTTCCTGCGCGACGAGGGCTTCGTACTGCGCCGCGAAGAGGAAGTCCCGCTGGTGATCCGCGAGCACGCCCGTAAATACCAGTTCATCGTCACCCACGGCATGCTGTGGCAGCGCGAACGCTGAACGGAGCCCGCTGACGACGATGCCCTCCGGCGCCCCCAGGAGCGGGGCATCGGAGGGCATCGGCCAAACAACTGGACACCCCGTCGCGCGGGGCGGCGGCTTATTCCTCGAGCAGGCTGCGCAGCATCCAGGCGGTTTTTTCGTGCACCTCGAGGCGCTGGGTGAGCAGATCGGCGGTGGGCTGGTCATTGGCCTTGTCCACCAGCGGGAACAAGCCCCGCGCGGTACGGGCCGTGGCCTCCTGGGCGGCAACCAGGAGCTGGATCATGTCGACGGCGGTCGGCACGCCTTCGGGCTCCTCGATGCTGGCGAGCTTGGCGAAGGCCTTGAAGGTGCCCGGCGCCGGATGCCCGAGGGCGCGGATGCGCTCGGCGATGATGTCCAGCGCGTTCCACTGCTCGGTGTATTGCGCCATGAACATCACGTGCAGGGTGTTGAACATCGGCCCCTTCACGTTCCAGTGAAAGTTGTGGGTCATCAGGTAGAGATTGAAGCTGTCGGCAAGCAGGCGCGACAAGCCGGCGGCGATCTCGGCCCGATCGTCGGCGGAAATGCCGATGTCCATCACGGGGCCGGCGGTCTTGGCGGATTTCTTCTTCATGGTGATCTCCTGGTGAGCAATTCTTCGGCCCGCCCGGGGCTCGGATAGCCGGCAAAGGCGGGAACACGGCAATAGTATCGCTCCGGCCCGCCAGGCCGTCCAATTGCAAAAAGCAGTGCTCCAGATTGGCAAAAGCGATCGGCTAACCCATCGCCGTATCCAGGAACATCATCACCGCGAAACCCGCCATCAACCCGAGGGTGGCGCTGGTCTGGTGGCCGTTGCGGTGGGTCTCCGGGATCACCTCGTGGGACACGACAAAGATCATCGCCCCCGCCGCCAGCCCCAGCCCGACCGGGTAGGCCAGCGCCAGGCCGCCGGCGATACCCGCCCCAAACAGGCTCCCGAGCGGCTCCATCAGCCCTGAGGCCCCCGCCATCAACGCCGCCGGCCAGCTGCCAACCCCCGCCGCCCGCAGCGCCATCACCACCGCCAGGCCTTCGGGGATGTCCTGGATTGCGATGGCGCTGGTGAGCGGCAGGCCAACGCTAAGGTCGCCCTGGGCAAAGCTCACCCCGATCGCCATGCCTTCGGGCAGGTTGTGCAGGGTGATCGCCAGCACGAACAGCCAGACCCGCCCGATACGCTCGCAACCCGGGCCGCAGGGGCCGCTGCTCTCGTGCTCATGGGGCGTGAAGCGGTCGAGGCCGAGCATCAGCAGCACCCCCAGCGCCATCCCGCCGACCACCGTGAGCGCGCCCAGCACACCGCTACCGGTCATCTCCTTCGCCGCCGCGAGGCCGGGCAGGATGAGCGAGAAGGAGCTCGCCGCCAGCATCATCCCCGCAGCAAAACCCAGCAGGCTGTCCTCGGCCCGCTGGGACAGCTGCCGCAGCGTGACGCCGGCCAGCGCCCCGACCGCCGTCGCGGCAAAGCCCGCCATCCCGCCCAGCATCGCCAGGCGCAGGGGCTCGCCGCCGCTGGAGAGGCCATCGCGGATGCCCGCCCCCAGCAGCAACGCCAGCGCCGCCAGCGCCAGCCCGAGGCCGCCGGTCATCCACGGATGATTGCGCGCCTGCAGGCGCCAGGCGTCCCGCCAGGCCAGCGCTGCCACGTTGCCATCCGCCAGGGCCAGCCCCGGGGCGGATGCAGTTTCTTGATGATTCATCGACACTCCCTAGCCACTGACTCACTGCCCCCAGATCATGCGCGCCACTTCGGCGAGCCACAAGCCGGTGCCGAGGGCGGCCACGACGAGCCCGCTATAGAAACGCCCGGGATGGTCATGGGCGCTGGCGTGGGCGGCATGGCGGGCGGTCTGGATCGTTTTCATGGTGAATCTCCTGCCTTTTCATGGTCTCAATTGTGGCCACCGGCCCATCCGCCGTCCAATTGCCCGTCTTGCTGATCACGATAGCCTCGGCCGATCGAAAAGGCTTAGATTTGCATCTCCACGCCACCGGGAGACCCCCATGCCCCCCACCGACATCCGCTACGCCGTCGGCCAGTGCAGCCTCGGCGCCCTGCTCGTCGCCCGCAGCCCCGCCGGGCTGTGCGCCATCAGCCTGGGCGACGACGCGGGCGCCCTCGCCACCAGCCTGCTCGCCGCCCACCCCCAGGCCCGGCCCGACACGGACGGCGCCGCCCTGGCCCAGGTTGCGGCTTTCATCGACACGCCCGGCAGCGCCCTGGCCCTGCCCCTCGCCCCCATGGGCACGGCCTTCCAGCAGCGGGTCTGGCAGGCCCTCGGCCAGATCGCCCCCGGCCACACCCTCAGCTACACCGAACTCGCCGCACGCATCGGCGCCCCCCGGGCAGTGCGGGCGGTGGCCGGCGCCTGCGCCGCCAACCCGCTGGCCGTGGCGATCCCCTGCCACCGGGTGCTCCGCCGCGACGGCCCCCTGGCCGGCTACCGCTGGGGCGAGGCCCGCAAGCGCTACCTCCTCGACCAGGAAGCCCAGCTGGGCCACGCCCCATGAGCGATCCGCACACTGCCGACCTCTTCACGCCTGACCTCTTCGCGCCCGCCCCCGACGCGCCCCGGCCCATCGCCCCCGGCGCCGTGCTGCTGCCGGGCGCGGCCCTGGGCGACGTGCCGGCCCTCCTCACCGCGATCCGCAGCGTGCTGGCTCGCGCGCCGTGGCGCCAGATGCTCACCCGCGGCGGCTTTCGGATGTCGGTGGCGATGAGCAACTGCGGCGCCCTCGGCTGGGTCAGCGACCGCCGCGGCTACCGCTACTCGCCCATCGACCCGGACAGCGGCCAGCCCTGGCCGGCGATGCCCGCCGTGCTGCAGGACCTCGCCACCGACAGCGCGGCCCGCGCCGGCTTTGCCGGTTTCGTGCCCGACGCCTGCCTGATCAACCGCTACGCCCCCGGCGCCAGAATGGCCCTGCACCAGGACCGGGACGAGGCCGACTTCAGCCAGCCCATCGTGTCCCTGTCCCTCGGCCTGCCGGCGGTGTTCCTCTTCGGCGGCCTCGAGCGCAGCGACAAGCCCGGGCGCATTCCCCTCACCCACGGCGACGTGCTGGTGTGGGGCGGCCCCGCCCGGCTGCGCTTCCACGGCGTGCTGCCGGTGGGGGATGGCCACCACCCGGCCACCGGGGCGTGCCGCCTCAACCTCACCTTCCGCAAGGCCGGCTGAGCACCCCCAGGGCCGGGCTCCGCCCAGCCCG
>NZ_BJNV01000071.1 GCF_006539865.1 Zoogloea ramigera
CCGCGCCGCCGCCGAGTCGGTCGGCGGGAAGGTGACGGTGGTGGACAGCTACATCCCGGAGGATTTCAAAGGGGCGTTTGTGAACCAGGCCAAGCGTGCCGGCAAGTAAGGCCAGCAGTGCGTCAGGAAGGTGCCCGGGCCCCTTCCTGAGGTGAATGACCACCACACCGCCAGACGAAGCGGCCAGCCAATGCAAAGGCTGGCCGTTTCTTTGCTCCGTACGCAGGAAACCTCGTCGATATCGATCTAGTCGAGAATGCACGCGAGTTCCGCTGTGGCCGCTCGCCAGCGTGACTCCTTGCATAACATGCATCAAAATGATGCGCATCACTGAGCGCTCCTGTTACCATCGATAACAAATCTTCCACATGCAGGTGTGCCGATGCAGCTTCCGCTGTCCCACTCTCAGCGAGAACGCCTTGCCTACTTGGAGCTGAAGGCTTATTTCGTCGGTGAGCTGCGCCGGGGCGACATCGAAGCACGTTTCTCGATCAAGCCTGCGGCGGCAACGCGGGACCTGAACGCGTACCGTCAGCATGCCCCGGACAATCTCGCCTACGACCCTTACATCAAGGCCTACATCCCGACGCCGCGCTTTCAGCCGGTGTTTCCGTTCTCAGCGGAGCGGGTTTTGGCGTGGTTTCTGCACGGCATCGGTGATGGACAAGGGCCGATGGTGGCCCGCTCGATTCCCTGCGAAGGGGCGGGCCAGCTCGTGCAGCCCGACTTCGGCATGCTGAGCGAGATCACCCGAGCCATTCACAGCGGCCATGCGCTGCAGATCAGCTACCTGTCCCTCAGCTCCGGGGCCGCAAAGAAAGTCATTGTCCCTGTAGCTCTGGCCGATAACGGGCTGCGCTGGCACGTGCGCGCCTACGACCGCCAGAAAAAGCGCTTTGCCGATTTCGTCCTCACTCGAATCGACAAGGTGAAAGCACTCGACGAGCCGGCTGCATCACACGAACGGATCGAGGCCGACGCGCAATGGAATCGGCGCATCAAGCTGCGCCTGCTGCCGCACCCGGGGCTCAAGCATCCCGAGGCGGTCGTGGCGGACTACCGAATGCAGAACGGCCTGGTGACGCTCAATGTGTCGGCAGCGCTGGCCGGCTACGTGCTGCTGCGCTGGGCGGTGGATTGCTCGCCAGACCGGAGTCTCGACAGCGCCCGCCATCATCTGTGCCTGGCTGATCGCTCCGTGCTGGAAGGGGTCGACAGCGCGGTGCTTGCGCCCGGGTTTGTCGCAGCGAATGGAGCCGAAGCTGCATGACAGCGCCCCTCTACAACGCGGAGATCTCGGCCGGCTCGTTGATGTTGCCCGAAAGCCGGCGTGTCGCACGCCTGATGCTGACGCATCCCGATAGCGCGACCTGGTTCGAGACGCTCAAGACCGAGAACATCCTGCAAAAGAAATCGCCGGCAACGGCCCGCCGCCAAGCGCGCTTGATTCGCAACCGCCTCGAGACCCTCGACGAGGAGGCCTGGGGATTGGTGGCCGACGGCGACCAGGAGCTATCGCTTCAGATTCTGCTTGCGGCATCGGTCAAGCACAGCCGACTACTGGGGGATTTCATGCGTGACGTGGTTGCCGGCCACCTCCGGCGCTACGAGCACACGCTGTCGCCCGCCGACTGGGAGGCGTTTCTGGCAGATTGCACCCAGCGCGATCCCACTGTGGCCACGTGGTCGGCCAGCACCAGGGCAAAACTGCTCCAGGTCACGCTGCGCATCCTGGCCGAGGCTCGCTATGTCGAGTCGACCCGCTGCCTGCGCCTGACGCCGCCACTCCTGCACCCCGGGGTGCTGCGCTACCTCAACTCCCGCTCCGAGGGGGCCACGCTGGCCATTCTGGAACTCAAGCCCTGACCTCCGCCATGACTCAGACTTTCGAGGATCGCCTCAATCAGATCCTGCCGCGCATCACATCGGATGACTTCCTGCAGAACCGGGGCCTCGGCAACGAAATCGGCTTCTGGATTTTCGAATACCCACCCGAGCAGGAACTCCTGATGCGCGAGACGCTCGAGAAGGTGATCGAGCCGGGCCTCCAAAGGCACGTGCCGTCGTTGCGCCATGCCCGCGTGAACCTTTTTGAGATGGTGATCGAGCTTCTCGAATCAAGGAAGCTACTCGACAAAGTCATCGCGCTGCAGGCTCAAAAGGGCAATGACGCCGCTCTCACCGCGCTCAAGGGCGTTCTCAACCAAGAAAAGCTGGCACAGCGAATCGTCGCTCAACACCGCCCCGAAGAACTCGATCTGATGCTTTTTACGGGTGTCGGCGCTGCATACCCTCTCGTGCGCAGCCACTCCTTATTGAATGCACTGCACCCGTTGATGAAGAACACGCCCCTCCTTGTGTTCTTCCCCGGCCGCTACGACGGCTATTCGCTGCGGCTCTTCAACAAGCTGTCGGACGACCATTACTACCGCGCCTTCCGCCTGGTGCCTTGAACCCTTTGAAAATCCTCGGACAAGAAAAATGAAAATCAGGGAGCTTTTCTCCAAGCCCATCAACCGCCCGATCAACGGCGTGATCAAGGCCGACCAGAGGGACGCGGAAAGCGTCTGGCAGGAGCTGGACGAATACGTCGTCACCAAGCAGCTCACCGAATACTTCCGCCGCTTCTTCGACGCCTACCTGGCTGCAGCGGACAGCCCCAACGATCCGGTGCTGGCCGCCCGCATGGGCGTCTGGGTATCGGGCTTCTTCGGCTCGGGCAAGTCGCATTTCATCAAGATCCTGTCCTGCCTGCTCGAGAACGTCGAGGCAATCCACCCGCAGACCGGCGAGCCCCGGCGCGCCTCGGCCTTCTTCGACGAGCACAAGATCAAGGACCCGATGCTGCTCGCCGACATTCAGCGCGCCGTGCGGGGCTGTGCCGACGTGATCCTGTTCAACATCGACGCGAAGGCCGACAGCAAGGACGAACGCGACGTCATCCTCCAGGTCTTCCTGCGCGTCTTCAACGAGAAGCTCGGCTTCAGCGGCGATGCGCCCCACATCGCCCACATGGAGCGCTATCTGGTCGAAAAAGGCGCCTACGACGCCTTCCGGCAGGCCTTCGAGCAAAGCAACGGCTCCCCCTGGGAGGCCGAGCGCGACGCGGTCGACTTCCTGCGGGACGACGTCGTCCATGCGCTCGCGGTCGCCCTCAAGCAGAGCGAGGCATCCGCCGGCCAGTGGTTCGACCGTTCGCGCGACGAATACCGCATCAACATCGAATCCTTCGCCAAGCTCGTCCGCGACTACCTCGCCACCAAGCCCGCCGGCCACCGCATCATCTTCCTCGTCGATGAGGTCGGCCAGTTCATCGGCGACAACACCCAGCTCATGCTCACGCTGCAGACCATCACCGAGCAGCTCGGCACGGCCACCCAAGGCCGGGCCTGGGTGATCGTGACCAGCCAGGAAGACATCGACGCCGCGCTGGGCGAGGCCAACAAATCCAAGTCGCAGGACTTCTCCAAGATCCAGGGGCGCTTTCATACCCGGCTGTCGCTCGCCAGCTCGAACACCGACGAAGTCATCGGCGAGCGTCTGCTCGCCAAAACCGAGGACGCCCACCAGGCGCTGCGCGGCGCCTTCGAAAAATCCGGCGACATCATTAACAACCAGCTCGCCTTCGTCGGCAACTCCGTCAATCTGCGCGGCTACAAGGACGGCACCGAGTTTGTCGCCGTCTATCCGTACGCGCCCTTCCAGTTCACCCTGCTGCAGAAGATCTTCGAATCGATCCGCAAGGTCGGCGCGACGGGCAAGCATCTGTCGCGGGGCGAGCGCTCGCTGCTCGATGCTTTCCAGTCCGCCACCGTGCGCAACATGGATCACGAGGTCGGTCTGCTGATTCCGCTCTACGACTTCTACCCCTCGATCGAGAGCTTCATCGACACCGTCGCCAAGCGCTCCATCGACACCGCCCCCGACAACGGCGCCCTCGAAGCCTACGACGTCCTGCTGCTGAAGGCGCTGTTCCTGATCCGCTACATCGGCGACATCGTCAAGCCCAACGTCGACAACCTCGCCACGCTGTGCGTTGATCGTATCGACACCGACAAGCTCGCCCTCAAGCGCAAGATCCAGGAGAGCCTCGCCCGTCTTGAACAGCAGCGTCTGGTGAGCCGCAACGGCGACCTGTGGTTCTTCCTCACCAACGAAGAGCGCGACGTTGCCCGCGAGATCGGCAACGTCGAAGTCTCCTCGGCTGAAAAAGCCCGCTTGCTGTGTGAGCTGCTGTTCGACGACATCCTGCAGGGCAGCACCCGCATCCGCCACCGCGACACCAAGGGCGATTACGACATCAACCGCCTGCTCGACGGCGCGCCCTACAAAAACGCCAACCACGAGCTCTCCGTCGAGATCGTCTCGCCTCTCGGCGACGACTGGGACCTGCTCAGCGACGCCAAGGCCGTGCTACGCAGCAGCGAGGGCAACAGCCGCGCCCTAATCCGCCTGGCCGAAGGCGAACGCTTCGACATCGAACTCACCCTGTACCGGCAGATCGAGAAATACATCGACAGCCCCAAGGCCAGCAACGCCACGCCGTCGCTGCGCACCATCCTGCTCAATCGCAAGGACGAAAACCGCGAGCGCCGCAGCCGCCTGCGGGAGCAGCTTTCGTCCATGCTACTGCAAGGCGACTTCTACGCCCTCGGCCAGCGCATCGAGCTCAAGTCGTCCAACCCCACCAGCCTGCTCGATGAGCTCGGCAACTACCTCATCACCAACACCTACACCAAGCTCGGCTATCTCAAGCACCGCAACCCCGACCCCATTGCCGAGATCCGGGCCATCCTGCAGGCCGACGAGATCAGCCAGCGCAAGCTCGCCCTCGGTGGCGAAGAGGGCAACCCGCTCGCCCTGGCCGAACTGCGCGAATTCCTGCAGCTCAAGGCCAGCAACAGCCGGGTCATCCTCGACGAGGTGGTCAATCGTTTCACCGGCATCCCCTGGGGCTGGAAACCCGAATGGGAGGTCGTGCTGCTCATCGCCCGCCTGTTCATGGCCGGCGAAATCAAGCTGATGATGGACAGCGCCGACCTCGAGCCGAGGGCCGCGGTCGAGCCGCTCACAAAGTCGGCCCGTTTCAAGCAGGTCTCTCTCCTCAAGCGCAAGGTCGCCGACGCCGAAACCCTCAAGAGGGCGCGCAAGCTGCACCAGGACCTGTTCTCCAACCTGCCCCCCGAAGACGAAGACGGCCTCGTTGCCACCACGCGCAGCCGGCTCGCGGGCTGGCAGAGCGAGTTGAAGGGCTTTGCCCCGCTGGCCACCAGCAAGCACCATCCGGGCCTCGCGGTCATCGATGGTGCCACCACACTCATCGGCAAGCAGCTGGCCATCGCCGACAGCTTCGAGTTCGTCGAAGCGCTGGTCAAAGGCCGCGATAGCTGGCTGGACCTCGCCGACGACGCCCACGACGTCACCAGCTTCTACAAAACCCAGCGCCCCACCTGGCAGCGTCTGCTCGATGCGCTCGAACGCTACGCCGACAACCGCGACGCCCTGGAGAAAGACATCAAGGCCGCCGTTGCCCTCGGCACGCTGGAAAGCATCCGCGACAACCCCACGCCCTGGAGCGTGGTGAGCCAGATCGAACCGCTCATCGCCACCGTCGACGCCATCAACGAAGCCTTGGCCCAGGGCAAGCGCGAACACGCCCTCTTGTCCATCGACGCCAAGATTGCCGAAGTGGAGCAGGCGCTCGACGCGGCCCATGCCGACGCCCCATTGCGCAACCGCGCCCTGCTCAAGCTGCAGGAGTTCAAGACCAAGCTTGCCGGGCTGACCAGCATCCCGAAGATCTTCTACCTTCAGGATCAGGCCGGCGACGCCCTCGACATCGCCATGGGCATGATCAATGCCGCCACCCCGGTGGTTCAGCCCGCCAGGGCCGCAGAAAATGGTGCCAAAGACACCGCCATCAAGACCACGCCCGCCGCGGTGGCACCCAAGCCAAGCAAGCTGTTGCGGCCGGCAGAGCTCGCCGGAAAGACCTACCTCGAGACCGAAGACGAGGTGGACGTCTACCTGACCCGCCTCAAGGGCGAGCTGCTAAAGGCCATCCAGGCCGGCCAGCGCGTGCGCCTGCAGTAAGCAGCCAAGAAAATGTCTGGCTCAGGCCTTCAAGACTTCGGTACAGAACACCGCTGGGGTCAGGATGCGGGTGCGGCCCAGGTGGCCGCGCTGCAGCAGGCCAGCCCGGCGGTCGCCGGTCACCAGATAGTCCGCCTTGCCTGCGTCGGCCATGGCCAGCAAGAAAGCGTCGTCGGGGTCATCCGCCTCGAAATGGCGCGGCAACTGCTCCAGCACCAAGGCCCGCTGCAGGTTGTTGATCATCACCCCCACCTTGGCGGGTTGCAGCACCGCCTGCAGCTTGGGGTAACGGCTGGCGCGCCGGATCTCGTCCAGCTGCGCGCGCGAGCTCACCAACTCGAAACGCGCGCTGCGCCAGGCGCGGTAAATCACATCCGGCGCCCCGTGCGGAGAGATCAGCGCACTGAACAGGATGTTGGTGTCCAGCACCACCCGCATTACTGCGCCTTGGCCCAGTCAAGCGCCTCGCCCACCATCGCAGCGAGGTCCGCCTCGCTCACGCCGGCGTTGCTCGCCTTGGCTTCCTCCGCGCTCAGCTCGAGGATGTGGGCGCGTACCGCTTCTTCAACGAAGCGCGACAGATCGCCCTTGCGCCCGCCGCCCTGGCTCGCCAGAAACATCCGCAATGCCTGGTCGGTTTCGACGGAGACCGCCACGTTCCAACGCGTGCTTGCCATATCAGAACTCCTTGGATCGGTGTTTATGTGTTTATACACTCACCGTCTGCGCTACGCTACATCCTGAAGCGACCCTCCAGAACACCATGAACAAAAGCAAACTCAAGACCTACGCCCCCCAGGCCCGCAAGGACTTCATCGCCGCCGTCACCCAGCGCGCCAACCTGCTTGGCCTGTCCGAAACCGCCGGCAAGTTCGAAGCGCTGCCGGTCGAGCGCCGGGGCGACGTGGTGTTGTTCGCTGTGAGCATAGACTTGGCATTGGGGTCTCAGCTCGTTGCATAACTTCGGCAACGAACATGAAGGATTGATATGACGCTCTATCTCCATCCCGATGCGCAGGGCAACCTGGCTGACGCCTACGAGAATGCGTTTCAGACCGCCGACGAAATCTTCGCGTTATCTGCCTACCTCCGGGACTGGAGAGCCTTCCCGTTGGCGAAGGGCTGCAAGAACGCGACGCTCGTCGTTGGCAAGGATTTCGGCATCACCCGTAAGCAGGCGCTCATCGATGCGCTGGCCTGGAAGCAAGCCAACCGGGGCGTCGCTCACGTCTATGTGGCAGCCAACATCGACGGCTTTCACCCCAAAATCGTCGCCTGGCGCTGTGATGGCATCCATTACCTGATCGTCGGTTCGTCCAACCTGACGATTGCTGCTTTCGAGACCAATTACGAAGCAAACCTTCGCATCAAGATCTCCGAGGAGCGCTACCAGGAGATCACCCATTGGATTGCCAACATCCTTGGTTGGTCGGTCACGCTTGATCAGGCCTGGATCGACGCCTACGCTGAAGCCGAAACACCGCCCCTGGGCGCCGCACCCAAAAAAATGCGCCGCCCGCTCCTGGCGTCGGGGCTGATTCCCCCTCGATTTCCAGGCCTCGCGGCGGCGCTGGCGGAGCGTAAGGATAAAGCTGCCGCCTTCGCCCCAATCCGAGATGAGTTTGAGCAACTGCTCCGGCAATGCGCCAACGGGCAGACCAGCGAGGACACGTTTTACGCGTGGCTGATCGAAAACTGGAACCACACAGAATGGAAGTTTCAGGGCAGCGGCATCTTTCGGCACCCACGCGCGGCGACCGACTGGAGCTTGCTCTGTCAGGCACTCGTGGCAATCATCGATTGCGCCGGGGCAAAGCGCGACCAGATGGTTCAAATCGAGTACGACACGCTTGAAGCATCCGGCCGGGCGGAAGTCCGAAAAGCCTTCATCACCGAAATGCTGTGCCACTTCTTTCCCGACGACTACCCGTTATGGAACGCGCCGATCAACACCTGGCTGAGGGAAGAAGGCTTCACCAAACAACGCCCTCGGGGGCTGAGCGAAGGCGAGAAGTACATCTGGCTCGCCCAGCAAGTCCGAGCCGCCCTGCAGGCAGACCCCGACTACCCCGCGCAAAACCTCGCCGAGCTCGATCACGTCATTTGGGCCTACTGCCGCCATCGCGGCTGGACTTGATGGACCGCAGCGTACAAGCAGCCCGCTCCACCGACAGATTTCGAACCGCAAAATGAACAAAAGCAAACTCAAGACCTACGCCCCCCAGGCCCGCAAAGACTTCATCGCCGCCGTCACCCAGCGCGCCAACCTGCTGGGCCTCTCCGATACTGCCAGCGGGTTCGCGGCCCTGCCCGCCGAGCGCAAGGGCGACGTGGTGATCATTGCCGGGCGCGAATGGCCGGCCAGCGTCGGCCAGCAGCGTGAGCGCCTGATGCGTCGCATCCAGCGCGACGGCTTTGCCCACACCCTGGAGGCGGTGGCCTACACCTGGTTCAACCGCTTTGCTGCGCTGCGCTTCATGGAGCTGCACGACTATCTCGGCCACGGCCATCGCGTGCTCTCCAGCAGCACCGCCGGCGCCCTGCCCGACATCCTCACCCACGCCGCCGACCTCGCCGCCAGCCGCGAGCTGCCCGGCCTCGACGCCGCCCACATCGCCGAACTCAAGCTCGCCGGCAACAAGGACGGCGAGCTCTACCGCCTGCTGCTGGTGGCCCAGTGCAACGCGCTCAGCGCCGCCATGCCCTTTCTCTTCGAGCGCATCGACGACGAAACCGAGCTGCTGCTGCCCGACAACCTGCTGCGCACCGACTCGGTCATCGCCCGGCTGGTCGCCGAGATTGCGGAAGAAGACTGGGCCGAGGTGGAGATCATCGGCTGGCTCTACCAGTTCTACATCAGCGAGAAGAAGGACGAAGTGATCGGCAAGGTGGTCAAGAGCGAGGACATTCCCGCCGCTACCCAGCTGTTCACCCCCAACTGGATCGTGCAATACCTGGTTCAGAACAGCGTCGGCCGCCTGTGGCTGATGGCGAGTGAACGCCAAGGTGCCGCCAGCACGCTCAAAAGCCAGTGGCCCTACTACATCGAGCCCGCCGAGCAGACCCCCGAGGTCAACGCCCAGCTCGACGCCCTCATCGAGGCCCGCATGGCGGAGGACGGCGGCAGCCTGAACCCCGAATCCATCACCGTGCTCGACCCCGCCTGTGGCTCCGGCCACATCCTGGTCGAAGCCTACGCGCTGCTGAAGGGCATCTACCTCGAACGCGGCTACCGTCTGCGCGACATCCCGCGCCTGATCCTCGAGAAGAACCTCTACGGTCTCGACATCGACGACCGCGCCGCCCAGCTCGCCGGCTTTGCGCTGCTGATGAAGGCCCGCGCCGACGACCGGCGACTCTTCAACGACCCGCCCCGGCTCAATGTGCTGAGCCTGCAGGAGAGCAAGGGGCTGGAGCTCGACGAGCTCGCCACCCACCTCGCGCCCTTCGGCGTGCAGCGTGGAACCATCAAGGCGCTGCTCGACACCTTCGAACACGCCAAGACCTTCGGCTCGCTGATCCAGATTCCGGACGTGCTGAACGCGCAACTGCCGGTGCTGGCGGAGGGGTTGGGGAAGGCGAGCGAGACCGGGGATCTGTATGCGCAGGCGGCGGCGCAGGATTTGCTGGCGCTGGTGGAGCAGGCGCAGGTGCTGGGGCGGAAGTTCGATGCGGTGGTGGCGAATCCGCCGTATATGGGTGGGCGCGTCATGCCAGGTCCTTTGAAAACGCTATTGGAGTATTGGAGCGAGGCTGCAACTGCGGATATATACGCAGCGTTTGTTTTAAGGGCAATACCCTTCACCAAAAGCTCAGGAATCATCTCTTTAATAACGCTTCAAACCTGGATGTTTTTGGTCTCGTTTAATCAACTACGACGCCGGATTCTTGGAGAAACAACAGTTTCGACATTGCTGCATATAGGCTTCAATACTTTTCCTGAGCTAAACTCCAAGATAGCCCAGGGTTCAGCTCTAGTGCTTTTTAACTCAAAGATAAATTCACACAAAGGTAGTTATATTGGATTAAACCACTTGCCGCAATCTTTTGACAAGAAAGCGGGATTTTATCTAGACAGAAAAACATTTTTTAGAAATCAAGACGATTTTTTTCTTATCCCAGATTGCTGTATTGGCTACTGGGCTTCAGATAAGCTTTTTGGATTGTTTGGCAA
Organism: Zoogloea ramigera; assembly: GCF_006539865.1. Lineage (GTDB taxonomy): Bacteria > Pseudomonadota > Gammaproteobacteria > Burkholderiales > Rhodocyclaceae > Zoogloea > Zoogloea ramigera. Next base: position 10,268 of record NZ_BJNV01000071.1, read on the forward strand.
ATCCACGACTCTTGAGTCTGTTGCTCCTGTAAGACAAGGATTTCAGACAGGCAACAACGACCGCTTCTTGCGATTTTGGTTTGAAATTTCATGGATGCACGTAATCGTAGATGCCAAGTCAAAAGAAGATGTTTTTAATCTCAAAAGGAAATGGGTGCCATACAACAAAGGGGGAGCATTTAGGAAATGGTATGGAAATCATGACTACGTGGTCGCCTTTGACGAGGAGTCCTACCGAATGCTTTCTTCGCTTGGAAACTGCCTGCCGTCGAGACATCTCTATTTCAAACCAGCCGTCACATGGTCGGCATTGACGTCATCTGCCTTTGGTGCGCGACTAAGCCCGGAGGGATTCACGTTCAGTGCAAAAGGTGCATGCGCATTTCCGCCAGATGAAAAGAGATCTCTTGTCATCGCACTTCTCAACTCAGCAATCTCTAAGAGCGTGCTCTCAATATTCGCGGCCTCCTTGGACTTCAACGTAGGATCCATAAAAAATATTCCTTTAAGCGACGATTTTCCAGGAAGCGATATTGTCGAGGCAAACGCAGTTGAAGCTATAGAAATTGCCCAAGGTGACTGGGATGCCTCAGAGGTGTCCTGGGGGTTTATGACTTTACCATGGCTTGGCAAGACTGGCGCCCATATGAAAATGGCCGCCACATGGAGTGATTGGGATACTCGCTGTCAATCTTTAGTGACACGAATGATGGCGATTGAAGAGGAAAATAATCGTCTCTTCATCGAAGCTTATGGCCTGCAAGAAGAAATCGCCTCGGACGTTCCTAGGGATCAGATCACGCTCTCACGCCCTGATCGCGAAAAGGACTCCCAGCGCCTAATCTCCTACATCATCGGCTGCATGATGGGCCGCTACAGCCTCGATGAACCCGGCCTGATCTACGCCCACGCCGGCAACGTCGGCTTCGACTCGACCCGCTACAAGACCTTCCCGGCCGACGCCGACGGCATCGTGCCGATCACAGACGAGTTCTGGTTCGAGGACGACGCGGCCCACCGCGTGCGCGAGTTCCTGCGCGCCGTGTGGGGCGCCGACACGCTGGACGAGAACATGGCCTGGCTCGCCGAGAGCCTGGGCACCAAGGCCAGCCAGTCAACGCAACTGAGCCCGGACGAGACCATCCGCCGCTATCTGGCCGACAAGTTCTTCAAGGACCACCTGCAAACCTATAAGAAACGCCCGATCTACTGGCTGTTCTCCAGCGGCAAACAGGGCGCCTTCCAGGCGCTGGTCTACCTGCACCGTTACCACGAAGGCACGCTCGCCCGCCTGCGCGCGGAATACGTCGTGCCCCTCACCGGCAAGCTGCAGGCCCGCATCGAGATGCTCGAAAAGGACGCCGCCGCGGCCTCCAGCACCGCCGCCCGCAACAAGCTGGGCAAGCAGATCGAGAAGCTGCGCAAGAAGCACGTCGAACTCCTCGCCTACGACGAAAAGCTCCGCCACCATGCCGACATGCGCATCAGCCTGGATCTGGATGACGGGGTGAAGGTGAACTACGGCAAGTTCGGCGATCTGCTGGCCGAAGTGAAGGCGGTGACGGGCGGGGCGGGCGATGAGTGAGCCGGCCATGACCAACCCGCTGACGCTGCAGCCCGACGCCCTGGCCGACTACCAGGCGTGGCTGAACACCATCAAGCAGCGTGTCGTCTCGGCGCGACTGCGCATGGCGCTCTCGGCCAATCGCGAGCTGATCCTGTTCTACTGGGAGTTGGGGGCGATGATTGCCCACCAACAGGCACACCGCCAATGGGGAGACAAACTCATTCCCCAACTCTCGGCGGATCTACAGAGGGCATTTCCTGACATCAAGGGGCTGTCGACGTCCAACCTGAAGTATTGCCTGCGCTTTTTCCAGTTCTATGGGCAGGCGGGCGACGCCGCGGCGCCAGACAGCAGCGGCTTGCCATTTGGTCAACAGGCTGTTGACCAAATCCCCTGGGGCCACAACATCCAGATCTTCACCAAGTGCAGCAGCGTGGGCGAGGCCCGGTTTTACATCGAGCATACGCTCGCCCAAGGCTGGAGCCGCGATGTGCTGGCACTTCAACTCAAGAGCCGATTGCACGCCCGTGCGGGTAAGGCGGTGACCAACTTCTCCCGCACCTTGCCCCCGCCCCAGTCCGACCTGGCCCAGCAGACCTTGAAGGACCCATACACCTTCGACTTCATGGCCATGACCGAGCCCTACAACGAGCGGGACGTCGAACGCCAGCTCACCCGGCACATCACCCAGTTTCTGCTGGAGTTGGGCAAGGGCTTTGCCTTCATCGGCCGGCAGTACCATCTGGAAGTGGCAGGTAACGATTACTACATCGACCTGCTGTTCTACCACGTCACGCTGAAATGCTATGTGGTGGTCGAGCTCAAGAACCGTAAGTTCATCCCCGAGTACGCCGGCAAGCTCAACTTCTATCTGTCGGCCGTGGATAGCCTGCTCAAGCGCGATGACGACCAGCCCACCATCGGTTTGCTGCTGTGCCGCGACAAGAACAACATCGAGGTGGAGTTTGCCCTGCGGGACATGAACAAACCCATGGGCGTGAGCGAATACACCTTGCTGGAAACCCTGCCGGACAACCTGAAGGGGGCGTTGCCGACGGTGGAGGAGATCGAGGCGGAGCTCACCCATGACCACGGGGACGCCCAGTGACGGATTCTTGCGATTGGCCGAGCGTGAGCGAGGAGTCAGGCCTGTCGGGTACAGCTTGAGGTGACTTATGAGTTTTCTGGAGTCCTTGTTTTCCGGTGCAAAGGCGTTCATCCGCGAGGTGGTCGTGCCGGTTCTCCATGCAGCCAAGCAGGTCGCAGTCGAGACTGTGCGCGTCGTGCTGGAAGAGATAGATCGTTCCGAGTTTGGGCGTGCAGCGACGCGGTTGATTGACGGGGCTGCGCGCCAGTATTTCGGCCGCGCCGAGGATCTCGCGGCCGAGCAACGGGAAATCGCCGAGCGCGCCAGGCGGGATGGACGGAGGTCGACGCGTGACGTCGATCGACTTCGGGAGATCGATCTCGAACGTAGAAAGCTGCGTGAAGATCTGGACGCGGCCCAGGCTTCAGAAGCCTCTGTTGCCTTGAAGAACGCCGCCGGGGAACTGGTGGCCAGCCCGGTATCGGATGATGAGACCAGCGCTGCGGTCGGCATACTGTCTTCGCGGGTGTGCCCTGCTTGCGGTGGGACCATGAGGATGCGGCAGGGCGGTTTCAACGGGACGACCCAGCGCAGAAGCTTCTACTGGTTGTGCTCGGCGCATCCAGGGGCCTGCAAGACGATTCCCTTTGATCCGGTGAAGGAAAACCTGACCGCGCTCCGACGCGCTGACCCCAACCTCGACCTGCCGCTCAATGAGAGACGTGAGATCTGGGAGCGGAAGGATGTGATCCGCGGAACCCAGATCCGCTTGCGGCAGCATCTGGGTGAGAAGGATGATGAGGTGATCTGCCCGCACCACCTGCTGCCCATGAAGTTGCTGGAACAGCCGAACAGCAGTGGGCTTCTGCTGAGTACCTATCAATACGTATGCCTGCATGTGGATGACGACGGGCGCGCATGTCAGCACCACGTTCCGCTCGAGACATTCCCGCAGGTTTCGGAAAGCCTGCGTCGAAGTGAAGGTGCGGGGATCATCCGCTGACAAGCGGCTGCACCGCGCAGCATTGGTGCAACAGGCTGTTGCACAATCTCCATGAAAATTTTTTCGGATGTGCCGTGAGTCATCAACGCATCATTGAAGCGCTGACATCGCAGTTTGCGACGCAGCAGCTGTTGTTCTGGGATGACCCCGAAGGGGAGTTCTCCACTTGGGTCGATAGTCTCGCGCTGGACGGGGTGCAGGTGCTGCGCCTGGACCGCACGCCGGCCTTGCAGGTGAAGCTGGACGTGGAGCGCGATCCACGTGCCCGCTGGCTGTTCTACCAGCCCAGCGCCGAGCCTGAGCCCGCGACGGACTGGCTGCTCGACTTGCGGCTACGGGGCAAGGCGTTTCGCGCAGACTCGACCTCGATGCTGCTGGAGGATCTGGGCCTGACCAGCCAGACCTTGCGCCCCCACCTCAAGACCCGCAGCAAGTTCCTGCGTGCCAAGGACCGCATTGAAAGGCTGCGCCGGCTGCTTACGCCGAGTGACGATGCCACCACGCTCGACCGCAAGATGCTGGCGGTGCTGGTGCGCGCGGAGCAGGCGGATTTCCAGGCCATCCTGCTCAAGCTGGTGAGCGCGATGGTCCGCGATGGTGACGCGGATCTGACTGCAGAGCCGCGCCCCTGGCAGGACATCGTCGCGAACGAGCTGGATTCGGCGTTCTGGGCGCTGGCGCAGCAGGAGTTGGGTTACGGCGCAGACGGCGTGGCCCCCACCCTTCGGGATTTGCTTTATCGAGTTCTGGTGACGGACCTCTGCCGGTCTTTGCCCGAGGCCGTGCCGGAGTCGCTTCGGCATTTTGTGTTGCCCAACCGCACGCTGGCCGCTAATGCCTCGGTTTTTAGCGCGCGCTGGCGCACCGGCATGGGGAGCTACGAGAGCTACAAGCTGCTGTCGGACGCCGTGGCACGCGACATCGGGCTCGATGCGGTGCTGGGCACGCTGCCGGCGGAAGCGCTGGCCGAGACCATGACTTTTGCGGCCGTCGAGCGGCGGATCGTCCAGGCACTGAAGGATCGCGTGCTGCATGGCGCCGGGGCAAGCGATGAGGCCATGCAGGCGCTGATCGCGCGCCGGCGCGACGGCCACTGGGCAAGCCGGCTGATGGCACAGACGTCGAGCGAGGGCATGGCACTGGCGGCCTGCTATGACGCCATCCAGGCGGCAGCGGCGTTCTTTGAGCTCAAGGCACGCTTTGATGCCGGGTTCAGCTTTGCCAGCGCGGAGGCCGGGCTGGCGGCCTACCAGCAGGAGCTCTTCCGCTTCGATCAGTTGTATCGCCACTTCCACTTCGCGTCGGACAAGGTCGAGCCGATGGGGTGGGCGGTGTTGCATGAACTGCGCCTGCGTATCGAAGAGCTTTACACCGGCTGGTTCCTGCCGCAGTTCGGCACCGCATGGGGCACGGTCATGGAGGGTGAGAGCGGTTTGCTGAGGCACTGGACGGTAGCAGGTGTCCCGAACCAGCATCGCTTTTTCGATACCCAGGTTGCGCCTTTGCTGGCGTCGGGCGCCAAGCGGGTGTTCGTGGTGATCTCGGACGCCTTCCGGTTCGAGGCAGCCGAGGAGCTGGTGCAGCAGCTCAACAGCCGCAGCCGCTTCAAGGCAGCGCTCGCAGCGCAACTCGGTGTGCTGCCGAGCTACACGACCCTCGGCATGGCGGCCCTGCTGCCGCACCACAGCTTGAGTTACAAGACCAACAGCAACGTCGACGTTCTTGCCGACGGCCAGCCGGTATCCACCCTGGAGCAGCGCAATTCACATCTGGCGAAGTACGACGGCCTGGCCATCAGGTCGGATGAGCTTCTGGCCTTGGGCAAGGACAAGGGCCGCGAGCGGGTGCGTGACCGACGCGTAATTTACATTTACCACGATCACATCGATGCCTTGGGTGACAAGCAGGCCACCGAGGGCCTGACCTTCCAGGCCGTGGACGAAGCCTTGAGCCAGCTGGCCCAGATGGTCGGCTTCATCATCAACAGCCTCAACGGTTCGACGGTGCTGGTGACGGCCGACCATGGCTTCATCTACCAGGAGGCGCCCCTGCTGGCGGCGGACAAATCCGCCCTCGATGTGCAACCGGATGGCACCCTGAAAGCCAAGAAGCGCTACCTGCTCGGCCGCGGCCTTGGCGCCTCGCCGAAGGCATGGTGTGGCAACACCGCGCTGACGGCGGGCACCGATGCGCAGGCAAGCGTCGATTTCTGGGTGCCCAAGGGGGTGAGCCGCTTCCATTTCAGCGGCGGGGCGCGCTTTGTGCACGGCAGCGCGATGCCGCAGGAGATCGTGGTGCCGGTGATCAGCGTGCGGGAGAGCGAATCGGAAAAGGAAAAGGCGAGGCACGTGGAGTTCAGCCTGCTCGGCGCGTCGAACAAGGTCGTCACCAACACGCAGCGCTTCGAGTTCATCCAGACCGAGGCTGTCTCGGACAAGGTGCTGCCGCGTACGGTGGTGGTCGCCTTGCGGGATGGAGACCGCCTCATCAGCAACGAGCAGACGCTGACCTTCGACAGCACCTCGCAGCTGCTCGACGAACGGAAGAAGTCGGTTTTCCTGACCGTGCTGTCGGGCACTTACGACAAGACGCGCGACTACTGGCTGACCGCACGCGATGCCACGACAAAGATCGAGGCACTGCGGGTTCCCCTGCGTGTGGATCTCGCCTTCATGAATGATTTCTGAAACGCCAATGACCGAGAACGTCGATACCTCGAGGCTGGATCGCCTGCTGACCACCCACTTTGCCGGCAAGGTGGTCCGCAAGGATCTGACCAAGCTGATCAAGGAAGGGGCCAACGTGCCAGTGTATGTGCTCGAGTACCTTTTGGGCATGTATTGCGCGTCGGACGACGAGGCGACCATCCAGAACGGCATGACGATGGTCAAGCGCATCCTGGCCGAGAACTACGTGAGGCCCGACGAAGCGGAAAAGATCAAATCCAAGGTCAGGGAAAGCGGCAGCTACAAGGTCATCGACAAGGTGAGCGTGAAGCTCAACGAAAAACGGGATGTCTACGAGGCCTTGCTCTCGAACCTGGGCGTGAAGAACGCGGAGATTTCCGATGCGTTTGTGCGCCAGTTCGAGAAGCTGCTGGTGGGTGGCATCTGGTGCATCGTCACGCTGAACTATCAGTTCGAGGAAAACCAGCGCGGCTCCCCCTTCACGGTGACGGACCTCAAACCGATCCAGATGCCCAACATGGATATGGAGGGCCTGTTCGAGGGGCGACGCGCCTTTACCGAGGGCGAATGGATCGATGCGCTGATCCGCTCGACGGGCATGGAGCCGGCCTGCTTCAAGGAGCGGGTGAAGTGGCATCTGCTTGCCCGCATGATCCCGCTGGTCGAGAACAACTATAACTTCTGCGAGCTTGGCCCGCGGGGGACGGGCAAGAGCCACATATACAAGGAAATCAGCCCCAACAGCATCCTGGTGTCCGGCGGCCAGACAACCGTGGCCAACCTGTTCTACAACATGAGCGCGCGCAAGGTGGGTTTGGTCGGCCTGTGGGATACGGTGGCCTTCGACGAGGTGGCCGGCATCAACTTCAAGGACCACGATGGTGTGCAGATCATGAAGGACTACATGGCCTCCGGGTCCTTCAGCCGCGGCCGCGAGGCCATCAACGCGAATGCCTCGATGGTGTTCGTGGGCAACATCAACCAGAGCGTCGAGTCCCTGGTGAAAACGAGCCACCTGCTGGCACCCTTCCCCGAGGCGATGATCGATTCGGCCTTCTTCGACCGCTTCCATGCCTATGTGCCAGGTTGGGAGATACCCAAGATGCGGCCGGAGTTCTTCACCAACCAGTACGGCCTGATCGTCGATTACCTGGCGGAGTACCTGCGCGAGATGCGCAAGCGCAACTTTGCCGACGCCATCGACCGGTGGTTCAAGCTCGGCAACAACCTGAACCAGCGGGACACGATTGCCGTGCGGCGGACGGTGTCCGGGTTACTCAAGCTGATCTGCCCCCACGGTGAGTACGGCAAGGAGATCGTGCGGCAATGCCTGGAGTACGCGCTGGAAACCCGGCGCCGTGTGAAAGAGCAGCTCAAGAAGATCGGCGGAATGGAGTTCTACGACGTCCATTTCAGCTACATCGATCTGGAGGCCGGCGAGGAGCGTTTTGTGACTGTGCCTGAACAGTCCGGTGGCGCCCTGATCCCGGAAGGCCGGCTGAGCCCGGGCACTCTGCACACTATCAGCCTGGGCGATACCGAAATGCCCGGCACCTACCGCATCGAGATCCAGACCATTGCCGGCAGCGGGAAGGTATCGACCTCCGGCGTGGCACCGCGGGAGGCCGTGAAGGTCGCATTTGATTATTTCAAGGCCAATGCGGGTAGGGTCAGTGCATCGATCAAGGCCGGTGAGCACGACTTCCACCTTCATCTGGTTGAACTGCAGCGCAGCGGGAGCCCCAAGGCGCTGACCCTGACCAGCTTCATCGCCCTGTGCTCCGGCGCCCTCGCCAAGCCAGTCCAGAGCCAGATGGTGATCATGGGCGACATGAGCCTGGGCGGGACGGTCGTTCAAGTCCGCAACCTGGCAGAGAGCCTGCAGGTGGCATTCGATGCCGGCGCCAAGCGAATCCTGCTGCCCATGTCCAGCGTCACCGACATCGCGACGGTGCCGGGTGAGCTATTTGCGAAGTTTCAGACGAGTTTCTACTCGGATCCGGTGGATGCCGTGTTCAAGGCGTTGGGGGTTGAGTGAGGGCAATACGGGCTTTTTGCGGTCGGTCTTGCTGGCCCTGCCCAGTTTCATCGGAGTGGACTCGGGACAGATTCAAAACGCATTGATTTTACCAAGGTGAGGGGCGGGGCTTTTCGAAGATGCCCGAAAATGGATACAACTTCGATGGCAAATCGTGATGATCTGGCCGCGCTTGAAGCCGAGAATAGCCGCCTGATTGCGCTGCTGGAATCGCACGGCATCGAGTGGCGGCTTCCAGCTCCAGCCGCCCCTGGGGTTCAAGAGACCGAACCACACCGGCTTTCCACCGCTGAAAAAGTGGCCCTGTTTCGGCGCCTCTTTCGCGGACGCACCGATGTTTATCCGATCCGCTGGGAAAGCAAGACAACAGGGAAGTCGGGCTACGCGCCCGCTTGTGCCAACGAGTGGCGCGCCGGCACTTGCGAGAAGCCGCGCATTAAGTGCGGCGATTGCACCAACCGTCTCCTGATCCCGCTGTCCGATGCGGTGATTTACGACCATCTGGCCGGTGAGCACACGGTTGGGGTGTATCCCCTGCTGGAGGATGATACCTGCCATTTTCTGGCTGCCGATTTTGACGAGGCGGACTGGCGCGACGATGCCCGCGCTTTCATGCAGTCCTGTCAAGAGTTGGGGGTGCCGTCAGCGCTGGAGATTTCGAGATCAGGCAAGGGCGCGCACGCCTGGGTGTTCTTCTCCAGCCGCGTTTCAGCCCGTGATGCCCGGCGCCTGGGTACGGCCATCATCAGCCATACGTGTTCGCGCACCCGGCAACTGAAGCTGGAGTCCTACGACCGCTTGTTCCCGAACCAGGACACGATACCGAAGGGCGGCTTCGGCAACCTGATCGCCTTGCCGCTGCAGAAACGGCCGCGCGCGAGTGGTTGCAGCGTGTTCGTCGACGCCAACCTGCGCCCGTACCCGGATCAGTGGGCGTTCCTGGCCTCCATCCAGCCAATGGCCGTGCAGGACATCGAGCCGACCATCCTGCGAGCCACGGGTGGCGTCCACCCGCTAGACGTCACGTTCATTGATGACGAAGACCTGGCCACGCCCTGGAAGCGCGAGACGACCTCGGTCAAGAAGCTGGCCGGGCCGATGCCCAGGTCGCTGACCGTGACGCTGGCCAACCTGATCTACTTCGAGAAGTCAGAACTACCGCAGGCACTGGCCAATCGCCTGATCCGTCTGGCTGCCTTCCAGAACCCCGAGTTCTACAAGGCTCAGGCCATGCGGATGTCGGTGTGGGACAAGCCGCGCGTTATCGGTAATGCAGAAAACTATCCGCGACACATCGCCTTGCCTCGCGGTTGTCTCGATGCCGCGCTGGAACTGTTGAGGGACAACGATATCGCCTGTGATCTGCGCGACGAGCGGTTCAGGGGGGAGCCGATCGATGTGTCTTTCGTCGGCACCTTGCGACTGGACCAGGAGGCTGCCGTGTCGGGAATGCTGAACCACGACACCGGCGTGTTGTGCGCCCCGACCGCTTTTGGCAAGACGGTGACCGCGGCCGCCCTCATTGCGCGTCGCGGCGTCAATACTTTGGTACTGGTGCATCGCACTGAACTGCTCAAGCAATGGCAGGAACGCCTGCAGGCTTTTCTGGGGGTCGCTAAAGGCGTGGTTGGCACTATCGGCGGTGGCAAGGCCAAGCCTACCGGCAAAATCGACATCGCCGTGATGCAGTCTGTCTCCCGCCAAGGTGAGGTCAATCCACTCGTCGAGAACTACGGTCAGGTGATCGTGGACGAGTGCCACCACGTTGGCGCGGTGTCGTTCGATGCCATCCTGAAGCGGACCAAGGCCAGGTACGTGCTGGGCCTGACCGCGACCCCGATCCGCCGCGATGGTCAGCAGCCTATCATCTTCATGCAGTGTGGGCCGATGCGCTACACGGCGGCCCAGCCGGCCGGAGCACCGCACGATCTTGAAGTGGTACCACGTTCATGGTTTTCACGGATCGATCTACCTGCCGAGGCCGGGATCCAGGACGTGTTTCGGCATCTAGCCAATGACCAGGCACGAACCGAGGCTGTCGCCGAAGAGGTCAAACAAGCCTACGAGGCTGGGCGCAAGGTGCTCGTACTGACCGAGCGTACCGAACACCTCGATGCGATCATGGCATCGCTCGGCGGCCTAACTCCGGCACCGTTCGTGTTGCACGGCCGCATGTCCAGGAAGCAGCGGGCTGCGCTGGTGGCCGACCTGGATGCTCTGCCGCCAGATGCGCCACGCATCTTGTTGGCAACCGGGAAATTGGTCGGCGAAGGATTCGATCACCCGCCACTCGATACGCTGGTGCTTGCCATGCCGGTTTCCTGGAAGGGCACGCTACAGCAGTACGCCGGGCGCCTGCACCGGGAGCACGCCAGCAAAAGCGACGTGCGCATCATCGACTTCGTGGACACCGGCAACCCGGCGTTGCTACGAATGTGGGACAAGCGGCAGCGCGGTTACCGGGCAATGGGATATCGGTTGGGTTGCAATGGGTCCATGGCGTGATGCCTCGGATATCGGCTTCGTCATGGTGGCAGGCCAGCTTGCGTCGGCATGCTCTCCAACGATCTGCCCCCGTGGTCGCC
>NZ_BJNV01000072.1 GCF_006539865.1 Zoogloea ramigera
GCGGCCTGTACCTGCACCCCACCTACGTCGTCACCCCCGAGCGCGAACCGCTGGGCGTCACCAACGCCTGGACCTGGGCGCGGGAGTTCAAGCAGGGCGATGCGCCGCGCGGCGGCATTCTCGAGAGCGTGCGCTGGGTCGAGAGCTACGAGCGCATCGCCGAACAGGCCCGCGCCCTGCCCGAGACCCGACACGTCTGCATCGGCGACCGGGAGTCGGACATGCTGTCACTGCTGGTCAAGGCGCGCGACCTGGATTACCCGGCCGACTATCTGGTGCGCTGCCAGCACAACCGGGTGCTCCCCGAGGGGGGCAAGCTGTGGGAGCGGGTCATGGCCGGCACGCCGCTGGGCAATGTGCGCTTCGAGTTGCCCGCCGGACGCGGGCGCAAGGCGCGGCCGGTCGAGCAGGCGCTGCGCGTCGAACGCGTCGAACTGGCCGATCGCCAAGGCGGCAAACTCGAAGTGACCTGTCTCATCGCCACCGAAATCAACGCCCCCGAAGGCGTCAAGCCCGTGTGCTGGCGGCTCCTCACCAACCGGGCCGTGCCCACCCTGGCGGCGGCGGTCGAGCTGCTCGACTGGTATCGGGCCCGTTGGGAAATCGAGCTGTTCTTTCTGGTGCTCAAGGAGGGGTGCCGGGTCGAGCGCCTGCAACTGGCCGATACGGATCGGCTGCAAACGGCGCTGGCGCTGTACATGGTGATCGCCTGGCGGATCAACCGCTTGATGCGTCTGGGGCGCACCCTGCCGGATTTACCGGCGGATCTGGTGTTCGAGGCCGACGAGTGGCGCGCCGCCTTCATTCTCAACAAGAAGCCGGTCCCGAAAACGGTGCCACCCCTGAACACCGTGCTACGCCTGATTGCCCAGCGCGGCGGCTTCCTCGCCCGCCGACACGACGGCGAACCGGGCGCCAAAACCATCTGGCTGGGTCTCCAGGAGATCGCCGTCTTTGTAGAAGGCGCCCGCTATGCGCGGCAGTTCGGGGAGGGGTGAGATGTGTGTAATGGGATGGCTTATATGGCGTCTACTCTCGTCTTTTGAATCGGCGATATGTGCGCTATCGGAGCGAGTCTGATGGAATGTCTGAATGAGGTTGAAGATCCACGCCAAGCAAGCAACGGGACCCGGCATGACTTTCAGGAGATCCTGGTGATCGCGATCTGCGCGACGCTCTCGGACTCGGACAGTGTCGAAGATTTTTCCGAATGGGGCCGACTCAAGCTCGACTGGCTCCGACGCTTCCTGGTACTCAAGAACGGCATTCCGTCCCAGGACACCTTCCTGCGCGTTTTCCGGGCGCTCGACCCCAAGCAGTTCGAGGCGGCCTTTCGGCGCTGGACAGGCGGCATCGTGGGCGCTTTGGACGGAAGCATCGCGATCGATGGCAAGACCTTGCGCCGCTCAGCCGATGGCAACGCGTCGCCCGTCCATATGGTCAGCGCCTTCGCCACCGATCTCGGGCTGGTGCTCGGCCAGGAGAAGGTGAGCAGCAAGAGCAACGAGATCACCGCCATCCCGGAGCTGCTCGAAGCCCTGCACATCAAGGGTTTGCTGGTGAGTATCGATGCGATGGGCTGCCAGCGCGAGATTGCCGAAAAGATCGTCCACAAGGGCGGAGATTACCTGCTCGCGGTCAAGGGCAATCAGCCCACGCTCTACCAGCAGGTGCGCGATCTGATCAGTGATGCCCAAGGCACCACAGCAGGATTCGAGCATGTGCGACACGACCATGGTCGCACCGTCCTACAGCTGAGCTGGAGCACCCCCAGCGGCAAGGAAATCGACACGGCGCTGTGGCCGGGCTGCAAGAGCGTCGGCTGTGTGGTGTCGCAGCGCATCGTTGGCGAGAAAGTCGCGGAACTCGAAGAGCGCTATTACATCAGCTCACGTCCGCTCAGTGCCGAACAATTGGCCCGAACGGTGCGCGCGCATTGGGCCATCGAGAACAAACTTCACTGGATGCTCGATGTCTGCTTTGGCGAAGATGACTGCATGATCCGCAAGGACAACGCCCCGCAGAATCTCTCCTTGCTCAAGAAGATCGTGCTCAATTTGATTCGTGCAGACAAAACAGACACCGCCAAGACGAGCCTTCGCCTCAAGCGCAAGCGAGCGGCCTGGGATGACGATATCCGCATGAAAATGCTGGGGATTCAGCCGTTATGACGGGCGAGTGCGGAGACCCTGGTCAGCTGCGGCCAGCACCGTGAAGGGCTTCCAGATAGGCAGACCATACGCCGTTAAGGAGTTGTCGGTAGCGATGAATGTCGTCAAGGCGCACGAATAGGTCTTGTCCGAAGAGCGGCGTCCCGATGTCCGGCTTGTGGACAATGACCGTCGGGTCGTCGAGTGCATCCTGTTCGTAATCAGCCAGAAAAAGGTGAGGCGCCGCCGTATAGAGCTCTTGAGCCGATGCGCCGTCTCCGTGTTTGACGGTATTAGCCAGCAGACGGAGCTCATCCAGGCCAGACCGCTGCTCCTTGGTCAGAACAGGATCCGGAAGCGTCTTGTCCCACGCCTTCAGTACATCAGATCCAAACTTGAGCGGTTTGTGATTCAGGACGCGAACGTGAAAGGCCCGGACTTGCTGCTCAAACAGGTGGTAGAGACTGACCGCGAACATGTTCTGAAGTCCCTGGCGCAAATCGAGCACGATGTCGAAATGCGCTAACGACGCCTCGAAAGCAGCCTCATGGGCCGTTTGCGGATCGAGCCCGTTGCCATCGTTGGCACACTCACGGCTCGCTCGGTACGCTTCCTGTTGAAGCGCCTCGACTTCCGCGTGCACGGAGTCAAAGGTCGGCAGGAGGCGCACCGTCAAGGTCTCGACAAGTCGGTCAATCTGATTGCGGTACAGCTGTCGGTAATGTTCCAGTTCCCAGTGAGTCAGCATCGCCGTCCTGTCCTCGCCAAAGGCCGGGGGACAACGACGTTATCACGATTGCGTAGCGGCCCGTTGCGACCTCAAATTGTAGGCGACGCTTGCCACAATAATGAGCAGGATCAGGACCTGTGCGGTAACGGTCTGGATCGACGGGTAAACGCCCAGAACATCGATGCGCGGTATCGAGAGGGGCGTGATCTGCAGGACGCCGACCTTTTGCAGTGCGGCCACACCTTTGCCCATCAGAACAACGGCGAGCGCCCCCACCAGGGCCGAACTGAAGGCAAAGAACTGGCTGATCGGCAGACGTGCCGCGGAGCGCAGGAGTACCGCTGCGACCGCCGCCAGGATGACCACGCCGGAGGCAAGGCCGGCAAGCAGATAGACACCATTGTCCTGGGTCCAGAGCGCAGCATAGAAGAGGACCGTCTCGAAGACTTCGCGATAGACGGTGACGAACGACAGTACGAACAGCATCAATGCCGACTTCTTGCTCAGCGCGGACGACAATTTTTCCTTCACATAGGTCTGCCAACGACCCGCAAGACTCTTCTGGTGCATCCACATGCCCACCGCCAGGAGTACAACGGCGGCAAACACGGCGGAAACCCCCTCCGTCATCTCGCGGCTGGCGCCGCTCACATCCACGACATAGGTCGCCACTAGCCAGGTCAGCCCCCCGGCGGTGAGCGCTGTCATCCATCCCGCATGCACGTAGGGCAGCACATCGGTGCGATCCGCTTTTTTCAGGAATGCCATCATGGCGACGACCACCAGCAAGGCTTCCAGGCCTTCCCGCAGCAGGATGGTCAGCGCACCGAGGAAGGTCGAGAGGGCGTCTTTGGTGCCCCCCAGAGCATCCTGGGCTTCATCGAGCTGGGTTTGCAGTTGCTGGGCAATGTCGTGGGCACGCTCGACCTGCCCGGCAGTCAGTGCATTGCGGTAGAGCCCCATCGTCTTTTCGATGTCGTGGAAAAGCGCTTGATTCTTGGCGGCCAGCGCCGGCTCGACGGGCTCGAAGCCATCCAGATAGGCCGACAATGCCAGCTGCGAGGCCAAGCGTTCGTTTCCGTTGTCCAACGCGACAACGCTCTCCCGCAGCTTGTCTTTCGCGATCTGTATGCTGCCCGTGTTTGACGTTGCGAGTAACTGGGGCGTGCTCCGTAGGTAGGCGGTGAGCTGGCGAGCGGCATCGGCGCCGACGGTCTTGGCGAGCGCGGCCTCGGAATGCTGGCTCAGCGTCGCCAGGGTCGGCACGGCCTCACGGAGGGCAGGTTGCGCGGCCCACAATTTGGCCCCTGCCTGCTGATCGGCCTCGGAGTACGACAGCGTCGAGGCGAAGTAGGCCAGTGCCCAGCGGTCTTCGTCCGAGAGCTGTACGAATCCCGGCATGGACGTTCCCGCCACACCCCGCGTGATGATCTGCTGAAGCGCAAACACACTGCGCTCCCGGGCGCGTTCGTGGTCGGCCAGCGCGATGGGAGGTGGGTTCAACTTGGCAGCGAGCGGGCCGTCTGCATGCCCGGAAACACCGTGGCACGAGGCACACTGGCTTTGATAGAGCGTGGCGCCCCGTTGTAGATCGGGCAACTTGCCGGGGGCCATCGAAACCGGATAAGCCGCGATGAGTCCGCCTGCCAATTTGCGTGCCTGTTCCCCCACAGATGCGGCCGAAGCCTTTTGTGCGATGAGCGCACGTAGCGCCGCTGCATCGCTCGCCAGGGTCGGAGCGGCCAGCACCGCTGGCAATTCGGCCAACTGTCGTTCTGCAGCCTGTGCGAACTCCTGCATCTCGGCATATTCAGCTTCGTTGGCGATCTGTCCCTCCTTGACGGAGCGGCCATAGTCGACGGCAAGGTAGTCCAGCAACTGCCAAATCTGCTTGGTCTTGTCTTGCGTCGCTGGAGGCGCAACCTGTGCGATCGAGGCCGTCGCAATCAAAGAAAACAGAACGATTGAAAGGAGACGCAGGGCTTGCATGAGGGGTCCTACCGCAGGATGTCTTTTTTGATTTTGCGTTCAAATGAGAATGAGTGCAATTCCTTTTCTCACGCACAATCCCATCCCAATGCGTTTCGCGCCTTTTCACGGTGACTCACGCCTCAAGTGCCGCAAGCGATGGAGCGGTGTTGCCCCCCTCAGCTATCGCGCGTCGCTTGTTTCCGTGGGGTCACATGCTGTCTCCCGCCGGCATGCGTTGCCGAGAGGTGGCTCTCCGATGCGGAGGGCGTGGAGACCTCGGTCGCCCCCTGCGACAGCTCGTTCAAGATTCCACATGCGACTGCTTGCCGGCCTTCCTTACAACATGCGCGCAACACCTGAAGCTGCGTTTCCAGTTGCTGCAACTCCCGTATCCGCTCGGCAACGTGGCCGATGTGGGCATCGAGCAACGCGTTGACGTCCTCGCAACTTTCCGATGGGGTGTCCCTGAAACGCAGGAGCACTCGGATTTCGTCCTGCGTCATGTCAAGGGAGCGACATCGCCGAATGAAGGCGAGGCGTTCGAGGTGCATGGCATCGTAGATCCGGTAGTTGCCTTCCGTTCTTGCAGCACGCGGGAGCAGCCCTTCGCGCTCGTAGTAACGAATGGTGTCCACCGGCGTACCTGTCTGCTGGGCGAGCTGACCGATTTTCATTGCAAGGCCTGAAGCCCGGCGTGGGCTCAAAAGTGAATCGAGGAAGGTCATCACCTTACCCGCTTGACTCTGGAGTTGCTACAGGGTTTTTAATGATGGAAAGAGGAGAGCACCATGAAACCATTGCCCATCAGTCTGCAATCCGAGACGCAGCCCCCATCCTGCGGTTGCGGTAGCACGTGCCACGCACCGGGGGCATCCGCGACGGACGATACCCTTCGAGCTGACTCCGTACGAGAGGGCTTGCTACTCCACATTCCAGCAATGGATTGTCCTGCTGAAGAGAGCGAGATCCGCCGGGCTGTCGAGCATGTCGAGGCTATCGGTGGGCTCCGTTTTGACTTGTCGGCCCGTACCCTGCGCATCGATGCGCCGGAAGACGCTTTGCCGACAATCATCGACGCCATCCGCAAGGCGGGCTTTGCTACAGAGCTCGTCAAGCCGGGCACGCCGGTGGGCAAAGATCGCGACGGCATTCCCCGTGGCATCGCTGTTCTTGCGATGGCGCTCGCTCTGGCGTTGGGTGCAGAGCTCTTGGCTTACCTGATGCCCCAAGTGCTTCTAGCCAAGATGGCCGGGATGGGTTTGGCGGCAACAGCGATCATGATGGCCGGGTTTTCAACCTACAGCAAAGGGCTTGCTGCCCTGTCTCAGGGACGTCTGAATATCAATGCGTTGATGTCGGTAGCGGTTACAGGTGCATTTGCCATCGGCCAGTGGCCTGAAGCCGCCATGGTGATGGCTTTATATGCCATTGCAGAGCTGATCGAAGCAAGGTCGGTCGATCGGGCGCGGAACGCCATCAAGAGTTTGCTCGCACTCACACCCGAAACCGCTGAAGTGAAACAAGCCAATGGTAACTGGGAAGAGCTTTCCTCCCGCGACGTGATGCTTGCTGCAGTCGTCAGGGTCAAACCTGGCGCACGCATTCCGTTGGATGGCGTCGTGACTGCCGGCAGCAGTGCGGTCAATCAGGCACCGGTTACCGGGGAAAGCCTGCCTGTGGACAAGGCCATCGGCGACACGGTCTTTGCAGGGACGATCAACGAATCGGGGCTACTGGAGTTCAAGGTTACCGCCCGATCCAATGAGACCACACTGGCCCGGATCATCCACGCGGTTGAAACAGCTCAAGGCAGCAAGGCGCCCATGCAGCGTTTTGTCGATCGCTTCGCGGCCCTCTACACGCCCGCCGTGTTCGTGATCGCACTGGCCGTGGCGCTCCTGACCCCGTGGTTGTTGGAATGGAGCTGGTCTCAAGCGCTTTACAAAGCCTTGGTCCTTCTTGTGATCGCCTGTCCCTGTGCCTTGGTGATTGCAACGCCCGTTACGGTGGTGAGTGGGCTCGCCAGAGCAGCACGTCGGGGAATTTTGATCAAAGGCGGCGTTTATCTGGAAGATGCCCGTAAGCTGAAAGTCATTGCCCTCGACAAGACGGGGACGATAACCGAAGGAAAACCGAAGCTGGTCGCAACCGAAATTCTGGACCAGACAGTATCCGAGAAAGTGATTTTGGATTGGGCCGGTAGCCTGGCTGCCCTCTCTAACCACCCGGTATCGAAAGCCATTTCAACGGCACTGGCGCCCGCCGCCACCGTTGTCGATGACTTCATGTCGCTGCCGGGGCGTGGTGTCCAGGGGCGCATCGGTAACCAAGACCTGATCCTTGGGAATCATCGTTTGATCGAGGAACGCAAACTGTGCGGTCCTGCCATTGAAGCTCGCCTCGTCGAACACGAGGCCCAAGGGCGCACGATGACACTCCTGGCCAACGAAAGCGGAGTGCTGGCGATCTTCGCCGTTGCCGACACGATCAAACCTCATGCCCGGGAAGCCATCTCGACATTGCATGCCTTGGGAGTCAAGGCAGTCATGCTGTCTGGCGACAACCAGGCAACGGCTCAAGCCGTTGCCGAACAGGCAAATGTGGACGATGCACGCGGGAATCTACTGCCTGACGACAAGCTCAAGGCCATCGAAGCCTTGCAGAAAGAATTTGGCCCCACGGCGATGACCGGTGACGGGATCAATGATGCGCCAGCCTTGGCGCGCGCCGATATCGGCATAGCAATGGGGGCTGCTGGAACGGATACCGCCATGGAAGCCGCCGACATCGTGATCATGAACGATGATCTGCGCCGTATCCCTGAAGCCATTCAGCTTTCGCGCACGACGTACCGGGTGCTCTGGCAGAACATCATTCTGGCGCTGGGAATCAAGGCGATCTTCCTGGTCCTGGCCCTGCTAGGCAGTGCCACTATGTGGATGGCGGTGTTTGCCGACATGGGAGCCAGCTTATTGGTGGTCGGCAACGGGCTGCGACTGCTACGCCTTGGGCAACCTGACGATCAGTCCACCAAGGTTCACGTCTGAGTTGAAACATCTTCCGGTATACTTTTGAACATGCGTTTTTGGGTTGCCCTCCTTCTGGCTGTATTCATGCCGCTCCAGCTTAGCTGGGCAGCTGTGGGTGCCTATTGCCAGCATGAGACCGGGAAAAACGCCGGCCATTTCGGGCATCACAGTCACGAGCACCAAGCATCGAAGGCGGAAACCTCCAAGCAATCTGACTCTGGGGAAGGTGTCGCCGTCGACGGAGACTGTGGGTTGTGCCACTACAGCGCCCTCAAGATTCTCGGTCAGGACATTCTCTGCCTGACTCGGTGCCCGGTGCCCTCAGCACCGGAATCAACGCCGGCCTTCTTTCGCACCCACATCCCCCCAGGCCCCGAACGGCCAAACTGGTTCGCTGCGCTCTGATTCGGCGCAGCGGCCTGCTTTAGTTTCCACTTAAGTTCCCTAAGAGCCCGCCTTCAGGCGGCGCCCGCGCCGGATCTCGTTTGTTACGTCGTCCTGTCGGTTTCTGCCGACGACTGGTCAACAAGGAGATTTCAATGCGCACCCCAGTGCCATTCAGAACCGCATTCCCGCTGCTCGCAGTCCTATTTGCGACCGCATTCGGTGCTCATGCTCAGGCGCCGGCATCACTTTCCACGCAAACCGTCGTACTCAATCAGCTCCCCAGCGAAGCCGCTGGTCCGTTGACGCTTGCTGCCGCGCTCGATCTGGCTCTTCGAGCCAACCCTGACATCACCGTAGCGCTTCGCGAACGCGAGGCCAGTGAAGGTACAGTGATCCAGGGGCGTGCGCGGCCCAATCCGTCCATTGAGTTTCTTGTGGAAGACACCCGCACTACGACGCGCACCACGACCGTACAGATAAACCAGCCCATCGAGCTCGCAGGCAAGCGAAGCGCCCGGATTGCGATCGCCGAGCGCGGCCGGGACATTGCCGACATCGAGTTGGCCACTCGCCGTGCTGAGATCCGGGCCTCGGTCGTCAGCGCCTTCTTTGACGTACTTTCGGCACAAGAGCGGACCCGGCTCGCAAAAGAGACCGTCATTCTCGCTGAGCGAGCCACGGTAGCCGTCTCCAAGCGTGTCATCGCCGGAAAAACCTCTCCCGTCGAGGAGACCAAGGCGCGTGTCGCGGAAGCTGGGGTTCGGGTCGAGCTGGCCCAGGCTCAAGGTGAGTTGCGGGTTGCCCGTCAGCGACTGACAGGGCTCTGGGGCAATCCGATCCCGCGATTCGAACGTGCAGACGGAGACGTCGACACGTTGCCTCCAGTACCGTCCTCCGACATGGTCGAGCAGCGTATCGAGGCATCACCGGTCCTAAAGCGGGCCTCGGTCGAGATCACGCGGCGCACCTCTGTCACTGCGCTGGAGCGTGCCCGGCGCATTCCTGACCCAACGATCAGCGTCGGGTTGAAACGTGCCGAGGAACTTGGCCGAGACCAACTCCTCGTAGGCGTGTCGATCCCGATTCCCGTCCTCGACAGCAACCGCGGCAACCTCCTCGAAGCCCTCAAGCGAGAAGACAAGGCGCGGGATGAACATACCGCCCTGTGGGTCCGGCTTACTGGTGATGTCCTGCAGGCCCGTGAGCGGCTGAGCAACAGCCGACTTGAACTCGAATCGCTGCGGCGCGACGTGCTGCCCGGAGCGCAACTGGCCTACGAGAACGCAACGAAGGGCTTTGATCTGGGCAAATTCAGTTTCCTCGATGTCCTCGATGCCCAGCGGACGCTGTTCCAGGCACGTAACCAATACCTGCGCGCCCTGACCGACACCCATCGGGCCGCGGCCGAAATCGATCGCCTTCTGGCTGATCGTATCTCTGAATAACGCAAGGAGGATTCCAAGATGAGTCTGAAAAACATGACGACCCGGATCAGCCGAAAGCACCTGATCGCCGTAGCCCTGATCATCGCCTTTGGCGGTGTGGCAGGAGTGTTCATTCTGCACAGTGGGCAAGGCTCCTCAGAAAGTGAGAGCCATGCCCACACAGAGGAGCATGGAGATGCAGAGCATCACGGTGCCAAGGCAGACAAAGCACATGCCGACGATGCCTCGCACGGCGATGCCGAGCACCATGCCCAAGCCACCAGCCCGGGAGCGCACGGTGGAACGCTCCTTACGGACGGCACCACCAGTGTCGAGATTCAGCTGGATGAAAGCGCTGGCGAACCTGTCATGCGCCTCTGGCTTCTCGATAATGGGAAGCCCATTGCCCTTGGAGCCATCAAAGCTCACCTCACGCTCACCCGACCGACGGGTGAAGTGGAGCAGATGGAGTTTGCAGTCGACAAAGACAGCTTGAAAACGCGAGGGACGATTGCGGAGCCCCAAGTATTCAACGCCGCCGTCGTCATCGAGACCGGATCCCAGACCCGTCGATTCACGCTCAACCGGGAGGAAGGCAAGGTCGAGCTCAACAACGAGCAGATCAAAACGGCCGGGATAGAGATCGGCAGGTCGGGCCCGGCCCGGATTCGCTCGTCGCTGCAGCTTCCCGGCGAGATTCGCTTCAATGAGGATAGGACAGCGCACGTCGTTCCCCGGGTCGCCGGGGTCGTGGAGGCTGTATCGGCCAATCTGGGACAGCTCGTCAAAAAGGGGCAAGTGCTGGCCGTACTGGCAAGCCCGGCGCTCTCTGAACAGCGCAGCGAGTTGATGGCCGCCCGGAAGCGCCTGAGCTTTGCCAAGACGACCTACGAGCGGGAGAAGAAACTGTGGGAGGAGAAGATCTCCGCCGAGCAGGACTACCTGCAGGCTCGACAGGTGCTGCGCGAGGCCGAAATTGCCGTTGCCAACGTGCAGCAGAAGCTCACCGCCATTGGTGCCAGTGTGGATGCGGATGGCAGCCTCAACCGTTACGTGCTCCGTGCCCCCTTCGATGGAATGATCGTCGAAAAGCACATTGCCCTGGGCGAAGCGGTCAAGGAAGACGGCCAGGTGTTCACGATCTCCGACCTGTCGACCGTATGGGCGGAAATCAGTGTTCCGGCCAAGGATCTGGCCCGGGTCCGGGTTGGCGAGAAGGTCACCATCAGGGCCTCGTCCTTCGACTCCACGGCGACCGGCACCGTGGCCTATGTGGGCGCGCTCATTGGCGAGCAGACCCGTACGGCACGGGCTCGGGTGCTCCTCTCGAATCCCCACGGAAGCTGGCGTCCCGGCCTCTTCGTCAACGTGGAAGTGATCTCGAACGAAACCGAAGTGCCGGTCGCCGTGCTTTCGGAAGCCATTCAAAGCATGGACGGAAAGAGCGTCGTGTTCGTCCGGGTCAGCGATGGTTTTGTGACTCAGCCCGTCCAGATCGGGCGTAGCGATGGAGCACGCACCGAAATCCTGTCCGGACTCAAGACAGGCACCCCCTATGCCACTGCCGGCAGCTTCGTGCTCAAGGCGGAAATCGGCAAAGGCTCGGCTGAACACGAGCATTAAGGAAAAGGTGAACGATCATGTTTGAACGCATCATTCGCTTTTCCATTGAACAGCGCTGGCTCATCCTTCTGGCGGTTTTCGGGATGGCTGCGCTGGGGGTCTTTAGTTACCAGAAGCTTCCCATCGACGCCGTGCCTGACATCACCAATGTCCAGGTCCAGATCAATACCCTGGCCCCGGGTTACTCCCCGCTTGAAACGGAGCAGCGGGTGACCTACCCCCTTGAAACGGTGATGGCTGGTCTGCCCAACCTGGTCCAGACACGCTCCTTGTCTCGCTACGGTCTGTCCCAGGTGACGGTGATCTTCAAGGATGGGACCGACATCTACTTCGCACGGCAACTGGTGAACGAACGGATCCAGGGCGCGCGGGACAAGCTGCCCGCCGGCATATCGCCAGCCCTGGGGCCGATATCAACCGGGCTCGGCGAGATCTACCTATGGACGGTGGAAGCAAAGGAAGACGCCAGGAAACCGGATGGCAGCCCCTACACCCCCATCGACCTACGGGAGATACAGGATTGGATCATCAAGCCACAACTGCGCAATGTGCCGGGCGTGACGGAAATCAATTCCATTGGCGGCTATGCCAAGGAGTATCAGGTCGCTCCCTTGCCGGAACGCCTGGCGGCCTATGGCATGACACTCCAGGAGATCGTCACGGCGCTGGAGCGCAACAACGGCAACGTCGGGGCCGGCTACATCGAAAAGCGAGGGGAGCAATACCTGGTTCGTGCCCCCGGACAGGTGAAGACCGAAGAGGACATTCGCAACGTCATCATTGGCACTGCCCAAGGTCTCCCCATCCGCATCCGTGACGTGGCCGAGGTAGGCATTGGCCGGGAGCTTCGCACTGGGGCTGCCACCGATAATGGTCGTGAGGTGGTACTCGGCACCGTCTTCATGCTGATCGGCCAGAATAGCCGCACAGTTTCCCAGGCCGTGGCCAAGAAAATGGAGGAGATCAACCGCAACCTGCCTGCCGGGGTGGAGGCAGTCACCGTCTATGACCGCACCACGCTGGTGGACAAGGCGATTGCCACGGTGAAAAAGAACCTCCTCGAAGGTGCCATTCTCGTTATCGCCATTCTGTTCCTGTTCCTGGGCAACATCCGGGCAGCGCTGATCACCGCCTGCATCATCCCGTTGGCGATGCTGTTTACCTTCTCGGGCATGGTGGCCAACAAGGTGAGCGCGAACCTGATGAGTCTCGGGGCACTCGATTTCGGCATCATCATCGACGGCGCCGTGGTGATCGTCGAGAACTGTGTCCGCCGGCTATCCCATGCGCGGGCATCCCTGGGCCGTCCCCTGAACCGGACGGAGCGCTTCCACGAGGTTTTCAAAGCCTCGCGCGAGTCGCGTCGAGCATTGCTTTTTGGGCAACTGATCATCATGGTGGTCTACCTGCCGATCTTTGCCCTGACCGGCGTCGAGGGCAAGATGTTCCATCCGATGGCCTTTACCGTCGTCATTGCACTCCTGGGCGCGATGATCCTGTCGGTGACCTTCATCCCCGCCGCGGTTGCTCTCTTCATCGGTGACAACGTCTCTGAAAAGGAGAACCGCTTGATGCAGTTGGCCAAGGAGGCCTACGCACCTGCACTCCGGTGGGCCATGAACGCCAAGCCCGTCGTGCTCACCTTCGCCCTCGTGACCGTGATCCTCAGTGGTCTGATCGCCACACGGATGGGGAGCGAGTTCATCCCGAACCTCAATGAAGGGGATTTCGCCATCCAGGCCCTGCGCATCCCGGGTACTAGCCTGACGCAGTCGGTAGCCATGCAGCGGCAGCTGGAGAGCCGACTGAAGGAGAAATTCCCGGAGGTCGAACGTGTCTTTGCGCGGACCGGCACGGCAGAAATTGCGTCGGATCCGATGCCGCCCAACATCTCCGATGGCTACATCATGCTCAAGCCCGAGAAGGATTGGCCCGAGCCCAGGCGAACACGTGACGCCTTGCTTGAAGCCATTCAGGCCGAAGTGGCCACCTTGCCTGGCAATAACTATGAGTTCTCGCAGCCCATCCAGCTTCGTTTCAACGAGCTGATCTCCGGGGTCCGTAGTGACGTGGCCATCAAGGTCTTTGGTGACGACATGGACGTCCTGAACGGAACGGCCACGGAGATCGCCGCCATGCTTGAAAAAATCACTGGCGCGTCCGAAGTGAAGGTAGAGCAAACCACGGGCTTGCCAGTGTTGACCGTTCAGATCGACCGGGACAAGAGTTCCCGCTACGGCCTGAACGTCGGGGATGTACAGGATGCCGTGGCGACCGCCATCGGGGGGCGAGAGGCCGGAACCGTCTTCGAGGGCGATCGTCGCTTTGACATTCAGGTTCGTCTTCCCGACACGCTGAGAAGTGATCTGGAGGCGATCAGGCGACTGCCGATTCCGCTGCCACGTGGTGGGGCCGTAGGGGATACCCGGGCGAACTTCATTCCTCTGGCTGAAATCGCCACCCTGGATCTGGCCCCCGGACCCAACCAGGTCAGCCGGGAGAACGGCAAACGCCGGATCGTGGTGAGTGCCAATGTTCGGGGTCGGGACATCGGTTCCTTCGTCGCCGAGGCCGAGCAGGGTCTCTCACAAATCAAGGTGCCCACAGGATACTGGACAACTTGGGGAGGAACGTTTGAGAACCTGCAATCAGCCACGGCACGCCTGCAAATCGTCGTGCCCGTCGCGCTGCTCCTCGTTTTTGTGTTGCTCTTTGCGATGTTCGGCAACATCAAGGACGGGTTACTGGTGTTTTCGGGCATCCCGTTCGCGCTGACTGGAGGCATCATCGCCCTGTGGCTGCGCGACATTCCGCTGTCGATCTCGGCTGCAGTGGGCTTCATTGCCTTATGCGGCGTTGCGGTATTGAATGGCCTGGTGATGATTGCTTATATCCGCGGTCTGCGCGAGCAAGGCCAGGCGCTCGATCCTGCGATCCACGAGGGAGCCTTGACCCGCCTGCGCCCCGTTCTGATGACGGCACTGGTGGCATCGTTGGGTTTTGTGCCGATGGCGATCGCGACAGGCACAGGTGCGGAGGTTCAGCGCCCCCTGGCCACCGTCGTGATCGGTGGCATCCTCTCATCGACCATTCTCACCTTGCTTGTGCTGCCGCTGCTGTATCGCCTGGCACACGGCTCGGATGAGGACATCGGAACGGATGATTCGCCTGGGGCAAACTGATATTTTCCTGAGCGCTCGTCCGCTCAAGCTTGCCGGCCGCCAAATACAACTGCGGCCTGCAGGCTTGTAGCGAATCAGGTCATTCACCCTTCGCGGCTTTGACCACCCCAGGGCTGCCGCAGCTACCCGTTTGTCGTTGTTAACCACTGCGAAATGACGTTCACGACCAAGCGCTTGCGACACCCCTGTTCACAAGCCCTTGTTTTGTGTAGCTTCCTGTCTTTTTGGGCGACCGATGGACATAGGGAAGCTGGCCGATATGGTGGAGGTTTTCGAGGGCCTGGAGGACTGGCGCAACGCGCAACAGACGCGGCACAGGTTGAGCGAATTGCTCACCGTGGCGGTGTGTGCGGTGCTCAGCGGTGCGGACGACTTCGAGGAGATCTCGCAGTGGGGGCGCGCCAAGCTGCCGTGGCTGCGGGGTTTCCTGCGGCTCGACTACGGCGTGGCCTCGCCCGACACCTTCGAGCGGGTGCTCGCGCTGCTCGATCCGAAACAGTTCGAGCAGGCGTTTCGCACTTGGGTAGGTGCTCTCATCCCGGCGCTGGCCAAGGACCAGGTGATCGCTATCGATGGCAAGGCGAGCCGGCGCACCACGAGCAAGGCGGCCGCTGCGCCGCTGCACATGGTCAGCGCGTTTGCGGCCAACGTGGGCGTGGTGCTGGGCCAGACGGCGACAGCGGAGAAGTCTAACGAGATCACGGCAATCCCCGAACTGCTCAAGGTACTCGACATCGAGGGCTGCATCGTCACCATCGACGCGATGGGCACGCAGACCAAGATCGCGCGCACTATTCGCGAACGAGGTGCGCACTACGTGCTGTGTGTGAAAGACAACCACCGCAACCTGCACGACTCGATCATCTTCGCCAACCTCGACCCACGCGGCCCGCTGAGTCCGACTTCGACCCACGAGAGCACGAGCACCGGGCACGGCAGGATCGAAGTGCGTCGCTGCCGCGCCTACGATGCCGTCGATCGGCTTCACAACGCCGCCGCCTGGAAGGACGTAGCCAGCTTCGCCGTGGTCGAACGCATCCGAACGGTGGGCGATCGCACCAGCACCGAGCGCGTGTGCTACATCAGCAGCTTGCCCGCCGACGCCGAGCGGATCGCGCAGGCAGTCAGAAGTCACTGGGAGGTCGAGAATCGTCTGCACTGGTGTCTCGATGTTCAGTTCGGTGATGATTACGCCCGCGCCCGCTCCGGCCACGTCGCCCACAACCTCGCGCTGGTGCGCCACATGGCGCTCAATCTCATTCGGCTCGACAAGTCCATCAAGACGAGCATCAAGACCAAGCGATTGCTGGCGGCGACATCCGATGAGTTTCGGGCTGCACTGCTGGGCTTCGAGGTGCCTGACGACGATGACGACGACGATTGATGATGAATGCGTAGCTGCGGAAGCCCTGCGCAAGACGGTACGTCAGATTCTGTCGTGTTTATCGACCCGGATTTCTGGCGCCTCCAAAAAGATCCTGATGAACAGACGCAGTTCAATGGCAGGAAGAGTCAAGCCGCGCCCGCATACAGCAAAAAGCGAACCTTCACGGATAGGCTTTTCTACTTGCTCGTCTGAGTTCGAACACGGGGCTACTCGTTAACAGTCCGGAGAGGCGTCATCGGGGATGAGATAGGCCACCTGGACTTCCAAGGGCTTGGGGGCGCCATACCGTAAGTGCTTAGTTGCTTGCGCGTGCCCCGCGATAAATCAGACTCTCCGGCTCTCTCCAGGAACGGACCTGCTTAGGGTTAGTTGATACGCAGGGCTGCCAAAGCCACTAAAAAGCATTGCGCTTTGGCTGCCTTACAGTTTTCCAAGGTTAGCAAACCATTGTTTTATCAAAACTATAGCAAAAAAGCGGCGCCTTAAATTCAATTCCTAAGGCGTAGCTGCGCGACACCTGAGGCAGGCAATTTTCGATAAATTAAACAATTGTC
Source organism: Zoogloea ramigera (assembly GCF_006539865.1). GTDB lineage: Bacteria > Pseudomonadota > Gammaproteobacteria > Burkholderiales > Rhodocyclaceae > Zoogloea > Zoogloea ramigera. The sequence goes on from NZ_BJNV01000072.1 coordinate 16,438, forward strand.
ATATCTAGATAGGCTAAACTTTTTGTTTTCGGAGCATCTGAAATAGTGCCAGCTAAAAACAAATAATGCAAAAAAATACGGGAAAATCACCTCCAGCACTTATAACAACTGGAGCACACCGAGTCATCGCTTTAATCCCGCCCAGCGTACGCCGGCCTCACCCTCTAAAGATACGTTTTCGTATTTTTCAAAGCAGATCAGGGTCGAAGCCGCATCAATGCACTAAGCCACTAACGGCATGCTGAAAAATGACTTTCAGGCGCGCGTACGAGCAGCTGGATTTTGGTCTAAAACAAGGCAAAAATTATGCACTATCGTATATATACACTCACGGAAAAACATCCCATTTCCATTTCAACCGGAGAAAACGGAGACCTAGACGGCGACTTCGATGGAATGGATTGGCGCGATATAAAAATGCTTGGCAACGGCCTTGTCGACACCCTGACTTCCATGGGGCTAATGGCGGCTGACGAGTGCTATTTAAAGACATCTCTTTGCCGAGACTCATTAGGCACTTTGCTCTATCCGGCCGTAAAGATCTCAACGACGCGTGACATACCGGATCACCTTCGAGAAAAAATCAACGCTGTCTGCTTTAAGTACGCGCAGGGTCTCATTTCTAAAACATCTCACGCGACAGGCAAGGACCTTCTCGACGACAGCCGGCAACAGGTCCAACTGACCACGGAAGAGGAAAACAAACTAACCCAATCCGTGCAGAAGACGTTACTTTCCCTCCCAGTCCGACTCAAACACCCCGTAATGATCGAAGATCATGACAATGAGTCCATTGTTATAATAGAAGGTAAGTTGAGTGCCCGCCCATCCAAGCTTGTCGGCCAGACAGTAAGACGGGAAGTGCAGGGAATTATCGACAATTTAGGATTTAGCGACTTCGCAGTGCGAATTCTGGACTTGGACGGCGTTGCAATTAACGGCCACTACAGCCATCACAGCGAACTGGACGAATTTTGGAAATCGATGCGTTCGCGAGAAGTATCTACTTTCGAGGTGCTCGATGTCATCGACGACGTCGGCAAGCGCACAATCACTATCCGCAGCCTGCCGCGCGAAGCGAAAGAACAGATCCTACGATGAGACATATACAAAATTCAGCTGAGTGTCTGATCGCATGCTCGGTCTCTTTCAATATTAGCGCAACCCGCTGCTCAACCTTATATACGCCCGCGCGAACAAGATCGATTTGAGGAGTCGACGACTGCCCCATAGATTCGAATTCAAAACCATACTCCGAAGCAATAGAAAAAATATGGGAGGAACATTTTTTTGTCGGCAGTACGCGCAACTGATCATTATTGATACCCCACCAGGCCAGATGGTTTCGTAGAGTGGCGAAATGCTTGGCTTCCCACATCACAACTTGGCGTGACGTAGTAATCAAGTATTCAATCGGTTCGCCGCCCGGCAATGACGGCGATTCAGCAAACCGCATCTCCGCGTAGGCAATCAGATCATTCCAGCCGGATTCTGGAATTCGGGTGAGTAGCGTTGCGAGAGCCGGCATATCTGAAAGGCCTTCCGGCAGTTGAGCACGCAATGACCTTGAGAATCGAAAACGATTCGCGACTCTGTTGAGCGCTTCATCAATTGCAGCAGCGATTGCACTGTCAAGCCTTAGCCGCTCCGCCGCCGTCACACACAGATATCCGCGCGCTCGAAGTCGCAGATACATTAGTGCCAACGCCGGACTCGGGTTCGCAGTTGCTGTCTTTTCGTAAAAACTAACGGGGCAATAGGGTGGATAATTATCAATATAATTAACCCCAGGTATTTTATGAGACTCTCCAGGCGAAAAACCGACTAGCTGACTACTCCACAGATCCAGCAGATGCAGGTAATACATCTGCGTCGTCCCACTCTGCCCGTGACCAAGATAGCGCTCGAGGGCAGGGAGCATTCTGCGCGTGACACGGGCACCGCCAAGTAGCGTCTCTGCTGCTGCAAAGTTTTCACCATTAGCGGGAATCCTGTTCACCGCTGCAATGCAAAATAGTCGTGAAGCGATGAGATTCGCGATGGAATGTCGCGCATGGTGCAGCGTGATATATGGATTTCCGGTGACTCTGCGCAGCGTCGCAATGACCTGACTACGCACACCAGCTTTGGCAGAACGGTCGCTTACGACATCACCAAAGATCGCTGCATCAACATCACCCCCGACATGCGCCTCCAATTGCGCGATACTTTGCTCAATTAGTTTATTTTCACGCACTGTAAGCGAGGCGACAAGGGGAACTAGGCGAGACGAAGTTCGCTCGGTTTTAAGATTCTTTAGCCGGTTGTGTCGAATTCTCAGGTACGGCAATTCCCCCTCCCAAAACCACTCGCTTCGCAAAAGGCCGAATGCTTCCCCGCCTCGAAGACCAAACCGATAAGTGAGTAGCAAAAGGAGAGCCCCCTGGGCTCCACAGTCTTTGTGCTGAACCTCGTACAGGTGTTCAAATGCCTGCAAATATTCAGCTTCGGTAAAGAAGCCTGGGCTCGCATTAACAATTCTCTGGGCGCCGGGGATTTCAGTCCAGTCGGGGTCTTCCATTGGTACTTGCCGTGCTAACCAAGCATGAAACTCCTGCAGGCGACATCGACTGTAGTGCTGAGACTTCAGCGGTATTGACGAAATGACTTCCGAATACAAATCGGTCAGTTCGTCCTCATCGAGTTGGTCAAGCCGCGCATCACCGACGAGTTCGGAAAACGGACGAGAGAGTGCGCTGAGATATCGATCGACGGCCGAGAGCGCGAGTTGATCCCCACCTCGTTTGCGCCGGGTCAGCAACTCCCCACCCCACAGAGCCAGAGCACGGGCAGCATGGGGTGCAGTCGCCTCCGCTCCGCGCACAAGCTCACGGATCCGGTTTGCGAGTGTCGATCGCTTCACACGGCCGACTGAGCGTCCCGAAGGGGGAAGTGAGCCGTAGACCTCACGTACTGCGGTAAGCAGTTTTCGGCCTGCAGCCTGGCTAACGTCAGCAGAGGCACGCTCCTTTGCGGGCAGGAGCGGCTCGCCACCAAATTCGGCGACCTCGGCAGCGCAACTCTCCGCCTGAGCCGCATATGCACTGAAATCTCGCGAGAATCCCTCGTGCAGTCTCGTGAAGTCATACCAAGTCATCGAATATGATTCGACCCGACCCGAGAGGTATCCTGCAACGATTCCTGGCAGAGTGATCACATTGACCTGGTCGACCAAGATTGCCAACCTTTCGATCAATTGGGCAACCGTTGCGAGGGGTTTTCCGATACTGAAATGTCGGCACAGCTCAGCGGCAATCGGCTGCAGCGCAGGATCGACAAGTCGGTTGCCTGCATTGATCGCTTGGTCGGAGCTAACAGTTGCACCCATAAGACGTGCGGTGGCGCAATCGATTTCAATGCGCCTGCACAGCGCATCAGCCCCCTCCTCCCGAATGTCACTTCCCGTTTCAGCTCCGATTTCTAGGTAATGACGCTTTCCGAAACCGATGAACCGGTAGTTTCTCCCCGTCAGAAGCCCCTTAAGCGTCAGAGGGTCACAGAATCGGCTCTTAACGACGAGACGAATTACACCAAGCGTGAGCGACCGTCTGATGGCTCGTCGGGGATCATTTGGCTCGACAACAGCGTTCAGGACACCACAAAGATGCTCGAAGGTTTCAAGGGCGCCCGCTGCATCTTGAGTAAATTGTGACTTCTCGCTCTCAAGCGTTAGATATATTCGTTTTAGCCGAACCGTACGTGAATTTCTGAGTTGGGCTCGGTCGAGTTGGCGCATCAGGACGCTATAGCGAAGTGGTCCGAGCGGATGAGGTAATCCTTTACCAGTAAACAAAAGGGTCTGAGCTAGGCTATCGAGTTCGTCGGCATTCAATGCCCCCAGATCCCGCGCACCGCAGGTTTGCTTGATTATCCCCCGGGCGCTTTCCACAGCGACACGCATGCGCTCGAGTCGGTTGACCTGTCGCTCCGCACGACCAAAGAGCTTCTGCCGATCAGTGCTCGTGTCGGCTGGACGTAGGCCGTTCAATGCTGACAAATCAGATGACGGCACTGGCGCGACCGGGGAAAAACCGAGATCGGCAAATATCTGATCGAGGATTCCCCGAATATTTGTCATATCCTCCAGCCACACTCGTGGTGACCGATCGCTGTAAGAGGCACTCCCGCGTTCGGAGTGCCCGAGGAGTCCGTCAATGACTTCAGAGTCAGCCCCACGGCGACGCAGCTGGGTCGCCATTCGATGCCGGAAATGTCTCAAAGGCAGTGGCCACTGAAACAAACCTTGTTGGGCGATGTAATGCTCACTGATGGGTGACCAGACCAAAAAATCTCCATCCCGACGTAGGGAGAAAAACAGCGGGATTGAGGCATTAGCATCCCGATCAGCAAGCGCCCTAACTCGCTCGCCGAACGCATAGTCCCCAGCCGCCGATATCCATCTCCCTAGTTCTTGGATGTAGGGCAGATAAACCGTGGCTATGTAGTCACACAGAGCCATCGGTACCGGCACCAGTCGCCCCTCGCGGGCCTTACCACTCTGCTTATCTGAAACGAAAACAAAGTGGTGTTTGAAGTCGAAATCACGCCGCGACTCAAAGGCAGCGCGTACGC
>NZ_BJNV01000073.1 GCF_006539865.1 Zoogloea ramigera
GCTAGGCGCGCGGCTTGCGCTCGCCCGCCCCGGCGCCCCGCAGCGCTCGCCAGGTGGTGAAGGACGCGATGCCCGGCGCCAGCCACAGCGACAGCCACAGCCCGGCGAGCACCGCCAGCGCCAGCGCGTTGGGGCCCGAGCGGGTGATCGCGTAGATGACCGCCAGGGCCAGCACTGAGACGGCCACCCCCGAGGCGATGTAGGTGATCGCCAGCTGGCGCAGGAAGACGAGGATGAAGCGCCCCAGCGGCACCGCCTCCAGCCGCAAGCCCCCGTTGCGGAAGGCGACGAAGCAGCCCGCCACACACAGGGCGACGGAGGCCGCCGCCAGTTGCAGCCAGAACGCGTCCGTCCACTCTGCCCGGCCCCGCACGAAAAGCATCAGGACGACCGAGCAGGCGAGGGCGCTGAGGGAGAACACGACGCGGAGGGTTTGGGTGGGGGTGTTCATGGGCAGATCCCGAGTGGCAGGCGCGGTATTTATACCCCGGGACGCAGGGGCAGAGCCTTGACGGAGGTGAAGCCATCACGCCGCGCCGCCGGAGGCTTTCGGGCTCCTCGGGCGCGACGCGCACCCGGAGGGTGAGGGCGCTACACGCCGGATGGCGCGTCCAGCTGCCGTTTCCGGGATAATCGAGGCCCGACCTCAGCGGATCTCAACATGCCCTCAGCCGAATCCCGTCTGCCGCTGACGCTGCTGGGCCTGGTGGGGCTTGCCCTCATGGCCTCGGCGCTGGCGCCCTACGACCGCGCGACCTGGTGGATGGAGGTGGCACCGGTGCTGATCGTGGCGCCCTTGCTGGTGGCGACCCACCGGCGTTTTCCGCTCACCACGCTGCTGCAGGTGCTGATCGCCGCCCACGCGCTGGTGCTGATCGTCGGCGGTAGCTGGACCTACGCGCGGGTGCCTGTGGGGTTCTGGCTGCAGGACGTGCTGGCCCTCGACCGCAACCCCTACGACCGCATCGGGCATTTCATGCAGGGCTTCGTGCCGGCGATTGCTGCGCGGGAGATCCTGCTGCGCCACCGGGTGCTGCGGCCGGGTGGCTGGCTGTTCTTTGTGGTGACTTGCGTGTGCCTGGCGATCTCGGCGGTTTACGAGCTCATCGAGTGGGCGGCGGCCGTGGCGCTGGGGCAGGGGGCGGAGGCGTTTCTGGGCACCCAGGGCGACCCGTGGGACACCCAGAGCGACATGGCGATGGCGCTGCTCGGCGCGGTGCTGGCGCAGCTGCTGATCGGCGGCTGGCACGGGCGCCAGCTCGCCCGCCTGGGCGGCCTGCGCCGCTGGTAGCCGCGGGGCTCAGTGCAGGGTGCGGGGCATCGCCAGCGTGAACTCGGCGATCGGCGCGTCGAACTGACGGCCGTCGGCGGCCTCCATGAAGTAGCTGCCCTTCATCGTGCCCACCGGGGTGGCGATGCTGCAGCCGCTGGTGTACTCGAACGATTCGCCCGGGCGCAGCTCCGGCTGCTGGCCGATCACGCCCTCGCCGCGCACCTCCTGCACCTTGTCCTCGGCGTCGGTGATGATCCAGTGGCGGGTCAGCAGCTTCACCGTCTGCTCGCTGCGGTTGGTGATGGTGATGTGGTAGGCGAACACGTAGCGGTTCTCCGGGAGGTCGGACTGGTCGGGCAGGAAGCGGCTGACGGCCTTGATCTCTACCATGTCGGTGTCGGTCTGAATTTTCATAGTCGGGGCCGGAGGGGCGAATGGGGAGGCCCATTGAAGCGGAAAGCGCGCGCCGCCGCAACCTTGGCGGGGCGCGTCCGGCGTTGGCGCGGGGCCGGGCAGGCGGGTAAACTCCGCGGCTTGCGGCGTGCCCCGTGGCAGCCATCGCCGCCTCTCACCGCCAGGATTCCCCCATGAGCTTCCGCATCGCCCCCAGCCTCCTGTCCGCCAACTTCGCCAAGCTCGGCGAAGAGGTCGCCAACGTGATCGCCTCCGGCGCCGACTGGATCCACTTCGACGTGATGGACAACCATTACGTGCCCAACCTCACCATCGGCCCGCTGGTCTGCGAGGCGATCCGCCCGTGCACCACCGCGCCCATCGACGTGCACCTGATGGTCAAGCCGGTCGATCGCATCGTGCCCGACTTCGCCAAGGCCGGCGCCGACATCATCACCTTCCACCCGGAAGGCTCCGAGCACGTCGACCGCAGCCTCGGCCTGATCCGCGACAGCGGCTGCAAGGCCGGCCTGGTGTTCAACCCGGCCACGCCCCTCACCTGGATGGACCACGTGATGGACAAGCTCGACGTGGTGCTGCTGATGAGCGTGAACCCCGGCTACGGCGGCCAGTCCTTCATCCCCGGCACCCTCGACAAGTTGCGCGAGGCGCGGGCCAAGATCGACGCCTACACCGCCCGCACGGGCCGCCAGATCCTCCTCGAGATCGACGGCGGCGTGAAGGTGGACAACATCGCCGAGATCGCCCGCGCCGGTGCCGACACCTTCGTCGCCGGTTCGGCGGTGTTCGGCGCCGGCCGCGATGCCGACCCCCACCGCTACGACTCGGTGCTCGCCAGCCTGCGTTCGGCGCTGGCAGGTGTCTGAGATGGCAGCCCTCAAGCCCGGTCTGCGGGCGGTGCTGTTCGACCTCGACGGCACGCTGCTCGATTCCATCCCCGACCTCGCCGAGGCCTGCCACCGGATGATGGTCGAGCTCGGCCGCCCGCCGCACCCCACCGAAACCATCCGGACCTTCGTCGGCAAGGGCATGCTCAACCTCGTGCGGCGCTGCCTCGAGGCCGGCGGCGGGGCGGATGAAGCCGAGTTCGACGCCGCCGTCGACGCCTTCCGCCGCCACTACGCGGTGGTCAATGGCGACTGCACCGAGGTCTACCCCGGCGTCGTGCCGGCCCTCGCCGCGCTGGCCGGGCGCGGCATGGCGATGGCCTGCGTCACCAACAAGCCGGCCGCCTTCACCGGGCCGCTCTTGGAGCGCACCGGGCTGGCGCCGTATTTTGCGGTCACCGTCAGCGGCGACACCCTGGCCGACAAAAAGCCCCACCCGGCGCCGCTGCTCCACGCCTGCGAGCGCCTCGGCGTGGCGGTGGGCGAGGCGCTGATGGTCGGCGACTCGGCCAACGACGCCGAAGCCGCCCGCGCCGCCGGCATGCCGGTGCTGCTGGTCACCTATGGCTACAGCGAAGGCGTGCCGGTGGACAGCATCGAATGCGACGGGCTACTATCGAGCCTCGTCGAAATGCTTCCGCATATCGGCCCCTGACCCAGATCGCAGACCATCCATCGTGACCCGCAAGCGCGTGCCCTTCGTTGAGGAGTTCCCTGCCGTTCGTATCCCCTCCGGTGGATGCGGCGGCCGGTCATGGCTGGGCTGCTGAGCCCCGCCCCGAACCCTCGCGGCCAGCCTCCCGGCGCCGTGATACCCTCGCGAAAAAGCTGCACGCCCTTCCGGAGTCTCCATGACAGAAGCCGAATTCAACGCCCTGGCCGCCCAGGGTTATAACCGCATCCCGGTTACCCTCGAAACCTTCTCCGATCTCGACACCCCCCTTTCGGTTTACCTGAAGCTCGCCAACGCGCCCAACAGCTACCTGCTCGAATCCGTGCAGGGTGGCGAGCGCTTCGGCCGCTACTCGATCATCGGCCTCGCCGCCCCGACCCGCATCGAGGCCCGCGGCAACACGGTGCTGCTGCTCACCAACGACCGCCTGGTCGAGCGCCGCGACAACTGCAACCCCCTCGACTTCATCGCCGAGTTCAAGGCCCGCATCAGGGTGCCGCCGCGCGACCGCCTGCCGCGTTTTGCCGGCGGCCTGGTGGGCTGCTTCGGCTACGACACCGTGCGCTACATCGAGCCGCGCCTCGCCAAAACCAGCAAGCCCGACGCCCTCGGCACGCCGGACATCCTGCTGCTGCTGTCCGAAGAGATCGCGATCGTCGACAACCTCTCCGGCAAGCTGACCCTGGTGGTGTACGCCGAGCCCGATGTGCCCAACGCCTGGAAGCGCGCCACCCGCCGCCTCTCCGAACTGCTCGGCCGCCTGCGTGAGCCGGTGCCGCTGCCCGTTGACGTGCAGGCGCCCCATGCCGAGCCGGTGTCGAGCTTCGGCGAGGAGGCCTTCAAGGCCGCGGTGCAGCGGGCCAAGGACTACATCGTCGAGGGCGACATCATGCAGGTGGTGCTGTCCCAGCGCATGAGCAAGCCCTTCGGCGCCACGCCGCTGGCGCTGTACCGGGCGATCCGCAGCCTCAACCCGTCGCCCTACATGTTCTTCTTCAACTTCGAGGACTTCCAGGTTGTCGGCGCCTCGCCGGAGATCCTGGTGCGCCTCGAGGACGGCAACGTCACCGTGCGGCCGATCGCCGGCACCCGCAAGCGCGGCGCCACCCACGACGAAGACCTGGCCCTCGAGGCCGAGCTCCTCGCCGACGAAAAAGAGCGCGCCGAGCACACCCAGCTCCTCGACCTCGGCCGCAACGACTGCGGTCGCGTGGCCGAAACCGGCTCGGTGCGCGTCACCGAACGCTTCACCGTCGAGCGCTACTCGCACGTGATGCACATCGTTTCCAACGTCGAAGGCAAGCTCAAGGACGGCCTCGACGCGCTGGCCGTGCTGCGCGCCACCTTCCCGGCCGGCACCGTGTCGGGGGCGCCCAAGCTGCGGGCGATGGAGATCATCGACGAGCTCGAACCCACCAAGCGCGGCATCTACGCCGGCTCGGCGGGCTACATCGGTTTCCACGGCGACATGGACCTCGCCATCGCCATCCGCACCGCGGTGGTCAAGGACGGCATGATCCACGTCCAGGCCGGCGCCGGCATCGTCGCCGACTCCGACCCCACCGCCGAATGGCAGGAGACCCAGTCCAAGGCTCGCGCCGCGCTCCGCGCCGCCGAGATCGCCGAAGCCGGCCTCGACACGCGGCTGTGAGCGCCGTGGCCGCCCGCGCCATGCAAAAGGCCGCCCGAAGGCGGCCTTGCCGTGCTGCGCGGTGCGCGGCGGGGTCTCAAGAAAACGCAGGGCCGTCCCAAGTTTCCTTGACCCCCTCGGGGGGCGGGCCGGACGGAGTCCGTCCCTGGGGGCGCTTAAAACGCGATGCCCACCTTCGCCTGCACCAGCCAGTTGTCGGCGCCTTCGCGGCCGCCGCCGAGGTTCTTGTTAACGGTGTCCTGCCAGCGTGCGCCCAGGCCCAGGTTGAGTTGGCCGATGCGGTAGTCCAGGTCGGCGCCGGCCTGCCAGGCGAACATGTCCACGTTGCGGCCGCCGTCGGCCTTCACCCAGCCGATGCCGGGCCCGACGCCGAAGGTCAGGTCCTTGGCGACCGGGATGGTCCAGCGCGGGTTGAGCTCGACGGTGGTGAGCTCCAGCCCGGCCTTGTCGAACTTGTTCACCGACAGCTTGGTGCGCACCACGCCGGTGGGCGTCTGCACGAGGCCGCAGTTGAAGGCCAGCTCGAGGCCCCAGGCGTCGCCGCTGCCCACGTGCTGCGGGTCCATGATGCCGCCGGTCACCGAGGCGACGAAGGCCGGGGCGTAGCCCTTGTCGGCGACGGGCAGGAACTTCCAGTCGCCGGCGGCCAGCGCCGGGGTGGTGGCGGCGCCGAGGGCGAGGGCGGTGAGCAGGATGCGGGCGGTTTTCATCGTGATTCCTTTGGCTGTGTTGAAAGACGCCGCGATGATTCCACAGCCCGCCGCGCCGTGTCGGTAACCATGGTTACAAAACCTTTCCGGCCGCTGCGTGCCCTGCGGCACCCGGCCGGAATTACGAGAGAATGCCCACCTGCGCCGGCCGCCCGCACTCGCGAGGCCGGCCGCACATCCGGAAAGGATTTCCAGCCATGCTGCTGATGATCGACAACTACGACAGCTTCACCTACAACCTCGTGCAGTATTTCGGCGAGCTCGGCGCCGACGTGCGGGTGTTCCGCAACGACGAGATCAGCGTCGAGCAGATCGCCGCCCTTGCGCCGGCCCAGATCGTCGTCTCGCCGGGCCCGTGCTCGCCGGCCGAGGCGGGCATCTCGGTGGCGGCCATCCAGGCCTTCGCCGGCAAGATCCCGCTGCTCGGCGTGTGCCTCGGCCACCAGAGCATCGGCGCGGCCTTTGGCGGGCGCATCGTGCACGCCAAGCGCCTGATGCACGGCAAGGTCTCGCCGGTCCATCACCTCGACAGCGGTGTCTTCAAGGGCCTGCCCAACCCGCTCACCTGCACCCGCTACCACTCGCTGGCGATCGAGCGCGAGAGCCTGCCCGACTGCCTCGAGATCACCGCATGGACCGACGACGGCGAGATCATGGGCGTGCGCCACCGCACCCTGGCCGTCGAGGGCGTGCAGTTCCACCCCGAGTCCATCCTCACCGAGCGTGGCCACGACCTGCTGCGCAACTTCCTCGAACAATCCACGCAAGCCGCGTGACCGGAGCCCCGATCATGACCTTTACCGCCCAGGAAGCCCTGCAGCGCACCATCGACCACCGGGAGATCTTCTACGACGAGATGCTGTCGCTGATGCGCCAGATCATGGCTGGCGAGATCTCACCGGTGATGACCGCCGCCATCCTCACCGGCCTGCGCGTCAAGAAAGAGACCATCGGCGAGATCGCCGCCGCCGCCACCGTGATGCGCGAGCTGTCCACCAAGGTGGTGGTGCCGCCACCCAACGAGCACTTCCTCGATGTGGTCGGCACCGGCGGCGACGGCTCCCACACCTTCAACATCTCCACCGCCACCATCTTCGTCGCCGCCGCGGCCGGCGCCCGCGTCGCCAAGCACGGCGGGCGCAGCGTGTCGAGCAAGTCGGGCAGCGCCGACGTGCTCGAGGCGCTGGGCGTCAATCTCAACCTCAAGCCCGAGCAGGTTGCCGAGTGCATCGCCGAGACCGGCATCGGCTTCATGTTTGCGCCCAACCACCACGCCGCGATGAAGAACGTCGCGCCGGTGCGCCGCGAGATGGGCGTGCGCACGCTGTTCAACATCCTCGGCCCGCTCACCAACCCGGCCGGCGCGCCCAACACCCTGCTCGGCGTGTTCCACCCTGATCTGGTGGGCATCTGCGTGCGGGTGATGGAGCGCCTTGGCGCCAAGCATGTGCTGGTGGTGTATGGCCGCGACAGCATGGACGAGGTCTCCCTCGGCGCGGCCACCATGGTCGGCGAGTTGAAGAACGGCCAGATCCGTGAATACGAGATCCATCCGGAAGACTTCGGCCTCACCATGATGTCGAGCCGCAACCTCAAGGTGGCCGACGCCGCCGAATCGAAGGCGATGCTGCTGGGCGTGCTCGACAACCAGCCCGGCGCCGCCCGCGAGATCGTCGCCCTCAACGCCGGCACCGCGCTGTACACCGCCAACGTGGCCGACTCCATCGGCGCCGGCATTGCGCTGGCCCGCGAAGTTCTGGCCTCCGGCGCGGCCCGCGCCAAGATGGAAGCCTTCGTCGCCTGCACCAAGAAGTTCGCCTGACCCGCCTGGAAAACAGCATGTCCGACATCCTCAACAAGATCCTCGCCGTGAAGCGCGAGGAAGTGGCCGCCGCCCGTGCGGTGGTCTCCGACGCCGCGGTGCGTGAGCTCGCCGCGGCCCAGCCGCCGGCGCGGGATTTCGTCGGCGCCATCCGCGCCACGATCGCCGCTGGCCGCCCGGCGGTGATCTCCGAGATCAAGAAGGCCAGCCCGTCGAAGGGCGTGATCCGCCCCGACTTCCGCCCCGCCGACATCGCCGCCAGCTACGAAAAGGCCGGCGCCGCCTGCCTGTCGGTGCTCACCGACCGCCAGTTCTTCCAGGGCGCCCCCGAATACCTGCAGGCCGCCCGCGCCGCCTGCAGCCTGCCGGTCCTGCGCAAGGACTTCCTGGTCGATACCTATCAGGTGTACGAGGCCCGCGCGATGGGCGCCGACGCCATCCTGCTGATCGCCTCGGCCCTCAGCCTGGCCGAGATGCAGGAGATGGAAGCCATCGCCGACAGCCTCGGCCTCGGCGTGCTGGTCGAGGTGCACGACGGCGACGAGCTCGAGCAGGCGCTCCAGCTGCGCACCCCGCTCGTCGGCATCAACAACCGCAACCTGCGCACCTTCGAGGTTAGTCTGCAGACCACCCTCGAGCTGCTGCCGCGCATCCCGGCGGGGCGCATTGTCGTCACCGAGTCCGGCATCCTCGCCCCCGCCGACGTGGCCCTGATGCGCGCCAACCAGGTCAACGCCTTCCTGGTCGGCGAAGCCTTCATGCGCGTCGAAGACCCGGGCGCCGGCCTCGCCAGCCTGTTCGGCTGAGCGATGATCCGCGGATGAGCGAGGCACCCGCCGCTCCACCTGAAGCGCCCGCGTCGCCACCGGTGCCGCGCCGTGCCGGCTGGCCTGTGCGCATTTTGCGCGGGCTGCTGGCGGCCGGCTTCGGGCTGCTCATCGTGGTGCTGGCGCTGATCGGCTGGCTGGGAGCGACCCAGTCGGGGCTGGCGCGGCTGGTCGACCTGGCTGCGCAGCTCAGTGGTGGCGTGGTCGGCATCGAGCGGCCCGAGGGCTATCTGCTCGGCCAGCTCAAGCTCGGTGCGCTCCAGGTGCGCACGCCCACGCTGCAGGTCGATGTGGTCGACCTCACCCTCGACTGGCGCCCCGGCGCCTTCGCCAGCCGCGGGCTCGACGTGGCGCTGCTGACCGCCGCCGACGTCCAGGTGGCCACCGCCCCGAGCGACGAGCCCACCGTGATGCCGGCCAGCCTCGAGCTTCCTGCCGCGGTGCATGTGGGGCGCTTCCGGATCGACCGGCTGCGTGTCGGCAAGCTCATCGCCGGCCAGCCGGCCGCGCCCGATCTCGAACTCACCGGCATCGCAGGCCGCCTCGATTCCGACGGCCGGAGCCATCGCCTTGATGAGCTGCGGCTCAGCGCGCCCTTCGGTCAGCTCGCCGGCAAGCTCGGTCTCGACGGCCGCAAACCTTTCCCGCTGTCCGCCCAGGCTATCCTCACCACCCGCCAGGCTGGCGAGCCCTACACCGTCGCGGCCGGCGCCGCCGGCGATCTCGAAAAGCTGGTGCTCGATGCCCGCATCAGCGGCGCCGGCATCGACGGCCGGGCGGTGACGGTGGCCACGCCCTTCGCGCCGCTGCCGCTCCAGTCGGCGCGCATCGCGCTCAAGGGCGTCGACCCGCAGCGCTTCCACGCCGCCGCGCCCAAGGCCCTGCTCGACGTCGACCTCGCCCTCGAACCCACCGCCGCTGCCGGCGCGAGCGGGCCGGCGGAGTGGGTCGTCAGCGGCCCGCTCACGCTCGTCAATCACGCCCCCGGCAGCTATGACAGCGGCGCGCTGCCCGTCGAATCCCTGGCCGCGGCGCTGCGCTGGGCCGATGGCGAGCTGGCCGCCTCGCAGCTCGACCTGCGCCTGCCCGGCAAGGGCCGCGCCAGCGGCGACGTGCGCTGGCGGGCGCCGGAGGCGGGCAGCGAGGGTTTCGGCCGCATCGATGGCGACCTCGCCGTCAGCGGCCTCGACGCCCGCCGCCTCGACAAACGCGCGGTGAGCACCGCGATCGCCGGCCGCCTGGCGGCCACGGCCGACGCCGCCGGCCAGCGCTTCAGCGTCGACCTGCGCGACCCGCGCCTGGCCCTGCGCCTCAAGGGCCGCCACGCCGACGGCGAGTTGGTGCTCGACGAGGCCTATGCCGCCGCCCGCCAGGCCCGCCTCGAAGCCCGTGGCAAGCTGGCCCTGGCCGGCGACGGGCGCTTCGAGGCCAGCGGCAGCCTAAGCCGCTTCGACCCGCGGGCCTTTGTCGCCAGCGCGCCGCCCGCCGATCTCAACGCCCGCTTCAGCGCCGCCGGCCGGCGTGCGCCCGAGCTGGCCGCCACCCTCAAGCTCGAGCTGGCGCCCAGCAGCCTCGAAGGCAAGCCCCTTGGCGGCCGCGCCGTGCTGGCGCTCGACGGCAGCCGGCTCGCCGACGCCGACGTGGCGCTGGATCTGGCCGGCAACCGGCTCCTCGCCAAAGGCCGCTACGGCCGCCCCGGCGACGGGCTGGTCCTCAATCTCGACGCGCCCCAGCTGGCGGCCCTCGGCCACGGGCTGGGCGGGCGGCTCAGGCTCGACGGCGTGCTCCGCGGCAGCCCGGCCCAGCCCAACGGCGAGTTCGAGCTGGCCGGCGAGAAGCTGCGCTTCGGCAGCCTGCTGCTCGACGCGCTCAAGGGCCGCGGGCGGGTGGCCGAGGGGCGCCAGGGCGCGCTGAGCCTCAAGCTCGATCTGGAAGGCCTGCACAGCGGCGACGACGAGGCCCTGGTCCGTCGGGCGTCCCTGCTCATCGACGGCAACCGCGCCGCCAACACCACCCGGCTGGCGGTGGCCGGGCGGGGCGGGGCCACCCTCGCAATGAACCTCGCCGGCACCCTTTCCGACGGCCTGCGCTGGGACGGCCAGCTCGCCGGCCTGGAAGTCGGCGGCGATTACAGCGTCCGCCTGCTGGCGCCGGCGCCCCTGCTGCTCTCGCCGGAGCGCGTCCACCTCGGCCGGGCCGAGCTGCGGGGCGGCGGCGGTGGCCTCTACCGCTTCGAGGAAACGAGCTGGCAGGCTCGCCGGCTGGTGGCCCGGGGTAGCGCCAGCGGTGTGCAGGTGGGCCTGATCCTCGACCCGACCACCCGGGCGGTGAAGTCCCGCGGTGATTCGCTGCAGATCGGCGGCGAGTGGGACGTGGACATCGCCGAGCAGGTGAATGGCGTGGTGCGCTTCTTCCGCGAGAAGGGCGACCTGGTGCTGCAGGGCGATTCGCCGGTGCAGCTGGGGCTCGACGAGCTGCAGCTCACCCTCTCGGCCGCCGCCAACCGGCTGGCCTTCGGCTTCAGCGCCCACGGCAGCCGGCTGGGCCGCGCCTCCGGGGCCGGCACGGCGCTGGCCGAGCGCGGCGCCGACGGCGCCCTGCGCCTGGTGCCCGGCGCGCCGCTGCTGGGTTCGGCGCGCATCGACATCCCCTCGATCGCCTGGGCCGGCCCGCTGGCCGACCAGAACCTCAAGACCGACGGCAGCCTGAAGGGCGAGTTCACCCTGGCCGGCACCCCGGCCCGGCCCGAGGCCGCCGGGCGCCTGCGCGGCGAGCGCCTGTCCTTCGTGATGGCCGACCAGGGCCTGCACCTTGCGGGCGGCACCCTGGTGGCCGACTTCAACCGTGATCGCCTCAACCTCGACGAGCTCAGCTTCGTGTCGCCCAACCGCGTCAAGCCCGACGAGAAGCGCATCGATCTGCCCCGCCTTACCGCCACGCCGGGCACCCTCAAGGCCAGCGGCGGGGTGGATCTGGCCAGCGGCGAGGGGCGCTTCGCGTTCCGCGCCGAACGCCTGCCGCTCCTGCAGCGCTCCGACCAGTGGCTGGTGCTGAGCGGCGAGGGCGAGGTGACGTCGGGCTGGAACTTCGCCCACCTCAAGGGCCGCCTGGCCGCCGACGCGGGCTTCGTGGGCCTCTCGCACACGCCGGCCCCGAGCCTGGGCGACGACGTGGTGGTGCAGGGCCCGGCGAAGGGCGGCAAGCCAGCCGCCAGCCCCTTCCAGATGTCCACCGATCTGACCATCAATCTCGGCGACGCGCTCTATGTGCGGGCCCTCGGGCTCGACACGCGCCTCGCCGGCGAGCTGTCGCTGGCGTCCGGCCCGGGCCGGCCCCTCGCCGCGACGGGCACCATCCGCACCGTCGGCGGCGTGTATGAGGGCTATGGGCAGCGGCTCAGCATCGAGCGCGGCATCATCACCTTCAGCGGCTCGATCGCCAACCCGGGCCTCAACGTGATCGCGCTGCGCAAGGGCCTGGCCGTCGAGGCCGGGGTGGGGGTCGGCGGCACCGCGCGGCGGCCGGTGGTGCGGCTGGTCTCCGAGCCCAACGTGCCCGACCCCGAAAAACTCGGCTGGATCGTCTTCGGGCGGCCGCCCGACCAGGGCTCCGGCGGCGAAATGGCGCTGCTGCTGCCGGCGGCCCAGGCCCTGCTGGGCGGCAGCGGGGGCAGCCTGCCCGGCAATATCGCCAAGTCGCTGGGCTTCGACGAGTTCTCGTTCGGTAACAGCATCGACCCGCGCAGCCGGGTGCAGACCAGCAGCGTCGCCAACGGCAGCGTCACCGGGGCCAGCAGCGCCTCGTCGAGCCAGGCGGCCGCGCTGCCCGGCCAGGTGGTGACGCTCGGCAAGCGTCTGTCGGCGCGGGCGCTGCTGTCCTTCGAGCAGAGCATCGGCGGCACCTCCAGCGTCATAAAACTGAGCTACCTGTTGACCCGCCGCCTGTCGGTGATTGGCCGCGCCGGCAGCGAGAACGCCCTCGACATGCTGTTCTCGCTGTCCTTCCGCTGAGGGCCGCCCCGGCGGGCTTGATTCAGGTCATGGACGCCGCGCGGCGGGCGGGGGCAAATGGGGTTTTGGATTCCGGAGTGCCCCCGTGCCGCCAAGCCTCGACCCCCGCCGCGTTTCTGTTGCCACCGTATTTGCCGCGCTGGCCGGCGGTTGGCGGGCTTTCCGCCGCTTTCCGGCCTCGGCGGCGGGCTTCGCGGCCGTCTTTGCGCTGATCGGCGTCGCCCTCTTCTCGTTGCTGCTGCACCTCGGCCTGGCGCCGATGATGTTGCCGCTGGCCGGCGGTTTCCTGCTGGTGGGGCCGGCGGTACTGGCGGGTTTCTTCGCGCTGCGGCGGGTCGCCGAGGCCGGCCGCCGGCCCGGGCCGGCCGACGTGCTGGCGGGGTTCCGGCAGGCACCGCGGGGCCTGTGGGTGCTGGCCGGGGTGTGCTGCCTGCTGTTCCTGATCTGGGTGAGCGACGCGGCCACCGTGTACAGCTTCATGATCGGCGCTGGTGACGTGCCGGCGGGCGAGGGTGGGCTGGCCGCGCGGGTGCTGCGCTTCCATTTGTGGACCAGCCTGATGGGGGCGGTGCTGGCGAGCATCGTGTTCTGCATCACCGCGTTTGCGGTACCGCTGCTCTTTGATGGGCGGGCGAGCCTGGTGCAGGCGGTCACCGCCAGCGTGCGCGCGGTGTTCGCCAGCCCGGCGGCGCTGCTGGTGTGGGCGCTGGTGCTGGCGGGGGCGGTCATCGCGACGATCCATTTTCCGCCGCTCCTGATGCTGTCGCTGCCCTGTCTCGCCTTTGCCAGCGATCTGCTTTATCTTGAGGTCTTTCCGCCAGAGGGATAGACAAGATGACAGAACAACGCACCGACCCGCGCGCCGCCACCGCGATTCTGGCCGGCGGGTGTTTCTGGTGCCTGGAGGCGGTGTTCCTGGCGATGAAGGGGGTGCGCAGCGTGCAGTCCGGCTACCTTGGCGGCCACGAGGATGCCCCCAGCTACGAGCGCGTGTGCAGCGGCGACACCGGCCACGCCGAGGCGGTGAAGATCGAGTTCGACCCTGCGGTGGTGAGTTTCGACGCGCTCCTCGAGGTGTTCTTCGAGATCCACGACCCGACCACGCCCAACCGCCAGGGCAACGACATCGGCAGCCAGTACCGCTCGGCGATCTTCTACCTTAGCCCCGAGCAGGAGGCCGCGGCCCGCGCGATGATCGACAAGCTGGCCTGGGACGGAGCCTTCGACGCGCCCATCGTCACCGAGGTCGAGCCCGCCACCACCTTCTGGCCCGCCGAGCCCTACCACGACAACTACTTTGCCCGTAACCCGAACCAGTCCTACTGCCGCTTCGTGGTCGCGCCCAAGGTCGCCAAGTTCCGGCACAGCTTCGGCGCGCGGGTGAAGGGCAATTGACTTAGAATCCCGGGCGCGTCGGGGCACCCCCGGCTCCCCACTCTCCATTTCCCAATCCCCACCCTACAGGAGCACCCCATGACCCAAACCACCACGGCGAGCGGCCTCGTCTATGAAGACCTCGAAGTCGGCACCGGCCCCGAAGCTGCGGCCGGCATGCACGTCCAAGTCCATTACACCGGCTGGCTCACCGACGGTCGGAAGTTCGATTCTAGCAAGGACCGCAACGATCCCTTCGTCTTCCCCCTCGGCGCCCGCCACGTGATCGCCGGCTGGGACGAAGGCGTGCAGGGCATGAAGGTCGGTGGTGTGCGCAAGCTGACCATCCCGCCCGAGCTGGGCTACGGTGCCCGCGGCGCCGGCGGCGTGATCCCGCCCAACGCCACCCTGGTGTTCGAGGTCGAGCTGCTGGCGGTGAAGTGATTCCGGCTGCCGCCGTCGCATGAACAACGGGCGCCCACGGCGCCCGTTTGTTTTGGTGCGGTCACTCGACGTGCCCTGCGGCGCAGTGGCTGCGGGCGGTCGCGTCGGTGTGGCTCTCAAGGAAACGACGCAGGGCCGCCCCGAAGTTTCCTTGACCCCCACGGGGGGCGAGCTGGGCGTAGCCGGGCCCTGGGGGGCTCAGATCTCGCTCAGGGCTTTCTCGGCGGGCTGCTGGCGGGGGGCTGCCTGGGCCGCGCGGGCTGCGTCGAGTTCGGCGAGTTTTCTGCTCGCGCTGCTCAGGATCTCGCCGAGCACCCGGTGCTGGGTGTGCCAGATCGGCGCGGCGGCCATGGCCTGGCTGGCGCCGTCGAGCGTGGCGCGCAGCAGCGCGTTTTCAGCGCGGAGGTGGGCGAGTTCATCGCCGGCGGTGTCTGGGAGGTGGCACTTCCGGGCGAGCTCCCGCAGGTATTTCACGACGTCCATGATGTTCATCCTCGATAGCGTTTTCATCGCAGGGCACCAGTAGAGAAACTCTTTTTGTGCGCTGCACCATGAGGTCCATCATAGCGGCGTCAGATCTGCTGTCAATGCAATATGCTGCATTGCAGCAACTCTTACAAAGGCTTACTGATTGGAAAAATATATCTATAAATCAGCGCTTTGAATGATTGCCGGGTTTGCCCGCCGTTGAGCCTGCCTGTCAGGTTGATGCCTTTGGCTTGCCCCGGGGCCGGCGCGCGGCTGGCGTGGTGACGATGCCGCAGCAGGCGCCTGCGCCGCGGATGGCCCTTACTGCGCCCCTTCCTCTTCCCTCGCGATGCGCGCGATCTCGTCGCACACGAAGTCGGCGAAGGTGGTGATCAGCCTCGAGCGGAATTTGTCGCGGGGCAGGATCATCTGCAGGGTGGTGAAGGTGCGTGGCTCGAGCGGGATGGCGGTCACCCGACCCTCCTGGACGTCGAGCCGGCTGGTGCGTTTGGAGGTGATCGCGAAGCCCATGCCCGCGGCGACGAAATGCTTGACGGCGGTGAGGCTGCCGAGCTCGGCGCAGAGGGTGATCTTGTCCTCGGCGATGCCTGCGGCCTTGAAGAAGTCATGGGCCGCCTGGCGAAGGCCGCTGCCCGGGTCACGGTCGATGAACGGGTGGGCGGCGAGGTCTTGGGCGGTGAGCTGCTTGTGGCGGGCCAGGGGATGGTCGGGGCTGCAGATCACCACGAGCTCTTCCTGGGTGGCGACCCGGGGTTCGACCGCGGGGTTGTCGGTGGCGGCCTCGATGAAGCCGATGTCTATTTCGCGGGCCGCCACGCCCTCTTCGATGTGCCGCGAGTTGCCCATGACGACGCGGGGCAGCACGCGGGGGTATTTGCGCTTGAAGCGCTCCAGGATGGGCGGCAGCCAGTAGCCGGCAATCGCCGGAATGCTGCCGATGTCGAGCTTGCCGGCCAGCTCACCGGCCAGCTCGGCGACCCGGGAGTCGAGCTCTTCCGACAGGTCGAGGATTTTCTCGGCATAGGCCAGGACCAGCTCGCCGGTGGTGGTGAGGCTGATCTTGCCGTGGCCGCGCTCGAGCAGGCGGACGTTGAGGTGGTCCTCGAGCTGCTTGATCTGGAAGGTGACGGCGGGCTGCGTCATGTGGAGGTGCTCGGCGGCCCGCGTGAAGGAGCCGTGCTTGGCGACGGCGTGGAATACCTGGAGTCTGCGGTCTGACATGGGCGAGGGGGGAAGGTGGGTCCGCGGGGCCGGACGCGCGGCGCGTCCGGTGGGTGATGGGGGCGCCGGGCTCAGGCGTGTTCGGCGATGAGCCCGATGATCTCCTCGCCATAGGCTTCCAGCTTGCGGTCGCCGACGCCGGAGATGGTGCCGAGGGCCTCGATGCTGCCGGGCTTGGTGCGGGCGATGTCGCGCAGGGTGGCGTCGTGGAAGATCACGTAAGCGGGCACGTTGCGCTCCTTGGCGGTGCTGGCGCGCCAGGCGCGCAGGCGGCCCAGCAGCTCGGCTTCGGCGCCGGTGGCTTCGGGCCAGTCGGCGGCCTTGCGGGCGCTGCCCACGTTGCGCCCCTTCTTGGGGGCGACGACGTCGAGACGCATCGTGAAGGCGGCTTCGCCGCGCAGCAGCGGCCGCGCCGATTCGGTGAGGGTGAGGGCGCCGTAGCGTTCGTGGTCGACGGCCAGCGCGCCGTGGGCGACGAGCTGGCGGATCAGGGTGCGCCAGCCCTTGTCGTCGAGTTCGGTGCCGATGCCGAAGGTGCTCACCTGGTCGTGCTGCCACTCCTTGACCTTGTCGGTGGCCTTGCCGGTGAGCACGTCGACGATGTGCCCGGCGCCGAAGCGGCTGCCGGTGCGAAACACACACGACAGCGCCTTGCGGGCCGATTCGGTGGCGTCGCGCACCTGGGGCGGGTGCAGGCAGGTGTCGCAGTTGCCGCAGGGTTCGGCGGCCTCGTCGAAGTAGCCGAGCAGGCGCTGGCGGCGGCAGCCGGTGGTTTCGCACAGGCCGAGCAGGGCGTCGAGCTTGGCGGTGGCGACGCGCTTGACCTCGGCGCCGGCCTCGCCCTGGTCGATGAAGCGGCGCTGCTGCACGAGGTCGGCCACGCTGTAGGCCATCCAGGCTTCGGCCGGCAGGCCGTCGCGGCCGGCGCGGCCGGTCTCCTGGTAGTAGCCCTCGATCGAGCGGGGCAGGTCGAGGTGGGCGACGAAGCGCACGTCGGGCTTGTCGATGCCCATCCCGAAGGCGACGGTGGCGACCATCACGATGCCGTCCTCGCGCAGGAAGCGGTCCTGGTTGGCGGCGCGCTCCTCGGTGTTCATGCCCGCGTGGTAGGGCAGGGCGGCGATGCCCTTTTCGATCAGCCAGGCGGCGGTCTCGTCCACCTTCTTGCGGGAGCTGCAATACACGATGCCGGCCTCGCCCAGGTGGCCGTCGCGGATGAAGGCGAGGAGCTGGGCGCGGGGGTTGTCCTTGGGGACGATGGTGTAGCGGATGTTGGGCCGGTCGAAGCTGGAGACGAACTCGCGGGCGTCCTGCAGGCGCAGGCGCTCGGCAATCTCGTGGCGGGTCTGGGCGTCGGCGGTGGCGGTGAGGGCGATCCGCGGGATCTGCGGGTAGCGCTCCTGGAGGATGGAGAGCTGCAGGTACTCGGGCCGGAAGTCGTGGCCCCATTGCGACACGCAGTGGGCCTCGTCGATGGCGAACAGGGCCAGCTGGCCGGCCTCATTCAGGTGATCCAGCAGGTCGAGGAAGCGCGGCGTGACGAGGCGCTCGGGCGCCACGTAGAGCAGGTCGAGGGCGCCGGCGAGCATCGCCCGCTCGATCTCCATGGCCCGGTCGAAGCTGAGCGTCGAGTTGAGGAAGTCGGCCGCGACGCCGACCTCTTTAAGCGCGCTCACCTGGTCCTGCATCAGCGCGATGAGGGGCGAGACGACGATCGCCACCCCGGGCCGCAGCAGCGCCGGGATCTGGTAGCACAGTGACTTGCCGCCGCCGGTGGGCATCAAGACCAGCGCGTCGCCGCCGGCGGCCACGTGTTCGACGATGGCTTCCTGCGGGCCGCGGAAGCCGGTGTAGCCGAAGACGTGGAAGAGGGTTTCGTGGGCGCGGCTGGGGTTCATGGGGCCGGATTTTACCCCGGCCGGGCGGTCAGGTCAGAACAGCTTGGAAAGATGCGCCACGAGCCCGGCCGGGCTGACGAAGCTGAGCTCGTACATCCCCGACAAGCCGGCCGCCTGCTCGTCGGAAAGCCCGCTGCAGCACAGGATGAACTGGCTGCGGTCGATGCCCAGGCGCTTCTTGAGGCGCAGGTATTTGTCGATCTCCTGGCGGAACTCGCCGGTCTTGCATTCGATGCAGATGGGCGTGGCGCCGTCGACCAGGAAGAACACGTCGAGCTCGTGGAGGTCTTCGTTGGGGAAGATCACCGACAGGTTGCGGGTGCACGACACCGCCCGGCGCTTTTCCTGGAAGAAGGCCAGCAGCTTCATCAGGGCGAACCACTCGAGCCACTCGCCGGCAAAGAAACGGCGGATGTTGGGCGCCGACTGGAGCGTGCCGCGGCCGATCTTCTCGGGCTTCTGGTAGTAATACTTGGCGAGGAAGGTGTGGTCGTAGAGCCGCTTGCAGAAGGCGTTGATGGCCTGGCCGTCCTTCTGGCTGCGCTCGGCGAGCTTGAGGCTGAAGTTGGGCACATCCTTTTGCTGGCCCCAGCGGATCTTGTCGATGACCTCACCGTACAGCGGGTAGTTGTCGCCGATCTCGACGGCGATCTCGTCGAAGAAGCCGGTGGTGTTGACGGCGTCCGGGTTGGTGCGCACCTGGATCTGGCGGCGCTGGAACCAGTCGAGGATGGCCGCGTGCTGGGCGTCGCTGGCGAGCTGGTCGGTGTTGTGCAGGTCGAGGGCTGCGGATGCCGCGGCGGTGGGCGCCGTTGGCGTCACCGCCCCGGGCTGGGCCGCCTGCAGGCGCTGCAACTCGTCGCGCAGGGCAAAGTACTGCTGCAGCACCTTGCGCACGAAGAGCACGGTGTCGTAGGCAGGCGTTTCATTGCCACAGGCCGGGCAGGCCACCGAGGTGCCGATGTGTTCGGCGGCCATTTCAGCCACGTGGCCACATTTGTTGCAGCGGATGAGCGCCATAGTCAGGTTAAATCGGAACAGGATGGCGGATTATGCCAAGCTGTTCCCCGGTTGGCGACTCCGCTGCCCTCTCGAGGAAACGCAGGGCCGCCCCACGTTTCCTTGACCCCCACGGGGGGCGGGCTGGGCGGAGCCCGGCCCTGGGGGCGCTCAGGGCTTGCCGTCGGTGTGGCCCGGGTGGTGTTCCGACACATAGTGCTTGAGGGCCGTCTTGAGCACGGCGGCGTGGCGGCTGTCGCCCCGCTCGCGGGCGGCGCGGATGTCATCGACGATCATGCGCCGGATGCGCCGCTCGCCCTCTGGCGTGTGGCACAGGTAGTTGCCCATCTCCACGGCGGCCATCTCGGGGATGTGCTCGTGTTCGGCGATGGCGAGAATTTCTTCTTCGTCGAGTTCGGACAGCCCGATGCAGTCTTCCAGGGTCAGCATGGCGTTTCTTCCTCCTTGTTTCAGTTATAGCCTGCCGGCGGGCGGGCGTCTGCACGCTTCAATGCGGGCTAGAATCGGGTTTTTATTCGGGAGGATGGGCAATGCAGGGTCTGAGCGCTTTCGGTAACGGCATTTATGCGGTGGATTCGGGCTACACCGGCCCCGACGTGGCGGCGATCCACCTGATCGAGGAGGGTGGCCGCGCCGCGCTGGTGGACACCGGCAACAACGACGCGCTGGTGCACGTGGAGCAGGCCCTCGCCGAAACCGGGCTGTCGCCCGAGGCGGTGGATCTTGTGCTGCTGACCCACATCCACCTCGACCACGCCGGGGGCGCCGGGGCCTTCATGCAGGCCTTCCCCAACGCGAAGCTGGTGGTGCACCCCCGCGGGGCGCGGCACATGGCCGAGCCGTCCAAGCTGTTCGCCGGCGTGTCGGCGGTGTATGGGCCGGAGCGGGCGAAGGAGCTTTACGGCGAGCTGATCCCGGTGCCGGCCGAACGCATCGTCGAGGCCACCGAAGGCCTCGAGCTGAACCTCGCCGGGCGGGTGATCCGCGTCTTCGATACGCCCGGCCATGCGCGCCACCACGTGTGCTACTTCGACACCAAGAGCCGCAGCTTCTTCACCGGCGACACCTTCGGCCTGTCCTACCGGGCGCTGGACGTGGCCGGCCGGCCGAGCATCTTCCCGACCACCACGCCGGTGCAGTTCGAGCCCGAGGCCATGCACGCTTCAGTGGCCCGCATGGAGGCCGAAGAGCCGGCGGCGATGTATCTCACCCACTACGCCCAGGTCACCGACGTGCCCCGCCTGGCCGCCGACCTGCACCGCCTGATCGACGCCCACGTGGCCGTCGCCGAGCGCCACGCCGCCGTCGTCGAGGGCCGCAAGGCGTTGATCGAGGCCGACCTGTGGAAGCTGGTGGATGAGGAATCCGCCCGCCAGGGCTGGACCCTGCCCCAGGCCGAGGTGCGCAAGCTGCTGGCGCTGGACGTGGAACTCAACGCCCAGGGGCTGGATGTGTGGCTGGGCGCCAGGTGATGGTGGGGGGAAGTAGGTAGTAGGAAATGGGAAATGGGGCGGCGCTGGACGCTGCGTGCGCTTGCGGCACGCAGCGTCCCACTACCGGGCGCCTCGAAAAACCTCGCTTCCGCCCACCCTTGATAACATCACACCGTTCTGAATCCGCTCC
>NZ_BJNV01000074.1 GCF_006539865.1 Zoogloea ramigera
AGAAAACTTGGGGCGGCCCTGCGTTTCCTTGGGAGCATTCCAAGGCCAAGCCGGCCTCGGCTCTTGAGAAACATTGCATGTCTCTCAAGAGCCGCACCGCCCTCAGAACTGCTGCACCAGCGGTGATTCGTCCATCAGCGCGATCTGTTCGCGCAGGGCCAGGATCTGGTCCTGCCAGTAGCGCGGGGTGTCGAACCAGCCGAAGGCGGCCGGAAAGGCCGGGTCGCTCCAGCGCTTGGCGATCCAGCCGGCGTAGTGGATGAGGCGCAGGGTGCGCAGGGCTTCCACCAGGTGCAGGCTCTTGGTGTCGAAGTCGGCGAACTGCTCGTAGCCTTCGAGCACGTGGTCGAGCTGGCGGGCCATCGCCGGGGTGTCGCCGGAGAGCAGCATCCACAGGTCCTGGACCGCCGGGCCGTTGCGGGCGTCGTCGAAATCCACAAAGTGCGGGCCGGCGTCGGTCCATAGCACGTTGCCGGCGTGGCAGTCGCCGTGGAGGCGCAGCTGGGGCAGGGCGCCGGCGCGCTCGTAGCAGCGGCGCACGCTGGCGAGGGCCTGGTCGACCACCGTGTGCCAGGGCTCGCGCAACTCGGCGGGCAGAAAGGCGCTGTGCAGGATCTCGTCGCGGGGCTGCTCGCCGAAGCTGGCGATGTCGAGGGTCGGGCGCTCGGCAAACGGCCGGCGCCCGCCCACCGCGTGGATGCGGCCGAGGAAGCGGCCGAGCCAGCCCAGCACCTCGGGGCGGTCGAGCTCCGGCGCCCGCCCGCCGCGGCGCTCGAACAGCGCGAAGCGGAAGCCGTCGTGGTGGTGCAGGGTCTGCCCGTTTATCGTCACCGCCGGCACGGCGGGGATCTCGGCCTCGGCCAGCTCGGCCAGAAAGCCGTGCTCTTCGAGGATCGCCCCGTCACTCCAGCGGCCGGGGCGGTAGAACTTGGCGATCAGCGGGGCGGCGCCGTCGATGCCGATCTGATACACCCGGTTTTCGTAGCTGTTGAGGGTGAGCAGGCGCCCGTCGCAGGCGAGGCCGAGGGTCTCGACGGCGGTCAGCACGAAATCCGGGGTGAGCGGCCCGAAGGCGCCGGTGCTCACCGCGGGCTGCCTTCGCGTACGTAGGGCTCGTGCAGCTTGACCGGCTCGACCCGGGCCGCGGCGCGGGAGCGCATGCGCAGGTTGAGCATTTCGACCATCACCGAGAAGGCCATCGCCGAGTAGATGTAGCCCTTAGGCACGTGGTGGCCGAAGGCGTCGGCGATCAGCACCACGCCGATCACCATCAGGAACGAGAGCGCCAGCATCTTGACGGTGGGGTGGCGCGAGACGAACTCGCCGATCGGGCCGGCGGCGACCATCATCAGGCCCACCGAGGCGATCACCGCGGCCATCATCACCGGCAGGTTGTTCACCATGCCGATGGCGGTGATGATGGAGTCGAGCGAGAACACGATGTCGATCACGATGATCTGCGCGATCACGGCGCCGAAGGTGGCCTTGACGGCGCTGGAGGCTTCGCCCTCTTCGCCTTCCATCAGCTGGTGCACCTCCTGGGTGCTCTTCCAGACCAGGAACAGGCCGCCGCCGAGCAGGATCAGGTCGCGGCCGGAGAAGGCCTGGCCCAGCACGGTGAGCACCGGTTCGGTCATGCCGGCCATCCACGACAGGGCCGCCAGCAGGGCGAGGCGCATGAACATCGCCAGGAACAGGCCGAGCCGGCGCGCGAAGACGCGCTTCTCGGGCGGCAGCTTGTCCACCAGGATGGAGATGAAGATCACGTTGTCGATACCCAGCACCAGCTCGAGGGCGGTGAGGGTGAGGAAGGCGATCAGCAGTTGCGGGTCGGTCAGGAATTCCATTTTCGTTCAATGCGTTGTGGCAGAAATGAGGCGCCGCCGGGGCGGCGCGCCGCGCATGGTCGCATGAAACGGGGTGCTGCTGCCGATTCCTGAGGGCCGTGTTTCAGTGGCGGGTGGCGTGGGCGCGCATCCAGCGCTGCATGTGCGCGGCCGGCATCGGGCGGGCGATGCCGTGGCCCTGGACGAGGTGGCAGCCTAGCTGCAGCAGGGCCTGGCGGTGGCGTGGCGTCTCGACGCCGGAGGCGATCACCTCGCGGTGGAAGGCGCTGGCGAGGCCGATCATGCCCTGCACGGTGGCCATGTCGTCGGCGTCGTCGAGCATGTTGTGGATGATGCTGCGGTCGATCTTGATGCTGCGCACCGGCAGCCGGCGCAGGCTCGACAGGGCGCCGTAGCCGGTGCCGAAGTCGTCGATCGCGAAGCTCACCCCCAGTTCGTTGCAGGCGGCCATGATGTGGGCGACGTGGGTCATGTCGCCGAGGGTGGCCGATTCGAGCACCTCGAGCTGGAGCAGCTCGGGGTCGAGCTCGGGGTGGGCGTCGAGCACGCGCTTGAGGTGGGGCACGAAATCGGGGTGGGCCAGGTGGCGGGCCGAGATGTTGACGCTGATCGGCGTGGCCATGCCGGCGGCGCGCCAGCTGTCGAGCTGGGCCGCGGCGGTGGCCAGGACCCAGTTGCCCAGCTCGATCTCGAAGCTCGATTCGCTGACCGCGGGCAGGAACTCGCCCGGCAGGCGCAGGCCGAGCTCGGGGTGTTTCCAGCGGATCAGCGCCTCGACGCCGATCAGCGCGTCGGTGAGCGCGTCGATCTTCGGCTGGTAGTGGAGCTCGAGTTCGCCAGCCCACAGGGCCGATTCGACGCGGATCTGGGCGTCCCGGTGGGCGCGCAGCTGGCGGTCGCGCTCGGGGTTGAAGAGGTGGTAGCCATTGCGGCCGCCCTGCTTGGCCAGGTACATCGCCTGGTCGGCGTGGCGCAGCAGGGTGTCGGGGTCGGAGCCGTCGAGCGGGCAGAGGGTGACGCCGATGCTGGCGGTGACGCGCAGCTCGTGGCCGTCGATGACGATGGGCTCGGCGATGGTGGCGAGCAGGCGCTTGAAGACCTGCTCGCATTCGTCGGTGTGCTCGAGGCCGTTGTAGATCAGCACGAACTCGTCGCCGCCCAGCCGCGCCACGGTGTCGCCGGTGCGCGTCGAGGCCTGCAGGCGGCGGGCGATCTCGATCAGCAGGCGGTCGCCGGTGTCGTGGCCGAGGCGGTCGTTCACCGGCTTGAAGCCGTCGAGGTCGAGGTAGGCGACCGCGGCCAGGGTGTTGTTGCGCTTGGCCTGGGCGAGGGCCATCTGCATGCGGTCGGCCAGCAGCGAGCGGTTGGGCAGCTGGGTGAGGCTGTCGTGGTAGGCCAGGTGTTCGAGCTGGCGCTGGTTCTCCTTGATCTCGGTGATGTCGGAGAACAGGCCCACGTAGTGGGTCGTCTGGCCGGCTTCGTTGCGCACCGCCGAGATGTTGCCGAGCTGGGCGAAGAGTTCGCCGTTCTTCCTGCGGCTCCAGGTCTCGCCCTGCCAGACGCCGTTGGCGAGCAGGGTGTCCCACATCCCGGCGTAGAAGGCCTCGTCGTGGCGGTCGGAGCGCAGCAGGCGGGTGTTCTGCCCGATGACCTCGTCGCGGCGATAGCCGGTGAGGGCGCAGAAGCTGTCGTTCACCTCGAGGATGCGCGATTGCGGGTCGGTGATGATGATGCTCTCGCGGGCATGGCGGAAGACGCTGGCGGTGAGGCGCAGGTGGTCCTCGGCGGCGACCCGCGCGGTGACGTCGTTGAGGGTGCCCGAGGTGCCGACGAGGCGGTTGCTGCTGTCGACGATGGCGTGCACCGCCAAGTCAATCCAGCGCATGCCGCCGTCCCGGCGGATCAGGCGCAGGGTGGCGGTGCAGCTGTCCTCGAGGCGCTCCACCAGCGGGCGCAGGGCTTCGCGGCGGGTGTCCCGGTCGTCCGGGTGGAGGTAGTCGAGGAAGCTGTGGCCCAGGGTTTCGGCCACCGGGTAGCCGCTGATGTCTTCCCAGGCCGGGTTGAGGAGCTGCCAGTGGCCGCGGGCGTCGGTCTGGAAGATGACCTCCTGGACGCTCTCGAAGACTTGCTGGTAGCGGGTCTGGCTCTCGTGCAGGGCCTCGGAGGTGATGCGCAGCGCGGTGATGTCGGTCATGCTGCCCACCATCCGCAGCGGCCGGCCGGCGGCGTCGGATTCCACCACGCCGCCCCGGTCGCGCACCCAGATGTAGTCGCCGTCGGCGTGGCGCAGGCGGTACTCGAGGGTGTGGCTGCCGCCCCGCAGGCAGGCTTCGATGGCGGCGGCGACGCTGCTCCGGTCGTCGGGGTGGGCCAGCTCGAGAAAGCC
The DNA here is from genome assembly GCF_006539865.1 of Zoogloea ramigera. GTDB lineage: Bacteria > Pseudomonadota > Gammaproteobacteria > Burkholderiales > Rhodocyclaceae > Zoogloea > Zoogloea ramigera. The sequence continues at coordinate 4,234 of NZ_BJNV01000074.1, forward strand.
GTCGCGGGTGTGGGTCAGGGATTCCTCGGGGCGGCCCAGCATCTGGCACCACACGCGGTTGTGGCGGACGGTGCCGCTGGCGATGTCCCAGTCCCAGATGCCCTCGCCGATGGTGGCCAGCACGTCGGTGAGCTGGCGCTGGTTGCGCCGGGCATCGGCCTCGGCGAGGACGCGTGCATTCACGTCGCAGGCGAAGCCCAGGGTGCCGATGATCTGCCCGTCGCGGCCGCGCGCCGGTGCCTTGAAGGTCTCGAACCACAGCGGGCGGCCCTGGTGGGGGAGCTGCTCGACCCGGGTGCGCGGGCGTCCGCTGGCCATCACCGCCAGGTCGTCGGCGTGCTGGGCGTCGGCCACCTCGGCCGGCCACAGGTCGAGGTCGCTGCGCCCGATCACCGCCATCGGCGTGGGCTGGCCACAGGCCTCGGCGAAGCTGCGGTTGACGATCAGGAAGCGCCCGTCCCGGTCTTTCAGCCACAGCAGCAGCGGCAGGCCGTCGATCAGGGTGTCGGCGCCGATCGCCTCGTCGGGCAGGCTCGCGGCCGTGTCGAGCGCCAGCCGGCAGATCGGCGTCTCGCCCGGCAGGCCGTCGTGCCAGGCCTGCAGCAGGGTTCGGGCGCTCAGAAAGCTGGCGGCCGGTTCGGTGTCACCCACCGGGACGCAGGACAAGCCTTGGGTGAGCAGGCAGGACAGGGCCTCGAAGAGGGTGCTTTGCGGGCTCAGGCGCTGGGTGGCCTGGATTTGGGGCTCGTGGCTTGGGCGTTCCGACATGGTCCGAATCTGGCAATCTTGCTGTTTCTTGCATCTTGCCTTGCTGGCGGGTGCGCTCAAAGGAAGGAAGTCCCGCCGTGGGGGTGACGGAGGTCACACTTCCTGCATAAAGTGGGGCCCAGCGTGGAAACCGCAACGCTTTCAGGCACCGCAGCCCGGGTCAGCCGGGGCGGCCGTCGGCGCGGGGTTTCAGGTAGATGGGCAGCAGGCGCGCCACCCACGGGCCGAACACCGCCAGCCAGCCCAGCCCGGCCAGCACCAGCAGCGTGTCGTGGGCCGCGGGCAGCACGTCGGCCAGCACCCTCGTCAGCGCCACGCCATGGAGCGCGAGGGCCAGCCGCCAGGTAAGGCCGTCGGCCACCAGGGGGCGGCCCGAGTGGCCCAGGGTGACCCGCGATACCATCGCCAGCGTCATCGTCGCAAAATAGCCCACCGACAGCGCATGCAGCGGTGCCAGCCCGAGGGTGTGGATGCCGGTCACCTGCAGCAGGCCCTGCAGGCCGAACAGCAGCCAGGCGACGCCCAGCCACGCAAAACCCAGGTGCAGCATGGCCAGGATGGGCACCGCCAGGCTGCGCCGGAGCTGCCACTTCCAGCTCAGCCAGAGGGCGCAGGTGGCACCGGCGAGATCCACCGGCCAGGCCAGCCGGGCCAGGTCGGCCATTGCCAGCGCCCCATGGAGCACGCTCACCCCGAGCAGCAGCCGCAGCGCCCAGTCGGGCCGGAAGGCCTCGTACCTGGGCAGGGCCGAGGCCGAGAAGAAGGGGATCATCCGGTGCCCCACCACCATGAACAGCGGCGTGAGCAGCCACCACATGCCGATCGACACGCCGATGCGGGCCGCCAGCGGGTTGCCGCCCAGCGCAAAGGCGATCCACGCCAAGAGGCCAACCGCCCCGGCGCCGAGGGCGCACCAGGCCGCCACCGGATGCAGCCCGGCCTTGCCCGGCTTGAACGCCACCGGGAACAGGAAGCGCGCCGCCAGCGCCCAGCCGGCCAGCACCAGCGCGAGGCCCGCGGCGAGCAGGCCCGGCAGCGCCACCACCAGCCCGACATCGAACAGCAGCCAGCCGGTCACCAGGCACAGCCACGGCCGCCGGGCAGCGCCGCCCGGGGTGTCGGCCATGCCCTGCCAGCGCGGCATGGCCGTCATCAGGAAACCGAACACGAAGAAGGGGAAGACCCCGTAGATCGCCCACAGCCCATGCACCCAGCCCGGCGGCCAGGGCCAGGCCGGGCCGGCCAGCGCTCCGCTGCGAGCCAGGAGTTCCCACACCCAGGGCACAAAGGTGAGCACCGTCTGGATGGCGCCGGCGAGAAACATCGGCCGGTGGGGCGCGGCGAAGAGCACGTCGAGGCCCGCCGGGGGTGGCTGATCGGGTGGAGGCGTTGCTGGGCGGCCGGGCATCTGGAGCTGGATGGGTTTTGCCATGATCCTAAGAACGGTAGTTGGATGCGCCAGGGGGGCGTAGCGCCCTCATCCGTTGGGTGAGGGCAATAAAAAAAGGAAGAACCAGCACTCATTTTTCTCTCATGACGGTACGAAGCGGTCAGCTGCCGTTTTTAGGATCATTGTCAAAGGGTCTTGTCGATGGCTGCGGGGCGCGCGGGCAGGGTTAGAATCCGGCCTTGCCGAATCCCCTGACTTTTAAGGTTCCCGCGATGTCTTCCGAGAAGATCGATATTCCTGGCCTGTTGAGCCGAATGCCCCTGTTCAGTGCGCTGGCGCCGGACGACCTGGCCCACCTGGCCGCGGCCACCCGCGAGCGGCGCCTGCAGAAGGGTGAGCGCCTGTTCCAGCGGGGCGAGCAGCCCAGGGGCTTTTTTCTGATCGTGTGGGGGCAGGTCAAGCTGGCCTTCACCTCGGCCCAGGGCAACGAGAAGGTGGTCGAGATCCTCGGCCCGCTGCAGAGCTTTGGCGAAGCGGTGATGTTCCTCGACCAGCCCTACCCGGTGCTCGGCGAGGCGCTGGCTGACACGCTGGTGCTGCACATCGCCTCCCAGGCGGTGTTCGGGCAGATCGAGCAGGACCCGCGCTTCGCCCGCAAGCTGCTGGCCGGCATGTCGATCCGCCTGCACACCATGGTGCGTGACGTGGAGTCGTACGCGCTGCGCTCGTCCACCCAGCGGGTGATCGGTTACCTGCTGCAGCTGGCCGACACCGCGCCCTGCTCGCCAGCCCAGGGCAAGACCGAGATCGAGCTGCCGACCAGCAAGCAGGTGATCGCCTCGCGGCTCAGCCTGACCCCGGAGACCCTGTCGCGGATCTTCCATGAGCTCTCGGACGTGGGCCTGATCTCGGTGCATGGCAAGCATATCGTCATCCACGACGCCGCTCGTCTGGCTGAGCACGACTGAATGGGGCCTCGCCTTCAGGGGGCCGTGGCGTGGCGGATGTGAATCGAGAATTCGCCGTTGCTGTTCGTCTCGGTGCGGTGGACGTAGCCGTTGCGCCGCAGGATGTCGTAGAGCGGGCCCGGCTCGCGGTAGAGCAGCAGGATCACCTCGCCGTCGGGCGGCAGGGTGTCGAGGGCCTCGAGGGTCAGGTTGAGCGGTTCCGGCGGCATCAGGCCGCGGGCATCGACGATCACGGGGGTAGGGCTGTCGGCGGGCATGGAAGGCTCTCTGGTGTGGGCTGCACGGTGCAGCGGGTGTTGTGCAGAGTGGCCCAAGCGCCGGCGGCCAACCTTGAGCGCGGTCAATCACCGGCGCATGGCCGTGGTGGACGGCGCAGTCGGTTTCCCGCAACGGGGGCTAAACTCCCTGCAATGTCGAACGAGATCCGAACGTGAAGGAAGGCTCCGCCCTGCTCGTGGCCCTTGCGCTGGCCGCGGGCATCGCTTATTGGTCCGACCATTTCCGGCTCGGTGGCTGGAACCAGGACACGCCCGGCGAGCCGGCCTTCCCCCACCAGGCGCCGCCGCACCGGGTGAGCGCGCCCGTCGAGCAGACCGCGCCGGAGCGCCTCGAGATCTCGGTGAGCTCCGACGCGGCGGCCAAGGCTGTGCTGTGCGAGGAGCTGCTGGAGGTGATCCGCGGGGTCGACGCCGCCATGCTCACGCCCCAGTCACCGGCCACCACCGAACAGCTCGCCGCCCGCCGCCGCGCCTACGTGGAGAAGCGGATGGCGTTGGGCTGTTGAGCGCCGCCGGGCGCCCGCGGCCGCTCAGGGGCGGGGGTGCTCAAGGAAACGCAGGGCCGCTCCAAGTTGCCTTTGAGCCCCACGGGGGGCGGGCTGGGCGGAGCCCGGCCCTGGGGGTGCTCAGTGGCTGGTGCCCTCCGAGCGCTGGATCTTGTTGTTGAGGTTGTACTTGCCGATCGGTTTGCTGGCGGGCAGGCGCTTGATTTCCTTGAAGGTTTTCGCGTCCAGGAAGATCAGCGCGCCTTCCTTCTCCATCAGGCTGGCGATCACGTAGCTGCCGCGGCGGTCGAATTCGACGTGGGCGAAGGTCTTGCCGGGTTCGGGGCGCACTTCGTGGACCACCTTGAGACTCTGCTTGTCGATCACCTGCAGGGTGTCGCGGGCGGTGGGGCTCATCATCGAGTCGACCCAGGCGTAGGGGCTGTTCTCGTGGCTGCGCAGGAAAAAGCCGGGCCCGAGGGTGGGGATGGTCGCCACCGTCTGCCAGCTCTGCATGTCGATCACGCTGACCTGGGCGTCCTTGAGGTTGGTGCTGGCCACCACCCGCCGGCCGTCGCGCAGCCATGAGATGCCCGAGCCCAGGTGCGGCATGCCGGGCAGGTCGAGGGCGGCGATGGCCCGCCGCACGTCGAGGTTGATCACCTGGCCGCGGCCTTCGCGGCTGGCGCCGACCACGTTGGTGTAGTCCTGGGTGAAGAAGAAGTCGTCGAGCGGCACGTCGAGTACGGTGCGGCGGGCGTTGAGAAAGCCCGGCGTGGGCAGCGCCTCGCCCATCTTGTAGTCGTGTACGTAGCCTTCGTAGAAGGGCTGGGCGGCCGGGTCGTAGGAGACTTCCCAGATTTCCGGCAGGTCCTTGAGGCCGACGATGAAGCTCTTGCGCGGCGCCGCGTCGTACACCGCCGACAGGCGCGAGCTGGCGTCGCCCTTGAGGTTGCGGCCGTCGATGACCTTCAGCAGCTTGAGGTCCGCGTCGAAGATCACCAGATTGCCCGGCAGGTAGTTGGCCACCGCCACGTAGCGCCCGTCGGAGGACACCGCGGCGTTGCGGGCGTTGAGGCCGGCGCGCACTTCGGCCACCACCTTCAGGTTCCAGATGTCGAACTTGCTCACCCAGCCGTCCCGCGAGGCGAAGAACACGTAGCGCCCGTCCGGCGTGAATTTGGGCCCACCGTGCAGCGCATAGCGCGACGGGAAGCGATGGATGCGCTCCATGCGGTCGCCGTCGAGCACGCTCACGTGGTGGTCGCCGGCCTCGACGACGATGAAGAGGTTCATCGGGTCGGCCTTTGCCACCGCGCCCTGGCGGGCGTCGGGCAGGCTGCCGGGCGGGTAGGGCTCGACGCGCGAGGCACGGATGTCGGCCTCGCTCCAGGCCGGCGCCGGGCTCACCGGTGAGTAGATCCAGCCGGCCAGGGCGTCAATCTCGGTGGCCGACAGCGTTGCCGCGAAGGCCGGCATCTGGGTGGCGGCGCGGCCGTCGCGGATGGTGGCGACGGCGTCCTTGCGCTTCAGGCGCTCGAGGCTCTCGGGCAGCAGCGCCGGGCCCATCCCGCCGAGGCGGCTGGCGCCGTGGCAGCTGGCGCAGTGCTGCGTGTACAGCGCCGGGGCGTCGGCGGCCATCGCGCCGGCCAGGTTACCGAGGAGGACGGCGGCGAGGAGGCTGCGGAGGATCTTCATGGCTCGTAGTCGCGTTGGTCGGGCTTCAGCCCGACGGGGTCGGTGACTCGGTGTCGGGCTGAAGCCCGACCTACAGGCGCTCAGGCGGCCGGCGTGAGGCGCACCCACGGTTTCACCTCCAGCCGCGCCGCGTCGTCGGCCACGCCGATCTCGGCGTTGTCGAGGTAGCAGCCCGGGTCTTCCTGCCACGGGTCGCCGGTGAGCTGCTGGGCGCGCACGCGGGTGTTGCCGTTGCAGATGGCCAGGTAGCGGCATTCGGCGCAGCGCCCGGTGACGGGCCGCGGCGACTGCTTGAGGCCGGCCATCAGCGGGTCGGAGACATCCGTCCAGATGTCGCCGAAGCTGCGCTCGCGGACGTTGCCGAGGTTATGGTGCCACCACATGGTGTCGGGGTGCACGTTGCCCAGGTTGTCGATGTTGGCCACATTCACTCCGCTCGAGTTGCCGCCCCACTGGCGCAGCTTGGCCTCGATGTGGGCGGCCCGGTCGGGGAAGCGGCGCTGCACCCATTGCAGGAAGAAGGGCCCGTCGGCGTCGTTGTTGCCGGTGGTGAAGTCACGCACGAGGCCGCGCTCCTCATACCTGAGGGCGGTCTCGAAGAGCAGCTCCATCGCGTCGCGGGTGAGGAGGTGGCGGGCATCGTCGGCCCGGTTCTTGTTGCCGCGGCCGGCGTAGTTGAGGTGCGAGAAATAGAAGCGGTCGATGCCTTCGTCCTCGACCAGCTGCAGCACGCCGGGCAGGTCGCCGGCGTTGTCCTGGGTCATCGTGAAGCGCACCCCCACCTTCACGCCCAGCGCGGCGCACAGGCGCAGGCCGGCCAGCGAGCGGTCGAAGGCGCCATCGAGACGGCGGAACTTGTCGTGGGTCTCGCGGATGCCGTCGAGGCTGACTCCCACGTAGTCGAAGTCGGTGGCGGCGATGGCGTCGATGTTGGAGGCGTCGATCAGCGTGCCGTTGGACGACAGGCCCACGTAGAAGCCCATCTTCTTGGCCCGCCCGGCGATCTCGAAGATGTCGGGCCGCAGCAGCGGCTCGCCCCCCGACAGGATCAGCACCGGCACCCGGAAGGCCTTCAGCTCGTCCATCACCCGGAAGACCTCATCGGTGCCCAGCTCGCCGGCGAAGTCCTTGTCGGCCGAGATCGAATAACAGTGCTTGCAGGTGAGGTTGCAGCGCCGGATGAGGTTCCAGATCACCACCGGGCCCGGCGGGTTGCGCTTCGGCCCTAGGGGCGTGGGCGAGGAGATTTCGCGGACGTAGCTGGAGATGCGGAACATGGCAGGCCTTCCCGGAGGGTATGCAGCGATTGTCGCCGTGGGGGTGTCCGGGCAGCCTTGACGGTCATCAAACGCGGGCCGGCATCGGCAGCTGCGCAGGTCGGCAACGCGTCGGAGTCGCCCTTTGCGCTGGCTGGCGCGGGCGTCTCATCACCTTGCCTCCTTCGATACATGACGGATGCCTTAGAGCGCCCCCTCGTCATCCTGGCCCCTTGCGCAGTAAGCGCCGCTGGCACCCGCCGGCTGGCAGGGCGAGGCAAGGGGAAGGCCGTGCCCTCATCTTTTCCTTGAAACTATATAAAATTTCAGTATTATTTCATAAGCGTATTCCGTTCGGCTTTTTCGGGCCGCCGGGCCAGCCATTACAACTCAAGGAGGGCAAGACATGGATGCAATCATGCAAAGACCAACCGGTGCCTTTGTCGGGGCCTCATGGGCGGCCCTGCTGGTCGGGGCGACGGTTTATCTGGCGGGTCTGTGGAACTCGACGATGCAGCTCAATGAAAAGGGCTATTACTTCACCATCCTGATGTACGGCCTGTTTGCCGCCGTCTCGCTGCAGAAATCCGTCCGCGACCGGCTGGAGGGCACCCGCGTCACGGGCATCTACTATTCCCTGTGCTGGCTGTCCCTGCTGCTGGCGCTGTTGCTGCTCACCGTGGGCCTGTGGAACGCAACTCTCCCATCGAGCGAAAAGGGCTTTTACGCGATGGCCTATCTGTTGAGCCTGTTCGGGTCTGTCGCCGTCCAGAAAAACGTGCGTGACATTGCGCTGTACGACAAGGGTTCAACCGGCTTTGCCGAGGGTTCCGGTTCGCTGGAGAGCTGAGCAGCCTGGCGCTGGCCGCTGGAAGGGGAGGCGGCCCCTTTCGGGTTGGCGGCGGCTTACCGCACGCGGGCCCGACCGGTTTATCCGTACAGGGCATCGGCCCGGGCACCCCTTCTGGATGGCCGCGCTGCCAGATTTTCTGGCTGCGGGCGGTGATCCCGCGTGGCGGTCGCTGCCGGCCTCACCTCGAGAGGCGTCGCGCGGGTTTTCGGATGGAATCTGGGGGGCGTTTGGTGTGAGCGAAAGTTCGTCGGCTGTCGGGCCGGGGACGCTCGGCCTGGAAGCGGCGGGGTAGCTCCCGCGACCACTCAAACTGCCGGCTTGTTTTTATGAGACGATCGGTCTAATATTGGATTCATGGATGTGAAACCCGAAACCGCTCGCCGCCGCGGCAGACCCCCGAAACAGCGTGAAGACCTGGTCGACACACGCGAGCTGCTATTGCGGGCGGGCCTGGAGGTTCTGACCGAAAAAGGTTTCTCTGCAACCGGAATCGATGAAATCCTGGGGCGTGTCGGGGTTCCCAAGGGTTCGTTCTATCATTACTTCGCCAGCAAGGAAGCTTTTGGTTTGAGTCTCATCGAGCGCTATGGGAAGTTCTTTGCCCGAAAGCTCGACCGTCACCTCCTCAATTCAGATCTCCCCCCCCTCGGGCGTCTGCATGCTTTTGTCGCTGACGCCAAGGCAGGCATGGCACGCCTTGATTATCGCCGCGGCTGCCTGATTGGAAACCTGGGGCAGGAGATGGGCTCATTGCCCGAGAGTTTTCGGGCCCGGCTCAAGGAAACATTCGAAGATTGGCAGGCGCGCTTCTCGGCTTGCCTGAAAGAGGCTCAAATGGCTGGCGAGGTGGCCCAGGCTGCCGATACAGATCAGCTTGCCGCCTTTTTCTGGATTGGCTGGGAAGGTGCAGTGTTGCGCGCCAAGCTCGAGCAGACCGACACACCACTTGAAGTTTTTGCGAGTTTCTTTTTTGCCAGCCTGCCACAAGGCTGATGTTTTTTGCGCCTAACTAGACAATCGGTCTAAATTAAAGGGAGATTTGTATGTTCAGGGGCATCTTGATCGAGAAGGATGAGTCGGGCTACCGGGCAGCCGTCAAGGACATCGACGAGGCCTGCCTGCCCGACGGAAATGTGACCGTCCGGGTCAGCCATTCGACACTCAACTACAAGGATGGCCTGGCGATTACCGGGAAAGGGCCGGTCGTACGCAAATTCCCGATGGTCCCCGGCATTGATCTGGCGGGGGTCGTCGAAGAAAGCACGCATCCGGAATACCAGCCTGGAGACAGCGTATTGCTGAACGGCTGGGGTGTCGGCGAAGGCCATTGGGGCGGCCTGGCGCAGAAGGCGCGCCTCAATGGCGACTGGTTGATTCCGCTCCCCGCTCAATTCTCGCCCCGCCAGGCGATGGCGATCGGGACCGCAGGCTATACCTCCATGCTGTGCGTGCTGGCACTGGAAAGGCATGGCGTCAAACCGGCTGACGGGGAAATCCTGGTAACCGGTGCCGCGGGCGGGGTCGGCAGTGTCGCCATCGCCGTGCTGGCGAAACTCGGCTATTCGGTGGTTGCCGTCACCGGCCGCCCTCAGGACGAGGAATACCTGAAATATCTCGGCGCAACGGAAGTGCTCGACCGCGCCCAGTTCTCGGCACCCGGCAAGCCCCTGGGCCGAGAGCGCTGGGCCGGCGCGGTGGATGTCGTCGGCAGCCACGTCCTCGCCAATGTCTGCGCCACCACAAAATACCGCGGCGTGGTTGCCGCCTGCGGCCTGGCCGCGGGCATGGATTTTCCGGCCACGGTCGCGCCCTTCATCCTGCGTGGGGTCACGCTGGCGGGGGTCGACAGCGTGATGTGTCCGCGCGCCGAGCGCCTGTTGGCGTGGCAGCGCCTGGCCTCGGACCTCGATGTGGAAAAGCTCGAAAAAATCAGCCGGGAAGTCGGGCTGAGCGAGGCTATTCCGCTCGCCGCGAGTCTGCTGAACGGTGAAGTCCGCGGGCGCATCATCGTGGACGTCAATCAGTAAGCCAATTTCAGCTGCATCGTTGTTTCACCATTGGAAGGAGAAAGCATGGCACAAGAAAATAAAATCGCAGTCAGCCGTTTCCCGGTCCCCGAATTGAAGGACATGCCCGAGGACATTCGCAACCGCATCATTGCCGTCCAGGAAAAGTCCGGCTTCATTCCCAACGTATTCCTCACCCTCGCCCACCGCCCGGATGAATTCCGCGCATTCTTTGCCTATCACGATGCCCTGATGGACAAGCCCGGCAACCTGACCAAGGCCGAGCGCGAAATGATCGTGGTGGCGACGAGCGGCGCCAACCAGTGCCAGTACTGCGTGATCGCCCACGGCGCGATCCTGCGCATTCGGGCCAAGAACCCGCTCATCGCCGATCAGGTCGCCACCAACTATCGCAAGGCGGACATCACCGAGCGCCAGAAGGCCATGCTCGATTTCGCCATGAAGGTATCGCAATCCGCGCATCTGGTCGGAGAAGCCGATTTCGAGGTGCTCAAGGGCCACGGCTTTTCCGAAGACGACGCCTGGGACATCGCCGGCATTTCGGCGTTCTTCGGCATGTCGAATCGCCTCGCCAACGTGACGAACATGCGGCCGAATGCGGAGTTCTATTCGCTGGGCCGCTGATCGGCGCCCCCTCGATATGGCAGGGGCACTGCGGGGCTGGCCAGGGTCATTTTCAGGCGCCCCTGTCTTGAGATTGGCCCGCCGCCGCCGCTGGTCGTGGTCGCTGCCGGTGAAGTACGCTGCTACTTTGTCTCCACAACATCAAGGATGCAGGGCTTTTCGACATGGGGCCTTTGATTGTCTGGATGTCCGAGGGTGGCCTTGGGCTCCGGCTCTGAGTTTCTTCCGATTCCCGAACCTGTGAAGTCTTCATGAATATTGCTGTGACAAGCCTGACCAAGGCAGCGCGGGATGAACGCCATCGCGTCATCTTTGCCGGCATCTGTGCGCTCATCCTCACCGTGGGGCTGGCGCGATTTGCCTACACCCCGATGCTGCCCATCATGCGCGACCAGGCCGGCCTGTCGCACCTGGCGGGCGGCTGGCTGGCCACCATCAATTACGCCGGCTACATGTCCGGTGCGCTGCTGGCCGCGTCGATCAGCGATCTGGGGCGCAAGTTCGTGCTGTACCGGATCGGTCTCGTCATTGGCGTGCTGAGCACCGCCGCGATGGGGCTGACCGATAACGTGCTGCTGTGGGCCGGGCTGCGCTTCGTCGCCGGCCTCTCGAGCACGGCGGGGCTGCTGATGGCCTCTGGTCTGGTGCTGAACTGGTTGATCCGCCAGGGCCATCGGCCCGAGCTGGGCCTGCACTTCATGGGCATCGGGCTCGGCATTGTGGTGTCGGGCATCGCGGTTGGATCGATGGTGGATTGGCTCAGCTGGGACCAGCAGTGGCTGGGGCTGGGGGCCCTGGGCCTCGTCTTCTTTGTGCCCGCGTGGCGCTGGCTGCCCGCGCCGGTCACCGTCCAGGCTGCGGCAGGCACGTCGGCGCCAGCGCTGGCTGCCCCCACGCAACGCTGGATGTGGTTGATGATTGCGACCTATTTTTGCGCCGGCTTCGGCTTCGTCACCAGCGCCACCTTCATCGTCGCGATCCTCGTCAAACTGCCCTTGCTCGCCGGCAAGGGCAGCTGGGTGTGGGTCATTGTCGGCCTCGCCGCCGCACCCTCCGGCTTCGTGTGGGACCGCGTTGCCAACGCCCTGGGGCGGATGCACGCCTTGATGATCGCCTATGGCCTGCAGATCATCTCGATCATCCTGCCGGTCTTTTCCGATAGCCCCGCGCTGAACGTGCTTGGCGCGCTGCTGTTCGGCGCAACCTTTGTCGGCATCGTCAGCCTCACCCTCACCATCGTCGGGCGCCACTTTCCGGCCAACCCGGCCAAGGCGATGGCAAAAATGACGTTGAGCTACGGCGTGGCGCAGATCGTCGCGCCTGCCATGGCGGGCTACATCGCCACCGCCACGGGCAGCTATCACGGCGCGCTGATCGTCACGGCCGTCTTCATGCTTGCTGGAATGGCCCTGCTACAGGCGCTCATCAACGAGGAGAAACGGGCGCCCCATTGAAGGCGGCACTGGCGCCTACTTGCCGCCCCAGGGCATCACCGGCACCGTCGAGATGCTGTTCATCGGGGCGCCCTCGATCAGCTTGCGGCTGATTGCCAGGTAGATCAGCGTGTGGTTGGCGGCGTCCCACATGCGCACGATGCGGGTTTCCTTGAACAGAACCGAGGTGTCTTCGGTAAACACCGTCTCGCTCTCCGGCAGCTTGGCGGGCAGGGTGATCGGGCCGGTCTGGCGGCAGGCCAGGGAGAACTGGGACGGGTCCTGGGCCAGGCCCAGGCTGCCCGACACGCCGCCGGTGCGGGCCTGGCTCACGTGGCAGGTAACGCCGGGCACCTTCGGGTCGTGGAAGGCCTCGACGCACACTTTATGGTTGGCGCCGACTAGCTTCCAGGCCGTGGTGACGCAGCCGACCGTGGTGTCGGCGAAGGCCGGCGCGGCCGGCAGCACGAGCAGGAGCGCGCCGAGGAGGGTGGGGCGGAGCTGGGGCATGGAGGACATCCTTTCAGCGGGCGCCGGCGGGCGGCCCCGCGACGCATGACAAGGGGCGATCCGGGCTGCCAGAATGCAAGGCATTGCGGCGATGCCTTCCGGCGGCTGCCAGATCATGATATGCAGTAACTCTAACCCAAACGCCCCCAGGACATGGCCATCATCCATCCCGAGGGCTGGCGCGAGCTGAAAGCCAGCGGCGCCGCCCAGCGCGAAATCGAAACCCTCGCCCTGCTCGCCTACGGGCTGCCGGCCGACTACACCGTTTACCACGGCGTGCACTGGACGCGGGTCGCCGAGGGCAGCTTCGCGATCGCCGGCGAGATCGACTTCGCCATCGTCGGCCCCACTGGCAAGCTGCTGCTCGTCGAGCAGAAATCCGGCTTCCTGGCCGAGACGCCCCAGGGCCTCGCCAAGCGGGCCGGCAAGCGCGACGAGAGCGTGCCGCTGCTGCTCGCCCGCAACGCTGACAGCCTGGCTGCCCGGCTGCGTGCGGTGTGCGGCTTTGATCCCGTCGACATCGAATCGCTGCTGTACTGCCCCGACTACGTGGTGAAGGGCGCTGGCAGCGCCGGCATCGACCCGGCGCGCATCGTCGACGCCCGGCGGCGGGCCGACCTGATCCCGGTGATCCGCAGCATCCTGCCCGCCGACGGCCCGCGCCTGGCCAGCCGGGCCAAGGTCGAGCGCTTCCTGGGCGACATCCTGCAGCTGGTGCCCGAGGTGCACGCGGTGGTCGGCGAAGCCCACGGCCTGTACACCCGCCTAGCCGGCGGGCTGGCCGAATGGGCCCGGCGCATCGACTGCGAGCCCTTCCGGCTGCGCGTTACCGGCACCGCCGGCTCGGGCAAGACCCAGCTCGCGATGGCCGTCTACCGCGACGCCCTGGCCGCCGGGCGACGCCCGCTCTACGTCTGCTACAACCGGCCGCTGGCCGACCACATCGCACTGGTGGCCCCGGCCGGCGGCGAGGTGGCCACCTACCACCAGCTCGCCGACCGCCTGCTGCGCGCCCGCGGTGAGGTGCCCGACTTCAGCCAGCCCGGCGCCTTCGCCCGCCTCGAGGCCGCGCTGGATGCCCACCAGCCCACGCCCGCCGAGCAGGTGGACGAGCTGATCATCGACGAAGGCCAGGATTTCCGCCCCGCCTGGGCCGACAACCTGCTGCGCTTCCTGCGCCCCGGCGGCCGCGCCTGGTGGCTCGAAGACCCGCTGCAGAACCTCTACGACCGCCCGCCGGTGGCGCTGCCCGGCTGGGTCGGCCTGCGCGCCGACACCAACTACCGCAGCCCGAAGGACATCCTCGCCACCCTCAACCGCCTGCTCGCCAGCCCGGTGGCGGCGGGCAGCCCCTTGAGCGGCGGGCCCGTCGAGATGTTCACCTACGCCGGCGATGATGACCTTCAGCATGCCACCGTCAAGGCCATCACCCGCGCCATCGGCCTGGGTTTCCGCCGCCCGCACATCGCGGTGATCAGCTACCGCGGCCGCGAACACTCGGCGCTCGCCCCGGTTACGCGCCTCGGCCCCTACGCGCTGCGTGCGCCCACCGGCCACTACGACCTGCTCGGCAACCCCATCCTCACCGAGGGCGACATCCTCATCGACTCGGTGCACCGCTTCAAGGGCCGCGCCGCGCCCTGCGTGATCCTCACCGAGATCGACTTCGACACCCTCGACGACAAGGCCATCCGCCGCCTCTTCGTGGGGGCCACCCGCGCCACCCTCAAGCTGATGCTGGTGCTGTCGGCCCGCGCCGAAGCCACCCTGCGCCAGCGCCTCGCCGACCCTACCTGACCCGGCCGCCCCACAAGGAAATGCCATGCCCGACCACTGCTTCACCTACGGTTCGCTGATGTGCGATGACATCATGGGCGCCGTGTGCGCCGCCGCGCCGCTCAGCCCGCTGCCGGCCCGGCTCGCCGGCTTCCGCCGCGCGCCGGTGATCGGCGTCGAATACCCCGGCATGGTCCCGGCCGCCGATGGCCTGGTGGAAGGCGTGCTCTATCTAGATCTGCCCGCCACCGCCTGGCCTCGCCTCGACGCCTTCGAGGGCGACGAATACCAGCGCAGCGAAGTCGAGGTCGAGCTCGCCGACGGCCGCCGCCTTGCGGCCTGGACCTACGTCTTCAAGCCCGAATACGCCGCCCGGCTGGGCGAGGGGGAGTGGGACTTCCAGCGTTTCCTCGAAACCGGCAAGGCCAGGTTCGAGGCGCTTTACATGGGGTTCGATGTGCTCGGGCGGGAGGGCTGAGGGGGCGTCGCCCCGGGGCCCGGCGGAACCTGTCGCGGGCACGCCCTGGTTCATTCTCCCGAGGTCAGACCGTCAGCTGATCGCCGAGGGGAAGGAAGAGCAGCAGCGGGGCATCAGGTGCCGGGACGAACCCGTATCGATGGTAGAACGCCGCGGCCTGTTCGCTCTTTGCATCCACTGCCAAGGCGACCCCGCCTCCATTATTGGAGATTTCGTTGGCGCGCTCGATGGCGTTCATCAGCAGAAATCCACCCATTCCACGCTGTTGTAGGGCCTTGTCGACGGCGAGTCGGCCAAGACGGATCACGGGCAGGCGGCGCGGTTGAGACTTGCGCGACGGGTAGCTCGACCCATCCACCTCGCTGATCGTCAATGTGTAGTAGGCCAGAATGGTTTCCGGATTCTCTACGTCAACGAATACGAAGGTTCTCGACTGTCTTCTTTTTTGTTGCTGGAGCGACTGCTCGGCCAGCCAGAGATTGAGTGCGGCTTCGCCGCAATCGAACTGGGTCCGGTCATGCTCCGAACTCAAACGTTGAATTTGAGCCTTCACTGCTCACCTTTCTAGCGTTGTAACGCTTAATTGCGTTCGCCAGCGTAGGGGTGGGAGGCGGTGGGTTATCGATGAGGTCGAAGAACCAGGCGGCAGTTTGGGCCGACATTCTGATGACTCGCTCGTTTTCGATGATTCTTTCCGCTTTTTCCAGTGCTGCCTGCGCGACGAACTGACTGACCGTGGAACCGACCATGCTTGCGGCCAGATCCAATGTTTCTACAAGAGATTGAGGCACTCGGGCGGTAATCCGGCCCCGGGCTTCCGGAGTGGTTTCGCGCACCTTGGGGTTAGGCATGAAGATAGTCCTAGAGATATGAGTAGCGAGTTCGAGTAGTCAGCGAGTTCGAGTAGTCAGCGAGTTCGAGTAGTCAGCGAGTTCGAGTAGTCAGCGAGTTCGAGTAGTCAGCGAG
>NZ_BJNV01000075.1 GCF_006539865.1 Zoogloea ramigera
CTGAAGTCTCCCCTACAAGTCTCCCCTACAACACAGCAATACACGCAGCACCCACCACACCACCCCGCAGCAATCGCCATACCCACCGCATTCATCAAAGGAGGAAACACCGAATGCAACCCTGGATGCAAATTTACGACCCGCTGGGCAACCTCTGGTTGTCCTCGCTGGTCGCCGCACTGCCGATCATCTTCTTCTTCGTGGCCCTCGCGGTGCTGCGCATGAAGGGGCACGTTGCCGGCACCATCACCGTCGCCATCTCGCTGGCGGTGGCCATCTTCTTCTACAAGATGCCGGTGGAAATGGCGCTCGCCTCGGCCGGCTACGGCTTTCTTTACGGCCTGTGGCCGATCGCGTGGATCATCATCGGCGCGGTGTTCCTCTACAAGATCACCGTCAAAACCGGGCAGTTCGACGTCATCCGGGCCTCTGTGGTGTCGATCACCGATGACCAGCGCCTGCAGATGCTGCTCGTCGGCTTCTCGTTCGGCGCATTCCTGGAGGGCGCGGCCGGCTTCGGCGCCCCGGTGGCCATCACCGCCGCGCTGCTGGTGGGCCTGGGCTTCAACCCGCTCTACGCCGCCGGCCTGTGCCTGATCGCCAACACCGCCCCGGTGGCCTTCGGCGCGATGGGCATCCCCATCATCGTCGGCGGCCAGGTGACCGGCATCGACCCCTTCAAGATCGGCCAGATGGCCGGCCGCCAGCTCCCACTGCTGTCGGTGATCGTGCCCTTCTGGCTGGTCGCCATGATGGACGGCTGGCGCGGCATCAAGGAGACCTGGCCCGCCATCCTGGTGGCCGGCCTGAGCTTCGCCGTCACCCAGTTCTTCACCGCCAACTACATCGGACCCGAGCTGCCGGACATCACCTCGGCGCTGGTCAGCCTGATCTGCCTGACGGTCTTCCTTAAGAACTGGAAGCCGAAGCGCATCTTCCGCTTCGACAACCAGCACCACGCCGAAGTGGGCGAGGACAGCCACCACAGCGTTGGCCAGATCATCAAGGCCTGGTCGCCCTTCGTGATCCTGACCATCATGGTCACCATCTGGAGCCTCAAGCCCTTCAAGGCGCTGTTTGCCAAGGACGGCCCGCTGTATTCGCTGGTGTTCCAGTTCCCGGTGCCCATGCTCGACAAGCTGGTCATCAAGATGGAGCCGATCGTCGCCAAGGCCACGCCTTACGCCGCGGTGTACAAGCTCGACATCCTGTCGGCCACCGGCACCGCCATCTTCATCGCCGCCATCATCAGCATGGTCGTGCTGGGCATGCGCACCAGCGACGCCGCCAAGGCGCTCAAGGAGACCGTGGTCGAGCTGAAGCGCCCGATCTACTCCATCGGCATGGTGCTGGCCTTCGCCTTCGTGGCCAACTACTCCGGCCTGTCCGCCACCCTGGCCCTGCTGCTGGCCGGCACCGGCGCGCTGTTCCCGTTCTTCAGCCCCTTCCTGGGCTGGCTGGGCGTGTTCCTCACCGGCTCCGACACTTCGTCGAACGCGCTGTTCTGCTCGCTGCAGGCCACCACGGCGCACCAGGTCGGCGTGTCCGACACCCTGCTGGTGGCGGCCAACACCACCGGCGGCGTCACCGGCAAGATGATCTCGCCGCAGTCCATCGCGGTGGCCTGCGCGGCGGTCGGCCTGGTCGGCAAGGAATCCGACCTGTTCCGCTTCACCGTGAAGCACAGCCTGCTGTTCGCCACCATGGTCGGCATCATCACCACGCTGCAGGCCTACGTGTTCACCTGGATGATCCCCTGATCGTCCGTAGCGTTTCTTCAACGCCGGGGTGAGGCGCCCCGGGGGAGCCTTGACGGCGGCCGCGCAAACGGCCGCCGTTTTTTTGCGCGGGCAACCCCCGACAGCCGCATTTCCGCACGCGGGCCGCGCACCGAGGCTTGCGGAACGCCAGCCAGTTCAGCCAGTCTACGGCACACTCCGACACAGAATCGGCGCTACCGGGCAAGCACTCCCCGGCGACACGTCACCCACATTCCCCCGCGTGGCCGCCCACGTCCAAGACCAGCTCCTCAACTGCATCGACCTGCTCCTCGATGCGGTGTTTCTCGTCGACGCCGACGGGCGCGTCAAGTATGTCAACGCTGCCTGCGAACGCATCTTCGGCTACACGCCAGACGAGCTGATCGGCTGCAAGCTGATCGACCTTGTGCTGCCGGAGGAGCGCGCCAGAACCCTCGAGGAGGCCGCCCGGATCATGGCCGGCCAGCCGCGGGTCGGCTTCGTGAACCGCTACCGGCACAAGGACGGCCGGCCGGTGCACATCATGTGGTCGGCGCGCTGGTCAGAGGCCGACCAGCTGCGCATCGGCGTCGCCCGCGACGTGACCGCGCAGCAGCGCTCGGAGGCCATGCAGGCCGCCACCTACGCGGTGTCCGAGGCGGCCCACGACGCCGTCGACCTCGACACCCTCTTCCCCACCATCCACGCCATCATCGCCCAGCTGGTGCCGGTGGCCGGGCTGGTGGTGGCCACCTGCAACGGCGAGCCCGAGGCGCTCCACTTTCCCTACGGGCGGGACCACCGCGGCCAGCCCCTCGTCGTCGATGAAGCGCTGGCGCACCGCCACTGCAAGGACGTCATCGCCGCCCGCCGGGGGCTGCTGCTGCCAGGAGCGGCCCTCGCCCCGACGCAAGGTGGCGCCGACGCGGGAGGCTTCTGGCTGGTCGTGCCCCTCGTCGACCAGACCGCCCCCATCGGCGCCGTGATGCTCAAGGCCCCCGCCGACACCCAGTATTCCGACAAGGACCGGGAGCTCCTCGGCTTCGTCTCGGCCCAGGTCGCCACCGCCATCGAGCGCAGCCGCCTGAAGGCCGAGCTCCTCCGCGCGGCCCGCTACGACGAGCTCACCGGCCTGCCCAACCGGCGCCTCTTCCACGACCGGATCGACACCGCGCTGGCCCGCAGCCGGCGCAAGCACGGCCGCGTGGCCCTGCTCTACATCGACATCGACGACTTCAAGGCCGTCAACGACCGCCTCGGCCACGACGCCGGCGACCTGCTGCTCCAGGAGATCGCCCGCCGGCTCGAGCGCTGCGTGCGCAAGGCCGACACCGTAGCCCGCCTGGGGAGCGACGAGTTCGTGGTGATCCTCGAGGACATCCACGGCCCCGACGATGCCACCGCCGTGGCCGACAAGATCCACCACAGCCTGCTGCAGCCTACCGCGATAGCCGGCCACGCCCTTAACACCCAGGCCAGCATCGGCATCGCCCTCCACCCGTGCGACGGAGACGACGCCGACAGCCTCATCAGGCACGCCGACCAGCGCATGTACCGGCGCAAGGCCCGCAACTGAACGCAGGGGGCAGTCAGGGCTCCTGCCCGGGGCCCGGACCGCCCCCAACCCGTCGGGTCAGACTGGACCCACCTCCCACCCGCCACCTCCCACCCAATTTCATCGCCATAAAATTTTATGGCGATGACAACTCCACTCAAAGCACAGAGATGTACAATTAGACAGTACCCATCCAGACACGCTCGCCGCCCGAGGCATGCCCATGAAGGATTACCCCAGAGCACCGCGGCTCCTCTGCCGGAGCTCCACCGTCCTCAGCAGCAGCGCGCTGCCCAAGCGGGTCGATGTTCCCTGCGAGCACGTGGGCGCCTGCATCGTGGTGCACGGTGTGAACGATGTGGGCGTAGGCTTCCAGGCCGTTGAAGCGGGCCTCTGCGAGGGCCTCGCCGAGCGCATGAAGTGGTTCCCGGACCAGCCCAACCACACCTCGCCCTACACGCCGGCTCGCTACCGGATGCCGACCACCGCCGACGCCCGCCGGCTCGAGGACGACCCGGACGCGGTCTTCTACAAGCGCCAGCTGGGCGCCGACACCCACAGCCCGGTCATTCCGTTCTACTGGGGCTACCGCGACATCCCCGACGAGTCCACCGCGCCCCGCAACGGCCAGAACGTCGACACCCACGGCAACCGCCTCGACAAGGACCGCAGCAAGGGCGGCGGCCCCTTCGCCAACGCCACCTCCAACCTGGTGGACATGTGGAACCGCGGCGCCCCGTCGATGGGCGGCCTCATCGACTTCTTCAGCGGCGATCCGATCCGCCCCGTGCTCAACGGCCCGGGCCGCATGTATTTCGTGCTCGCTGCCCAGCGCCTCGCCGCCCTGGTGCGCATGATCCGCAAGTACGACGCCAACGACACCGTCAACATCGTCGCCCACAGCCAGGGCTGCCTCATCGCCCTGCTGGCCCAGGCCTTCCTGATGGAAGAGGGCCACCCCACCGCCGACACCCTGGTGCTCACCCATCCGCCCTACGGCCTGGAGACCACGCCCCTCGGCCACTTCAGCACGGGCGCCGGCGAGGACGAGGCCATGAAAGCCTTCTACGCGGGCATCGACGGCATGCAGACCGTCCGTGCCCGCCTGGACACCCTCGTCAACATCGTCAAGGGCGTCGCCGAACGCCGCCGGGAGGGCTGGAGCCCGCAGGAGCTCGCCCACCTGAAATCCAGCGGCATCCACAGCACCGCCTGGAAACCCGGCGAGGACCGGGACAACCGGGGCAAGGTGTACCTTTATTTCTGCCCCGAGGACATGACGGTCGCCCTGCGCAATGTCGAGGGAATCGGCTGGCAGGGCGTGCCCGACCAGCTCACCGGCTTGCGCCCGCCTCTCAGGGGCGAGATCGTGCAAGACATCGGGCAGCTTCAGGTTGAACACAGGCCCCTGCAGGCGCTCGGCCCCACCTTCCTGCAGCGGGTGTTCACCCGCAAGATACGCGAAGTGGACGGCCAGCAGACGACGTTCAAGGTCGGCCTCACGCCTCGCCATTTCACCCTTCGCCTGGAAGGCGAAAATGACCAGAGCCACGTGCGCGACGACATCACCAGCCTGCGCATGAACCTGCCCGAGATGAGCCACAGCAGCCCCACCAGCCCGGCAGGTCGGCGCTTCATCAACGGCGAAGCGCTGCGCGAGCCCCACACCGCCGACCTCTACGCCGGAGCCCTGTCGCCCGACCCGAAGGCCGAGCTCGCCAAGCTCGAGGCCGTCGACCCCATCGACGCCGCCGTCGCCGTGAGCCGCGACCGCGGCATCAAGCAGGTCCACGAGACCATCCCGGACCCACGGCCAGCCCCAGCCCGGCCGGCCGGCTACTACGACGACCCCACCTGGCAGAGCCTGGGCCGCAACCAGCTGGCCGATGTCCAGGCCCTGCTGAACAAGGGCAAGGCCGAGGGCGACCAGATCAAGCTGAGCTACGCCGGCACCCGCGCCGGCCGAAAGCTGTTCATCACTCGCCCCGAAACCCCCAACGAGGCCCGCCTGCGCCACCAGCAGAGCACCAGCTCCCGCTCCTTCCACAGCGCCATCTGGGCCAGCAAGGCCAACCACACCAAGGTCACCGCCTACGACATCGCAATCGGCCAGGGGCGGGCAGTATCGGACAAGGATTTCTACGCCTACCTGTGCGCGGTGGCGGACTGGAGGTTGAAGGATCCGGCACCGAACGAAAAAAATCGCCCGGGCATACTGACGTGGCGGAAATTTGAGGGAAGACATGCCCAGTACTTCGACTGCGAACCGCCCGAGATTCAAGAGATCGTCAGAGGGAACTGCGACTACTACTCCACCGGGGTGATGCCCGCCTGCGTGCCCACCATCGACAGACGCCCGCCCGCCGTGGTCGCCGAAACCACCACCGGCCGCACCATCCCCATCACCCCGCGGGACGCGAAGAAGACATGATGACGAAACCGAGCGCGGTGCGCGGCGAGCCCGGTCGGTGGCGCCGGGCGGTATGGATGGCCGGCCTGTTCGTCGTGGCACTGGCCGGCTGGACCCTTTATCTGATACAGATGGACGCCACCGTCTTCAACGATCCCGAGGCAAGCGAGATGCAGAAATGGACGACATGGGTTGGAGTACCGCTTGCAGGCCTGCTGCTGGTCTTGCTCTCCCAATGGGGCCTCACCGCGTTCGCCACATCCCGCGGAGAAGCGAAAGCCGAGGCCCGCAACTCGGCGGCGCAGCACAACGCAGCGAGCCTGGCCGGGCAAGACCCCAGGCACTATGTGCTCGAAGTCATTGGCCTGGGCGTGTCCCTCGACAAGCACCGCCAAGGCAGGCTGTGGGACGCGCTGCGGCAGGGCGCCCCCTTCACCACGATTCGTGAGCAAGATCCACGGAAGTATCCATATACGGCCGATGACAAGATGGATATCGAAGGCGGTGCCGATGCTTCAGCCCTCGAGAACGGCATCCGCGGCCTGCCCATGTACTGGCCCGCCCCATCCTTCTACGCCACCGAACCCTCCACGGACCCCGAGCGTCCCCCTTCCGACACGGACCCCGTCATCGGGGTGGTAGCCGGCACCGACAGCAACGGCCTGGGGCAGACACTCTTCATCCCGGCCGGCTACACGCTCTCGGACCACCCAGATCGGATGCTGGAGCAAGCCTTCGCCTTCTTCGACGCCCATCCCGACCTGCCCTATCTGGTGGTGGCCGCCAACGACGGGCTGTATTTCCGCCACCTGAACCGCCCGAAGGGCGCCCCGCCCCTCGTTCGCGACGGCCACTACATCCCCGAAATGCCGGGCTCCTCCGCCCTGTTCGTGCTCGCCCGCCGCGAGCGGGTCGAAGCGCTGCGCCCCTTCGCCTTCGACGACACCGACCGGGACGTGCTGGGCCGCGAGCAGAACCGCACCGGCCTCGCGCGGCGCCTCTTTCTCACCCATCTGCGGCTCTCCCGACAGCTCGGCCAGGCGATGGGCGACGTGCGCGGCATGAAGGTCTCGAGCCGTTGGCCCACCGTCCCCGAATGGCTCGCCGCCGCCAAGGCCTTCGCCCAACGCCCTGACGTCGTCGGCTCCAAAAGCGTCTCGCTGCTCGATGTGGCGGACGACGTGGTGCACGTACCCAAGGGCTACGTACCCAGCCCCTGGTTCCCCATCCCCTGGAACAGGGATCAGCTCGAGACCTTCGACCGCCTGCCGACCCTCGGCTACCTGCACCGCCCCACCTACATCAAACTCACCGATGCAGACGGCCAGCCCCTCGCTCGCCGCAGCGAGCGCATCGCAGCCCTCGTCAAAGGCTGGAACCAGGCCCTCGAAACACTCCCCGAAGCCCAGCGCAAAGCCGCCCTCAAGCGCGTCATCAGCAGCACCGGCGGCAGCACCGACACGCTTGTCGAGCTCACCGCCCTCCTCGACGCCCAGGCCGAGGCCGGCGGGCCGGCGCTTCACCTCGACAAACCCCGCGAGTGGATCAACCTCGAGCCCCGCCTCGGCAACACCGGCTCGGCCAGCTGGTTCATGGGCATGGCGATCGGCGTGATGGGCAGCTACATCGACGGCGGCGTCAGCGCCGCGATCAACCTGCGCAACGACCGCGAGGCCAGCCTCATCTTCATCAGCCCGCCCCCACCCGAGAAGATCGAACAGCAAGGCCGCGGCGTCTTCAAGAACCAGGTCACCCCGGCCATCGACCCGGCCAACTATCGCTAGGGGCCTGCGCGGCAGAGGCCAGAAATCGGTGAGGCCACATCGCGGGGCGTGTCGGGCCAGCCAGACTCAAGGTATGACGAGCCGGAATCGGGATACACCGGCCGAGATCCCGCGGCGCGAGATGCGGCTGAGGGCCGTTGCATCGGCGCGCCCCCAGGTCGGGCAGCAGCGTCCGCCCCCACCGCACTGTGTTGCGCGCACCCCCCGGCATCCGGGCGATCCGCTTCGCGCCCCAACCCGACGGCCCCTACCAGACAATGGTCGTGACCGCCTCGAAATCCAGCACCCTATGCGCTCCGCAAACCACACGGCACACAGGATTCACCTTGCTGTGCTTCGTTTCCGCTAACTGTCGCGAACAAGGCGGTCAATCTACGGCGTCGCCTGGCCCCCCTGCCCTGTCAGCCCGGCCAACACCTCCTCCACCTCGGCAAACAACGGCCGCGCCGCCGGGTCCGGCGCCAGGCAGCGCCGGGCCAGCTGCGCCAGCGCGACGCCAGGGTCGGGCGGGCAGTGCCCGGCCAGCTCCTCCAGCAGGCAGCCGAAGGCGCGCAGCTCGATGCGCTCCAGCGCCGCGGCGAGTTGTGGCTCGCCCGGCGGCACAAAGGAGGCGGCGCCGAAATCCCCCAGCAGCACGCGGCCGTCCTGGTGGTACAGGATGTTGTGGGCGTAGAGGTCACCATGGTTGATGCCCCGGGCGTGCAGCTGGCGCGCCGCCGAGGCGATGCCGCGGGCGATGCCCAGGGCCTGGGCCGGGCTGAGGACGGAGCCGGCGGGGTACACGTCGCGGGTGCATGAATCCAGGCTGGGCGGCCCGGCGAGGCTGCGGAAGGCCGGCTCGATCAGTTCCATCACCAGGCCCTGGCGCGCCTCCGGGTGGCCGGCAAGCTGGCCGAGGATGGGGATCAGGCTGGGGTG
Source organism: Zoogloea ramigera (assembly GCF_006539865.1). GTDB lineage: Bacteria > Pseudomonadota > Gammaproteobacteria > Burkholderiales > Rhodocyclaceae > Zoogloea > Zoogloea ramigera. Next base: position 8,407 of record NZ_BJNV01000075.1, read on the forward strand.
CGCGCCGGCCCCCAGGCAGGCCGCCAGCTCGTCCTCGGGCAGGCCGTCGCTGGTGACGGCGCCCTTGAAGAGCTTCACCGCCACGTCGCGCCGTGCCCCGCCGTCCCGCCACGCCGCCCGGTGGATCACCCCGGAGGCGCCCTGCCCCAGCACCTCGCCCAGCTCCAGCGCGTCCCAGGCGAAGGGGTGGCTGCGCCCTTCCGCCTGCCAGGCGGCGTCCACCGCCGCGCAGAAGGGGTTGCCGGCATAGGCCAGCCAGGCCAGGCGCGGCAGCGTCGGCAGCCAGTCGGGCAAGGCGGTGAGGCGGTTGGCGGCGAGGCGCAGGAGCTCGAGCCCGGTGCACGCCGCCATCTCGGGGGGCAGGCTGGCCAGCCGGTTGCCAGCCAGGGCCAGCTTCTGCAGGCGCGTGCAGCGGCCGATGGCGGCCGGCAGCGCCTCGATGCGGTTCTCGGTGAGGATCAGCCAGCGCAGCCCCGGCGGCAGCGAGGCCTCGGGCACGCTGCGGATGCCGCAGCCACGAAAGCCCACCATCTCCAGGCTGGGGCAGGCCCCGAGCACCTCGGGCAGGGCCTCGAAGGGGCTGCCCGAACAGAACAGGATGCGCAGCCGCGTGAGGCGCGGTAGATCGTCGGGCAGCCGGGTAAAGGCGTTGCCGGCCAGGTCGAGCACCTCGAGGGTATCGGCCAGCGCGAAGATCTCGCGGGGGAACTCGGTGAGGCCGGCGGCCAGCTTGAGGTGGCGGGTGCCCGCCAAGCGGCCGGCCCGCAGGTCTTCCAGGGAATGCATGGTGGGGTACGGGTGGGGAAAACCCGGGATGCTAGCCGGATTCCCCGCGCGCCTCCATCGGCGATGCACGCAGGGCCGATGAAGGCGGCACGCTGGGGGGCATTTTCAGGGCCATGCCAGCGGTGTAACTGAAAGCCCTGACAAGCGGGCGCCTGTTGTCGACCGCTGCAGAGACTGCATCGGGACGCCTTGCGCTGCGCGCCAGGAAGCACCAGGCCATCGGCCTTTTGCAGATGCGAATTCATTCGCACTCAGTCGGTAAAACCGATGCAACCCCCTCCAATCTGGCCTCCGCGTGCGAATGAATTCGCAGGGCGCATCGACGGGGCGACGCACCTGCCCGGACACGGACGCCGGCGCCTGTTCATCCACCCCCACCAACAGGCGCCGGCGGCCAGGCCGGGTCGGCGGCGGGCAGAAAACCCCGGATGCCCGCCTCCACGTGGCCGGCCGCCTCCAGGGCGGCGGCGAGGGCACCCACCTGCGCCCACCGCGCCGGCCCACGCAGCGCGGCTTCGGCGAGCCGGGCCGCGTGGGCGAACTCGGCCGGATCGCCGAGCAGCGCGGCCAGCGCCCGGGCCTTGGCGCCATCCCCTGGCCCGGCCTCCACCGTGGCCTGTGCTGCCTCGCCGCGAAAGATCCGCTCGGCCAGCGGCCCGGCCAGCAGGCCGGCCATCTGGGCGCGGATGTCGCGCCGCTGGCGCGGGCCAAGGGCCTCGACGAGGGCCTGCCCTTCGGGGCTCTCGAGCACCTTCGCATAGCCGCTGCCGTCGGGGCTCAGGGCGCCCTCGCTCATCAGCCAGCGCAGCAGCTGGCGGGGCAGCACCAGCTCGGCCTTCACGCACAGGCCCCACAGGTCGGAGCAGGTGCGCCCGTTGCTGCTGGGCGTGCGCCATTCGGTGGCCCCCTCCGGCGCCACCGCCACCCGCGTCACCGCCACGCCGCCCAGCGCAAACACCACCGCATGGCCGGCCTCGTGGAAACAGGTGGCACGCCGCTCGACGCAGCTCAAGGCTTGCATGGCGCAGCCCTACAGGTAACGCAGCCGCGAATTGCGCTCGAGGCGCTGGGCAAACTTGGGGAAATCCAACCCGGTGCGGGCCCGCAGCGCCTTGGCCTGGTTGGCGATCTCGCGCCAGCGGGGGGCGAAGGCGGGGTTCTTGAAGGCCAGCACGATGTCGTTGCCATCGGGCAGCGACAGGCTGAGCACCCGCTCGTCGAAAGCCTCGCCGATCATCGCCATGTGCTCGCCCCGGTCGGCCTTGTCGCCGGCCAGGTTGGCCACCATGATGCCGCGCCCGGAGAGCGCATTGTGCACGCTCCAGTAAAAGCCGACCGAGCTCACCGAGCCGGACAGGCCGTGCCGGTCGAAGGCGTCCATCATGATCACGTCGGGTTTGTCGCCGGCCGCGCCGAGGGCCTGAACGTGGTCGGCGCCGTCGCCCTGGATCACCGTGAGGCGGGCGTCGTCGGGGGGCAGCTCGAATTCGTCGCGGAAGGCGATCACGTCCGGGTCGATCTCGACCACCGTGATCCGCGCCGAGCCCACGTGGCGCCAGCAGAACTTGGCCAGCGAACCGCCGCCCAGGCCGAGCATGAAGATTTGCTGGGGCCGGGCCAGGAACAGCAGGAAGCTCATCATCGCCTGGGTGTAGTCGAGCTCGAGGGCAAAGGGCTCTTTCAGGCTCATCGTGCTCTGGATCAGCGACAGCGAAAAATGCAGCGTGCGGGTGCTGCCGTCGTCGATCACGAAGGGCCGGTCGTATTCGCCCGAAACCACCTTGCGCAGCACGGCCTGGCTGTCGCAGTCGGCCGGCTCGAGGAGGCGGATGGTGTCGGAATCCGAAAAAAAGGGGCTGGGCAGCACGAGGACGGGGGCGGCTTCGGAGCGGGACACGGACGGCTTTCAAAGGGGTGGCGGCGAGGGGCCGATTGTACGTCGGCCCGGCGGGGGCGCGAATCGCAGTGGCCTTTGATAAGCCGTCACTAAAGTTTGACGCGCCCCCGCCGTTTCAGCATGGGCGATCACAATCGGCACACGACGCGGCTCCCCAAGGTCGCTGCAGACGGGTGTAGGGCAGCCCATTATTCGAGACGGACAAAACGACCATGACCATCAAGCAACGCCTCCTGCTCCTCGTCGGGGCAGCCATCCTCAGCCTGCTGGCGCTGACCGCCATCAATTATCAACAGATGAACAAGGTCTACGACGCGGCCAACTACGCCAACGTCAACGTGGTCCCCAGCATCGAGGCGCTGAACACCGTCGCCATCGAGTTCGGGCGGGAGCGGGTACTCGTGTTCCGGCACCTCATGGCCACCGAACCCAAGGAACGTGAAGAAGCCGAGAAGACCATCCAGGAGACGCGCGCCAGGATCGAAAAGGCCTTCAAGGACTATGAACCCCTCGTCGCCAACGATGAGGACAGGCGCCTGCTCGACGCGGAGCGCAAGGCCTTCGACGAATACAGGAAGGGCGTCGACGGGCTGCTGGCCCTGTCCCGTGCCCAGCAGACCGAGGAGGTCAAGCAGGCGCTCAAGCAACTCGGCCCCAAGGCGGTCGCCTTCAACGAGCAGCTCAGCGCCCACATGGACTTCAACAAGGAGCTCGGCGCAAAAGCCGCCGCCGAAGGCGCCGCCACCCGCGACTCGGCGAGCCTCGTCTCCATCGGCATCCTGGTCGCCGCCGCCGCGGTGCTGGGCATCTTCAGCTTCGTCACCGTCCGCAGCATCGCCGCCCGCCTCGGCGAAGCCAACGCCCTCGCCTCACGTATCGCCGGCGGCGACCTGCGCAGCGACGCGGCCCGCAGCCAGGCCCGCGACGAGGTCGGCCAGCTGCTCGATGCCCTCGACACGATGCGCAGCCAGCTGGCCCGCACCATCGGCGAGATCGTGGCCTGCTCGAACAACGTGGCAAGCTCGGCCGCGCAGCTGTCCACCACCGCCCAGCAGGTCTCGGTGAGCACCGAACAGCAATCCGGCTCCACTGCCGCCGCCGCCGCTGCGGTCGAGGAGCTCACCGTGAGCATCGACCACGTCAGCACCAGCGCGGAGGAAGCCAACCACCGGGCCGCCCAGGCCGGTGGCCAGGCCATCGACAGCGGCAAGGGCGTCGAAGCGGCCGCCGGCAAGATCGGCCAGGTTTCCACGCAGGTCGAGAACACCGCCGGGCAGATCCAGACCCTCTCCGAGCAGGTCCGCCAGATCGACCGGATCACCGTGGTGATCCGCGAGGTGGCCGACCAGACCAACCTGCTCGCCCTCAATGCCGCCATCGAAGCCGCCCGCGCCGGCGAGCAGGGCCGCGGCTTCGCGGTGGTGGCCGACGAGGTGCGCAAGCTCGCCGAGCGCACCACCAGCTCGGTGCAGGAGATCAGCACCGTGATCAGCACCATCCAGCAGGGCGCCGAGGCGGCAGTGGGCAGCATGCAATCCAGCCGCGCGCTGGTCGGCGAGGTCGTCGAGGCGGCCAACAAGGCCAGCGCGTCGATGGGCGGCATCTGCGACTCCGCCCACACCATGCAGACCACTATCGAGAACATCACCGACGCCCTGCGCGAGCAGCGCGGCGCCTCCACCGAACTGGCCCGCAACGTCGAGGCCATCGCCCAGATGTCCGAGGAAAACTCCGCCGCCGTCGCCTCGGTGGCGAGCACCGCCCACAACCTCGTGAGCGTGTCGGACACCCTGCGGGCCAGCGTCTCGAGCTTCCGGGTGTAAGAACCAGCCGCTTCTCCGGCCCGCCATGGGCCCGGGGACGTCCGGCCTGCGACACTATGCCGCACCAATTTGGTGCGGTTTTTTACGCCATGTCAAACACGCCGGCAGGCTTCGCTCTTAAGGTAGCGCCCACTTGCAAACCAGGGAGCTACACCCATGAAGCACCGCACCTCGCGCCACCTCGCGCTACGGCCCCTCGCCATCGCCGCCGCCATCGCCGGCACCTCTGCAGCCTTCGCCCAGGAGGCCGCCACCCTCGGCCAGGTCGTCGTGACCGCCCCGGCGATGGACGCGCCGCTCACCGTCACCACCGACCCCCGCGCCCCGCGCCAGCCCGTGCCGGCCCATGACGGCGCCGACTACCTCAAGAACATCCCCGGCTTCTCGGTGATCCGCAAGGGCGGCACCGACGGCGACCCGGTGTTCCGCGGCATGGCCGCCTCGCGCCTGGGGATCCTGCTCGACGGCGAGATGATCCTCGGCGGCTGCGGCATGCGCATGGACCCGCCCACCGCCTACGTCTTCCCCGAGGCCTTCGACAAGATCACCGTGCTGAAGGGCCCGCAGACCGTCAAGTACGGCCCCGGCAACAGCGCCGGCGTGGTGCTCTTCGAGCGCGCCCCCAAGGTACGCACCGGCTTCTCGAGCTACCTGGACGCCAGCGCACTGGTGGGCAACTTCGGGCGCAACGACCAGGTGCTGGAAGCCGGGGTCGGCAACGAAAAGTACTATGCCGAGATCACCGGCACCCACTCCCACGCCCAGGACTACCGCGACGGCTCCGGCCGCCAGGTGCACTCGGCCTACGACCGCTGGAGCACCAGCGGCGCCATCGGCCTGACCCCCGACAAGGACACCCGCCTCGAGCTCACCTTCACCAAGAGCGACGGCAAGGCCGCCTATGCCGACCGCACGATGGACGGCGTCAAGTTCGACCGGGGCAACGTGGGCCTCAAGTTCGAGAAAGCCCGCATCAGCCCGCTCGTCGCCAAGCTGGAGGCGCAGGTCTACTACAACTACGTGGACCACGTGATGGACAACTACAGCCTGCGACCGCAGCCGGGCATGAGGATGGTCAATAACCCCGACCGCGAGACCAAGGGCGGCCGTGTCGCCGCCACGCTCGACCTCACTCCGCGCACCCGCCTCGAGACCGGCATCGACTTCCAGACCAACGAGCACACCCTGCGCAAGGCCAGCGGCGCCGCCGTGGCCGGCTACGAGAGCCTCGCCCGCAGCCCCGACATGCGCTTCTTCACCTGGGGCCTGTTCGGCGAGCTCAGCCACGAGCTCAACGCCGCCAACCGCCTGATCGGCGGCCTGCGGGTGGACTTCACCAAGGCCCAGGACCAGCGCAGCGGCCGCAGCACGTCCGGCGTCACCGACGACGACACGCTGAAGGCCGGCTTCCTGCGCTGGGAGAACGCCTTCGCCCCCACCACCACGCTCTACGCCGGCCTCGGCCACACCGAGCGCGCAGCCGACTACTGGGAGCGCACCAAGTCGCCGGCCGCCACCTCGATGACCGCCCTCGGCACGGCCAGCACCTTCCTGGTCAAGCCCGAACAGACCACCCAGCTCGACGCCGGCACGATCTACGCCGCCGGCCCGCTGCGGGCGTCTGCCTCGCTGTTCTACGCCAGGCACAAGGACTTCATCCAGATCCGCCAGATCAACATGTTCGCCACCGACGCCCTCAACGTCGACGCCACCACCTACGGCGCCGAGGCTGACATCAGCTACGCCCTGGGCCGCTTCTGGAAGACCTACGGCACCCTGGCCTGGACCCACGGCGAGAACGACAGCACCAACAAACCCCTGTCGCAGATCGCCCCGCTGGAGGGCCGCCTCGGCGCCGGCTACGACGACAAGGTGTGGAGCGCCGGCGCGCTGCTGCGCCTGGTCCAGGGCCAGAAGCGCTTCGACCAGGGCTATGGCAACATCGTCGGCCAGGACATCGGCGCCTCCTCCGGCTTCGCCATCGTCTCGCTCAACGCCGGCTGGCGGCCGAAGAAGGGCACCCTGATCTCCGCCGGGGTCGACAACCTCTTCGACCAGACCTACGCCGAGTTCATCAGCCGCAGCGGCGCCATGATCGGCGGCTTCACCCAGACCACCCGGGTGAACGAACCCGGCCGCACCCTCTGGCTGAAGGCCAACATCGCGCTGTAAGCCTGCGCGGCAAGGCACAACGGGGGCCTACGGGCCCCCGTGTCACGTGGCCCCCGCAGCGCATGTGGCTGGAGGCCACCCCACCACCCGCGCTATCCTGACCGGCACCGTCTCCCCCTCAAGGACAAACCCTATGAAACGCCCAAGCCTGCTGCTGGCCGGCCTGCTCCTCTCCCTGAACGCCAACGCCGGGGAGGTACAGGTAGCCGTGGCGGCCAACTTCACCGCGCCGATGCAGAGAATCGCCGCCGAGTTCGAGAAGGATTCCGGCCACAAGGCCACGCTGATGTCCGGCGCGACGGGCAAGTTCTACGCCCAGATCAGCCACGGCGCGCCGTTTGAGGTTTTCCTGTCCGCCGACGACGAGACCCCGGCACGGCTTGAGAAGGACGGCCTCGCCGTGGCCGGCAGCCGCTTCACCTACGCCACCGGCCGCCTCGTGCTGTGGTCGCCCCGGGAAGGCTACGTGGATGACAAGGGTGAGGTGCTGAAGAAGGGCGACTTCAAACACCTCGCCATCGCCAACCCGCGGACGGCCCCCTATGGCGCCACGGCGCTCCAGGTGCTCGACAAGCTGGGCCTGCAGCCGGCCCTGACGCCCCGCTTCGTACAGGGCGAGAACATCGCGCAGACCCACTCTTTCGTCGTGTCGGGCAACGCCGAGCTGGGGTTTGTGGCGCTGGCCCAGGTTTACAAGGACGGCCGGCTCGGCGCCGGCTCGGCCTGGATCGTGCCGGCAAGCCTCCACGCGCCGATCCGCCAGGACGCGGTGCTGCTCGCCAGGGGTGCTTCCAACCCTGCCGCCGCGGCCTTGCTCGCGTATCTCAGGGGCGACAAGGCACGCGGCATCATCAAGTCCTTCGGCTACGAGATCTGAGCGCCCCCAGGGCCGGGCTCCGCCCAGCCCGCCCCCCGTGGGGGGCAAGGAAACTTGGGGCGGCCCTGCGTTTCCTTGAGAGCCCCGCCGGGCAGCTCACCCCAGCAGCGCAACCGCCTTGACCTGCGCCCACACCCCGCGCCCCACCTGAAGATCGAGCACGCGGCGGGAGCGCCCGGTGATGCGGGCGAGGAGCGGCGTCGCGCCCACGTAAAGCTGCACCAGCACCTGCCCCGGCGTGTCGGTCGCCGCGATGGCGCTGACCGTGGCCCGGAAGACATTGAGGATGCTGCTGGCCTGGGGCTTGTCCAGCGCGAGGCTGACGTCGCGGGCATGAATGCGGCAACGCAGGCGGTGGCCGATGGCTTCCGGGCGGCGCGCGACCAGAATGCTGCCGCCAGCAAAGTCGAGCCGCGTCAGGTCGTCGGCCTCATGGGCGGCGACCACGGCTGCCACGACCACGCCGGCATCGTCGGCGAAGGCCGGCGGCAGATCGGCGCGGGCCAGGGTTTCGGTGAGAGGCCCGCTCGCCACGACACTGCCGGCGTCGAGCAGCACCAGGTGGTCGGCCAGCCGGGCGACCTCGTCCGGGGCATGGCTGACGTAGATGATGGGGATCGCCAACTCGTCGTGGAGGCGCTCGAGGTAGGGCAGGATCTCGAGCTTGCGCTTGAGGTCGAGGGCCGCCAGCGGCTCGTCCATCAACAGCAGCCGGGGTGCCGTGAGCAACGCCCGGGCGATCGCCACGCGCTGCCGCTCGCCCCCCGACAGGCTCGCCGGCCGGCGCCCCAGCAGGCTGCCGATGCCGAGCAGCCCGGCCACCTCGGCCGGCCGGAAGCGCCGCTCGGCTTCCGGGATGCGCCGGCGCCCGAACTCGAGGTTGCCCTCGACGCTCAGGTGATCGAAGAGGCTGGCCTCCTGGAACACGTAGCCCAGCGGCCGCAGGTGGGTCGGCACGAAGAGGCCGCGGCGCTCGTCCTGCCACACCTCGTCGCCCAGCGCGAAGTAGCCGCCAGGCGCGCGCTCGAGGCCAGCGATGGCCCGCAGCAGGGTGGTCTTGCCCGAGCCCGAGTGGCCGAACAGCGCCGTCACGCCCTGCCCCGGCAGGCTGAGGTCCACATCGAGCCGAAAGCCGCTGCGCTCGATACCAAAGCTCGCGCGGATCCCGCTCATCGCGCGCCCCCCCTCGCCGCCTGCGGCTTGAGGGTGTAGAGCAGGAGCAGCACCAGGAAGCTGAACACCACCATGCAGCCCGCCAGCCAGTGGCTGCGGGCGTATTCGAGCGCCTCGACGTGGTCGTAGATCTGCACCGACACCACCCGCGTCTCGTCGGGGATGTTGCCGCCAATCATCAGCACCACGCCGAACTCGCCCACCGTGTGGGCAAAGGCCAGGACCGCGCCGGACATGAAGCCCGGCCGTGCCAGCGGCACGACCACCGACCAGAAAGTGTCCCAGGGGCTCGCCCGGAGCGTCGCCGCCACCTCGAGGGGCCGCTCGCCGATGGCCTCGAAGGCGTTCTGCAACGGCTGGACCATGAACGGCAGCGAGTAGAACACCGACGCAATGACCAGCCCCGGGAACGTGAAGGGCAGAAGGCCCAGGCCGAGCGCTTCGGTAAGCCGCCCGACCGGCCCGTGAGGGCCCATCGCCAGGAGCAGATAGAAGCCGAGCACGGTGGGCGGCAGGACCAGGGGCAGCGCCACCACCGCCCCGACGACGCCCTTCAGCCGCGAGCGCGTGCGCGCCAGCCACCAGGCGACCGGCGTGCCGGCGACAAGCAGCAGCAGCGTCACGACGCTGGCCAGCTTGAGGGTCAGCCAAATGGCACCGAGGTCGCTGGAGTCCATGCCTTAACCCTGCAAACGGCCGTCGGGCGCACCCGATGGCGCATTCGGGCGGGTACCAGATGCAACGAAAACGCCCCCCGGGAACACCTCGATGCGGCGCACCCACCCCTCGGGCCGGCAGCCGGAGCGCCCGGGACGGCCCGGCGCGGCTTGGCCGCAAGACCCCTTGCCCATACCCTCCAGGCCAACCGCCGTCACCGTGCGCAACGGAAATTTCCGCCACAAGTTCTTCATGCAGTCCTCAATCCTGGCCCAGGTCGCTCGCGCCGCGCCGGCCATCGGCCGGTACGGATACCCGACCGTATGTTAGCAAGCCCACGGGCCAGGCCGGCATGGGCTGCGTCAATAGCTGCCCCCTATCGGAATCAGAAGATCATTCAACTGGCTCAGGGCATGGGAGCGCTTTCATACTGGCTCCCGTCAGTCACGCGAACACCGGCGGAAGCACCGCAGTTTCGGGTACCCGCTCATGCGCCCCGCCGAAGGCGCCCACGAAGGCCGGGGCCTGCCCCGCCGATCACCAGAAAGGACCGGCATCATGCCCCCGAGCCCCTGCCACCCCGCAACAGCCGCCATCGCCCCCCGGGTCTCGGGCCTGCTCGAGCGGGCCGGCCGCCACGGACTGTTCCTGCTGGGTGGCCTCAGCTTCGCCACCGGCACCCTCGGCCTCGTCGTGCCGCTCTTGCCGACCACGATCTTCTGGATCATCGCCGCCTGGGCCTGGAGCAAGAGCTGCCCGCGCCTGCAGCAGCGCCTTTACGCCCTGCCGGGCGCCGGGCCCCATGTAAAGAGCTGGATCGAAGACGGCACGATCAGCCGCCGCGGCAAGCTCTTCGCGGTCGGTGGGCTGCTGTTCGGCCTGGCGATGACCGCCCTCGCCCTCCACGACCAAGCGCTAATCCTCACCGCCGCGAGCCTGCCCCAACTGGCAGCCGTGCTCTTCGTGGCAAGCCGGAGGGAAGGTAGTGGGTAGTGGGTAGTGGGTAGTGGGTAGTGGGTAGTGGGTAGTGGGTAGTGGGTAGGGCACCTCGATTAACCCGAGGTTTTCAGTAAATCCCACCGCGCAACGATGATCGCGACCGAATCGGGTTCAATCTCGTCGGCAAATCACTGCCTTCTTCGCCGGTCTCGCCCCTTTTTTGCCTCGAATCGCCTCCGGCAGCGGCGATTCGGCCCATTTCGGGCTTCAGAAAGCCTTGATTCCGGCCTTCTGGAA
>NZ_BJNV01000076.1 GCF_006539865.1 Zoogloea ramigera
GCAAGGAAACTTGGGGCGGCCCTGCGTCTCCTTGAGAGTCGCCCATCTCCCGCGGGTCGACGCCGCGCTTGGCGCCGACGCCGGCCAGCCAGCCCGCGTCCGATAGCGCGACGCAGAGGGTCTCGCGCTGGCGCGACCAGCCGGCCAGGTGGCCGAGGCGGCGGATGGCGCCGCGCTGCACCAGGCCCATCGTGCCCGCATAGTGGTAGGGCCACACGGTTTCGGGGCCGTGGCGGTCCATCGCCTCGCGCAGCCGCGCGGCCAGCAGGTCGAGGGCCTCGCTCCAGCCGATGGGTGTGAAGCGGCCTTCGCCCTTGGCGCCGACCCGCAGCAGCGGCTGGCGCAGGCGGTCGGGGTGGTTGGCCCGCTCGGCGTAGCGGGCCACCTTGGCGCAGATCACCCCGTCGGTGTAGGGCTGGTCGCCGCCCCGCACGCGGCCGATGCGGCCCTCGGCGGTGACTTCGACCTGGAGGGCGCACACGCTGGGGCAGTCGTGGGGGCAGACGCTGGGGCGGAGCAGGGCGGGCATGGGGCGGGCCGGGGCATGAGCTTGAAGCGGCTTATTGTCGCGCCGCGCCGGCCATCCGGCGAGGCCCACTGCGGTGCCGCGTGGGCGAGATCCGCCGCCCGGGCTATCATGAATCAACACAGCGGCCGCGGAGGGCAGGGCTGCCATGCACAAACGCAGGCGTTTCTTCTTTTACAAGGCCCGCGCCGCCGACTGGGTGCGGCGGGGGATGCGTGTGCCTTTCATCCTGGCCTCGGTGGCGTGCTCGCTGGCCTGGGCTGATGGCAGCGAGCTGCCCCAGAAGAAACCCGCCGGCCGCAAGCTGGGGCTGTCGATCCAGGTGCAGGGCGGCGGCTGGGGGCGGGGGCGCAAGGAGTCGATCGAGACGGTGCTCAATGCGGTGGCCGACACCCTGATCGCGCGCCTTCCGCCGGGGCGCTTCGCGGCGCCCATCGTCGTCACCCACACCGACGGCCCGCCGGTGGCGCTGTATGGGCGGGGCAGCGCGGGCGAGTACCGCATCCGCCTGCACGCCCGCGACGACAACTGGCACCTGTATGCCTACGAGTTTGCCCACGAGCTGTGCCACGTGCTGTCCAACTACGACGCCCAGCCGGCCACCCACCGCGACAACCAGTGGTTCGAGGAGGCCCTGTGCGAGACGGCCTCGCTGTTCACCCTCCGCCACCTCGCCCAGCGCTGGGAGGCGCAGCCGCCGGGCCCGGAGTGGGTGGGCGAGGCGGCGCGCCTGCGGGGTTTCTTCGAGCTGCTGATCGGTGAGGGCCACCGCCTGCTGCCCGCCGATGCGCCGCTGGCCGCCTGGCTGCGCGACAACGAGGACGGCCTGCGCCGTGACCCCTACCTGCGGCAGAAGAACGAGGTGCTCGCCAACCTGCTGCTGCCCCTCTTCGAGCACGACCCCGACAACTGGCAGGCGCTGGCCTACCTCAACCTCGACCCGGCCGATGCCCGCAGCAGCCTGCGCGCCTACCTCTCCCGCTGGTACGCCAGCACGCCGCCGGCGCACCGGGCGCTGGTGGCCGGAGTGCTGGGCCTGCTGGCCCTCGACGACGTGGTGCCGCCGTCGCACCCGCCCGGGCCGCTGCAGGCGTCGGCCGACTGATTCGGCGCGTCAGATAGTCTGCTTCAGATAGTACTTTTCCGACAAAAACTGTCGACTATCATGAAGTGTGGTTAACGTGGATGCGAAACCGTCTCTCGGGCGGAGCACTCCTCGACGGCCTTGCGGAGACGGCGCGCAACATCGCCCCGCAGGCCGACAGTGCCGGGCGGGCAGCACCGCCGGCACGCGTGCCACTGTCTTTCAGGGAGGATCCACTCAACGGAGGACAACATGAAAAACAGTCTCTTGGCCAGGATGGCAGCCGGTTTCGTGGTGGGCGGCGTCCTCGCAGTGGTGCCGATGGGCACCGCACAGGCGGAGCACAACGATTTCTACGACAGCGTGAAAGAACTCAGCGGCAGGGCGCCCATGCAGGGCAGCGGTGACATGTACGACTCGATGGAGCCGACCGCGGCCGGCCCGCAAGGCCCGGTCCGCACCGACATGATGAAGGACGCCGGTGCCTACGATTCGCGGGGCTATTACTACGACGCCGGGAAGTCGTCGGGTTGGTCGCAGTGGTCCGACCTCAGCCGCCAGATGGGCCCGATCGGCGGGGACGGCACCAACTGAGGTGCTCGCATTCCATGCCCGCCTGCCCACGCGCCGCCCCTCGAAGGGCGGCGCTGCATTTCAGGGGGCGCCACAGCTTCAGTCAGGGATCTCGGGCTCCACGAGCCGTGCCAGGTGCTCCAGCGACTCCTGCCAGCCGAGGTAGCAAAACTCCGTGGGAATCGCCTCGGGTATGCCCTCCTGCACGATGCTCAGCTCGGCACCGCAGGCCACCGCCCACAGGGTCACCGTGGTCACCATTTCGCCGGGCAGGTTCGGGTCGTCGAACTGGTCGGTGTAGCGGATGCGTTCGTCCGGCGTGAGCTCCAGGTAGCGGCCGCCGAAGGAATGGCTGTTGCCCGTGGTGAAGTTGCGGAATGCCATCCTGAAGCTGCCGCCGACCCGGGCGTCCAGCTGCTCGATCTTGCAGGTGAAGCCGTTGGGCGGAAGCCACCGGGCGAGGGCCTCCCCGTCGAGGAAGGCACGGTAGATCTTTTCGGGTCTGGCGCGCAGCACGCGGTGCAGGCGGACGGTTCCGGTGGGCATGGTCTCTCCTTTGGTCGGGGGCGACGCGCAGCGGTCGTCGCCGCTCGATTCACCTTAGCCGAAGGCTGGCTGGTGTGCCCGGCCGATTCGCCCCATCGCGCGGGGCCCGCCGCTCACACCACGCCGCCGAGCCGGCTGGCCAGCCAGTGGTAGCTCGGGATGCCGACCATCAGGTTGAAGGGAAAGGTGATCCCCAGCGCGGCGCCGATCGACAAGGCCGGGTTGGCCTCGGGCACGGCGATCCGCATGGCCGCCGGGGCGGCGATGTAGGAGGCGCTGGCGTACAGGGTGGCCACCAGCGCGGCGCCGCCCACGCTCATGCCCAGCAGGCTGGCGGTGAGGGCGCCGAGGGCGCCGGCGAACAGCGGCATGCCGATCGCGAAGCCGAGCAGGAAGGCACCGGCCCGGCGCAGGTCGCCCAGCCGGCTGGCCGCCACCAGCCCCATCTCGAGCAGGAAGATCGCCAGCGCGCCCTTGAAGAGGTCGAAGAACACCTTGTCGAGGGGCTTGATGCCCTCACCGCCGGCCACCCAGCCGATCAGCAGGCCGCCCACCAGCAGCACGATGCTCTTGCCGGCGAACACCTCGTGCAGCACCTTGCCGAGGCCGGCCTGCGCCTGGCCGCGCTTGGCCAGCCAGACCCCGACCATCAGCGCCGGAAACTCCAGCAGCACCAGAAAGACCGCCATGTAGCCCTCGTACTGTTCGCCGAGCTTGCTCAGGTAGGCGGAGCCGACGGCAAAGGTCACCACGCTGACCGAGCCGTAGTGCGCCGCCACCGAGGCCGCGTCGGCCCGCGACAGGCGGCCCGGGCCCAGCAGCAGCGGGAAGGCGATCAGCGGCAGCGAAGCGCCGATGCCCACGATGACGAGCGCCGGCAGCAGCAGCTCGGCGAGGGGCTGGCGGGCCAGCTCGACGCCGCCCTTCAGGCCGATGGCGAGCAGCAGGAAGATGCTCAGCGATTCGTGCAGCACGGCGGGGATCTTCAGGTCCGAGCGCAGCAGCCCGGCCAGCAGGCCGAGCAGGAAAAACAGGATCACGGGTTCAAGGGGCATGGCGGGTTCCGGAGGCAATCTCGATGGGGCGCACTATTCCAGCCGCGAGGCATTAAATCCAATTAAACTTTAGACGGATTTGTATTTATAAAAACTTATATGTCTCGCCGTCACCTCACCTCCCGCCAGCTCGAAACCTTCGCCACCGTGGCCCGCCTGGGCAGCTTCTCGCGGGCGGCCGAGGCGCTGCACCTCACCCAGCCGGCCGTGTCGATCCAGATCCGGCAGATCGCCGACAGCGTCGGGCTGCCCCTGTTCGAGCAGACCGGCCGCGACATCCGCCTCACCGCCGCCGGCCATGAGCTGCTGCAGACGGCCCGCGAGCTGGACGACAGCTGGAGCCGCTTCGCGTCGGCCATCGACGCCCTGAAGGGCCTCCGGAAGGGCCGCCTGCGGGTGGCCCTGGTGACCACCGCCAAGTACTTTCTGCCGCGGATGCTGGGCAACTTCTGCCGGCGCTACCCGGACATCGACATCGAGCTGGAGGTGGCCAACCGGGCCCGCATCGTCGAGCGCCTGCGCGCCAACGAGGACGACCTCTACATCATGTCGTTTCCGCCGGAGGAGCTCGATGTGGTGGCCCGGCCCTTCCTCGACAATCCGCTGGTGGTCATCGCGCCAGCGGACTACCCCTTGCCGGCGGGCCCACTCACGCTGGCGGACCTCGTCGCGCACCCCTTCCTGCTCCGCGAGGCCGGCTCAGGCACCCGCCGGGCCATCGACCGGCATCTGCTGAAAAGCGGCCACGCCCTCAACGTCAAGCTCTCCCTCGGCAGCAACGAGGCCATCCGCGATCTCGTCGCCACCGGCATGGGCCTCGCGATCCTGTCGCGCCACGTGCTGGGCGAGAACCCGGCGCAGGGCGGCATCCGCATCCTCGAGGTCGAGGGCTTTCCGCTCCGGCAGCCGTGGTCGGTGGTCCACCTGCGCCAGAAGATCCTGTCGCTGCCGGCACGGGCCTTTATGGACGAACTCTTGCCGGCGCTCGATGGGGCGCCCCCGGCGGGTGCTTGAAGGACGGCGGAACGGCCTGCCTAAATATGCTTTTGGAGTTTTCGTGAGGCTTGGTTTCTGATTCTTTTGTGGTGCCCTGAAAATGCTTTCGGGGTTTGTTCTGCGCTGCTCCTGCAGCGTCGGGTAAACCCCCAAAAATCCTTGTGGTGAAAGGGTTTACGCCCTATTTTGGGGTACTTTCGAGGCCGCTCCTTTCTGGCAGAATGGTCTGCATGAGGTATCTGAAAGGGCTGCTGCGAGCCGGCGGCCCGGGGCAGCGTTTGCCTTACCTCCAAAGATATATTTCATATGCCACTTAAGGAGACAGCCATGGACGCACGTGTCCGCGAACTCGTCAAAGCCACCATTCCGGTCCTCAAGGAACACGGGGTGGCTCTCACCACCTATTTCTACCAGCGCATGTTCCGCGGCAACCCGGAGCTCACCCAGATCTTCAACCGCAGCCACAACGACAGCGGCAAGCAGCCCACCGCGCTGGCCATGTCGGTGCTGGCCTACGCCGAGAACATCGACGACCCGTCGGTGCTCGCCCCGGTGATCACCCTGATCGCCAACAAGCATGCCAGCCTCGGCATCCGCGCCGAGCATTACCCCATCGTCGGCAAGCACCTGCTCGCCTCGATCAAGGAGGTGCTGGGGGATGCCGCCAGCGACGAGCTGATCGACGCCTGGGGCGTGGCTTACGGGGTGCTTGCCGACGTGCTGATCGAAGCCGAAGGCAAGCTCTACACCGCGGCCGCCAACCAGGAGGGCGGCTGGTCGGGCTGGCGGCCGTTCCGGATCATCGACAAGGTGGCCGAGAGCAGCGAGATCACGTCCTTCTACTTCGCCCCCACCGACGGCGGCCCGCTGCCGGCCTTCCGCCCCGGCCAATACACCACGCTGCGCGTGTTCGTGCCCGAATGGGGCGTCACCCAGCCGCGCCAGTACACCCTGTCCGACGCGCCCGGCCTGCCGCACTTCCGCATCTCGGTGAAGCGCGAGGACGCCACCGACGCGACGCCGGCCGGCCGTGTCTCCAATCTGCTGCACGCCAGCTACAACAAGGGCGACATCATCGACCTGGCGGTGCCTTTCGGCGACTTCTACCTCCACGAAGACCGTCACACGCCGGTGGTGCTGATCAGCGGCGGGGTGGGGGTGACCCCGATGATCTCGATGCTCAAGCACCTGATCTCCACCGCCAAGGACCGGCAGGTGCAGTTCATCCACACCTGCCGCAACGCCGAGGTGCTGGCCTTCGGGGCCCGCCTGCACAAGGCCGCCGCCGACAACCCGCAGCTCGAGGTGCGCATCTTCCACGACGCCGGCCCGGTGGCCGAGTTCGGCGTGATCGACCGCCTCGACCTCGGCAAGCTCGCGCTGCCGGCCGACGCCGACTACTACCTGTGCGGCCCGGACGGCTTTCTGAGGGCCCACATCGCCCGCCTGCATGAGCTGGGCGTCGACTCAGCCCGCATCCACGCCGAGGTGTTCAGCACCGGCGGCGTGGCGGTGTAAGGCGTTGGTAGCCTGAGCTCGGGGCCGGAAGGCCAGGCCGGCGGAGGCCTGGCCTTTACGCTTCGCCGCGCGCCGGGGGCGCCCGGTGGGCGGCAAGGGGGGGGCAAAAAAGTCGCTCTGGTTTGCGTTGCGGTGGCAGATATTGCCGCACTCGCGCGGGTCTCCAGGCCCGACGGCGGTGCTGCCTCACCTGGCGCTGTTTTTGCTAAGTACCTGGCATTCCGCCCTTTATGGTTCCAGGCCATGAATGCCCTGCAAGGTATCTTCACCAACGCCGTCGCCCTCAACGCCCAGCGCAACCTGGGCGTGTCCCAGAACAGCCTGGCCGGCATCCAGGCCCAGCTCTCGTCCGGTCTGCGCATCAACGGTGCCCGGGACGACGCCGCAGGGCTCGCCATCAGCGAGCGTTTGCAGGCCAACCTGAAAGCCCAGGACAGCTCGATCCGCAGCATCAACCAGGGAATCAGCCTCGTGCAGGTTGCGGATGGCGGTTTGATGAACATCAGCGAATCCCTCCAGCGTGGCTTCGAGCTGGCGGTGCAGGCGGCCAACGGCACGCTGGCCGCCTCTGATCGGGCCAATCTGAACGCGGAGTTCCGCCAGCTTCACGCGGAGATCGACCGGATCGCCGAGGGGACCGAGATCTTCGGGCGCTACCCCCTCGCCGCGACGCCTTCCACGACCATGGGGCAGACCAAGAGCATCAAGGAGGTCTTTGCCGGCGGGCCGACCCTGAACGGCCAGCCCTCGGGGCTCAAACCCATCGGTTTCATCCCCGCCGGCGCCATGGACGTCACCATCACGGTCGATGGTATCGTCGGCGCCGAGGACGACATCCAGATCTTCACCGCCGACGGCAAGCACCTGGTCGGCACGCCCGCCGTGGGGGCCCGCGCCGACTCGTCGTGGCTGAAAAACGGTGTAAGCAGCGTTGCCGATGTCGAGGGCAAGCTGCTGACGGAGGCTTACGGTTTTCAGGCGGGGGTCAGCTTCGACGGCAACCCGCCGCTGGTCGATTACGCCGACACCGCCGGCAAGACCTACAGCCAGGATCTGGCCGATGGCGTCAGCGGGACGTACAAGGGCATGACCTTCACCTACACCGGGGACGGCGACCGCTTCCCCAGTGACACCGACACCACCGACGGCTCCACCGACGCCTATCACGGCGTTGAAAAGCTTCACATCGACACTGTCGACGAGCCCCTGTTTCTGGCGGTCACCGGCCAGGGGATCTTCAACATCAATGCCCAGTGGGGCAGCATGCCCGACGCGCCGCAGCCCAAGAACACGGGGCCGGTGGATATCGTAGTCCGGGCCGATTTCGAGCGGGCCGTCGAGACCGTGACGGTCAACTCCACGCCCTCCGACACCAAGACCCTGGGCCTGGAGTCCGTCGAGATCGACCCGCTCGAGAAGGCCCGGGAGGCCCTCGAAAAGCTCAAGCAGGCGATCGACAAGATCAACAGCTACCGCAGCGACTATGGTGCCGTGAACAATCGCTTCGACTCG
This sequence comes from Zoogloea ramigera, assembly GCF_006539865.1. Taxonomy (GTDB): domain Bacteria; phylum Pseudomonadota; class Gammaproteobacteria; order Burkholderiales; family Rhodocyclaceae; genus Zoogloea; species Zoogloea ramigera. The sequence goes on from NZ_BJNV01000076.1 coordinate 7,811, forward strand.
GCCATCGGGCTCATCGGGCAGGAGAGCGTCGCCACCGCGGCCACCCGGGGGCAGATCGTCGATGCCGATTACGCAAAGAACACCGCGGCACTGACCCGCCTGGAGATCCAGCAGAAGGTCTCCAACGCGATGCTGGCCCAGGCCAATGTCAACCCGAAGTTCCTGCTGACCTTGCTCGGCGGGTGAGGCGTCGGGTTGCTTGCCGCGCTTCTTTGGCGGGCAGTGGTGGGGGCTGGGGGGCTCCGCGCCCGTTGACGGCGGGATTCCCCGGCTCTGCCCGCGGGTTCAGGCCGCCAGCGCGTTGGGGGGGCTGTCCTCGGCTTCGTCGCTCCGGTCGACGGGGAGGTTGACGGTGAAGGTGGTGCCCTTGCCCACCTCGCTGCTCACGTCGATGCTGCCCTTGTGCTTGCCGATGATGCCGTAGGTGATCGACAGGCCGAGGCCGGTGCCCTTGCCGATGGGCTTGGTGGTGAAGAAGGGCTCGAAGAGGTGCGGGAGGTGCTCGGCGGCGATGCCGCAGCCGGTGTCGCTGATCGCCACCTGAACCGTGCCGTCCGGGGTCTGGCGGGTAGTGATGGTGATCTCACCCTTCTCGGCGATGGCGTGGCCGGCATTGACCAGCAGGTTCATGAACACCTGGTTGAGCTGGGAGGCGATGCAGTACACCTGGGGCAGGGTCTGGTCGTAGTGCTTGACCACGGTGCATTTGTACTTGAGCTCGTTCCAGATGATGTTGAGGGTGGAGTCGAGGCAGGCGTGGAGGTCGGCCCAGCCGAAGCCGGATTCGCCGACCCGGGAGAAGTCCTTGAGGTTCTGGACGATGTCCTGGACGCGGGTCAGGCCGTCCTGGGATTCGGCCAGCAGCTGGAAGATGTCTTCGTGGAGGAAGTCGAAGTCCTCGCGCTGCTTGATTGCGGCGAGGGCCGCGAGGGCCTCCGGCGGCATGGATTCGGCGGCCTTGGTGTCGTAGGCTTGGATGATGCCGAACAGGCTGTCGAGGTAGCCCTTGAGCGTCGTGACGTTGGAGCGCACGAAGCCGATGGGGTTGTTCAGCTCGTGGGCCACCCCTGCGGCGAGCTGGCCGAGGGAGGCCATCTTTTCGGACTGGAGGAGCTGGTTCTGGGCTTCCTCGAGCTTGCGGTTGAGCTCGCGCTGGTGGGCGAGGGAGGCGGCGAGCTGCTCCCGCTCGGTGCGCAGCATGGCGTCGGCGGCCACCTTGTCGGTCACGTCGCTGGCGTACACCACCACCCGCGGCGGCTCGCCGGGCACCGGGTAAACCGTGACATGGAAGATGCGCTTGTCCCGGGCGGCGTCGATCTCGGCGCTGCGGCCGGTGTCCATCACTTCGGCGATCAGGTCGGCGAGGGGGATGCCGAACTCGGAGGGCAGCAGGTCGAACAGGTTGCAGCCGGCCAGCCGGGTCGGGGTGAGGCCGAACTGCTCGGCGCCGATCCGGTTGATGGCCATGATCGCGCCGTCGAGGGTGATCATCACGATGAGCTGGTCGGCGCTGTCGAGCACCGCGCTGAGGGTGGCGGTGCGCTCGGCGACGCTGGATTCTAGGGCGGTGTTGTAGTCCCGCAGCGCGTCCTGGGCCTGCTTGAGCTTGAGGTGGTTGCGGATGCGGGCCAGCAGGATGGACGGCCGCAGCGGCTTGGTGATGTAGTCGGCGGCCCCCAGCGAGAGGCCGTGCTGCTCGTCCTCGTCATTGACCCGGGCGGTGACGAAGATCACCGGGATGTCGCGGGTCGCCTCGTTGCCCTGCAGGCGCTGGATGACTTCGTAGCCGTCCATCTCCGGCATCATCACGTCGAGCAGGATCAGGTCGGGGCGGGGCTCGGCGGCGGCGATCTGCAGCGCGATGGGGCCGGATTCGGCGGTCAGCACCCGGAAGTGCCCCTCCAGCATGCGGCTGACGCCCTTCAGGTTGATCCGCGAGTCATCCACCACCAGGATGGTGGCCAGCGCTTTGCCGGGGGGGGCCGGGTTGTCCGGGGTCGTTACCATGTTCGTCTCCGTCTGCCGGGTCTGCCTGGGGCCGGGCAATTCTTGATCTGGAGAATGGATTACGGATGCGTCCCCGCCCGACTTGAGATCTGAACGAAGCTAAAATATCAAAAACGTTAAAATCAACATAATTTTTGGGTGTCGGGGCGAGCAAGGCCGGGCTTGGCCCGGCCCGGTTCAGATCTTGAACTGCTTGACCTGGGTGGAGATCTGCCGGCCGAGGGCTTCCAGGCGTTCGGCGGTGCTGCTGGCCTGGACGGAGGTGATGTTGTTCTCCTCCGCCACCCGCGCCACGTGCTCGGTCTGGACGGCCACCTGCTGGCTGGCGATGTTCTGCTCACCCATCGCCAGGTTGATGTCCTGGACCAGGTCGATGAGCTGATCGGCGTTCTCGCGGATTTCGGTGATCGCGGCGGCGGCCTCCCGGGCCAGGGCCGAGCCGTGTTCCGCCTGCGCCACCGACTGCCCCATGATCTCGTTGACCTGGACCGACAGGGACTGGACAGCCTGGACCATGGTGGAGATCTCGGCGGTGGACACCGAGGTGCGCTCGGCCAGCCGGCGCACTTCGTCGGCCACCACGGCGAAGCCGCGGCCGTTCTCGCCGGCCCGGGCGGCCTCGATGGCGGCATTTAGCGCGAGCATGTTGGTCTGTTCGGCCACTTCCCGGATGACCCCGACGATACTCGAGATGCGGCTGGCCTCCCGGGTCAGGTCGTTGATCACCAGCGAGGCGCGCTGCACCTCGTCGGAGATCGCGGCCATCTCGGCGGTGGCGCCGAGGATGGTCTGGCTGCCGTCGCGGGAGCGCACGCCCGCCACCTTGGCCCGGTCGACGGCAATCGCGGCGCTCTCGGTGATGTGGTTGATGCTGACCGTCATCTCCTCGATGGCGGCCGCCATCGCCGAGGCGGAGTCGCTGGCGACATGGGATTGCTGCGACGCGCTGACCGATGCCTGAGACATCTCCTGGGCCGCCAGATCCACCTTCGAGACGGTGTCGAGCAGCTCGTTGAAGGTCAGGCGGAGTGTCTCGAGCAGGCGCATGATCGCCTCGCCGGTCTGGCCGACTTCGTCATTACGCATCTGCGGGGGCGGCAGGGTGAAGTCGTGGCTCTGCTCCACGCGCTGGCAGAAGCGTTGCAGCTCGCCCAGGGGGGCAGACACGAGCTTGCGGATGACGACGGTGATCAGGATCGGCAGCACGACGACCAGGGCCAGCCCGATCAGGCCGGCCAGATACATGATGCGGTGCATGTCGCGGCCCAGGTCGTCGATGCTGGCGCCCGACACGATCACCCACGACAGGCGCTCGTTGTGGCCATAGGCGGCGATCTTGGGCTTGCCGGTGGCGGCGCCGGCATTGCGCACGGTGTAGCTGAGCAGCCCCTGCTTCTTCTCGAGCATTTCCTTCACGATGAAGCGGCCGTCGGTGTCGGCGATCTCCAGCCCGCTCTTGCCCTCCAGGTCGGGGTGAACGACGAAGTTGCCAGCGGTCGGGCCCGCCTTGGCGTTCAGCACGAAGACGTAGCCCTCCTTGCCGATCCGGGTGGTCTTGATGCGAGCGGTCAGGGCCTGCAGCTCGTCGGTGAAGTCGACGCCGATGAACAGCACCCCGATGACCTGGCCGGCCTCCTGGATCGGCACGTACTTCGTGTAGTAGTCGCGGCCGAAGAGGCGGGCAGGGCCGCGGTAGAGGTCGCCCTTCATGACTTTCGCGTAGGCGGGGTGGCTGCGGTCGAGGACGGTTCCCACCGCCCGGGAGCCGTCTTCCTTCTTGACGGAGGTGGTGATGCGCACGAAGTCGTCGCCATCCCGCACGAACACCGTCGCCACGCCGCCGGTTTCCTTGGTGAACGCATCCACCAGCCCGAAATCCAGGTTGAGCGGCTTGCCGCCCAGGCGCAGCTGCGGCACCAGGCGCTCACCTACCTTGGTGGTGGCGGTGTCGAGGCGCAGCGGCTCGTGGATGCTGAACTGGAGGGCAGTCATCAGGCGGTCGGCCCCTTTCTCCACCTGTACGGCGAAGACATCCACCATGTCCAGCATGGTGGCGTTCACGGACTCCACGGAACCCGTCGCGGCCTCCCGGATGAGCTTGTCCGAGACCTGACTGAGCACGACCGAACCGACCGCGAAGGCGACCAGCAGGACTCCGACGATGACCGAGGTCAGCTTCTGTCCCAGGCTGTTCATGCGAAACATGTTGTTTTTCTCCGATGAGGTTGCCCCGTCGAGGAGGGCTGGCGGTCGCTCGGGTGCCGGCATTCCAACGGCCCCATCGCCCCGTTGCGGGAGTTGGGGGGGTGGGCCCGGATGAATGGAGGCACGATCAATCTGGTTTATATCGGCGTGCCGTGCGTTAACTGGAGCTTTGCTGTGTCACCGGCCACGCCTGGCGTGCCCATCCTGCGTGGAGGAGGGCGCTGCGGGCATGTTTGGCGGAAACTTCAGGTAGATTCCGCATCCCCGACCCGAAAGCCCATCTCCCATGCAAGCCCTTCTCGACGCCATCGCCCGGATGCCCATGCCCGCCGACGCCTGCCGGATCTTCCACGGACGGGGTGGTTTGTACCCGGGCTGCGAACAGTGGACGCTGGACGCCTTTCCGCCGGTGTGGCTGCTGACCAGCTTCCAGCCGGTGGAGGAGGCCGAGCTGGCGAGCCTGCACGACGCCCTGTCGGCGCGCTGGGCGCAGCTCAATCCCGGGCAGCCGCTCAACTGGGTCTTCCAGTATCGCCACGAGGCCCGCGCCGAGACGCGGCTGATGGCGGGCAGCGTGCCGGAGCCCCACGTGGTCAACGAAAACGGGGCTGCCTTCCGGGTGCATCTGCTGCGCGGCCTCAACCACGGCTTCTTTGTCGACATGGCCGAGGGGCGCCGCCGGGTGCGCGAGCTGGTGGCGGCGCGGCCGGGCGCCAAGGTGCTCAACCTGTTCGCCTACACCTGCTCGTTTTCGGTGGTGGCGCTGCTGGCAGGCGCCCGCCAGGTCACCAACGTGGACATGAGCGACGGCGCGCTCGCCATCGGCAAGCGCAACCACCTGCAGAACGGCCTCACCGCCGGGGCGAGCTTCCTGCCCCATGACATTTTCAACTCGTGGGGCAAGATCACCCGGGGCGGGCCCTACGATCTGGTCGTCCTCGACCCGCCCAGCTACCAGAAGGGCAGCTTCGTCGCCGAGAAGGATTACGCCCGGCTCATCCGCCGTCTGCCAGGCCTGCTGGCCCCGGGCGGGCACGCGCTGCTGTGCCTGAACTCCCCCAAGCTGGGGGTGGGTTTCCTGCACGACCAGGTGCAGGCGCTGGCGCCCGGGCTGGCCTTCTGCGAGCGCCTGCCCAATCCGCCGGCGTTTGCCGACGTGTCGGACGAGCGCTCGCTGAAGGTGCTGCTCTACCGGGCGGCGGGCTGACGGGGGGGCATCGTCGGGGCCGCACCCGGTTGGTTCATGGGCTCCTATAGGTAGCCCTTATAATTCGATAGAAATATTCAGTGCGCCGGATGTTGCGCTGCAGCAAATGCTGTTCTAAGATTGGTTTGTCTCCTCCACCCTCCTCCTTTGGTGTGGATTTAACCCGGGCCCGCAAGCGCCCGGGTTTCTTTTTTTGTGCGTGCCGCCGGTGCAGCGTGGCCGTGCAAGGTGATGAAGCGGCTGCGTTTGCCGGCTAAGATAGGGCTCCCTTCCCACCCTATCGGACGACAAGAATGACTCAGCGCATCAACCCCGCACCGACCCTGACCCTGGCCAACGGCGTCGAGATGCCCCAGCTCGGCCTGGGCACCTGGCCCATGAACGACGCCGAAGCCGCCGTCACGGTGGCCGCCGCCCTCGACATGGGCTACCGGCTCATCGACACCGCCGAGAACTACGAAAACGAGCGCGGCGTGGGTGAGGGCATCCGCCAGTCCGGTGTGGCCCGCGCGGATATCTTCGTCACCACCAAGTTCAACCGCAAATGGCACAGCGTCGACGGCGCCCGCGCGGCCTGTGAGGCCAGCCTCGAGCGCCTCGGCCTCGACTACATCGACCTGCTGCTGGTGCACTGGCCGAACCCCGACCAGGGCCGCTACGTGGAGGCCTTCCAGGGCCTGGTGCGCCTGCTCGAGGCGGGGCTGGTCAAGTCGATCGGCACCTCCAACTTCAAGCCGGCCCACCTGCAGAAGCTGTTCGACCTGGGCCTCGTGCCCCACCTCAACCAGATCCAGCTCGACCCCTACCACCTGCGCGACGACCTCGTCGACATCCACCGCGCCAGGGGCATCGTGACGGGCGCATGGCGGCCGCTGGGCTGCGGCAACGCGATGCTCACCGACCCGGTGATCGCCGCGGTGGCCGAGCGCCACGGGCGCACCACCGCCCAGGTGATCCTGCGCTGGCTGACGCAGCAGGGCTTCGTCGCCACGCCCAAGTCGTCCAACCCGACGCGGATGGCCCAGAACCTCGACATCTTCGGCTTCACCCTGTCCGCCGACGAGATGGCCCTGCTGGGCACCCTCGACCGCCCCGACCCGGAGATGTTCGACGCCGACAGCTTCGGGCATTGATCGGCGCGCTGGCTTTGCCGGCCCGATGCCGGCCGGCACGCCCGACGAGAAGGATGCACGAGTGAATCCAGAACTGCTGCAACGCCTGGTCAGCCAGGAGATGCCCTACGGCAAGTACAAGGGGCGCCTCATTGCCGACCTGCCCGGGCACTACCTCACGTGGTTCGCCCGGCAGGGCTTTCCGGCCGGCGAGATCGGCCAGCTGCTGGCCTTGATGCACGAGCTCGACCACAACGGCTTGTCGGGCCTGCTCGCGCCCCTGCGCAGGGTGAAGGAGAATCCATAGAGGGTTTTTATTGATAAATAGAAATTATCATGTTGCGACGCAATAACGGTCGCAATAATATTCTCCCTGTCTCCTCCACCCTCCTCCTTTGGTGTGGATTTAGCCCGAGCCCTCAAGGTGCTCGGGCTTTTTTCTTTGTGGCGCCACATTCGTGGGCGCCCACGCCGGCCCCGGCGTTCTCCTCCCCCTGCCATCACCCTGGTCGCTTGCGCTCCTGTGGAGCTGCCGTCGCCGCGTTCCCGCTTTGCAACGGCCCGACGGCCCGGCTAGGAGCTGCCGCAAAATTCGTCTAGCATCGGCGCGCTGCGGCCTCCTGCGTGGAGGCCTTCGGGTTTCATCCTGCGCGTCGAGGGCGCTCCCATGATCATGTCGATTCTCCGGCGCGTGTCGTGCCGTGCTGCGCTGCTGATGGTGGCGGCTGTCCAGGTCGCGGGCGCTGCCGAGCCACCACCAGGGCCTGCGCTTGAAGGCGCCGTCGACCCGGCGCTGCGCCGCATCGCCAGCCTCCATGCGGGTAGCTTCGGCGGCAAGCGCCTGCGCTATGAGGCGGTGGTCGAGGAGATCATCGTGCCCGACCGTCAGGGCCGGCCGGCGGCGAGCCTGGTCAGCTTCAGCTATCTGCAGCGCCAGCCCCGCCCGGCGCCAGCGCGGCCGGTGCTGTTCGTCTTCAACGGCGGCCCGGGGTCGGCGTCGATCTGGACCCACTTCGGCATGCTGGGCCCCCGGCAGGTCCGCTTTGCCGACCCGGTTCGCCCGCCCACCGCGCCGCCCTTCGAGATCGGCGACAACCCTCACTCGCTGCTCGATGTGGCCGACCTGGTGTTCATCGACCCGGCCCTCACCGGCTACAGCCGCCTGTTGCCCGGCGCCCGGGCCGAAGACTTCCTGGGCGTCACCGAGGACGCCCGCGCCACCGCCGATTTCATGCGCCAGTGGCTCACCCGCCATGGCCGCTGGAACGCGCCCAGGTTCCTGGTCGGCGAGTCCTACGGCACGATCCGCGCCATCGCCCTCGCCGACATGCTCAGCGGCGGTGTGCTGCCGCCCCACGGCAGCCTGGGGGCGATCACCCTGAACGGCATCGCGGTGCTCGGCCCCGCCTTCACGCTCGGTGGCGGCCGGGTGGCGGGCGACGACCGGCGGCACCTGACCCATCTGCCCGCGATGGCGGCGGCGGCCTGGTACCACGGCCGGCTGGGGCCGGAGGTGGGCTCCGTCGAGGCCGCCATGGCCGCGGCCCAGGCCTTCGCCCGCGACGACTACCTGAAGGCCCTGGATGCCGGCTACCTGCTCGCCGCCCCCGAGCGCGAGCGCATCGCCGCCCGGCTGGCCGAACTCACCGGCGTGCCGGCGCCGGCCTGGCTGCAGTCCAACCTGCGCCTCGGCCCGGCGGCCTTCCAGAACCTGCTGTTGCAGGGGCGCGGCCAGCAGGTCGGTGCCTACGACCTGCGCTACACCTTGCCCGCCCAGCCCAGCGGCGGCGACCCGGTGGTGGACGACCCGGCCATGGGCCAATACACCCCGGGCTTCATCGCGGCCTTCCACGAATACCTCACCAAGGAGCTCGGGGTGGGGTTTGCCGAGCCCTACCTGCCCATCGTGTGGGACCGGGTCAACTTCAAGTGGAACTACGGCGCCAGCCCGGGCGTCACGTTGCCGCGCAACGACGCCACCGCCCTGGCCGTCGCGATGCGCCGCAACCCGGCGCTGCAGGTGTTCGTGGCGGCCGGCTACTACGATCTGGTGACGCCCCTGGCGGCGGCCGAATACGCCCTGGCCCACGCGCCCATCCCCCGTGAGCGGCTGACCATCAAAGGCTCTCCTTCGGGCCACATGCCCTACCTGGGCGAGGACTCGGCCCGCGCCCTGGCGGCCGATCTGCGCGCCTTCGTGCGTGGCGCGGTGCGCCCGGCCGCGGCGCCCTGAGCGCGGGGTGGCCGGGGGCGGGCGGCTGCCGGCTGGGCTAAACTTCGGCCTGACCCGCCAATCCCCCTCCCGCCCATGAGCCCCACGATCCCCCCCGCTTCCCTGGCCTCCGACGCCGATCCCCGTTCGCCCCGCCTCGACGACGTCGGGAGCGCAGGCCAGGCCCCGCAGCGCCTTCTGGCCCGCCACGGGCTGCCGACGCGCTGGGCTGGCCGCGAGGCCTTCACGATCGTCGAGACGGGCTTCGGGCCCGGCCTCGATTTTCTGGCCACCTGGGCCGCCTGGCGGGCCGACCCGTCGCGCAGCCGGCGTCTGCACTTCATCGCCATCGAAAAGCACCCCCTGCAGGCCGATGATCTGGCCCGCCTGCAGGCCGCCTGGCCCGAGCAGGGCGCGCTGGCCGCCGAGCTCCGCGACCAGTGGCCGCCCCTGTTGCCGGGCTCCCACCGGCTGAGCTTCGACGACGGCCGGGTTACCCTCGACCTGATCTTCGGCGATGTCGCCCTGGCGCTGCTCGACGCCCGCGCCGACGCCTTCCATCTGGACAGCCTCACGCCGGCCGCGTTTGCCCAGCTGGCCCGTCTGGCCGCCCCGGGGGCGAGCCTCAGCTGCGAGGAGGGGGCGGAGGAGGTGCGTCTGGGTCTTCAGGCTGCTGGCTTTGCAGTGGCTTTGCAGCCGGGCGGCGGCGCTGATCGGCCGCTGCTGGTGGGCCGCTTCGAGGGCGATGCCATGCCGCCCGCGCTGCCGGCCGAACGCCGTGCGCTGGTGATCGGCGCCGGCGTGGCTGGCACCTCGGTGGCCGAGCGCCTCGCCGCCCGCGGCTGGCAGGTCACCGTTGTCGACGAGGCCGACGGGCCGGGCCAGGGGGCCTCGGGAAACAAGGCCGGGGTGTTCCGCCCGCTGCCCAGCCTCGACGACAACCGCCTCGCCCGCATCACCCGGGCGGGTTTCTTGTACGGGCTGCGCCATCTTGAGCGCCTCGCCCGGGCGGGCCACGCGCCGCGCTGGGCGCCCTGCGGTGTGCTCCACCTGGCCCGCGACGCCAAGCAGGAGGGCAAGATGCGGGCGGTGGTCGACGCCCACCAGCCGCCCGCCGACTACCTGCGCTTCGTCAGCCGTGAGGAGGCCGGGGAGCTCGCCGGCTGGCCGGTGGAGGCGGGCGGCTGGTGGTTTCCCGGCGGTGGCTGGATCCAGCCGCTCACCCTGTGCGAGGCCAATCTGGCCGCGGCGGGCGAGGCCATCACCCGGCGCTTAGGGCGGCGGCTCGGCGTGCTCGAGCGCAGCGAGGGCGAGTGGGTCGCCCGCGATCCGGCCGGGGCCGAGATCGCCCGGGCGCCGGTGGCGATCCTGGCCAACGGCGTGGGCATCCGCGGGCTGCCCCAGGCGGCGAGCCTGCCGGTGCGGCCGGCCCGGGGCCAGGTCTCCCACCTGCCCGCCGAGCCTGCCAGCGCGCCCCGGGTGGTGGTGTGTCGGCTCGGCTACGTGAGCCCCGAAGTCGACGGGCTGCGCTGCGCCGGCGCCACCTTCGTCGCCGACGACGAGGGTAGCGAGCTGCGCGAGGCCGAGCACCGCGAAAACATGACCAAGCTGGATTTCATCCTGCCCGGCTTTGCGGCGCCCTTCGACCCGGCGAGCCTGGCCGGCCGCGTCGGATTTCGCCCGGCCTCGCCGGACCGCCTGCCCATGATAGGCGCCGTGCCGGCGGTGGCGCAGGCCGCACGGGACACGCCCCTCGGCGACATTCCGCGCCAGCCGGGGCTCTACGCCGTGTCGGGCTTCGGCGCCCGGGGTCTGGTGTGGGCCAGCCTGGCCGGTGAGCTGCTGGCGAGCCAGCTGAATGGCGACCCGCCACCCCTGGCGCGGGATCTGGTGGATGCCATGGACCCGGCCCGTTACCTCCTCAAGCCCCCGCGGCCCGGCTCGGCCGGCGACGAGTAGGCCCCTGCTTTGTAAGCGCGCGTTGCCGCTGTCTGCCGGCGGCGCGGGGTCGGGCGTTGATCTCCTCATCTACCGAGTGCCCCCACACCCCCGTGGGGAACCATGAAACGCGGGGAAGCCCTGCGTTTTCTTGAGAGGAATCTTTCGCCATGAGTACTTCCAAAGCCCCCACCTTGCACCCCATGCTCTGGCTGGCCGCCGCTTCGGTGACTGCGGTCAGCCTGGCGGGTGTCGCCAAGCTTGCGGGTTTGCTGCCCGCGTCGAGCGAGGCCCCCGTCGCTGCGCACGCCGCCGCGCCGATGCCGGCCGCGGAGCCCGTCCCGGCCCCGGTCGCCAAGCCCTTGCCGCCGGCCCAGGCCGAGCCGGCCCACGAGGCCGCGCCGCGCCGGCTTGCCACCGTAACC
>NZ_BJNV01000077.1 GCF_006539865.1 Zoogloea ramigera
GCGCTGCAGGCCGGGCAGGGGCTGTCGCCGCCGGCGCAGGCGGCGCAGCGGATGGGGCCCGCCGCCGGGGTGGCGGTGAGGGCGTCGGCGACCCGGTCGGCCTCGCGCTCGGCGGCGGAGTGGGGGGCGCCGACGGGGGCCTTCTGGCGGGTGTCCCGCTCGGGGCTGGCGCTGGCCATGGTGGTGCGTGCCCCTGGCTCAGGCCGCCCGGTGTGCGTGGTGGTGGGTGTTCATGGCGTGCTCCCTTCGGCGGCAGAGGGCGGTGGCGGGGAGTTCAGGGCCCCGGCGGCGGCGGCGGGTTGAGCACCGCATCCACCGCGGTGGCGGCGTCGGCGTCGCGGGTGGCGAGCTTGGCGACCATGCTGGCCCGCTTGCGTGACAGTTCGAGCTGGGCCTGGATCACCGCCACCTGGGCGGCCAGCAGGTCGGCGACGGCCGACAGCTGGGCGTCGCGGGCGGTGTTCCAGTCGGTCTGCAGCGCGGTGGCCACGGCCGGGGCGGCGGCGCTGGCGAGGCGGGCGCGGGCGGCCTGGTAATCCACGTAGGCGAGCACCGCGGCGGGCGTGTTGCCGGCGGCGGCGAGGCGCAGGGCGGCCTCGCGGGCCAGCAGGGCCTTGTCGAGGTCGTCGGCGATGATGGCGGGCGAGGCTTCGGCGGCGGTGAGGGCAGCGTCGGCGGCGGCTTCGGCGTCCTCGCTGTCCTGCAGCTTGGTTTCGAGGGTGACGAGGACGCTGGCCAGGGTGCTGATGGCGGCGTCGTCGAGGGTGGCGATGCCGGTGTCGACGGCCGCGACGGCGGTCTTGAGGTTAGCGCCGTCGAGCTTGGCGGCGGTGAGGCCGGTGGCGCTGACGAGGCTGGCGCGCAGCGCGGTGGCGGTGGCGTCGGCGATGGGCGGGGTGGCGCCATCGCTGCGGGCCTTTTCGGCACTGGCGAGGGCGGCGCTGCGGGCGGCCAGGGCGGCGGTGAGGCTGTCGTTGCGGGCGAGGATCTGCCCGCGCAGGCCTTCGGCGTGGGCGGTGGCGGCCTCGATGGCGGCCACCGCGTCCCAGGCGGCGTCGGCGGTCTGGGCCTGGGCGGCGCCGCTGGCGGCGGCGGTGGCTGCTTCGGCCTGCCAGGCGGCGAGTTTGGCCTTGGCCTGGGCGAGGGTGGTGGCGATGTCGGTCATGAAAAGGCTCCCTGCCGGCGCGGGAATGGCCGGCCCAGTTTGCTGAACTCTTCGGCCACGGCGGCGTCGAGCAGGCCGTCGGTGACCACCGTGCCGCTGTCGGCGGCGGCAAAGGCCGCCGACAGGGCGGCGTTGCGGATCTCGCCGCCGGTGAGCTCGAAGCGCTCGGCCAGCTGCTCGATCGAAACTTGGTCGGCCAGGTGCGCGGCCGGCAGGTGGGCGCGCCAGATGGCGATGCGCTCGGCCACGCCGGGGCGCGGGAAATGCACCACCTGGTCGAAGCGCCGCAGGAAGGCGTCGTCCACGCCCTGCATGAGGTTGGTGGCGAGGAGCGCGCAGCCCTCGAAGGACTCCAGGCGCTGGAGCAGGTAGTTGACCTCGATGTTGGCGTAGCGGTCGTGGGCGTCCTGCACGTTGGTGCGGCGGCCGAAGAGGGCGTCGGCTTCGTCGAAGAACAGCAGCGCGGCGTAGCCCTCGGCGGCGGCGAAGAGCTCGGAGAGGTTCTTCTCGGTCTCGCCGATGTACTTGGACACCACCAGCGAGAGGTCGACCGAGAGCATCGGCATGCGCAGGCGGGTGGCGATGGCTTCGGCGGCGAGGGTCTTGCCGGTGCCGGATTCGCCGTATAGCAGGCCGACCACCGAGCGGCCGCGCCTGCTGCGCCCCATGCCCCAGCGCAGCTGCACGCCGACCCGGCGGCGCACGCGGCGGATCAGGTCGTCGAGGCGGCTGCCGGTTTGGGCGGGCAGGATGAGGCGGGCCCAGGGGATGTCGGGCGTGCTGCGGGTGGCCAGGCGCAGGGCGCGGGGCGGGGTGAGGCGGGCCAGCTCGGCGAGGGCCTCGGGCACGCCGGCGCCGGCGGGCAGCGCGGCGGCGATGTGCTGGGGGGTGTCGTTGTCGATCCAGTTGCGGCCGGCGAGCTCGTCGGCGTCGAGCTGGCTGCAGCCGAGGGCGAGCTGCCAGGCGTCGGCGAGCTCGAGGGGGTTGCTGGCGCCCACTTCGAGGCGCCGCAAATGGGCGCCGGGGCCGCGCAGCGCGAAGCTCGGCGGGGCGATCACGAAGGTAGGCGAGGTGGTGGCCGGGGCGGGGAGTTCGGCGGCGTCGGTGCGCAGCGCGACCCGGCAGCCGGTGGCGAGGCTGAGCAGGCGGGCGTCGGGCCACGGGGGCGGCGTGGCGGGCTCGGGAGCGTCGAGGACGATGGCGGGGCCGGCGCTGGCGAGGGCTTCCTCGGCGCGCTCGGGGTTGCCGCACAGGTGCAGGCAGATGCCGGGGGCGCTGGCGGCCAGCTCGGTGGCGGCGCGGAGGATGCTCGCGGCCTGCCGGGCCGGGGCTGTGAGGCGGCGGGCGCGCCAGCCGGCACCGGCTTCGGTGGGGGCGGTGCCTTCGAGGCCCGCGAGCAGGGTCTCGGTGGGGTCGAGGCGGCGTTCTAGCAGTGGGCGCAGGGCTTCGTCGGGCTGGATCAGGGCGCCGGACCACAGGGGCGAGGCGCGCAAGGCGGCGCGCACGGTGTTGGGGTCGGCAAAGTCGCCGAACATCAGCTTGAGGGCCAGGCCCACGGTGAGCCGGCGTGGGCCGCCGGTGAAGGCGGCAACGGCACCGGCGGCGTCTTCGTCGAAGCAGGGCAGCGCGGCGAAGGCGAGCAGGTCGAGGTCGAAGCCGGAGAGGGCGTAGCCGGTGGCGATGCGGGCCAGGGGCTCGGCGTCGGGCTGGGCGTCGAGGGCGGCGAACAGCGTCTCGGCGCCGTTGGCGATGCTGGCGGAGAGGGCCTGGGGCGAGGTGGTGTCGAGCCGGGTGGCGGCGAGGCGCGTGAGCCCGGCGTCGTCGCTGCGGTGCAACAGCAGGCGCCCTGCGGCGAGGGCGAGCCAGAGGTCGAGTTGCGGGGCGGCGCTCATGAGGTGTCTCCGAAACGCCAGCTCAGGCTGCGGCCTAGCCATGGCAGCCAGCCCGGGTCCTGATCCCAGCCGGCGCGGCGCAGGGCGAGGTCGACGCTGGCCAGGGGCCAGGCCAGCTCGGCGCTCCAGGCGCTGACGGTGAGCACGCCGGGGCGCAGCAGCAGGCAGGCGAGGCGCTGGGCCGAGGCGGTGGCGAAGGCGGGCTGGGCCGTGCCGAAGATGCGGCGCGGGGCGCCCGGCGCGAAGGCGATGTCGGCGGGGATCGCATCGATGAGGGCGTCGAGCAGCGCGTCGGCGGCCTCGGCGTCGTGGATTGGCAGGGTGGCGATGCGTTCGCGCCAGTCGCACTCGGGGGCGAACACCGCCAGTAGTGGGCGCTCTCGCTCCTGGGCGACGGCGCGCTCGGCGTTTGGCAGTGGCGCCAGCACCCGGCGCAGGGCGGTGAGGGCGAGGTCGCCGAGGCCCTGGGCGAGCTGTTCGGGGGCCGGCAGCAGCTTCAGCCGGGCCATCGGCCGCAGCAGCAGGAGCAGGCCTCCAGTGTGGGTTTCGTGGCGGGCGGCAAGGGTGTCGGGCCCGCTGGCGGGTGGGGCCGGTGGGGCCTCGGAGGGCGCGGGCTGCCCGCTGCGCGCATCGGCTGGCGTGCGGGCGGGCGGCGATGGCCGCTGCAGCCAGCGCATGAGGGCAGGCTCGATCTCGCAGGCGGGAAGGCGGGTCAGTGTGGGCTGGCCGGCGAACAGGGCGGCGAGGAGCCAGGGCGCGGCGATGGCCTGGGCGTGGGAGGGGCCGGAGGTGGTGCCGAGGGCGGCCAGCAGGGGTGTGCGCAGCTCGACAAGGCGCTCGAGGGCCGGCTCCAGTTGTCGGGCGGAGGTGAGGGACGGCGTGCCTTCCACCAGCCTACCTGCCGACGGAAGCTGGGCGTTGGCACTGCCGGCGAACAGGGCCAGCAGGCGGCGGGTGAGGATGCGTGCCGCGTCGGCGTCGAGGAGGGTGGCGATGCGTGCGTCGCTGCGGGCCAGCGCGGCGATGGTGGTGACGGCGCGGGGCGGGTCGCGGGCCAGCCAGCGCAGCAGGATGGTCAATGCTTCGAGGCCATCGGGGGTGTCAGCGGCGGCGAGGTGGCTGCCCGCGTCGGCGAGATCCTGCGCCCACCAGGCGTCGGGCAGCCCGGCGGCGCGGCGCTGCAGGTGTCGGCCTTCGGCGGCCCAGGCATCGGCGAACCACACGACGGAGGCGTCGTCGTCATCGCCCGCCGGGGTGCGGGCCAGCAGGCCGGCGAGGGCGGCTTCGAATGCTGCGGCCCAGCCCTCGGCGAGTTGCCTTTCATCCACCGCCGCCGAAACCCTCAGCGCAAGGTCGAGCCGCCGCACCGCGACCATCGCCTCCGCCGGCAGGCCGGCGCGGGCCAGGGCGCGCTCGCCGGCGCCGTCGAGGGCGCGGGTGAGCCCCGGGCCAGCCACCTGCCGCAGCTGCCCGGCGAGGGCTTGCGCCCGCTCGGGCTCGCTGCTGCGGATGCGCGTGCTGAGGCGGCCGATGTCGAGGGGGGCGTTCATGGCGCAGCGGCCTCAGGTGCGCTTGACCAGGTTGAGGAAGCCTGCCTTGCCGCCGGTGATGCGCAGCAGGTTGGCGGTGTGGTCGAGGAGCGGGCGGGTGTTGCCGTTGGTGGCGGTGTCGGCCTTGAGCTTGTCGATGGCGGCCTCCGCCGGGGTGCCGGCCTTCATTTCGGTCTCGACCTTGACGAGCAGAGCCTCCGGCACGCCCTTGCCGAGTTCTTCGGCCCCGGCGATGGCGGCATTGCGGTCGGCCTGGAAGGCGGCGCGGAACTTGGCGTAGTTGTCGGCGCCGAGGAGCAGCTGGGCCTCGGCGGGCGGGCGGGCGAGGATGTCCTTGACCGTAAGCTTGGCCGTGGCGCTGTCGGTGCCCTCCACATAGTCGGCCACCTTGCGCTCGTCGAGGCTGGCCCGCAGGTCGGCGTAGAGCGGCTGGGCGTCGACTTCGGTGAACACGGTGGGGCCACCCGCGGCGAGCTCGTCGGCGAGGGTTTCGGCCTTTTCGGTGGGGCGCTTGACCGACAGCCGGGTGACCACCATGAGCGTCTGCTGGGGCGGCTGGACGGCGGCCAGCACCTGCATGAGCTGGTAGTCGGGGTATTCGGCGGCGTAGGCGTCGGCCACCTGGCCGATGGCGGTGCGGCGGCGTTCGAGCGGGTCGGCGATGCTGTCGGCGAGGCCCGCTTCGACCGTGTCGACCTTGCCGAGGAAGTCCTGGTTGCGGCGGCTCACCGAGAGGCCGGAGCCGCTGAGGTCGGCGGCGCGGACGAGGTTGGCCTGCACGTCGGGCTGGGCCAGCACGGCCTCGACGATGGCGCGCTTCTGGGCCGGCTGGGCGAGGTACTGCTGGCGCAGCTCGGCGGTCTTGATGGCTTTTTTGGTGCCGCCGGCCAGCGAGGCGAAGGCGCTCAGGAACTTGAACAGGAACTGCAGGATCTCGAGCACGTAGAACAGCAGGTCGAGCAGCACGAGGCGCTGCTTGACGTACACCACGAAGTGCCGCGGCAGCATGTCGAGGCCGATCCTGGCGATCAGGCCGGCGAGCTCCTCGGCCTGGGGCAAGGTGCCGAGGGGGCCGAGGGCGCCGCCGGCAGTGAGCAGCGGGTTCACGCCCCAGGCCTCGGTCTGGTCCATGGCGTCCTCCTGCAGGAAGCCGACCAGCGGATGGCGCCGGGTGAGGCCCTGCAGCGGCACCACCAGCTTGACGATCTCGGTGCGGCGGTTGACCAGGTCGTCGAGGCCCATCGTCTCGAACAGCCGGGCCAGTACGCCCAGGTAGCCGGGCAGCGCGGTGTATTCGGTGGCCTGGGTCAGGCCGTAATGGGTGTTGTTTGGCGTGAAGGGCTGCCCGACATTGCCGCTGTCGTCCTGGGCCGGGCGGCGGGCGAGCTGGATCGGGTCCTTGTCGAAGACGTTGTTGAGGTCTTCAAGGATGTCGTCGTCGTGCAGGGCGACCACGGCGTAGGCGATCACGCGGGTGCGGGCGGGCGGAAAATATCGCCGGGCCTGCTCGATGGCGCCGGCGACCCGCGGCGACACCAGCCAGGGGGCGGCCGCGGCGTTGTTGAGCACGCTGTCGACGAGGGCGAAGCCGGTGCTCAGCTTGCCGTCGGGCGGCTCCGGCGTGATGGGCAGGAAGCCGATCGGCGGGATGTGGCGGAAGCCGCGGCTATAAAGATCGTCCCGCTCGCTGCCGAGGGGCTGTTTGGCGAGACTCTCGGCCAGCATGCACTGGAACTGGTGGATGCGCGCCCAGGCGGCGGCCCGCGGCGGGGCGCCGAAGCGGGTGCGGTGCCAGTCTTCGGCGGGGCTGTCGCAGATGGTGCGGCGG
Source organism: Zoogloea ramigera (assembly GCF_006539865.1). Classification (GTDB taxonomy): domain Bacteria; phylum Pseudomonadota; class Gammaproteobacteria; order Burkholderiales; family Rhodocyclaceae; genus Zoogloea; species Zoogloea ramigera. The sequence goes on from NZ_BJNV01000077.1 coordinate 6,436, forward strand.
GGGATCCACTGGTCGAGGAAGAGCACGCTGCCGTCCTCGCCGAGGTAAACCATCGCCAGCGCGACGGCCGCGGCGTCGTGGCGGCCCGGCCCGGTGTCGCTGCAGAAGGGGCCCTTGGTGAGGAAGTCCGGGTCCCAGCGCTTCCACAGCGGGTGCTCGAAGACGTCGAAGAAGTAGGCCGACAGGGTGCCGCGCAGATCCCACGCCGAGACGAGGTCCTCGCGCAGCGGCAGCTCGACCGGAAAGCGCACCAGCGACAGGCCGAAGCCGCCGCGCCAGGCTTCGGCGCGGCAGTTGACCGCCGCCGCGCCGCCGCAGATCTCCCCCATCACCTTGGCGCCGCCCTCTTCGCTCTCGTTGGGCTGGATCACCAGCAGGTAGGGGCCGGAGGGCACCAGGGCGCTGCCGCCGGTGGGGCCGGCGGGGTCGTCGACGAGGCACACGCAGGGCATGAAATCGACCCCGCCGCCGACCACCTTTTGTGGCGTCTTGCGCCAGGCGCCGAGGAGCTTCTCGATGGTGAAGCTGAAGGGCTCCGAGACCAGGATCGGGCGGCCGACGTGATCGAAGGCCAGCCCGCGGCGCAGGGTGAGGGCCTGGCCGGCCGGCATGCCGCCGCTGCGGGATTCGCTGTGCACCGGCGTGGCGTTGGCGCCGGTGGCCGTGATGCCGAGGCCCCAGGCGATGCCGGGCATCTGCGCGTGGGCGCCGAGGCGCAGGCGGGCGTCGAAATAAACGTCCTGGCGCGACAGGGCCTCGGCGGTGAGGTAGCGGCCGTTGAACCAGTTGGTGCGGCGCAGGTTGTTGCTGCCGCGCACGTCGCCGGTGGGCGTGGTGGCGAAGCCCCAGTCGCCCCTGGTGCCGGCGTAGCCCTTGAGGAATTCGGCCACGCTGAGCTCTTCGGCGGCGCTGAGCGGCTCGTTGCGGGCGACCTTGGCGACCATGCTCAGCAGGCCGGCATCCATGTTCTTCCACTGATATGTGCTCATGATGGGCTCCGGCTCAGGCGGCGGTTGATGGGTAGGTGGCGAACAGGCAGGCGTCGCGGCCGCTGCCGGCGGGCACGGCTTCGCCCGCCGCGCCGGCGAGGGGGGTGTGGTCGCTGGCGAGCAACGCCGCGGCTCCGGTGCCGGCAAGGCACACCTGATAGGGCGTGGCGTCGGCCCAGGCTTCTTCCACGGTGACACTCAGGCCACCGGCGGTGGTGGCGGGTGGGGTGATGGTGGGTTCGACCCACTTGCCGGCGGCGGTGTCGAAGCGCAGCACGCGCACCGAGGCATCGCCCAGGCTGGCCGCCAGCACCGGCCGGCTGGTGGCAACGGACACCACCATGCGCCCGGCGTCGGCGCCCGCGCCGGCCGCGGCCGACACGCCGACGGCCTGGAAGGCCGGCAGCCCGGCGGGGCTCTCGAGGTGGGTGGCGAGGGCCAGGTCGGCCACCGCCTGCACCGCGGGCAGCAGCGCGCGGACGCCGTTGTCGATGGGGCCGTCGAGCTTGACCCGCTCGGGCGGCGTGCCGACCGGCGCGAGGTCGAGCACCGCGAGGAGCAGCGGGGCGTCGTCGGCACCGCTCCACAGCCGCGCCAGATCGGTGGGCGGGTTGAGGATGAGGTCGAGCAGGCGTTCGCGCGGGTCGGCCGACGGCGCCGGGCGGGTGGTGATGTCGCGGATCGGCAGGCCGGCGCCGTCGGGCGGGGCGGCCTCGAGGCACAGCCGGTAGCCGTCGTTCACCCGCGACGGGGCCAGCGCGGCGTCCTGGTCGGAGCAGGGCTGGACCACGGCTGGTGCGAGTTCGGTGAGGCAGGCCCGGTAGCGGAGCACCACATACACGCGGCGGCGCGGGTCGTCGCCGGGGGCTCGGGGGCGCTCGAGCTCAAGCGGCGTGCGGCCGGGGGTGTCGGGGCGGTGCAGGCCAGCGGCGTCGGTCGGCAGGGTGTGCAGGCCCGGTGGCGGCGCCAGGTCGGCCCAGAAGCGGGTGGAGGCGAGCCCGGTGATGTCGAGGCAGACCTTTTGCGGCACGTGGATCTCGCGGCCGAGGGCGTCGATGGCGAGCCCGGCGTCGCAGGTGAGGCGCAGCGCGGTCTCGGTCTCGATGAAGCCTACCTTCAGCCCCCACACCGTGCCGAAGCCGTGCAGCACGGCGTTGTGCAGGCGGCTGCGGAGCAGGAAGTAACGCTGCTCGGTGTTGAAATCCTCGGCCCCCAGGAGCTGCCCGTAGTGGTAATGCAGCCGGGTGAAGGGGTCGCCCGGCGTTGCCGGGTCGAGGTCGTCGAGGGGCGCGAAACTGCCAACGGAGAGTTCGGCGGGGTTGCTCATGGCGAGGCCTCCCATGGGTTCATGGGTTTGAAATACGGGTAGCGGTCTTCGCGACGGCCGCGGTGGAGGGTGGTGAAGGTGGACAGCACGGCGCTGCCCAGCACTGCCGGGGTCGGGCGGCTCACCGGGCCGAGGTGGGAGATGCCCACCAGGCTGGCGCTGCCCACCCGGTAGCCGGCATCCAGCCAGCACAGGCGGTGCACGGTGTGGGCCGGCTTGTGGGTTTCGATGGCCAGCTCCAGTACCGCAGCGAGGGTGGCGTCGCAGGCCCGCGGGACGATCACCGTGAAGCGGTGGGCGTGGCGGCGGTAGAAGCCGATGAGGGCGTCCTCAGGCAGCGGATTGTCCGGCGTGCGAGCGGGGCAGGGGCTGGCCTCGGTGGCGCGGCGTAGCAGCAGCGCGGTGTGTTCGCGGGCGAGTTCCCGGGCCCAGGCGTCGCCGTCGCTGGCGCCCAGGGGGCTCTCGCTGCCGCCGATCTCGAGGCCGGGGCCAATCAGCGCGCTGCCCACAAAGGCGGCGGTGGGGCGGCGCAACCGGAAGCCTTCGACGATCTTCACCGGCGCCTCGGCGAGGATGCCGAGCAGGCGGGTGAGCCCGGTCAGGGTGCCGCGCTGGCGGTAGAGGCTGGCAATGTCCTGCAGCAGCTGCCGGCGCACGCCTTCGCGCACTCGGGCGTCGAAGCTGAGGGCCAGGAAGGAGGCCAGCCAGGGCAGGGCCTCGGCGGGCACGAGGCGGGGGTCTAGGAGCGTGGGCAGCGCGTCGGTGCGCTGGTCGAGCTCGGTCATCCAGCCTTCGAAGAGGGCCAGGGCGCGCTCGGTGGCGTCGGCGCCTTCCGGGTCGGAACGCCAGTAGGCAGGCAGGTAGTCGAGCAGCGAGGGGCGCGGGAAGGTGGCCCGCAGCGCGAACAGGGCCGGCGCCTGGCGGCGGGTGCCGGCGAGCCGGATGCGCAGCCACAGGTAGCGGCCGGGCGGGGCGGTGATCAGGAACTCGTGGCTGCGCATTCCGGCTGGGGGCGTGGCCGAGGGCTGGCGCCGGCTGGCCAGCGGGTCTTGCGAGGGGCGCTCGGCGACGCTGTCGGCGAGGGGCCGGTCGGCGTGGGCCGGGCGCGGGTCGGCGAGGCCGAGGCGGACCCAGCCTTCGGCCTCGTCGGCGGAGAGCGAGCCCAGCGGCGGCCACGGGTCGTCGATGGGCGCGGGGCGCGCGTCGCCGGCCTGGTCCACCGGCAGGCGGGCGGGACGGCGGAGGTCGAAGGGCGGCAGTTCGTCGGCGGTCTTGGCCTCGATGGTGATTGCGCAGTCGGCGGGCAGGCACAGGTCGGCGAACAGCCGGTGCCACACGCAGCCGAAGATGCCCGAGTCGAGGGCCCAGGTTTCGACCACACCGCTACCCGCCAGCGCCGGCTCACGCGGGTAGAGGGCGCGGGCGCCGGCGGCGGTGCTGGCCATGATCCGGCCATCACCGCCGGCCTCGCGCCATAGGGCGCGGCCGTCGAAGCCGCGCACCGCGAAGCCCCGCTCGGCCTCGGGCCCGGCGGGCTTCAGCAGGTATTCGCGGAAGAACGTGGGGCGTGGGTCGCCGGGGCGGTGGGCGACTTTGCCGACCAGCACGTGGTCGGCGGCGGTGAGGAGCAGGTGCAGCGGGGCGACTGCGAGGGGGAGCGGGTGGATGTCCACGCGGCCTGCGCCGATCGTCATCAGCTGCCATTGGGCCGCCGGGCCCTTGACGAGGGCGACGGCGGTGGGGAAGGCCGGGTCGGCGGCGAGGGCGACGATGGCGGCGCTCGCCACTCCGGCGGGCAGCGCGTAGCCCTGCCAGGCGCCGCCCCAGGGCTGGGCGATGAAGCGTGGCGCGGCGCGGTCGGTGACCACCAGTCCCCAGGCGCTGCAGCCGAAGAAACCAGGCTCGATGTCTGGCGGCAGCGGGACGCTGGCTTGTAGATGGAAGCCGGGCGTGAGGAGACGCAGGCAGCGGGCGGCCCGGTCGAGCAGCCACAGGCGGCCGGCGGGGTCGAGGGCGACGGCGTCGGGCGCGGCCGGGGTGGGCGGCGGCTGCAGCGGGGCGAAATCCAGCAGGACGGCATCAAACGTGGGCTCGGCCGGCGCGGCGACGGGCTGGGGCAGCCAGCCGGCCGGGGTGAGCAGGGCGAGCGCTTGGCCGGGGCGGGCGAGCAGCACCACGGCGTCGGCGCAGCGGTCGGGCGCGCAGGGCAACACCACGGCGCTGCCCTGCACAGCCTGCCAGGCGGCGTAGTCGGTGGCGTCGAAGGCCGGGCGGTCGTCGCCGTCCAGGCGCGGGGCCAGCGTGACGGCCGCGGGGTTGCCTTCGATGCGGGTGCCCGAGTGGTCGCAGCGTTCCCACATGCGGCGGCCGGTGAGGTGGGCGAAGCGTGGGCCGCTCATCAGCATTCCTCGTTGCCCACCGGCACCGGCATGGAGGTCGGCGGGGTGGCGGCGGGCTCGGTGCCCAGGGGCGGCAGCACTTCGGCCATGCTGTTGGCGCCGATGGCGACGCGTACCTCGAGCAGCACCGGCAGCTGCCAGGCGAGCATGGTGACGGCGGTCTCCACCGGCTGGCGGCTGCCCGTGCGGTCGATCTCTTCGCCGACGACGAGCACCTGGTTCACCAGCCGCACGCCCAGCACGCGCAGCGTGGCGGCTTCGATGTCGCGGTCGGTGACGTTGCGGCCGAAGGGCCAGCCCTTGCCGTCGGGGCCGTAGGGTGGCTGCGGGGCGAGGTGCTGGCGCAGGGCGAGCTCGATGTGGCGGCGCAGGGTTTCCTCGCCGGCGCCGGGGTTGGGCTCGACGGCCACCGAGCAGGACAGGCGCACGTATTGCGGCGGGGTGACGTAGAGCTCGGTGGTGACGAGGCGGCGCGGTTCGAGGTGGGCGCAGACGCGGCGCAGCATCTCCCGGTCGGGGGTGGGCTGGTCGGGCTGCATCGGGTCGTAGGCGGGCAGCACGATCAGGGTGACCACGCCGGGCACGCCGTCGACGCGCTCGTGGGGCTTGTGGCGCGGCAGCAGGTGGGCGCGGCCGACCTGCACGCCAGGGGTGCCTAGGGCGAGGTCGGTGAAGTCGTCGGTGGCCACGGCGCGGTCGTTGTGGCGCAGCACCTGGGGAATGCGGGCAGTGGCTTCGGGGAGCGTTTCGGCGTCGGCGCCGCCCTCGGCGGGCAGCGGGTTACCGGCCTTGAGGGCGAGGGCCGCGGCGGGTGCGGCGCGCAGCACCCGATTGATGCGTCCGGCCCCCACGTTGCCGCGCACGCCGCCGCCGTAGCGGTAGCTGAGGCAGCGGATGGCTTCGCCGGGCAGGGGCATGCGGCCGTGGAGGCCGTCGCCGAAGGTGATGCTGCCGTCGCCGGGGTCGAGGGTGTAGAAGGGGTCGTCCGGGCCGGCCAGGGCGAGGTCGTCGATGGGCGTCCAGTTTTCCCAGCCGAGGGGGCCGAACACCTGCACCTGCTCGCTGCCGGGGATGATCGGCGGGTGGGCGAGGGTGTAACGCTGGCCGGTGCGGCCGTCGCCGTAACCCAGCAGCTCGGTGGGGGCGGTGACGGCCTGTTCGACGCGTACCACGTTGGCGTCGATCCAGCGCAGGCGCAGCGGCGGGTGGCTGGCGTCGGCACGGGCGACGCGGACCCAGCCGAGCACCCGGGCGGCGAGTTTGTCGTCGTCGAGGCGGGGCGGGAGTTCGCCGACGCCCAGCAGGTCGGTGTCGGGCGGCTCGAAGGAGGCGGCGGTCCAGTTGCCGAAGGGTTCGGCGTCGGGGCCGGGCCCGGATTCGGGCAGGCGCAGGCGCACGGTGCCCGGGTGGCCGAGGTTGTCGGTGCTGTCGGCGACCACGGCGAGGCGCTGGTAGCGCAGGCGGTCGACCTGCTTTGCGGCGCCGCTGAAGCTGCCGGTGGAGATCTCCCAGCGCAGCGGCCAGCGTTCGGGGTCGGTGCCGGAGTCGGGGCAGCGGTGGTGGTCGGTGGCGCCGCACAGGGCGTCGTCGGTGCGCACGCCGAGGTTGAGCACCTGGCCCGAGAGGCGCTGGCGGATCAGCTTGCGGGCGGCGGCGCCGTCGTTGCCGGTGCTGCGCAGGGCCTCGGCCATGGCGGCCTCGGGGGCCAGCAGGCACAGCCAGAGGCGGCCGTCCACGCTGGCACCGCTGGAGATCGGGGCCGGCAGGCGGCCGCCGTCGGGTGGGGCGAGGGGTACGGCGCGGTATTGGGTGAGGGCCGGTGGCACGGCGCTGCCGAGGTGGTCGGCGAGCAGGGTGCTCACGTTTTCGACGCCGCCGGGCAGCAGCGGGCCGGTGTAGGGCAGCTTGACCCAGGCGCCGAGTTCGACCGGCAGCGCGGTGATCTCTTCTAGGGCCTGGAAGGGCACGTCGCCAGCGGCGAGCTCGAGGGTGGTGCTGCCGGTGCCGAAGTCGACGGGCACCGGCGCGAAGGGGCCACGCTTGGCTTCCAGGCGCACCATCGCGGCGGCCGGCCGGGCCGGCTCGGGGGCGATGGCGAGGAGGCGCAGGAACTCGAGCCGCGCCGCCTCCGGCACCCGGTTGAGGCGGTAGAGCAGGTTGTCGCCGAGGGCGGCGAAGAGCTCGAGCAGCGCGATGCCGGGGTCGGAGGCGTTATGGTCGGTCCACTCGGGCGCGTGGATCGGGATGCGGCGGATCAGTTCGGCGCGAAGATCGTCAAAGGCGCGGTCGTCGAGTCGGGGCGGAATGATGGCCATCAGGCACCCCCGTTCAGGTAGAAGGGAAACACCAGGTTGTGGGCGCCGGGCTCGCCGAGGATTTCATAGCGCAGGGCGATGCGCAGCACGGTGGCTTCCCGCGGGTCGGTATTGACGGTGACGGCTTCGAGGCGGATGCGAGCTTCGTCGCGCTCCAGCGCTTCGGTGACGGCGGCGCGGATCTGGGTGCGCAGCTCGAGGCTGTTGGGGGCGAACAGGAAGCGCCGCAGCCCGACCCCGAAGCTGGGCCGGGCAATGCGCTCGCCGGGCTCGGTGAGGAGGATGGCGCGGATGGATTGCTCGACGGCGGCGGCGCCCTCGACCCAGCCGAAGCCTTCGCGGGTGACCGGCGGAAAGCGCAATCCTCGGCCGAGCTTGTCGGTGCTCATGGTCCCCTCTTTGGAAATGGCAGGCAGAACTTGAGGAACAGCATCCAGCTGAAGGCGGGCAGCTTGATGAGGATGGAGAAGATGATGTTGAACAGGATCAGCGCGCAGATCGTGAGGATCGGGATGCCGAAGTTGCAGATCATGCCGAGGCCGAAATCGCGCCGGGTGTCGGCCATCGCGTCGCCCACCTTGACGCCCGAGCCCGGCGGCGCGGCGATGCCGGCAAAGGGCCGGGCGCGGGCCCGGGCGATGCGCGGGATGTCGCGCAGCAGCCTGGGGATGTCGGGCATCTGGATGCTGGCCGGACGGGCGCCGAGGAGGTCGGTGGGGTCGGCGATGGAGAAGGGTTCGCTGCGTAGTGTCCACACCAGGCGGTCGGGCTCGCAAGGGGTGCGCCCGGCCACGCGGGCCCAGCCCCAGGCGGCGTAGAGGTGTTCGGCGTCGAAGCGCAGCCGCGGCTGGGCGTCGATGGCGCGGGCTTCGGGCAGGGCGAGCGCCTCCGGCTGGCTGGTGTAGCTGGCCGCAGCGGCGTCGCGCAGGGTGGCGAAGGGGGTTTGCGCGAAGCGGAAGGCGGGCAGCATCAGCAGGCCGCAGGCGGGCTGCTCGAGAAAATCCAGGCCCTGGGCGTCGAGGCTAGGGGCGCTGGAAATGGCCCCGGCGATGGCGGTTTCGACGCTGGCGGCTCGGGCGTCCCGCTGGGCCACGGCGGAGGTGCCGGCGGCGGCGAGGGCGGCGTCGAAGCCGGCGTAGACCTGGGCCAGCGCCTGCCCGGTCTGATGGATGCGCTTGACGCGGGGCAGATCTGCGCCGATTTCGGTGAAGGCGAGGGCTGGCCACGGCGGCGTCGCCTGCGGGTCGTCGCGTGAGCCTTCCTGGGCCAGCACGGCGTCGATCTGCTCGCCCAGCGCGGCAAGGCCGAGTTCGAGCTTGCCGCCCGGGCCGATGGCGAGCAGCTCGCTGCGCTTGTCGTCGCCGAACAGCTTGCGGTTGATGCTGGCCATGAGGGCGAGCCGGCCGCCGCGCAGGCGCAGCAGCGCGATGACGACTAGCAGGGCGAGATGGTTTTCAGTCACCAGGCTGGAGGCGCCCTGGGGCGGCGGGGGCAGGGCGCTGCCGGCGAGCCAGGCGTCGACGAGCTGGAAGAGCCGGCGACGCACCAGCACGCTCCAGCTGGCGGGCGATGCGGCGACGCTGGCGGCGAGCCACAGGGCGGTCTGGTTACCGGGCAGGCCGGAGGTGTCGGGCAGGCTGTCGAAGACGGCGCTGGTGGAGGCGGCCGTGTCGGCGCCGCTCTGGCTCCAAAGCTGGGCGGCGCTGAGCACGCTGCCGTTGCAGTCGGCGTTGGCGGTGGCGGCGCTGGTGGCCTTGGCCCATAAGTGGGCCAAGGCCTGCAGCAGCGCGAGGTCGATGCCCTGGGCGAGGGCGTCGGTGGGGTGGGACAGGCCGAAGGGCGGGGCGGCGAGCAGGCCGGAAGCGACGGTGTCGGCGGTGGTGACTTCCACGGCGCCTGGCCGGGCGGGCAGCACGCTGTCGTCCAGCAGCGTCTGAAGGTGTGGCCGGGCGGCGCTGCGCAGGCTGGCGGCGGTGGCGAACAGGGTGTCGAGGCGGCCGCGGGTGCGCTCGGCCATGCGGCTGGCGATCTCGGCGATGGTGCCGGCGGCCAGGCGCTCGGCCGAGACTTCGCGGGCGCTGCTGAACACCGGCAGGTAGCCGAACAGCGTGCAGTGTTCGGCGGCCTGGCCGGCGCTGGGCGGCACGAGGTTGAGGGGCTGGCTGGTGAGGGCGATGGCCGGCAGCGGCGCATCGGCGACGAGCCCGAAGAGGGCGTGGAGCTTGACGCTGGCGGCGGCCGACAGGCCGGTGAGCGCGGCCGGGTCGGCGGGCGCGGCGCCGGGGGCGGGGCGCAGGCTGGCGTCGAGCACCTCGATCCAGGCGCCGTGCTTGTCGTCGAGGGCGATCCAGTCTCCCCAGTGCTCGCCGTCGGTTCGGGCGACGAGGCGGCGGATGATGGCGCCGGAGCCCTTGATGCGGCTGCGCGCGACCCGCGGCCAGCCGGCGGCGCCGCAGACCAGGTCGAAGGCGATGAGGTTGAAGCGTTCGTGGAGCGGCAGGTAGAGCTTGCGCAGCCAGGCGGGGGTGGTGGACGAGTCACCGTGGGGGACGCCGTCGTCGTCCATCACCGGGCCAGTGGCGGCTTCGCGTTCATCCGGTTGCGGCGCCCGCCGCGTGAGGCTGGCGGGGTAGCGGGCGGCGCCGGCGGCATCGATGAGGCCGTCGGGTGGCTCGGACCAGTCGCGCCACGGCCGCAGCGCTGGCAGCGGGGCGGCCTGGCCGGCGGCGGTGAGGAAGTCGTCCATGAAACCGTCGGTCTCGAAGCTGAGGATGCGCGGCCGCGCCTCGGCCGGCACCTGGGCGAGGTCGCGCAGGAAGAAGGGCTCGGCGGCCAGCAAGCGCTCCCGCGAGGGGCGGCGCTGGGCCGGGATGAGCAGCCTTGCCGGGGGGGCCTTGGCTACCATACGTTCCCCGCGCCGGGCGTGTAGCTGGCCGACACTACGCTGTTGGTGATGACGGTGTCGGCCTTCACGACGCCCGAAAACTTTGACATGGCGGCGTCCACGGTGACCATCGCCGCGGTGACGTCGAGGCCCGCCGGGGCGGTGATCTTGACCTTCACGTTGGCGGTGATCTCGATGTTGCCGGCGGCGTCGATCTTGACCGTGGCGCCGTTGGAGTGCGCAAGCGTGACGGTGCCGCCGGCCGCGTCGTCGAGGGTGAAGGTGTGGCCGCCCTGGGTTTCGAGCACCACCTTTTCGCTGCCGGCGGTGTCGTCGAAGCTGAGCTTGTGGCCGCTGCGGGAGGTGACCGAGCGCACGTTGTTGGCGCTGTCCATGGTCTCGGGCGGAGCGTCGACGCCGTTCCAGAGGGCGCCGATCACCACCGGCCGGCGTGGGTCGCCGGCGGTGAAGGCAACCAGCACCTCGTCATTCACCTCGGGGATGAACCACGTGCCCCGGTCGCTGCCGGCCATCAATGTGGCGAGGCGGGCCCAGGCCAGCGCGGTGGCGCCGTCGGCCTCCTCGACGAGGGGCAGCTTGATCTGCACGCGGCCCTGGTTGTCCGGGTCCTGCACGTCGGTGACCAGTGCCGGATAGACGCCATAGAGGCGCGGGCGCGCGTTGCCGTCTGCCGTGGTGAGGCCGGGGATCATGAGGCTTCTCCCAGGTCGGGGCGCTGGGCCTCGAACTCGGTGCGGTAGCCCTCGATCTGGTCGAAGCGGTGGGTGACGGCGGTGACGAGGTAGATGCCGGCAAACCAGGGGCCGAGGTCGACCAGCTCGATGCGGGCGCCCACGTGGAGCTCGGGCGTGCCCAGCGTGACGCCGGTGCCGCGCACGAAGCGCCGCGCGCGCCTGCGCATGGCGGCTTCGGCGAGGCTGCGGGCTTCGGCGCCGGTGGCGGGGGCTTCGAGGTGCAGGTCTTCGGCGGCGTTGGCGAACACGCGGGTGACGACATCGGGGCCGAGCCGGCCGCGGCTGGCTTCGGGGCGCACCGCGTCGGCGCCGGCGCGCTCGTGGATGGCCTCCTTGGCGGCCACGTCGTAGCCATGCACGCGCACCTCGCCGCGCTGGTGGGCCAGGTCGGCCAGCACGGTGAAGCGGATCAGGTTGTTCTCGCGGGTGAGGCGCAGCGGGGTGGCCGTGAGGCTGGCCGGCTCGGTGACATGCACGCTGCCGTCGCGCAGTTCGATCAGGGCGTCGCCGCTGCGGGCGCGCAGGGCGCCGAGTTCGTCCTCGTTAACTTGCCACAGCTCGACGTGGCTGGCGCCGCTGCGGCCCACGTCGGCGCGCAGCCCGGCGTCGCCGAGGATGGTCGAGGCGATGTCGCCGTCGGCGAGGTTCTCGCTGAGGCGGGTGCGGCGGCGGTAGCGCAGGCCGGCCAGGGCGTCCTCGGCGAGCAGGGTGAGCTCGGGCGGGCGCAGCTCGGGGTAGGCCGCGCCGATGCCGGTGATGAGGCCGTCGAACACGGTTTGTAGCTGCCCGGTGACTTCAAAGCCGATGCTGAGCCGCTTGCCGAAGTCGATGGCGGCCTGGTGGAAATGCACGTAGTCCACCGGCTGTCCCTGCTCGCGGCTGCCCCAGTTGAGGAAGACGGCTTCGAGGGAGGCCACACCGGCGGCGTCAGCGCGGGCTTCGAGGCGGATCAGGTCGGCCTCGAGGCGTTCGGCGCGGGTGCCGTCCACCTGGATCTGCGGGCGCCCGGGGGCGTTGAGGGGCGGGGTGGTCATGGGCAGTCGCTCCGCTGGCGCAGCCGGCGTTCGAGCTCTTCGGCCACCAGTGCCCGCACGAGCGGGCGCAGGTCTTCGAGGCGGACTTCGAAGGCGGCCTCGGCGGAGGCGCCGCTGGCGGGCTCTTCGCGCGCGCTGCCGTCGGGCAGGGTTTCGATGGTGGTGACGACTTCACCGATGGTGACGGCCATGGCTCAGCTTCCGGTACAACGCCGGCAGCCACAGCCGCCGCAAGCGCAGGC
>NZ_BJNV01000078.1 GCF_006539865.1 Zoogloea ramigera
CCGCCACGCCGGCCGGCCCCACCCCGGCGGCAGATGCCGTGCTGGCCCGGCCGGCCGCGCAGCTGCCCGACGGCCTGCGCCAGCGCTTCGAGCGCCGCCTCGGCGCCGACCTGTCGTCGGTGCGCCTCCACACCGGGCCCGACGCCACCCGCGCCGCCGACAGCCTCAACGCCCACGCCTTCGCCCTCGGCCCCCACATCGTCGTCGGCGAGCGCCAGTACCAGCCCCACACCCCCAGCGGCGAGCACCTGCTGGCCCACGAAGTCGCCCACGTGCTGCAGGACGAGGCCACCCCGGTGCTACGCCGGAACGATGGCGCCGGGCCCGCCCCCACAACGCCGACGCCTGCACCGGCCCCCACCCCGACCGCCGGCGGCACCCCGGTGCTGTGGGGCCTCGACATGGCCGAAGGGCGGCGGACCATCTACGCTTCGGTGAGCATTCCGGGCCACACCCTGGCCGAGGTGGCAAGCTACATCTACGGCTCCGCCGACCAGGCGGAGGCCCTCAGCAGCGGCAACGGCGGCCTGCCGGAACACCTGCCCGCGGGTCGCACCCTGCGGCTCACCGGTGGCACCCTCAGCGAGCAGGCGGTGGGCGACATCAACCGGGGCATCGAGCAAGGCACCATCATGCGCTCCGAGGGCATCCCCACCGAGAGCGCGGAGCGCACCACGGTTTATCGCTTCTCTGCCGACGGCCGCAGCTTCGAGGTCACCGAAACCCAGTACGTCGGGATGATGCAGGGATCGGTGGTGTGGCTGCAGCGCAAGGCCCGCTTTCTACGCGACTCCGCCAACGACGGCCGCTGGGTGCACAACCGCCACATCGAGGGCACCAACAGCCTCGTGCGCGGCATCGCCGACTGGATGGGCGACACCGAATGCCCGCCGCTGTCCATGTGGAACGCCCCCCGCGACGACGCCCAGACGATCGTCGACGCCCTGGATGGTTACCACGCGACGACCACCTCGGGCGCGCTCCTGCGCCGCCAGCTCGACACCCTGACCCGCGCCGCCACCGCGCTGGACGAGGCCGAAAACACCTGGCGGAGCTACATCAACGCCACCATCGAGGGCGCCGAGACCACCGTCCACCGCCTGGAGATCGTGCGTAACGTCTCCTTTGGCGTCGCCGCCGGGCTGGCCGGCGCGATCGCCGCCCCGGTCGTCTTCGCCGCCGCGCCGGCGCTGTTCGCCACAGTGGGGGCCGGCGGGCTGGTGACCACCGCCGGCACCCTCACCACCGCCGGCACCGTTGTCGCCAGCAGCCTGGCGATCGCCGGTGGCGCCGGGGCCGGCGCTGTCACCCAGGGCACGCTGGAATTCACCGGCGCCGTCGGCGGTGAAGGCATCTCGATGGCCATCACGCCGGGGGCGCAGTCCTTCGACTGGGGTTACGTGGGCGAGCGCACCACGGAAGGCATCAAGAGCGGCGCCATCCAGGGCGGCATCGGCGCCGCCTCCGCGCTGGTGGCCCCCGGCATCGCCAGCGCGGTCAGCACCCGCATGTTCGGCTGCGGCATGGGCACCCTCACCACCGGCCAGCGGCTGATCGTCAATGCCATCTCCGGCGGCGTGATCGGCATGCCCTCGGGCGCCATCGGCGCCGCCATAGAGAGCCTCGACGACGTGGCCGCCGGGCGCATGTCGCTGTCCGACTACCTCATCTCCATCGGCCTCGGCAGCGCGATGGGGCTCGGGCTGGGCGTCGGCCTCTCGTGGCTGCCCATCAACGGCCTGTACCGCAGCGGCGGCCGCCCCGGCGTCCCCTTCAGCGGCGAACCGGTCACGCCGCGCTGGATGCTGTCCGGGCCGTTCTCCCAGTTCCAGACCAACTTCACCGCCCCACCCGACTTCCACAACCTGCCCGCCAACGAACTGCCCCCCCTCCGCCAGGGCTACCAGTGGGCACGCCTGAACAACCAGTGGGAACCCATCTCCACCACCGGCCCGATGCGCGACCCGGTGCAGGTGACGATCTACGGGCCCGACCCCAGCGGTCGCTTCAACTACGTGGTGAGGCAGGGCGAGCAGATCATCGGCTCCCGCGCCTTCACCCGCCCTCGGGGGGGCGGCTTCACTGGCGCGCCGGGCGCCGGGCGCAACAACTACCCCATGACGGTGGCGGACTACACCGACCCGGTCACCGGGCAGTCCTACATCCGCGGCCACAACATCGACTTTGCCGACACCATCAACACGCCGGGCACCCTGTCGACGATGGACCCGGTCAACTACACTCCCGAGCAGGCCGACTGGGGGCTGCACATGCGGCGCATCCTGGTCGGCGACATCCGCGCCGCCAGCGGCGCCCAGGGACAATACCGTCAGATGGAATTCTTCGAGCCCAACACCCTGCCGCGTTACACCGCCAACGGACGTCGCATCCCCGACGGCGTGTACTTTGCCGAGTACAACAGCGCCACCGGCGAGCCGGTGCGGGCGTGGCAGGTCCGGTGGGCCGACGCGGTGGGCCTGCGCACGCGGGTCGACAGCAACCGCTTCCTGATTCCCCCCGACCAGCTGCCCCCCATCCTGCGCTGGGGCCCCGCCAGCCCTGCCGTCGCCACCGGCGGCAGCGTCAGCGCGGCCGCCGCCCGCTCCGACGAGGCTCCCCGATGAACGCCGCCACCCGCCTCGCCGCCCTGCTCGACCAGGCCGGCCTGCGCCACGTTGTGCACACCCCGGCCGGCGGCGCCCCCACCGCCACCTTCCAGCTCGGCCTCCCCGGAGAAGCGCCGGTGGCCATCAGCGCCCGCCTCACCGACCCCGTCCTGCAGCTCACCGCCCATGGCCTGTGCCATGCCCCGGCGGCCCTGCCAGACACCCGCCAGCTGCTGGCGATCAACGCCATCAACGCACGCTGGCCCCTGGGGCGGCTCTATCTGGGCGCAGACCGGCACAGCTGCGAGGCCGCCGTCTCGCTGCTCGTCGGCGCAGAACCGCTGGCCTCCGAGTGGCTCTACCTGGCCCTCGACGGCCTGGGCGACATGTGCCGGCTGATCCGCGCCGGCGCCCTCGACAGCGGAACACCCGAGCACGCCCTCGACGCGCTCCTTGCTCAGCAGCGCCTGCGCCTCGCCGAAGCGCCCGGCGGGCTGACCCTGCTCGACGTGGAAACCGCCCTCACCCAGCTGGGCCTCCACTACCGGATCGCCGACGCCGGAGAGACCCTGCTCCTCGCCCGCCACGAAAGCAATCACCCGGAGCTTGGCATCGAACTCTCCAAGCGCGACCGCCGCTACCTCAACCTGATCGCCCACCACCCCACCGCCGGCCCCCTGCCTGACGTTGACACCCTCATGTGGCAGCTCCACCAGGCCAACCGGCGAATACTCCTCGGTAGCTGCATCTTCGACCCGGAGCGCTCCCTGCTCTACCACCGGAGCACCTTGCCGCTCGCCTGGGCGCCCATCGACGCGGCCCGCGTCGGCTGGCTGATCGACCACGCCGCCGCAGCCCTCGATCTGCTCGCCCCCGGCATGGGCGATTGAGCGCCACACCACGCCGGACAGCATCGCCACACGCCGAATCGGAGTCGACATCATGGCCAGCCCCCCGAACAAACGGAACATGCCTCCTGTCACCCGTGACCGCCCCGCCGAGCAGCGCGCCGAGCGCATCGCCCGTGGCGAACGCCAGGCCCCGACCGGCCCCAAGGCAGGCACCCTGACCCGCCAGGCCGCCCCCGCCGGGCTCGCCCTGGGCACCGGCCTGCCGCTCCCGGCCAACGAACGGCGCTATTTCGAGGATCGCCTGCAGGCCGACCTGAGCGCGGTGCGCATCCACCCGGAGGCCGAGGCCGCCCACAGCCTGGGCGCCAATGCCTTCGCCGCCGGACGCGACATCGGCTTCGCACCCGGCCGCTGGCAGCCGGGCACCCACGAAGGCCGGCGCCTCCTCGGCCACGAGTTGGCCCACGTCATCGAGCAAGGCCGGCGCGGCCAGCCCGTCGTGCAGCTCGACGACGCGGCAAAGCCCGCCGAAGCCGATCAGGCCGCCGACGTGCTGGCCGAAGGCGTCAAGACGGTCGTCGAGCAGGCCAAGGAAAATGAGGGAGTCAAAAGCGTTCTCCTCGACCCGGCCAAGCGCTACGCCCTCGCCCAGTGGAACCGCCTCGGCACTGGCGAGAAGGCCGCGGTAGGCGGCTTCGGCGCCGGCACCTATGGACTCACCCTCGGCGCCGGGCTGGCCGACCCGGCCGGGCGCAAGCTGCTCTCCGACGTGAATCTGGCCGCCCCGCTGGGCCTGATCCCCTATTCCACGCTCACCGATTTCCGCTACGTACTGCCCGCCGCCGCCGGCGGCCCGACCCAGCTCAAGGCCGCGTTCTCCGCAGACGATCTGCTCGGCCTCGCCCATCAGAAGCTCAGCTGGATGCCGCCGATGAGCCTCAGCCTCGATTTCGGCTGGAGCATCGCCCCGGACGGCAGCGGCAGCGTCAGCCTGAGCTCGGCCAAGGCCAGCTGGGGTGTGATGCCCGGCGTCAAGCTGCAGGTCGGCAGCGGTGTCGGGCTCGACTGGAAACCCACCGTCACCGGCCCCGACGGGCAGCACGCGACGGTCATGAAATCGCTGCCGGCCCCCGCCGGGGCCGGCGCGACGCCTGGCGGCACCGGGGTGTTCATCACCGTCGATCTGCTGAAGGCGCCCTTCGTGCCGGCGCCAATCCGTGCCGCCCTCGGCGGAGAGACCACGAAGAAGTAAGCCCATGCCCGTGAGACGCAGCGGCCCGGCGCGCCTGAGCAGCGAGGGGGCGAGAATCAAAGAGTCAGCGCCCTGCCCAGAGGCGCCAACCATCAAGCGCAATCCAGACGTAAAAATGGAGCAAACCCTTGCGGAATTTGCTCCATTTTTTTGGCGATGCAAGCCAGACTATTGTTGGCTTGCCGCGGGAATGAGTGGTCGGGGAAAGAGGATTCGAACCTCCGGCCCCTGCGTCCCGAACGCAGTGCTCTACCAGGCTGAGCTATTCCCCGACGATTTACTACTATGGCCCCTCGACTGCGGCCCTCAAAACAAAACAGCCACACATCACATCGACATCCGGCTTTTGTACAGCGTACCGAAAATCAATATTTCCGTGCGACTGCGAACTTTGACAATTCTACCAAGGAACTCTTGAAAACGGAAGAGGGTAATACGTTAAGCGCGTTGAGGGCGCGCTCGGCTTCGTCTTCCGCGGCCTTGCGGGTCGCCTCGATGGCACCCGAGGCGCGGATGGCCTGCAGGACGGCGGCAAAATCGTCGCGCCCGCCGCCCTCGATGGCATGGCGCACACAGGCAGCGTGCTCGGGGCTGCCGTGCTTCATCACATGGATGAGCGGAAGCGTGGGCTTGCCTTCGGCCAGATCGTCGCCGATATGCTTGCCGGTGTCGGCCTCTTCGCCCGAATAGTCGAGCACATCATCCACGAGCTGAAAGGCGGTTCCGATGTGCATGCCGAACGCCGCCAGCCCCTCTTCAACCTCCGGGCTGGCGCCGGCCAGAATGCCGCCGAGCCGCGTCGCAGCCTCGAACAGCTTGGCCGTCTTGAACCGGATCACCTGCAGATAGTCGTCCACCTCGACGTCGGCATTGTGGCAGTTGAGCAGCTGCAGCACCTCGCCTTCGGCGATGATGTTGGTGGCATCGGCCAGGACCTGCATCACCCTCATGCTTTCGACACCGACCATCATCTGGAAGGCTCGGGTGTACAGGAAGTCGCCAACCAGAACCGAGGCGGCATTGCCGAACATGGCATTGGCGGTCTTGTTGCCGCGGCGCAAGTCGGACTCATCGACCACGTCGTCGTGAAGCAGCGTCGCGGTGTGGATGAACTCGATGACGGCAGCCAGTTCGAGGTGCCGCTTGCCTTGATAGCCTGCCGCACCCGCCGCAAACAACACCATGGCCGGCCGCATGCGCTTGCCTCCGCTGCCGATGATGTATTCGGCTACCTGGCGGATGAGGGCGACATCGGAATAGAGTCGATCGCGAATGACGCCGTCCAGCGCCTTCATGTCGTCGGCGATCGGCGCGTAGAGCTGCGAGAGAGACAAGGCACTGCCCAGTTCAGGAAAAACGCGATGTTAGGGGCGCACCGCAATCCCGTCAAGTCGGCAGGATCAAGGCGGAAACGCAGCAAGTTGATTAGCGGATCGTATCCAGAAGCAGATCCGGCCGATCGGTAAATAAACCGCCCACCCCCCAGCTCGCCAGGCGGCGGGCGTCGGCCAGGCGATTGACCGTGTAGACCAGCACCTCCAGCCCGGCCGCCCGCGCCGCGACCACGTGGGCCGCCTCGAGCCCGTCGAGCGCAAGGTGAATGGAGGCACAACCCAGACGTGAGGCGGTCTTCAGCGCGGCAGCGTCGAATGCGCCGGCGAGCCAGCCGCGGGGGATGTCGTCGACATCTTCCATCGCAGCTTCGAGGGCGTCCGCCGAAAACGAGGACAGCAGCAGCGCCGGCCGATCGTCAACACCAAGGCTGGCCAGTCGACGACCGACCACCCTGCCCGTCTCGACGTCATGGCCTTGGGCGGGCTTGATCTCGAGATTGGCCGCCAGCCCCAGCTCGCGACAGCGGCGCAGGGCGGCGTCCAGCGACGGGATGGTCTCGCCCGCAAAGGCGTGGTGAAACCGCTCGCCCACGTCGGTCGCCATCAGGAGCGCGCCGTCGAGCGCCGCGACGGTGCCCGACGAATTGGCGCAGCGGTCGAGGGTTTCGTCGTGGATGAGCACGGGCTCGCCGTCCCGCGACAGCATGACGTCGAACTCGACGGCCCGGCAGCCGATGCGCGCGGCGATGGCGAGCCCGGCCAGGGTATTTTCAGGTGCGAGCGCACCACCGCAGCGGTGCGCGATCACCTTGGGCCAGGGCCAGCGGAGCATCGGGCTGATGCGACTCAGTCCAGCGTACGGGAGCGCGCCACGGCGGTGTCGAGCGCGAGCTTGGAGGGCTTGCGGTCTTCCCAGACGGATTCCAGCTCTTCTTCGATGATGCGACGCACGGCGGCGCGCTGGGGATAACGGCTGGGCTTGGAAACCGAGGTCACCGGCTTGTTGGTCAGCTGCTTGACGCCAACATGGATGTTGAGCAGATCGGCTGCCAGCAGGCGGCTCTCGGAGGCCAGCAAACCGGCACGGTTCAGAGGCAGGTAGCCCGCGTTGCGTTGCCACTCGACCTGGCTCTCGGCGCTCAGCCAGTGATCGATGAACTGGGCCACCGCCTTGTAGTCAGCGGCCTTCTTGCCCGCCCCGACCCACAGCGCGGGGCCATCGGCGAGGGTGTTCTGGGGCGCGCCGTAGTATTCCTCGTGATACGGCAGCGCTGCGACACCCACCTCGAAGCCAGCCTGCCGCTTGAGGGTGGGCCAGGCGGCGGATGCCGCGGTGAGCACTGCACATTCGCCCTTCGCAAAGTGCTCCACCGCCTCGTCGTCACGGCCGAAGAGTTGCAGGTAGCGGGCCTTCACCCACGACGACAGCATCGCCACGTGCTTCACCTCGAGCATGCCGTTGATGGCGAGGGAGGTGGTTTTCTTGCTCTCGGCCACAACCGGCTCGTTGTGCCAGGCGCTGGTGTTCTCGACCAGGATCCAGGCCGGCTGGGCGGTGGTGTAGGGGCAGCTCTGGCCGGCCGCGACCAGCTTGCCGAGAGCGCCCTGGAGCGCCTGCCAGGTCGGCGGGGCGTTCTCGGTGTCGAGCCCGGCCTCCTTGAACGCCTGCTTGTTGTAGAACATCACGGGCGTCGACAGGCCGACCGGCAGCGCGACGAGACGGTTGGCGCTATCGAGGGGCGTCGGGGTCATCATGGCCGGCGCACGCAGGGTTTCCATCTTGATGCCGGCTTCCTTCATGACCTGGTGCAGCGGGCGATAACGCGTGGCGCCGCTCAGGAAGGCCTGCTGATCGCGCTCACCGAGAATCATCAGGTGCGGCAGCGTACCGGCGTTCCAGGGGCGATCCTGGATGACGATCTTCGGCCCGGTGGTCTTGGCGTTGAAGCGGTCGACCAGCTTCTGCAGTTGCTCGCCCTTGTCGGCGCCCAGGGTGTGCACCAGCTCGATTTCGGCCGAGGCACCTGCCGCGGCCGGCGTGGCAACGGCTTGGCTGGGGGCCGGCTTGGGGGCTGGCTTGCTGGTTGCCGCAAAGGCAGAGCCTGCGAAAAGGCTGGTCAGGACGAGACCCAGGGCGTTACGGCTGAAATTCTTCATCTAGGGCTTTCAAACGGAAACAGTGGCAAGACAATCCGAGATTATAAAGCCGGCACGCTTCATCGGGCGTTACACACGTAAGCAGACGTTCAAGTCCGATCGGCGGGCGCCGTAGACCTTGCAAGCCAATCAATGCCACCGGACCATGACTCGATCCAACCCCCATTTGCTGCTGGGCCTCATTCTGAGCGGCGCCCTGCTTGGCGGATGCGAGCAACTCGGCATCCCCGACTTCACCAAATCGTCGGCCACTGCCGAAGCCGACGGCAAGGCCATCGGGGGCGCCTGCCGTCATGCCGGCCGGGCCATCGAAGATTGCTACAACCTCAACCCCGGCGCCCCGCGGGCTGCAGTTTTCGCGGGCTGGCGGGAGATGAACGATTACATGGCCGAGAAGAACATCACGGAGGTCGAGCCGAAGGTGCCACCACCGCTGCCGCCGGCCGCCGAAGAAAAGCCCGCCCCAAAGTCCAAGCGTAGCGCAGACAAGAAGGAAAAGGAGCCCTCCGCCCCGGACTCCGAACAGGCGGAGCAGCCCCACTCAGACGCAGCGGACGACACCCAGCCACCCCCTCGGAAACGGCGTCATAGCGCCGAATAGGCGTTACGGGCTGCGACGGCAGCGGCCTTAGCAGCCCGCCGCCGGCACCGCTGCCTCGACGCCGTTCCACCATGCCACGAACTCCGCCACCGGCATTGGTGGGGCATAGAGGTAACCCTGCGCGAGGTCGCACCCCATCAGGCTGAGCGCGGCCTCGGCTTCCACGCTCTCGACGCCTTCGGCGACAACTTCGAGATCGAAGGTGTGGGCAATCCGGACCATCAGCTCGACGATCGCCCTGTCGCTCTCGGAGACCGAGATGCGATCGACAAAGGACTTGTCGATCTTCAGCTCGTCAAGGGGCAGGCGCCGCAGGTAGTCCATCGAGGAGTAGCCCGTGCCGAAGTCATCCAGCGCCAGCCGCCCGCCCTCCTGGCGCACCAGCCGCAGGGTCTCGGCCGACGCGGCCTCGCCGGACACAAAGCCGCTCTCGGTGATCTCGAAACACAGCCGCGAGGGGGAGATTCGCCATGTATCGCAGGTTTGCCGGATGAAGAGCGGCAACTCCGGGTCGTTCAGGTCGTCGGCGACCACGTTGACCGATACCCTCAGGTCGCATCCACCTGCTGTCAGGGTGGCCAGAATCTGGGCCGCCTGCTGAACGACCCAACGGGACAACAAGGGCGTCAGGCCTATCCGCTCGACCACCCGCAGGATTTCGGGCGGCGGCACATGGCGGCCATCGGAGCGCCGCCAGCGCAGCAGCGCCTCCGCGCCCACCACACGGCGGGATGGGAGCGCAACCTGGGGCTGCAGGTAGAGCTGGAATTGCTGGGACTCGAGCGCCCGGGCGACCTCGGTTTCGAACATCGCGTCGCCCTCGGCCTTGACGACGATCTCGCCACCGTAGATGTCGAAGGGGCGCCCACTCGCCTTAGCCACGACGAGCGCGGAGCGCGCTGCCTGCTCGAGGGCCAGCGGGCCGCCGGCCTGCTCGGGCGCCGCCGCGCCACCCGCACAAAAGCGCGCCCGCAGCGCCGGAAAACTGTTGGAGCGCAGCGCCTCGCAGGCATCCACCAGCTTGTGCCCCGCCAGTGACACCTGCGCCGCATGACGCAGATCGGGGAGCAGCACGGCCCATTCGTCATCACCCAGGGCGCACAGGATGTCGCTCGGCCGCAGCACTCCGCGCATCACCTCGGACAAGGCCAGGCGCAGGTGATCGCGCTCATCGAGGGCCAGCACATCGACCGAGCGCCCCCACTCCACGTTCAGAACGACCAGCCCGAGTTGCCGCCCCGCCCCCAGCGAGGCCAGTCTCTCGGCCAGCAGCGTCAAAAAGCGCCGCCTGTTTGGCAGGCCGAGAACCGGGTCGCCGTCTTCCGCCGCGAGACGGAAGTTCTGCTCGTGCTCGACGGAGGTTGCCGCCATCAGCCCGCCGAGACACCAACCTAGGCGGACCAGGGCCCGTTCGATATCGAGCTCGAGGCGGTGGACCATGGCCCGCTCGCCGAACAGATGCTCGTGACACAACCCGATCAGTGTCTCGACCGCGATGAACGGAAACTCGGCCACCGCGCCGGCCAGGTAGCATTCGGACCAACGGGCCTGCAGCGCCGCAGGCCATCCGGGCAGAAAATCCCACCGGACGACACGCGCCAGCTCCTGGCAGAACGCCCGCAGGACAAGGCCAATGGGTGCTTCAGCAGCAGTCGCCTCGTCCAGATTGAGCCGCTCGAGCAGATCGTCCGCCAACTCTTCGGCTGAGACGATGCGCCCGAAGGCTCGCACGGCCGCCTTTTCAGACTGCCCGATGCCATAGCGACACAGCAGGCCGACCAACGCCTCTCCATCGAGAACCTGCCCGCTGCGACGACCGAAGCAAGTATCGAGGCGTGTCATGTGAGGTAGAACTCCGAGGCGTCCACACCGTGCGCCCCAGGCGGCAGCGCCCGCACGATTGCGTAGGGCTGGCCCGTGGCGGTCGGCTGCTCATAGAGAAGATCCAGCGTGTGGGGGTAGGCGTTGGGCTGCTTGTCGGGCCCCAGGAGAATCATCACCCGGGGCTTCAAGCGGCGGATGCGGTTCTGGGCGACCACCACCGCCACCTCGCCGGAGTTGAGCTCGACCAGCGTGCCCACGGGATAGAGGCCGATGCACTGGACGAACTGATCGACGGTGCTCTCCGAAAACCCAACGCCCCGCTGCGCCCGCAGCGCATCGAGTGCCACCTGGGCGCTTGCGGCTTCGCCGTAGGGGCGCTCGCGGGTCATTGCACAATACGTGTCGCACAAGCCGGTGATCTCGGCCATCAGGCCCACCTGTTCGCCCTTCAACCCAAGAGGATAGCCGCTGCCGTCGCAGCGCTCATGGTGCCGGGTCACGATCTCCAGCATCGACAGGGAGACCCCCGACGACTTCGACAGGATCTGCAGCGAGAAATCCACGTGGGAGCGAAAGATCTCGTGCTCGCGGGGCGACAGGGGGCCCGACTTCTGGAGCAGCGCCGGCGGCAGTTTCAGCTTGCCTACGTCCTGCAGCATCCCGGCCATCCCGAGGTGGCCGATCGACTCGTCGCCCAGCCCGAGATAGCGCCCGAAGATCATGACATGGGCCGACACGTCGAGGGAGTGAGCGTAGCTGTACTGATCCGTCTGCTTCAGCCTGGCCAGCCACAACAGGGCATCAGGATTGCGGGCAACGCTCAGCACCATCTCGGAGACCACGCCGCGCAGGCGCTCGAGATCCGGGTTGAGGCTGCGCTGCACGTCGAGCGCGATCTGGGCCAGCAGACCGTGGGCACGATTGACCAGCGGCAGTGCCGTGACGATTTCTTCTTCGAGTGCCACCGTCGGCTCGAGGTAGGTGAGCCCGGTAAGCGTGTCGGCGGCCCCCGCGCGGTCCAGCCGCGGCCTGAATCCGACATTGCGCCGGCGGCTCTCTTCACCCGTGATCAGCGGCTGCCCCATCGCCCGAGCTGCGTAATTGGCGGCCTCCGCCTCGCCCAGGGGCGAGAGCCTGCGCTGCCCGACGGCATCGGGATACACATGCACCAAGGGCTTCATCGCCTGTGCCTGGGCAACCTCCCCGGCCGACGCGGAGCCTTTCCCCATCGAGCGCAGGGAGCGCAACAAACCAAAAAAATCAACAGGGCGACGACGTGCTTCTGCGGGGGCCTGGAACGCACCCAGCGTCGCAGAACGCTCGCGCCGGGGGTCGAGCCTGGGCGCGTCCTCCGCACGCCACGCGTCCCCGACGGAGCGGGTCCGATCCACATGGACGAAGCGACAGAGCTCGCGCAACTGCGCGAGGGTCTCCTCGTCCTCGATCACAAAGCCCTGCATCAGAAAAGGCGACTCGAGCCACGGACGGTCGAGCTCGGCAACGAACATGCCGATGCGCAGATCCGGAGCTGCGACGATTTCCTTCAACTCACCCTCCCTGAACGGCCTCAAGCCGGTGTTCACTGCGTAACAGCATTCAGGTTACGGCGCAGGATTCGTGAACTGAAGGTGAATGTCATCGATTTCTGCAAGAATATGTGTATCGAGAACCCGCGAACAGGCCTGCAGGTTCTCCTTCAGCTGGGCCAGGGACGTGGCCCCCACGATGGTGCTGCCGACAAAACCCTGCGACATGACAAAAGCCAGCGCCAGCTCGGCGGGTGTCATGCCGTGCCGCCGCGCAAGGGCAACATAGGCCTCGACGGCCGGGCGTACACTGCTGCGCCCGTAGCGGGCACCAAAACTCGGAAAGAGCGTCAAGCGCGCGTCCGCCGGCGGATTGGCCAGGTACTTCCCGGTCAGATGGCCGAAACCGAGCACCGAATACGGCAACAGGCTGATCTGCTCCCGAAAACAGACCTCGGCGAGCGTCTGCTCGAACACCCTGTTGAGCAGATTGTAGGCATTCTGCACCGACACGACCCTCGGCAAGCCCAGCGCATCAGCCGCCCGGACAAACTGCATGACGCCCCACGGATGCTCGTTGGACAAGCCCACATGGCGAATCTTTCCTTCCGCAACGAGCTCGGCGAGGGCTTCCAGCTGCTCAGGGATCGGGGTCGACGGCCGCTCTGCAGACGGATCAAAACGCCATTGACCGAACATCGGCTGGTTACGGGCGGGCCAATGGATCTGATACAGGTCGATGTACTCCGTGCCCAACCTGCGCAAGCTATCCTCCACGGCGGCGCGGATATTGGCACGATCGAGGGCCAGCGGCCCGCCGCGAATCCACGGCAGCTGGCGGCCCAGGCCCGTGATCTTGGTCGCGACCACCAGTTTTTCCCGCGGCTTGCCCTTCAGCCACGAACCGACGATGCGCTCGGTCGCCCCCTGGGTCTCGGCGCGCGTCGGCACCGGGTACATTTCGGCGGCATCAATGAAATTGACGCCCTGCTCAAAAGCAAAATCCAGCTGCGCATGACCGTCGGCCTCGGAGTTCTGCTGACCAAAAGTCATCGTACCCAGGCACACGGACGAAACCTGCAGATCACTGACACCAAGCTTGCGGTATTCCATCGGACACTCCAGAAAGCAGATCAAGGACACCACGGCTGAACGGGTACGGGCCGCTCACGCGGCTTCGGTTATCATCCAGCGGTCAGGGGCAGGAACGCCCCTTGCTTGAACGATATTACACGCCCCAATGCAATCCACCTCCAACGTAAATCGAGCCCACGACTCCCTCGGCCTGCTCGTGCAATGCCGCCCGGGCTTCGAGGCCGACGCCGGCCAGGAGCTCCAGGCCAGCGCAGCGCGCCTTGCCGGCAGACTCCAGAGCCAGCCCCAGAGCGGCTTTGTCTTCCTGGCGCTCGACGCCCCGCAGCCCCACGACGAATTGCGGCGACGCCTCGACACCTCGCGCCTGGTGTTTGCCCGTCAGGGCTTCCAGGTTCTGGCGGTCATCGACGATCTCCCCGAGCGGGACCGACTGACGCCGCTCGTCGAACGCATCGAAGGCTTTCAGGAACGATTTTCCGCCATCCTGCTGGAAACCCCCGACACCAACGAGGGCAAGCAGCAATCGGGCTTCCTTGGCCGCTTCGGGCCCCTGCTCGAGGCGGCGCTGACCAGGTCTGGCACCCTTCGCGTCGACTCGCCGCACCTGCCGCGGCTGCATCTGTTCTTCGTCGGCGCCCGTCAGGTGTGGCTCGGGCTGAGCCTGGCGAGCGAGGGCTCCGCCTGGCCGATGGGCATCCCGCGCCTGCGCATGCCAAAAGACGCCCCCAGCCGGTCAACTCTCAAGCTCGCCGAGGCAATCCTCACCCTCCTCTCCCCGGATGAACAAAAGTCATCGCTGCGCCCCGGCCTCGCGGCGGTCGATCTCGGCGCTGCCCCCGGCGGGTGGAGCTGGCAACTGGTCAGCCGCGGGCTACGCGTCACGGCCATCGACAACGGGCCCATCGCAGCGTCTGTTCTCGCGACAGGGCTCATCGAGCACCTGCGCACCGACGGCCTGACCTGGCGGCCCAAAAAAGCCGTCGAGTGGATGGTTTGCGACATGGTCGAGCAACCGTCGCGAATCGCTCCTGTCATGGCCGACTGGCTTGCCACGGGGCGATGCCGACGCAGCATCTTCAACCTCAAGCTCCCCATGAAGAAGCGCCACGAGGAGGTCGAGCGCTGCCGCAACCTGATCGACCAGCGCATGCGCGCGGCCGGCCTCAAATACGTTTTGAGAATCAAACACCTCTACCACGACAGGGAAGAGGTCACCTGTTATCTGACACGGCGCTGAGAGCGGGCCGATGTATAATGAAAAACTATTTAAATGGTGCACTGCACTAAACTGCAGCCACCCAAAACGTGATCGTACCCATGTCGTTTTCCGAACTCGGACTCATTCCTGAAATCCTGCAGGCTGTCACGGACGCCGGCTACACCGAACCCACGCCCATCCAGCGCCAGGCCATCCCGGTCGTTCTGGCTGGTCACGACATCATGGGTGGGGCACAAACCGGCACCGGCAAGACCGCTGGCTTCACGCTGCCCCTGCTGAACCGCCTTGCCCGCCACGCGAGCACGTCGGCCAGCCCCGCCCGGCATCCGGTTCGCGCCCTGATCCTGGCCCCGACCCGCGAGCTGGCCATGCAGGTCTTCGAGTCGGTAAAGATGTACTCCAAACACCTGCCATTACGCAGTGTGTGCATCTACGGCGGCGTCGACATGAACCCGCAGATCCAGGAACTCCGCCGCGGTATCGAGATCGTCGTCGCCACGCCAGGCCGCCTTCTCGACCACGTGCAGCAAAAGACGATTGCCCTGGGCCAGGTAGAGATGCTCGTCCTGGATGAGGCGGATCGGATGCTGGACATGGGCTTCATCCCCGACATTCGGCGCATTCTTTCCCTGCTGCCCGCCAATCGCCAGAGCCTGCTGTTCTCTGCAACCTTTTCCGACGAGATCAAGAAGCTCGCGGATCAGATGCTCAAGAACCCGCAACTGGTCGAAGTCGCGCGCCGCAACATGGTCAGCGAAACGATCACCCACATCGTTCACCCGGTCTCCAGTGGCCTCAAGCGTAACCTGCTTGCCCACATCGTCCGTCACGAAGACGAAACCAATCAGGTTCTCGTCTTCGTCGATACCAAGTTCGCCTGCAGCCGCCTGGCCCACTTCCTCGAACGCCACGGGATCTCCGCAGACTCGATACACGGCGACAAGAGCCAGCAGGCTCGCACTGAAACCCTTGAAAACTTCAAGAGCGGCAAGGTGCGCGTCCTGGTGGCCACTGATGTGGCAGCGCGTGGTCTGGACATCGAAGATCTTCCGTCGGTTATCAACTTTGAACTGCCCCACACGGCCGAGGACTACGTCCACCGCATTGGCCGAACGGGCCGGGCAGGCAAGAAGGGCAAGGCAGTATCGCTCGTCAGTTCCGAAGAACGCCATCGCCTCGCCGATATTCAAAAGCTCATCAAACTCGAGATCCGTCAGGAAATCATCGCGGGCTATGACCCCGAACCCGACTTCTTCGACGGCGACTCGAGCAAGCGCCGGCGCTCACCTTCTCCTTCCGCTGCCGGGCGCGCTGACGACCGCCCCGCACCGGATCGCAAGAAGCGTAACGAACGCGAAGCACCGCGCGAGACACGCGAACGAGCCCCCCAGCGCGGTCGTCAGGCGTCCCATGTCGCATCCGACGGTTTCGACTTCAACAAACCCTACGAACAAAAAGAAAGCTCGGCCTCGCCGGCAGCGCAGTCCACATCAACCGACGTTCCTAGTCAGAAAGCACAGCGCCCCATCGCATTTCTGCTCGGAGGCCTCGGTCGAAAAAAATGAGCGGGCGATGGTCAAGTCGTTGCCGAGAATGCTGCGGTAGCGATCTGATCGACTTGAGCCATGCGGACCCGCACCAAGCAGTGGTCCGCATTTGGTTGCATTAGCATTGATACAGCAAGGCGATCAAATACGTGCGACACCTGCCCGCTCAGGCAATCGCACAGGGTACATCATTAGTTCGTGTAGGCACCCCGGCGGCGTATTCGGATCTTCTTTTCAATCCCGCTGCCGGAAGATATACCGCTCACCTCAAAGGGTTGTGCAGCCCCAGCAAGGCAGACGACGCCACACCGCAGAAGAGTTCCGAGGCACGCCAGGCTGAACAGAAAAGCTTCTTCGAAGTCAGACTGCTGACGAATCCCCGGTTTTTCCGGGGGTTCGTGTTTTTGAAGCGCTCTTAGACGACTGGCAGCACCTGATAGCGGGCTGAGCCCGTGGCGCGCATTTGGGATGTGTTGGCGGCGTAGAACGCCTGTCAGGGTGCCGGCAAGCTGGAATTTCAGGCTTAAAAGGGCTGCCGCCCGGCGGGCCAGCAGCAGGACCATCTTCTTCATGCTCTGACAGGTAGCCGAGAGCAGGCATTGGGCTTGAACCTTGGCCAGTCCGCGAAAGCGCGCGTAGCGATGTCCATGCAACTCCTTGGCGTCGGCAAAGCTGCGCTCAACGGTTTCCTTGCGCAGCGCGTAGAGGCGTTTGCCCAGATCGGTCAGTCGATGGGCATCGATCTGCTCCTTGAAGCGCTGCCAGAGGTGGCGCGTGATGAGCTTCTGGTGATTCCGACTCTGGGTGCAGCGGGCCCGCTGCGGGCACTGGCGGCATTGGCCGGGGTCCGAGGCGTATTCGCGATAGCCCGTCCGGTTGGTGCCGTGATAGACGATGATCTGACCGGCAGGGCAGCGGTAGCCGTCGGTCTGCGGGTCGTAGGCGTACTCGCGCTTGTGGAAATACTCCTCCCGGTGGCTGGGGCGGCGGTAGCCCATCACGCCATACAGTCCGCGCTCGACGATGCCTTTACAGACTCAGGGGGTGAAGTAACCCACGTCAAGGCCGACCGCACCAACCTTTAGATCGAAGCGGGTGCGGGCCCGGTCCAGGCGCGCCAGATACGGCGTGGCGTCATTAGAAGAAGCCGACGGGTTTCTGGTCGCGCACCATGAACCCCGCTTCGGGATCGACCGTGCTGCGCTTGATCTGACGGGTGTCCGCCGCCGTGGCCTCGGGGGCGGTTTCGGACGTGGCGGGCGGCGCGCCGTGTTCGCCGCCGTCCCGATTCTCGCCCGCATCGGAGCGACTCACGGGCGCCGCCTGGGCTCGGCGCAGCGGCCTCTGATCCGCGGCGGCCCGCTCGGCATCCACGGCGGCGTCCAGTTCGGCCAGATAGGCCGCGGGCGTTTGCTCGATGTCCACCTGCTCGTAATGGCGCTTGTTGGCGTTGGCCTTCAGGTGCGTGCTGTCGGTGTAGAGCACCCGCCCGCCGATCAGCTTGTGTTCGATCGCCTGCTCGACGATGGTGTCGAAGATCTCCTGCTCGATCCCCGTCCCGGCAAAGCGGCGACGGCGGTTCTGGCTCAGCGTCGAGGCGTCGGGCACCTTGTCCGTCAGACGTAGCCCGAGAAACCAGCGATAGGCCACATTGACTTCGATCTCGCGCACCAGCCGACGCTCGGAGCGCACCCCGAACAGATAGCCGACGAAGAGCATCTTGAACAGCACCACCGGGTCGATGGCCGGGCGGCCGTTGTTCGCGCAGTAGAGCTCTTCGGTCTTCTCACGGATGAAGTCGAAGCGGATGTGGGTGTCGATCAAACGCAGCAGGTGATCACGGGGAACCGGTTGGTCCAGCGTCACCATCTCCAGTTCGGTCTGAGCGGTGGCGGCGGCAAGCTTGAGCACGCCGGGATTATAAAAAAACCCCCGACGGACAGGGATTTGGGGCTTTGTTAGCAGTCTGGCTTCTTCGAAGTCCACTTTCTCCAACGCAACAAACCACAAAGCCTTTCTTCACATGCTCGAACACGTGAAGCGCGTCATGTGACGGAGGTGGCTGGCTCTTCGACCACATCGAGGCCATCTTTCTTCCAAAGCCAGGCCCGGCAACCGCCCCCCAGTGCAACCTTGGCATGATTTGATTTGCATGGCCGGAGCGGTGGGGCGGCAATAGCCCCCAATACGACTCACTTAGTGAAGTTCGCAAACGGGCCGAGCTGACTATATTCCTGCTTCAAGCCCCCG
>NZ_BJNV01000079.1 GCF_006539865.1 Zoogloea ramigera
CCGTCAACAAGCTGGTCGCCGACGCCGGCGTGCTCGCGAAGGCCGCCGTCGAAGGCCGCCTCGCCACCCGCGCCGACGCCACCCAGCACCAGGGCGATTTCCGCAAGGTCGTCGAAGGCGTCAATGCCACTCTCGACTCGGTGATCGGCCCGCTCAACGTGGCCGCCAACTACGTCGACCGCATCTCCAAGGGCGACATCCCGACCAAGATCACCGACACCTACAATGGTGACTTCAACACCATCAAGAACAACCTCAACACCTGTATCGAGGCGGTGAACAAGCTGGTGGCCGACGCCAACCTGCTGTCTGCCGCGGCAATCGCCGGCCGGCTCGAGACCCGCGCCGACGGTAGCCAGCACCAGGGCGACTTCCGCAAGATCGTGGATGGCGTCAATGGCACGCTGGACGCCATCGTCGGCCCGATCAACGAGGTGCGCCGGATCATGACCTCGATCGAGCAGGGCGACCTGACCCAGAACATCGCCAACGATTACCAGGGCGATTTCAAGGCCCTGAAGGACGCGGTGAACAACACCGTCGGCAAGCTCTCCGACACCATCACCCAGGTGCGCACTGCCGCCGACGCGCTTACCAACGCCTCCGGCCAGGTATCGGCCACCGCCCAGTCCCTGTCGCAGTCGTCGTCCGAGCAGGCCGCCAGCGTCGAAGAGTCGTCCGCCTCGGTCGAAGAGATGTCGGCCTCCATCAACCAGAACGCCGAGAACGCCAAGGTCACCGACAACCTCGCCTCCAAGACCGCGGTCGAAGCCACCGAGGGCGGCGACGCGGTGAAGAACACCGTCGATGCGATGAAGAAGATCGCCCAGAAGATCGGGATCATCGACGACATCGCCTACCAGACCAACCTGCTGGCCCTCAACGCGGCCATCGAGGCCGCCCGCGCCGGCGAGCACGGCAAGGGCTTCGCGGTGGTGGCGGCCGAGGTGCGCAAGCTGGCCGAACGCTCGCAGGTGGCGGCCCAGGAGATCGGCGGCCTGGCCGGCGATTCGGTGGGCCTCGCCGAGCGCGCCGGCCACCTCCTCGACGAGATCGTCCCGTCGATCCGCAAGACCTCCGACCTGGTGCAGGAGATCGCCTCGGCGTCCCAGGAGCAGTCCTCCGGCGTGGCCCAGATCAACAACGCCATGAACCAGCTCAACCAGGCCACCCAGCAGAACGCCTCGGCCTCCGAAGAACTCGCCGCGACCGCCGAAGAACTGGGCGGCCAGGCCGAGCAGCTCCAGCAGTTGATGCAGTTCTTCACCATCGACGAGCGCAACATGGGGCGCGGCATGGCCCATGCGGCCCCGATGGCGGCCATGCGCAGCACGGCCGGCAGCCGGCCGCAGGCCGGTGCGCGGGTGGCGGGCTTCGCGTTCAACGAGAACGACTTCGAGAAGTTCTGAGCGGCGAAAGGAGCTAGAGCATGTCCCCGCAGCCCGCTTCGCCGGCCAGCCTTGCTGTTGCCGGGGCCAAGGCCCCGGTAGCGGTGGAGTCCAGCCCGGCCCAGTACCTCACCTTCCTCCTCGGCGGCGAGATGTTCGCCGTCGGCATCCTCAACATCAAGGAGATCATCGAGTACGGCAGCGTCACCGAGATCCCGATGGTGCCGCCCTTCATCCGCGGGGTGATCAACCTGCGCGGCGCGGTGGTGCCGGTGATCGACCTGGCCAGCCGCTTCGGCGGCAAGCGCTCCGAGATCTCCCGGCGCACCTGCATCGTCATCATCGAGCTCGCCGAAAACGACGAGCGTCAGGACATCGGAGTGGTGGTCGACGCGGTGTCGGAGGTGCTGGAGATCCCGGCCACCGAGATCGAGCCGCCGCCCTCCTTCGGCGCCCGCATCCGGGCCGACTTCATCAAGGGCATGGGCAAGGTGAATGGCAAGTTCGTCATCCTGCTCGAAGTCGACAAGGTACTGTCGGTCGATGAGATTGCCTCGCTGTCCCAGCTGGGCAACGAAGGCGGCACCGACGTGAGCACCGGAGGCGCCCCGTCGGCCTGAGGCTGCCAGGCGATCTCCATGGACTACGCCAGCCTGCCCGCCCGCGAGATCGAACGCCTGTCCCGCAACGTGGCACCCGGCGCGTGGGCGGTGGAGCGGCAACGCCCGCTGTCCACGCTGCTGGGCTCCTGCGTGGCGGTGTGCATGTTCGACCTCCACGCCCGGGTTGGCGGCATCAACCACTTCATGCTGCCCAACATGCAGCGCAGCGCCGACAGCGAGGTGGATTCGCTGCTCTCCGGCGACTACGCCATGGAGGCGCTGCTCAACGCCCTGCTCGCCCAGGGCGCCCGCAAGGCGCGCATCCAGGCCAAGGCCTTTGGCGGCGGCACCATCATCGAAACCTCGGGGCAATCCCTCGCCATCGGCCAGCGCAACGCCAGGTTTGCGCGGGACTGGCTGCAGCGGGAGGGCATCCCCATCATCGCCTCGGACTTTCTCGGCCCGTGGTCGCGCAAGGTGCTGTTTGTGCCGAGCAATGGAGACGCCTGGTGCAAGCGCATCGTCACCTCCCACGCCACCGCCGAGGTGATCGCGCGGGAAGAGCGCGCCTACGCCGCCACGCTCGCCGCCGCCAGGCCGCCGGGCAACAACGTCGAACTGTTCTGAGGCTGCCATGACCCACCCGCCCCGCGCTGCCGGCGGAAGCTCGATGGAATCGACCATCACCGATCAGGAATTCGCCCTCTTCCAGCGCCTGATCTACAAGATTGCCGGCATCAGCCTCTCCGAGGCCAAGAAGGTGCTGCTCGTCGGGCGCCTGACGAAGCGCCTCAAGCACTACAACTTCGGCACCTTCTCCCAGTACTACCGCATGCTGGCAGGCGGCCACCACCCCGAGGAAATCCAGGTGATGGTGGACCTGCTCACCACCAACGAGACCTATTTCTTCCGCGAGCCGGGCCACTTCCACTTCCTGCGCGACGAGATCCTCGCACCGCGGCGCAGCACCGCGCCCTTCCGGGTGTGGAGCGCCGCCTGCTCCAGCGGCGAGGAGGTCTACACCCTCGCCATGCTGCTCGCCGACACCCTGCCCAACACGCCGTGGGAGGTGGTCGGCTCGGACATCAGCACCCAGGTGCTGGCCAAGGCCGAGGCCGGCCATTACCCCCTGGGCCGCCACGAGGGCATTCCGCCGGACTACCTGCGCAAATACTGCCTGAAGGGCGTGCGCTCCCACAGCGGCACCTTCCTGGTGACACCCGAGCTCAAGCGCCGGACGCGCTTCCACCAAGTCAACCTGACACTGCCGGTGGATGCAGCCCTGGGGGAGTTCGAGGTGATCTTCCTGCGCAACGTGATGATCTACTTCGACACCGAAACCAAGCGCAAGGTGGTGGGCAACCTGCTGCCGCGCCTCAAGTCGGGCGGGCACCTGATCATCGGCCACTCGGAAACCCTCAACGGCATCCAGCAGGGCCTGCAGCCGGTACGGGCCACCATCTACCGCAAGGCATGATCGAGTTCGGCGATGACATCCGCGAAGTCTTTCTGCAGCCGGGGGGGTTTTACTTCGGCGGCGGGCGCACGCGGATCTCCACGCTGCTTGGCTCGTGCATCTCGATCACCCTGTGGCACCCGGCCCGGCGGATCGGCGGCATGTGCCACTTCATGCTGCCCACCCGCGGCCAGCCCGCCGGCGCGCCCCTCGACGGGCGCTATGCCGACGAGGCGCTGGCCCTGTTCGACCGGGCGGTGGCCACGGCGGTGAGCCAGCCCGCCGATTACCAGGTCAAGGTTTTCGGCGGCGGCAACATGCTGACCCACCCCGGCAACGGCGCCGAACCCATGAACATCGCCACCCGCAACGTGGATTCGGCCTACGCCCTGCTGGCCCGCCACGGCTACCGGCCGACGGTGGCCCACTGCGGCGGGCAGGGCCACCGCAAGCTGTTCTTCGATCTGTGGACCGGCCACGTCTGGCTGGCCCATCGACCGCCGGGCGAGGCGGCCTGATGCGGGCGCCGATCCGCGTGATGATCGTCGACGACTCGGCCATCGTGCGTCAGGTGGCCAGCGCCGCCATCGCCGCCCAGCCCGACATGGAGGTGATCGCGACGGCGGCCGACCCGCTGTTTGCGATGGACAAGATGCGCCGCCAATGGCCGGACGTGATCGTCCTCGACATCGAAATGCCGCGCATGGACGGGCTGACCTTCCTGCGCAAGCTGATGGCCGAGCGGCCGACGCCGGTGGTGATCTGCTCGTCGCTGGTCGATCGGGGCGCCAGGGCCAGCGTCGACGCGCTGGCGGCCGGCGCGCTGAGCCTGGTGAGCAAGCCCAAGGTGGGCGTCAAACAGTTTCTGCAGGACGAAAGCGACAGCCTGGTCGCTGCCGTCCGGGCCGCCGCCGGGGCCCGCCTGCGCCCCCGGCTGCAGGCCGCCGCACCGCGCCCCAAGCTCACCCTCGACAGCCTACCGCGGGGGCCCAGCATGGCCCCGACGAGCGACCGCACCCGGGTGGTGGCCATCGGCACCTCCACCGGCGGCACCCAGGCCCTGGAGGCCGTGCTCACGGCGCTGCCCGAGGAGGTGCCGGGCATCGTGGTGGTGCAGCACATGCCGTCCGGCTTCACCGACATGTTTGCGCGCCGGCTCGACGGCCTCTCCAGCATCCGCGTGCGCGAGGCGAAGCACGGCGACCGGGTCGAGGCCGGCCTGGCCCTGATCGCGCCGGGCGGGCGCCATCTGCAGCTGACCCGCGATGGCCGGGGGTATTTCGTGGGCGTGGTCGACGGCCCGCTGATCAACCGCCACAAGCCTTCGGTGGACGTGCTGTTCCGCTCGGTGGCCCGCATGGCCGGCAGCAACGCGCTGGGCATCATCATGACCGGCATGGGGGACGACGGCGCCCTCGGCCTGAAGGAGATGCACAACGCGGGGGCCGCGACCATCGCCGAGGCCGAGGAGACCTGCGTGGTCTTCGGCATGCCGAAGGAGGCGATCCAGCGCGGCGCCGTCGACAACGTGCTGCCCCTCCACGACATCGCGGCGAGCCTCGTCAGCTGGAGCCGGGCGCCGCTGCGCCAGGCCTGAAGCCTCCACCAGCCGGGCCGGCCGGGCGGCTTACAGCCCCAGCTCGCCCCACATCGCATCCACCCGCCGCTTCACCGCCTCGTCCATCACGATGGGGGTGCCCCACTCCCGGTTGGTCTCGCCGGGCCACTTGTTGGTGGCGTCCAACCCCATCTTGGAGCCGAGGCCGGCCACCGGGCTGGCGAAATCCAGATAGTCGATGGGGGTGTTGTCCACCAGCGTGGTGTCGCGGGTGGCGTCCATCCGGGTGGTCAGCGCCCAGATCACCTCCTTCCAGTCGCGGATGTTCACGTCCTCGTCCACCACGATGATGAACTTGGTGTACATGAACTGGCGCAGGAAGCTCCAGATGCCGAACATAACCCGCTTGGCGTGGCCGGGGTACTGCTTGCGGATGCTGACCACCGCCAGCCGGTAGGAGCAGCCCTCGGGCGGCAGGTAGAAGTCGACGATCTCGGTGAACTGCTTCTGCAGCAGCGGCACGAAGACCTCGTTGAGGGCCACACCGAGCATCGCCGGCTCGTCGGGCGGCTTGCCGGTGTAGGTGCTGTGGTAGATCGGGTCGCGCCGGCTGGTGATGCGTTCGATGGTGAACACCGGAAAATCGGACTGCTCGTTGTAGTAGCCGGTGTGGTCGCCGTAGGGGCCTTCGAGGGCCATCTCGCCCGGGTGGATCACGCCTTCAAGCACGATCTCGGCTGACGCGGGCACCTGCAGATCGGAACCCAGGCACTTCACCAGCTCGGTCTTGGAGCCGCGCAGCAGGCCGGCGAACTGGTATTCAGACAGCGAATCGGGCACTGGCGTGACGGCGCCGAGGATGGTCGCCGGGTCGCAGCCCAGCACCACCGCCACCGGGAAGGGCTTGCCCGGGTGGGCCTTCTGGTGCTCCAGAAAATCCAGCGCGCCGCCCCGGTGGGCCAGCCAGCGCATGATGACCTTGTTGGGCCCCAGCACCTGCTGGCGGTAGATGCCGAGGTTCTGGCGGTTCTTGCTGGGGCCGCGGGTAACGACCAGCCCCCAGGTGATCAGCGGCGCCACGTCGCCGGGCCAGCAGTGCTGGATGGGCAGGCTGGCGAGGTCCACGTCGCGGCCCTCCTTGACCACCTGCTGGCAGGGCGCCGACGACACCGTCTTGGGCGACATGTTCAGCACCTGCTTGAAGATCGGCAGCTTGTCCCAGGCGTCCTTGAGGCCCTTCGGCGGCTCGGGCTCCTTGAGGAAGGCCAGCAGCTTGCCCACCTCGCGCAGCGCGCCCTGCCAGTCGTCGCTGCTCTCGCCCATGCCCAGCGCGACGCGCTCGGGCGTGCCGAAGAGGTTGGCGAGCACCGGCACCGAATGGCCCTTGGGGTTCTCGAACAGGATCGCCGGCCCGCCGGCGCGGAGCACGCGGTCGCAGATCTCGGTCATCTCGAGGTGGGGGTCGACCTCGGCCTTGATCCGCTTGAGTTGGCCCAGGCGTTCCAGCTGGGCGATGAAGTCACGCAGGTCGGTGTAGCGCATGGTGGTGGAGGGTGGGGAATGGAAAATGGGGAGTGGGGAATGGAAACGGCCGCTTGCGCGGCCGTTGGGGGGCGGAGGCGGCCGGGGCCTAGTCTAGCAAAGCGTTGATCGCCTTGATGTCCTCGTCGCCGAGGGTGCCGGCGGCGGCCTTCAGCTTGAGCTGGGCCATCAGGGTGTCGTAGCGGGCCTTGGCGAGCTTCTGCTGGGTGTCGAAGAGCTGGCTCTGGGCGTTGAGGACGTCGATGTTGATGCGTACGCCCACCTCGTAGCCGAGCTTGTTGGCGTCGAGGGCCGAGCGGGACGACACCTGCGCCGCCTCGAAGGCCTTCACCTGGGCCAGCCCGCTGGTCACGCCGAGATAGGCCTGGCGGGCGCTCTGGGCGGCGGTGCGGCGGGCGTTGTCGAGGTCGGAGACGGCCTTCTCGCGCAGCGCCGAGGCTTCACGCACCCGGGAATTCGTCGCCCCGCCCTGGAACAGCGGCACTGCCAGCTGCAGGCCGACGACGGTGGAGTCGGTGTTGTAGGCCGAGAAATTGCCCAAGGGGTTGCTGGTGGCCGTGTTGCCGCGGGAGGCCACCATATCGACGGTGGGCAGGTGGCCGGCGCGGTTGCGCTCGACCTCACGGGTGGCGATCTCGCTGACGAGCTGGTTGGCCTGCACCGACAGGTTGCTGGCCTCGGCTGCGGCGACCCACGACTGGATGTCGGTCGGGTCGGGGCGGCTCAGGGCAACGCCCTTACGGAGGCCCTTCAGGGAGTCGGGCTCCTTGCCGGTGAGCACCAGCAGCGCGTGGCGCTTGACGGCCAGGTCGCTCTCGGCGGCGATCACCTGGGCCGAGGACAGGTCGGCGCGGGACTGCGCTTCATGGACGTCGGTGATGGTGACGGTGCCGACCTCGAAGCTCTTCTTGGCGAGGGCCAGTTGCTGGGTGTTGGCCTCGTTGAGGGCCTGGGCGGCGGCGAGCACGTCCTGGGCGCCGAGCACGTCGAAGTAGGCCTGGGATGCGCGCAGGGTGAGGTCCTGGACGGCCAGCTGATACTGGGCATCGGCCAGCGCCGCCTGCATCTCGCCCTGCTTGTACTGGACCCAGTTCTGCCAGCGGAACAGGGGCTGGGTGAGCTGCACCTGCCAGCCGTTGCTGTTGTAGCGGCCCGACGGATTGCCGGTGGCCAGATGAGCGGTGGAATCGTTCCAGTTGGTGTTGCCGGTGAGGTTGAGCGAGGGCAGCAGGCCCGCGCGTCCCTGGGGCAGCTTCTCGCGCCCGGCCTCGGCCGAGGCCCGGGCCGCTGCCAGCGCCGCGTCGTAGGCGAGGGCCTCGCGGTAGATCTGCTCGAGATCAGCCGCGGCGGCCTGGCCCGCCATCAGCGCCACCGCCATTGTTACCGCCACACGTCCAGCCAACCGTTTCATACCGCTCTCCATCGTATTTGTTGACGGCCGGCACCCGGGGGGCCGGCAGCCGTTGCTGCTCTCAAGGAAACGCCGGGCCGCCCCGGGTTTCCTTGCCCCCCGTGGGGGGCGGGCTGGGCGGAGCCCGGCCCTGGGGGCGCTCAGTACTGGGGCATCGACGGGTCGACCTGCTGGGCCCACTGGGCCACACCGCCGGCGAGGTTGATGAGCTTCGAGAAGCCCTGCCGTTCGAGGAACATCGCCACCTGCATGCTGCGGCCGCCGTGATGGCAGATCACCACGATCTCGGCGTCGGGGTCGAGCTCCTGCATGCGCGCCGGCACGCTGGCCATCGGCATCGGCAGCGAGCCGGGGATGGCGCAGTACGAAAACTCGGAAGGCTCACGCACGTCGAGGAGCACGGGCGCCGGGCGCGCGGTGTCTTGCAGCCAGTCGGCGAGTTGCTGCGGGGTGATCTGCTTCATGGGGCGGAGGCCTCAGAATTTGAACTGGCTCTTCTGGGGCGCGTTGCGCATCATCGGAACCGCGTTCTCGAACAGGGATTCGGTGCGGAAGTTGCCCTCGGACACCTGGGTGACCAGGGTGGCGGTCATCAGCTGCGGCTCGCCGACGAAGGCGAACAGGCGGCCACCCACCTTGATCTGCTGGAGCAGGGTCTCGGGGATGAAGGGCACGCCGCCGGAGACGACGATGAGGTCGTAGGGCGCGTTGCTCGGCCAGCCGCGGATGGCATCGCCTTCTTCGACGATGACGTTCTCGACGCCGTAGCGCTTGAGGTTTTCATGGGCCATCGTGACGAGGGCGGGGTCGATCTCGACGGTGCGCACCCAGTCGGCGCGGGCGGCGAGCAGGGCCGCGAAGTAGCCGGAGCCGGCGCCCACCTCGAGCACCTTGTCGGAGCGCTTGACCTGGATGGCCTGCAGGATCTTGCCCTCGATCACCGGGATCAGCATGCTCGCGCCGTGCCCCAGCGGGATCTCGGCCTCGGAGAGGGCCAGCGACTTGTAGGCTTCCGGCACGAACTCCTCGCGGCGGACGCTCATCAGCAGGTCGAGCACGTCGAAATCCAGCACCTCCCAGGGGCGGATCTGCTGCTCGACCATGTTGAACCGTGCTTTTTCGAAATTCATTATGTGACTCCCGGGTAAATATTAGCACAGGCTAATATTAAAGATCTGCGTGCCTGAATGCCTGCGAAAAACTTTCGGATTCTAACCCACTTGGCGCCTCGCAGAGCATTCGCCCACGAGCCCGGCCCACCTCGGCGCCCCCTCACGCCCGCCGCACCCGGTACCAGGCGGCGTAGAGCGCCGGCACGAACAGCAGCGTGAGCAGCGTCGCGACGATCAGGCCGCCCATGATGGCCACCGCCATCGGCCCGAAGAAGGTGCTGCGGGTGAGGGGGATCATCGCCAGCACCGCCGCCGCCGCGGTGAGGGCGATCGGCCGCAGCCGCCGCACCGCCGACTCGACGATGGCGTCCCACACCGACAGCCCGCGCTCCACGTCCTGCTCGATCTGATCCACCAGGATCACCGAGTTGCGCATGATCATCCCGAACAGGGCGATCGTACCGAGCATCGCGACGAAGCCGAAGGGCTGGTTGAAGAGCAGCAGGAACAGCACCACGCCGATCAGGCCGAGGGGCGCCGTGAGCACCACCATGGTGGTGCGCGAGAAGCTGCCGAGCTGCACCATCAGCACCGTGAACACCACCGCCAGGAACAGCGGAATGCCGGCATTCACCGAATCCTGCCCCTTGGCGCTCTCCTCCACCGCGCCGCCGGTCTCGATGCGGTAGCCGGCCGGCAGGCGGGCGCGCAGCTCGGCCAGCCGGGGCTCGATCTCGGCGGTGACGGTGGGCGCCTGGACGCGCGTATCGTGGATCTGGCCGCGCACGGTGATCGCCGGCTCGCGGTTGCGCCGCCACACCAGGCCCTGCTCGAAGCCGTAGCGGATGCTGGCCACCTGGCCCAGCGGCACCGGCTTGCCGGCGCGGGTCGGGATCGACAGCTCGGAGACCATCGACAGCGCATCCCGCTCCAGCGCATCAGCGCGCAGCACCACGTCGATGGCTTCGATGCCCTCGCGGTAGCTGGTGGCGGCGAGGCCGCGCAGGGAGGTGTTGAGGAAATTGGCCACGTCCTGCGTCGCCAGGCCGAGGAGGCGCGCCTTGTGCTGGTCCACCTCGACGTGCAGCACCTTGGACTGCTCGTCCCAGTCGGGGTGGACGTCGGCCAGATGCGGGTTGCCGCGCATCACCGCGGCCACCTCGCCGGCCAGCCGGCGCACCGTCGGGATGTCCGGCCCGAGCACCCGAAACTGCACCGGGTAGCCCACCGGCGGGCCGTTCTCCAGGCGGATCACGTTGCCGCGGAGGTTGGGGAAATCCGTCTTGAAGCGGTCGATCAGCCGGCTGCGCAGCGCGTCGCGGGCCTGGATGTCGTGGGTCAGCACCACGAACTGGGCAAAGTTGGGGGCCGGCAGCTGCTGGTCGAGGGGCAGGTAGAAGCGCGGGCTGCCGGTGCCCACATAGGCCACGTAGTTGGCCACCTCCGGCTCACCATCGAGGATGGCTTCCAGCTTCTCGACCTCGGCCTGGGTGGCGCGCAGGCTGGCCCCCTCGGGCAGGCGCAGGTCCACCACCAGCTCGAGGCGCGTGGAGTTGGGGA
The DNA here is from genome assembly GCF_006539865.1 of Zoogloea ramigera. Lineage (GTDB taxonomy): Bacteria > Pseudomonadota > Gammaproteobacteria > Burkholderiales > Rhodocyclaceae > Zoogloea > Zoogloea ramigera. Next base: position 10,630 of record NZ_BJNV01000079.1, read on the forward strand.
AGAACTGCTTCTGCACGAAACCGAAGCCCACCAGCGCCGCCACGAAGATCGCCAGGGTGGCGCCGATCACCCACCAGCGCCGCGCCACGCAGGCATCCACCAGGGCGCGGAAGCGGTTGTAGAAAGGGGTGCGGAAGACCTCGTCCTCACCGCCCTCATAGTGCGGCTCGCCCAGGCCGATGCGCTCCTGGAGCCGCTCGAGGCGCGGGAAGCGCTTCGCCAGCCAGCCCGAATGCCGCGGCGCACGCGGGTCGGGCAGCAGCAGGTAGCCCAGGTAAGGCACCACCACCACCGCCGCCAGCCACGAGGCCAGCAGCGCGATGGCGTTCACCTGGAAGATCGAGCGGGTGTATTCACCGGTGGACGACTGGGCGGTGGCGATGGGCAGAAAGCCGGCCACCGTGACCAGGGTACCCGACAGCATCGGCCCGGCGGTGCTGGTGTAGGCGAAGGCGGCCGCCTTCGAGCGCTCCCAGCCCTGCTCCATCTTCACCAGCATCATCTCGACGGCGATGATCGCGTCGTCCACCAGCAGGCCCAGGGCCAGGATCAGCGCCCCCAGCGAGATCTTGTGCAGGCCCACGTCGAACATCCGCATCCCGAAGAAGGTCACTGCCAGCACCAGCGGAATAGACAGCGCCACCACCAGCCCGGTGCGCAGGCCCAGCGAGAAGAAGCACACCACCAGCACGATGACCACCGCCTCGGCCAGCGACCAGACGAACTCGTCGATCGAGCGCCGCACCGAATCGGGCTGGCTGGCCACCTCGGTGAGCTCCATGCCCACCGGCAGCTGGGCCTGGATGCGGGCGATCGCCGCCTTGAGGTTGCGCCCCAGGGCGATGATGTCGCCGCCCTTGGCCATCGACACGCCGAGGCCGAGGGCGTCCTGCCCGCGGAAGCGGAAGCGCGGCGCCGGTGGCTCGACGAAGCCCCGCGCCACCCGCGCGATGTCGCCGATGCGCAGCTCGCGCCCGCCAGCCCGGATGCGCGTCTCGCGGATCGCCTCGACGGTGTCGTAGGCCCCCGACGGGCGCAGGTAGATGCGCTCGTCGCGGGTCTCCACATAGCCGCTCGGCGCCACCGCGTTCTGGCGCGCCAGGGCCTCGCTCACCGTCTGCACGTCGAGCCCGAGGGTCGCCAGCCGGCTGTTGGAGAGCTCCACGTAGATGCGCTGCTCCTGCTCGCCGATCAGGTCCACCTTCGCCACGCTGGGCACCCGCAGCAGCTCGGCGCGCACCGTCTCGCCGGCAGCCTTGAGCTGGGCGTCGTCGAAGCCGTCGCCGGTGAGGGCGTAGATGTTGCCGAACACGTCGCCGAACTCGTCGTTGAAGAACGGCCCGCGCAGGCCCGCCGGTAGCTGGCCCTTGATGTCGCCGACCTTCTTGCGCACCTGGTAGAAGAGCTCGGGCACGTCGCGGGCGGGGGTCGAATCCTTGGCGATGAAGAGCACCACCGCCTCGCCGGGGCGCGAATAGCTGCGCAGGATGTCCACGTGGGGCACCTCCTGCAGCTTCTTCTCGAGGCGGTCGGTGACCTGCTCCTCCACCTCCCGGGCCGAGGCGCCGGGCCACTCGGCCCGCACCACCATCACCTTGAAGGTGAAGGGCGGGTCTTCCGACTGGCCGAGCTTTTGATAGGACATCACGCCGACGATCGCCAGCGCGACGATCAGGTAGCGGATCAGCGGCTGGTGGGCCAGCGCCCACTCGGACAGGTTGAAGCGCTTCACGACGCAGCCCCCGGCCGAACCGCCATCGGCGCTGCCGCCGGCCGGGCCGGCGCCACGGGCCGCAGGGCCTGGCCGGCGATGATCTTGTTTACGCCCGCGGCGGCGATGGTCTCACCCGCCGTGAGGCCGGCGGAGATCAGCGCGCCGTCCTCGCGGTACTGGCGCACCGTCACCTTGCGCAGCACCGGCTTGACCAGCTCGCCCTCGGCCTGCATCACCCACACCGCGCTGGCGCCGCCATGCTCGAACACCGCGGTGATCGGCACCAGCAGGCCACCGGCGCTGGCGGCAGCATCGGCCAGCACCACGTTGGCGGTCATGCCCAGTTGCAGCGCCGGCAGCGGGTCGACGATGCTCACCCGCACCGCGTAGGTGCGCGTGGCGGCGTCGGCGCTGGGGGCGATCTCGCGCACCCGGCCGGCCAGCGCCACGTCGGGCTGGGTCCACAGCCGCACCTCGACCCGCCCGGCCTTCTTGAGCTCGCCGATGCGGCTCTCCGGCACCGCGATCAGCACCTCCCGCTCACCGTCCCGGGCCAGCTTCATGACCACCGCCGAATCCTTCACCACCTGCCCCACCTCGGCGCCTACTGCGGTGATGACCCCCGGCTGGTCGGCCAGCAGGCTGGTGTAGCCCGCCTGGCGGCCGGCCACGCTGGCCTGGGCGCGGGCCTGCTCGACCCGCGCCGTCGCCGAGCGGAAAGCCGTCTCCTTGGCGTCCAGCACGCTGCGGCTGACGAAGTTCTTCGCCACCAGGTCGCGGTAGCGCAGCACCTCGGCCCGGGCATAGGCAAACTCGTTCTCGGCGGCCGCCAGCTGGGCCCGCGCCGCCTCGGCGTTGAGCCCCGCGTCGGCCGGGTCGAGCCGTGCCAGCAGCTGGCCCGGCTTCACCACCGCCCCCACGTCCACCCGCCGCTCGACGATCTTGCCGCCGATCCGGAAGGCCAGGTCGGATTCGTAGCGCGCCCGGACCTCGCCCGTGTAGAGCGCCGCCGGCGCCACCTGGGCCGACGCCAGCGTGAACACCACCACCGGCCGCGGTGCCTCCACCACGGGTTCGGGCTTCGAACAGGCGGCAAGAAAGCCGAGGGCGAGCGCTGAGGCAATAAGGGTCCGTGTGTTCATCGGGGTTCCTGAGTGTCGGCGGCCCCCAGGCCGCGCAGGATGAAGTCGAAATAAGTGTCGAAGTACTGCTCGGGCAGGGGCCGGCCCGGCGGGCCGGCGAACATCGAGTGCTGCAGGACGGATTGCATCAGGAGCGGGTGGAAGACCATCTGGCGCAGCGCCTCCGGGCTGCCCGGGCGGAACACGCCGCGAGCGATGCCGGCCTCGATGACCTGGCGGAGCAGCGCGCTCCAGCGCCCGATCACCTGCTCGTTGAAATACGCCGCCACCTCCGGAAAATTGCCGCCCTCGGAGATCATCAGCTTGCAGGTGCCCCCCAGCGGCGTGGCGCCGAAGCACTCCCACCACTCCACCAGCAGCGCGCGCAGCAGCCGCGCCGGGTCGTCGAGGTTCGCCACTACGCGGGCTTCGCTGGCCTCGATCAGCGGCAGCACCGACTCCTCGATGACCGCCCGGAAGAGCGCCTCCTTGCTGTCGAAATAAAGGTACAGCGTGCCCTTCGAGACGCCCGCCCGGGCGGCCACGTTGTCCAGGCGAGTGGCCGCAAAGCCCTTCTCGACGAACAGCGCCAGGGCCGCCGCCGCCAGCTCGGCGGGGCGGGCCTCCTTGCGCCGCTGGCGGGTTGAAGCGGTGGTGGAATCCATGGAAATCAAACTGACTGACTGACTGGTCGGTCAGTAATTTAGGCAGATCCGCCGCCCGTGTAAAGCACTGAAAGACATGCCGCCATCGGTCGCAGCAGCCGGCCCAGCGGGCGACCACCCCCAGGTCGGCGGGGCGCTCTCAGGGCTCAAACAAAAAATCACGGAACAAGAAAAATGTCACGACTTGCAAACATTGCACATTGACATGGAAAATTTACCCAGAAGCGTTAAGCTCGCACAACCCATACGAATCCCGCAGGAGCCCAGGCATGCACGCCTTCAAGCAGGACGACACACCCCACCCCGCGCCCGGCCGGCGCAGCTTCCTCATCGGCGCCCCGGCCTGTCTGCTGGCCCTCGGCAGCCTGTCCACCGGCACCCGGGCCGCCGAGCCGCAGCACGCGCTGCCGACCCTGCCCTACCCCATCGACGCCCTCGACCCCGTGCTGTCGGCCAGCACCCTCGGCCACCACCACGGCAAGCACCATAAGGGCTACGTGGACAACCTCAACCGCCTGCTCACCGGCACCGAGCTCGCCGGCCAGCCCCTCGAGAACGTCATCCTCCGGAGCGCCAGCCAGCCCGCCCAGGCCGCCATCTTCAACAACGCCGCCCAGGTGTGGAACCACAACTTCTACTGGCAGAGCCTGCGCCCCAAGGGCGGCGGCGAACCGCCGGCCGAGCTCAAGCACCGTCTCGACGAAGCCTTCGGCAGCGTCGCCGCCTGCAAGAAAGAGCTCGCCGCGGCGGCCATGGCCCAGTTCGGCAGCGGCTGGGCCTGGCTGGTGGCCGACGGCGAGCGCCTCCGGGTGGTCAGGACGAGCAACGCCGAACTCCCGCTCACCCAGGGCCTGCGCCCCCTGCTCACCGTCGACGTGTGGGAGCACGCCTATTACATCGACTACCAGAACCGCCGCGCCGACTACGCCAACGCCGTTGTCGACCGGCTGATCAACTGGGAATTCGCGCTCGAAAACCTGCATCGGCGCAGCTGAGCCCCGGCCCCCGGTCTAGAATCGAAGCATCGCCCCGCGCCCGCCGGGGCGGTCGATTCCACCGGGAGCCCGGCCGTGTCGAAGCGCGCATTCCCCCTGTCCGGTGTCCATGCCCTGCTCGAACCGGGGCCGGTTGTCCTGCTCAGCAGCGCGGCCGGCGGCCGGGCCAACGTCATGGCCCTGTCCTGGCACACCCTGCTCGAGTTCGAGCCGCCGCTGGTGGCCTGCGTCATCAGCAGCCGCAACCACAGCTTCGCGGCCATCGACGCCTCCGGCGAATGCGTCATCAACCTCCCCGGCGCCGCGCTGGCCGATGCCATCGTCGGCTGCGGCAACACTTCCGGCGCCACCCTCGACAAGTTCGCCGCCTTCGGCCTCAGCCCCGAACCTGCCCGCCTCGTCGCCCCGCCACTGATCCGCGAATGCTTTGCCAGCCTCGAATGCCGGCTCGCCGACCGCAGCCTGGTGGCCCGCTACGGGCTCTTCATCTTCGAGGTCGTGGCGGCCTGGCACGACCCCGCGCTGCCCCACGAACCCACCCTGCACCACCGCAGCTACGGTGAGTTCATGCTCTCAGGCCCCGCCATCACGCTGCCGTCGCGGGCGCGATGAACACCCCGACCATCCTGCTGGGCGCCTTCGACCGGCACAACTTCGGCGACCTGCTGTTCCCCCACCTCGCCGCCGCCCTGCTGCCCGGTAGCCGGCTGATCTTCGCCGGCCTCGCCGAACGCGACCTGCGCCCCTTCGGCGGCCACCGCACCCACGCCCTCGCCCGGCTCGCCGCCGAGTTCGGCAACGCCCCCGTGCGCCTCATCCACGTGGGCGGCGAGATCCTCACCTGCGAAGCCTGGCACGCCGCGCTGATGCTGCAGCCGGCCGACGCGGTGCCAACCCTCGTCGCCCGCCTCGACGCCCACCCGGCCGAGCGCCTGGCCTGGGCCCGCAACACCCTCGGCCTCACCAGCCTGGCACCCTATGTGGCGGGGCGGCGGCTGTTCCCGCGGGCGCAGTTGCTCCACGTCGGCGTCGGGGGCGTCGACCTGGCGCACAGCCCGCCAGCGCTGCACGCCGAGGTGATCGAGGCGCTCGGCGAGGCCGATGCCGTCGGCGTGCGTGAGCGCCAGACCCTCGCCCACCTCCACGCGGCAGGCATCGCGGCCCACCTGATCCCCGACCCGGCGGTGCTGACGGCCGAACGCTTCGGCCCCACCATCGCCGCCCACGCCGCCCGGGGCGAGGTCGCCGCTGTCGGCCAGCGCTTTCCCGGCGGCTACCTCGCCGTACAGCTCAGCGCCGACTTTGGCGACGACGCAACCCTCGACACCCTCGCCGCCCAGCTCACCCAGGCCGCCCTGGCCTGCGCTTGCGGCATCGTGCTGTTCCGGGCCGGCAGCGCGCCCTGGCACGACGACCCGGACTGCCTGCAGCGCCTGGCCCGCCGCCTGCCCGGCGCCCGGGTGCAGGTCTTCCAGTCGCTGCAGCTGTGGGACATCTGCGCCCTGATCGCCGGCAGCCGCGGCTACTGCGGCAGCAGCCTGCACGGGCGCATCGTCGCCACCGCCTTCGCCCGGCCGCGGCTCAACGTGCGCCCGCCGCAGGCCGGCGAGCCGGGCAAGGTCCAGGCCTACACCGACACCTGGGAAGCCCCGGAGCTGCCGACCAGCGCCCCCGTCGATGCCGTCGCGGAGCAACTCCACCAGGCCCTCGCCGCCGACCCGGCCAGCCTGCGCAGCATGGCGGGCGAACTGGCCAAGCGCTACCGGCGCATGTTCGCGGCGCATCTGCCCCCGTGTAATCGCCGCTAAAGATTCCACGCGGCAGTCCGTTGCAGCGCCTATCGTTGATAAAGGCATGTCCGCCGATATCAAGGCTGCTTAAAACTGGAGATCGACCATGGGCCTCAACCGACATCGGGCGGAACGCGGGCGAAAACCCTGCGCTCGCGCCACGCCGCGGCACCACACGGCAGCCAGCTCCAGGCGCCGCCTGCCGTCCCCTGCGCGCTGAGCCCCGCAGCCACGATGCCCGCCAAGCCGCTCGGCCTGAAACGCCACCGCAAGAGCCTCGCGGCCCTGCTGCTCTTTGTCATCTACGCGGTCACGCTGTTCGTCCACAACCTGAACGTGCAGCGGCGCCTCGAACAAAACCTCATCGATGGGGCCGGTCTCGAGCTGGCCAGGCGGGCCGATACCCTGTCGGCCTATCTGTCCGAGCGCCACAACTCCCTCGCCAACCTGGCCGCCTCCGACGTCATCGCCAACTACTTCGCGGGACGTGACCTGGGCATGAGCGTCGAATACGGCCTCGGCCTCCACCTCCAGGCCATCGAGGACAGCCTCGAACAGTTGATGCAGCGGGAATACCTCGACACCACCCGCGTCTACAGGCAGATCCTCCTGATCGACAGGCAGGGCGGAGTCGTCGCCCGCGCCCTCGCCGACCCCGAAGCCCCCGACGAGGATCTGGCGGCCCTGGCCCCGCGGCTCGGCGCGGTCCGCGAGGTCACGCTGCTCAATGAGCGCAAGCTCCTGCGCTTCAGCCAGCCCGTGAGCATCAAGGGCGCACTGCGCGGCCACCTGATCGCCTACACCCCGCTCGCCACCATCGAACGGCCAGCCAGCGGCGGCAACGCGCTGCGCCCCGAGACCCTGGTGCTGGCCGACACCGGCCAGCCCGTGTCGGCCACGCCACCGGCGCTCTTCCAGCAGGCCGACGTGATCGCCCTGCTCGCCGGGCTGCGCCCCCGCGAAACCCGGCTCACCCCGGCGCTGCAAGCCCTTGCCGACGACCGGCCGATCGCCGCCATCAAGCAGAGCATCCAAGGCTCGCCGCTTGCCCTCGCGGCGCTGGTCACCGAACGCGAGGTAGCCGCCAACGCGATCCCGCCGATCTTCCTGGCCACCGCCGGCGCGGTGCCCTTCCTGCTGCTCTACATCGTGATGCTGGAGCTGCGCGAACGGCGCCGGATCGAACAGCTCGACGCCGACGCCCGCCTCGCGGCCGAGCGCCGGGCCACCGCCCGCAGCGAGTTCCTGGCCAGCATGAGCCACGAGATCCGCACCCCGCTCAACACCATCCTCGGGCTGGCCCAGATGGGGCGGCGCGCCTCCGCCGGGCGTCAGGCCGAACAG
>NZ_BJNV01000080.1 GCF_006539865.1 Zoogloea ramigera
AAGCTGCCACCGCGAACTCCATAATCCGCTCTGTATCGCTGGAGGGGACAACCGAAACGACTTCGCTCAATTCACTACAAATATCCTTAAAAGCGACCATACACTTTTCGGCGCTAGGGGCAGGGCCATCGACCGCGAACAGTACATTTTGAGGCAGCATCTCCTTCTTACGCAGGCGCTTGATCCGATCCAACCAAGTTGCACCATGTACGATTATCCTCGACGGCTCATCATGGTTAAGCGCAAACGGCTTTATCACCTTACTGATCTTGTCTTCGGTGGCGTATTGAACCAAGGGGAAGTGGGCAGATACAAAGTCATCACCTAGCGTAACGGCCTTAAATGGTCGCTCCAGTTTCAAGCTATCAACCAGAGCCTTCACTCTGCGCACAACGACCGTATCCCGAAACTCATGAGTAGAGAACTCGCGCTCGACGTAGTAACGGAACAACTGGTCTAGTGTCTGTTCCGGGTCTTCCGAAAGGCGCGGCCGCACTTCTGTCAGCTTCACGATAGCTTCCCGAGGATGTGCCAGCGCCTGAAAGACCTTGCGCATACCTTCTGCATCAAACTGCTGGTCACGGACGTAGTCTTTAATCCGAATTAACTCAGAGCGAAACAGCTTGATTGACTCTAGGTACACCTTCGAATCAAGCTCAGCGAAGAAGTCAGTGATTCGTCCGTACCGGCGAGACTGCAACTTAAAGTCAAAATACCCTGTCTCCGGGCAAACGAGCACGATGCCAACGTTGGCGAACTCACCGGTCTCCTGGTAAGGCAAGAAGCGGACGATGGAATAGCGGCACGCGACTTTTTTCATTCCACTCTCCATAGTTGATCATGCGTTTCGCACCTTCCAAGAACTGTTCGGACTACGTCCAAACTGAGCTCACCGTCAGAACTTGTGCTGCCGTTCATCCACCCTAAGGGCAGATTATCGCAGGCTTCGTTCAGCACCGCCAACGCTGTCGAAAACCTCTGCTGGTAGTCTGCCCGCAGCAAGCAATCACCAGACACATCCTCCCAGTCACGTGAAAAAACATGGTAGTTAAGAAAAAACGTTGGAAAGAAGGACTCATCGAAGGATGTATCAAAATCAATAACGAGCAGTGACTTCGAGACGCTTTCCCAGAGAAGGTTCGTGTTGTTTTCTTCTCGGTCCTGGTTACGAACCCACCAATCGAACATCACCAAATCGCGCCGCAACTGCCGCTCCACAGAATCCACGAAACCAAGCTCAAACCATTGGTATCCATCTTGTTTCGCGGAAGCAAATGCGACGCCAGCACCTATGTTTTGCCACTCGTCGGGGGTTTCAGCCAAAAGCTCCGGAGAAACATTCACCAAGCAAAACGGAGGTACAGGTAGGCCAAACGCTCGGGCTAAGTGCCCGACAATCCATTCACGGCAACGCGAACTGCTGGTTGCATTTTGTCCTTTGACATAGTAAAGCCGCTCATCCTCACCCCGGCACAAATAAGGCTTCGACTTCCCCTGCTCCGAGAGGCCGGTAATCTCGACAATCTCCAACACCCAAGCACCTCACTAAGAGCAGCGAACAAAAGTGGTTAATACTAACAGTGATACATGCACCACTGCATCATCATCGGCGTGTGCTGCGCGATCGCGTCACCCGTAAGGTCTTGTTTCGGCTGCTTTTGCGGTTTCAAGTGGCGGGCCCTGCGGAATTCTGGCTCTGAACGGAAAGCACCCCGGGCGGCGGGGTGCGGGCGCAATTGTCGCATGGGCCGCGGGGGTGCGTCGCCCGTGGCGACGACCTCGGGCCGCCCCCGGCCGGGCCACCCGAACCACCCGAGCTGCCCGCCCCGACGGCCAGGGCGATGCGCGCGACACGCCCTGAAGTGCTCGCGACAGCCCCGGCGACCCGCCCGACCTCCCCACAAGCCCGGCCGCCCTGTGCAGAAGCCCAGCCGACCGGCCCCCCGGCCCGGCCGCCCATGCCGCGGGGGGCTCGCGAGCACGACTGAGGCACTCGCGAGCCCGAAAATTTCGCGCCTCGCCAACCCCACCCATAGACCCCACCTATCCGCGGCATACCCGGCCCCTGTCGCCGACACCCTCGCGAGCAGCTCGCCGATAGGCCTGCCCACTCCCCCCGACAGGCTGGCGTCGCAGCGACAAGCCCACGCGAGGGCTTCCGGGGTGCTCGGCTTGGCCTCCGAGGTGCTCCGGCCCCCTTCGCAGACAGGCCTGGACACCCTCCGGGATAGGCATGGACCCCCTCCAGGGCCGCCGGGGCACGCAGCGGGACAGGCGGGTACACGCCCGAAGACCGGCGCGACGCCCCCGCCACCCGGCCGGTGCAGCGCGCCCAGGCCCGGCTGAGTCCGCGGAGCCGCCGGATGCCGCGCCGAGCCCGCCCCCCGGGCATCCCGGCATCTCGGCAGCAGCGGCGCTCCTATACAATCGGCCGTCATCCCACCCCTGCCAAGCGCAGCGCCCCCGGAGACACGGCATGGCATTGCCCGACGGCCTTTACGACCAGCTCCTCACCCGCAGCCTCGACGAGCTCATCGCCCGCGGCACCGACGAGAACGCCCGCAGCCTCCAGGCCCTCAACGCCGACGACGCCCCGGCGCGCCTCGCCGAGGTGCTGGTGGCCCAGCTGGCGAAGATCCTGGACGACCTGGAAGGCGAGGGGGGCGACAAGCTGCGCCAGCAGCTGGAGCTGGTCAATTTCATCCTCGTCAGCCTCCGCGAGCGGCTGGGGCGCGCTGTGGAGAGCGCCGACATCGTTGCCGCGCCCGCCCGTGTCCTGCAGGCCATCCACCGCCAGTCCGCCCCGCCGGTGCCACCCGAGACGGGGCTGGCCGCGCCGTGGCTGTTCACCGCCGGCAAGGGCTCGCCCGCGCTGCTCACCGAGCTGCGCCGTGAGCTGGCGGCCTGCGACGGGGTGGACATCCTGGTCAGCTTCATCACCCATTCCGGTGTGCGCAAGCTGCTCGACGTCCTGCAGGCCATCACGGCCGTCGGTGCCGACGGAGAGCCTCGAACCCGCATCCGCATCCTCACGACCACCTACACCGGCGCCACCGAAGCCCGGGCGCTCGACGCGCTCGCCGGGCTGCCGGGCTGCGAGATCCGCGTCTCCCTGGATGGCCGGCGCACCCGGCTGCACGCCAAGGCCTGGCTGTTCCGGCGCCGCACCGGCTTCGGCAGCGCCTACGTGGGCAGCGCCAACCTGTCGGGCGCCGCGCTGATGGGCGGGCTGGAGTGGACGACCAAGTTCACCGAGCGCGGCCAGCCCGAGCTCTTCGAGCGGGCCCGCGCCCACTTCGAAACCCTGTGGGAAGACAGCGAGTTTCAGCGCTACGACCCGGCCGACCCGGCCCATCGCAGCGCCCTCCGCGAGGCGCTGCGGCGCGAGTCGGGCGACGACCTCCTGGCCCGCCCGACGTTTTTCGAGCTCGCCCCCAAGGCCTACCAGCAGGAGATGCTCGACCAGCTGCAGCTTGAACGCGACCACGGCCGCTGGCGCAACCTGGTGGTGGCCGCCACCGGCACGGGCAAGACCGTGGTGGCGGCCTTCGACTACCGGCGCCTTTGCATCCAGCAGGGCGGGCAGCCGCGCCTGCTGTTCGTTGCCCACCGGGAGGAGATCCTGAGGCAGGCGCTGCGCACCTATCGCGAAGTGCTGCGCGACCACGCCTTCGGTGAGCTATTGACGGGCGGCGCCGAGCCGCAGCGCTTCGACCACCTCTTCGCCACCATCGACAGCGTGGCGAGCCGCAACCTGCTTGCCCGGCAGGGCGCCGGCCATTGGTATGCGGTGGTGGTGGACGAGTGCCACCGCCTGGCCGCCGACCGCTTCGATGCGTTCGTCACGCAGGTCAGCCCGCGGGTGCTGCTGGGCCTCACGGCCACCCCCGAGCGCAGCGACGGCAAGCCCATCCTCGGCTACTTCAACAACCGGCCCGACGGCGCGCCCGCCGTCGAGCTGCGCCTGTGGCACGCCCTCGAGCAGCAGCTGCTGTGCCCCTTCGAGTACTACGCCTGCGACGACGACACCGACTTTTCGAGCGTGCCGTGGGCGCAGGCGGGAGAGGTGGCCGCCATCGACAAGCTGGTCACCGGTAACGATATCCGCGCCCGCCTGGTGCTGAACGAATGGCGGCGCCTGGCCGGCGATCCGGCGCGGGGCAGGGCGCTGGTGTTCTGCGTGTCGGTGGCCCACGCCCGCTTCATGGCCGCGCAGCTCGACCGGGCCGGCATCAAGGCCGCGTGCGTGGTGGGCGACACGCCCAGCGACGAGCGGCGGCAAGCGCCGGAACGGCTGGCCCGCGGCGAGGTGGCCGCGCTGGTGACCTGCGACCTCTACAACGAGGGCGTCGATTTGCCCATGGTCGACACCCTGCTGCTGCTCCGCCCCACCCAGAGCCCGGTGCTGTTCCAGCAGCAGATCGGCCGCGGCCTGCGCCTGGCGCCGGGCAAGGAGGGCTGCCTGATCCTCGATTTCGTCGGCCGCCACCGGCAGGACTTCCGCTTCGACCGCCTGCTGTCGACGCTCACCGGGCTCCCGCGCGGGCAGCTCGTCGAGGCGGTGGACATGGGCTTCGGCAGCCTGCCGCCGGGCTGCCACATCCACCTGCAACGCCAGGCCCGCGAGCAGGTGCTGGGCAGCCTTCGAAGGCTGGTACAGCACAACTGGCGGCGCCTGCGCACCGAGCTGCAGGCCTACGCCGCGCTGCGCGGGCGCAGCACCGTCCGGCTGGCCGCCTTCCTGCGCGAGCAGGCCATCGAGCTCGACGACCTCTACCGCAGCGCGGGCCGCTCGGGCTGGGCCAACCTGAAGCGCGACGCCGGCCTGCTCGCCACGCCAACGGGCCCCGAGGAAGACTACTTCGGCCGCCGCTTCGGCGATCTGCTGCACGTCGACGACCCGGCGCGCACGGACCTGCTGCTCAAGGTCGCCGAGCCCACGGCCAGCTACGCGCCGCAAACCGCGTCCGAGCAGCGCCTGCTGCAGATGCTGGCCTATCAGGTCGATGGCCAGACGCACCAGAAGGGGGGCGGTGAAAGCTTTCTTGAGCGCCTGCGGGCACAGCCCGAACACCTCGCCGAACTGGCCGAGCTTGGCGAAGTCCTGCAGTCAAAGAGCAGCCTGCGGCAGCGCGCCATTCCGGGCCTGGAGGATTGCCCGCTGTGCCTCCACGCCGCCTATGGAGTACGCGAGATCCTCACCGCCGTCGGCTGGCTCAGCGCCGAGCGGCGCACGCCCTTCCAGGCCGGCGTGCTGGCCCTGCACGATCGCAAGCAGGAACTGCTCTTCGTGACCCTCGACAAGCGCGAGGGGTATCACGCAAAGATCGCCTATCACGACTACGCCATCAGCGCCGAGCGCTTCCACTGGCAGTCCCAGAACGCCGCCGGCCCGCAGACCCCGGCCGGCCGGCGCTACCTCGACAGCCCCGGCAACGGCTGGGGCTTCCAGCTCTTCGTGCGCACCGCCAAGGGCCAGCCCTATCGCGCCTGCGGCCCGGTCGTGCTGGAGCAGGCCGAGGGCAACAAGCCGATGAGCATCCACTGGCGGCTGGAGGTGCCGCTGCCGGGCCGCCTGTTCCGGGAATTCAGCATCCTGCGGGGCGCCTGAGCGTGGGCACCGCGATGATCACCCTCGTCTTCGCCGCAGCCCTGCACCCCTTCCTGCCGCCCGCCCGGCGTGGCGGGGCGTGGCGCCTGGCGCCGGCGCCCGGGGCGAGCCTCAAGCATATGATCGAAGCCTGCGGCGTGCCGCACACCGAGGTGGGGGCGATTTTTGTGAACGGGCAGCCGGCCGGCCCTGCCGATCGGGCCGCGGACGGCGACCGCATCGAGGTGCGTTCCTGGTCGACCGCCGACCTGCACGCCGCCCACGGCCTGCGCCGCTGGCCGGCGCCGGAGGCGATGCGCTTCGTCGCCGACGCTCACCTGGGCGCGCTGGCCCGGCGCCTGCGGATGGCGGGCTTCGACACGCTGTTTCGCAACGACTTCGCCGACCGGGAGATCGCCGCCCTGGCCGCCGCCGAGGAGCGCATCGTGCTCACCCGCGATCGGGGGCTCTTGCAGCACAAGGCGATCAGCCACGCCTGCTACATCCACGCCACCGCGCCCGACGCCCAGTTTGGTGAGCTGGTGGCGCGGCTGGGGCTGCAGCCGGGCTTTCGCCCCTTCACCCGCTGCATGGAATGCAATGCGCCGCTGGCGGCGGTGGACAAGGCCGAGGTGATCGCGCAGCTGCCGCCCTCGGTGCGGGAGCGTCAGCAGCATTTCAGGCGCTGCACCGGCTGCAGGCGGGTCTTCTGGGAAGGCTCCCACTGGCGGCGGATGCGCAGCTTCCTGAATGGCGAGGGCGGGGCAGGGGAGGCCGCCCTGCCGCCCGGGCATGCCGCCGCCCCGACTCACGGGCTATAATTCGCAATTAACGTTTTCACCCTGTGGAATCCACTGTGCACAAGAAAATCCTGATCCTCGATTTCGGCTCCCAGGTCACCCAGCTCATCGCCCGCCGCGTGCGCGAGCAGCAGGTGTACTGCGAAATCCACCCCTTCGACGTGTCCGACGACTTCGTCCGCAGCTTCGCGCCCGAAGGCATCATCCTGTCCGGCGGGCCGAACTCGGTCTACGCGGGCGAGGAGTGGAAGGCGCCGATGGCCGTCTTCGAGATCGGGGTGCCGGTGCTGGGCATCTGCTACGGCATGCAGACCATGGCCGCCCAGCTCGGCGGCAAGGTCGAGAGCTCCGGCAAGCGCGAGTTCGGCTATGCCGAGATCCGCGCCCGCGGCCATTCCGAACTCTTCCGCGGCATCCAGGACCGGACCAACGACGAAGGCCACGGCTTGCTGGATGTGTGGATGAGCCACGGTGACAAGGTCACCGAGCTGCCGGCCGGGTTCAAGGTCATCGCCTCCAACGAGTCCACGCCCATCGCCGCCATGGCCGACGAGACGCGCAAGTTCTACGCGGTGCAGTTCCACCCCGAGGTCACCCACACGATCAAGGGCCGCGAGATGATCGCCCGCTTCGTGCACGACATCTGTGGCTGCCACCACGACTGGAACATGCCCGACTACGTGAACGAGGCCATCGCCAAGGTGCGCGCCCAGGTGGGCAGCGACGAGGTGATCCTCGGCCTTTCCGGCGGCGTCGATTCGTCGGTGGTGGCGGCGCTGCTGCACCGGGCGATCGGCGATCAGCTTACCTGCGTGTTCGTCGACAACGGCCTCTTGCGCCTCAACGAGGGCGAGATGGTGATGCAGATGTTCGCCCGCAACCTGGGCGTCAAGGTCATCCACGTGGACGCCACCGAGCAGTTCATGGGCCACCTAAAGGGTGTCTCCGATCCCGAGGCCAAGCGCAAGATCATCGGCCGCGAGTTCGTCGAGGTCTTCCAGGCCGAAGCCGCCAAGCTGCCCAGCGCCAAGTGGCTGGCCCAGGGCACCATCTACCCGGACGTGATCGAGTCGGCCGGCGCCAAGACCGGCAAGGCCCACGCCATCAAGAGCCACCACAACGTCGGCGGCCTGCCCGAAACCCTCAACCTCAAGCTGCTCGAGCCGCTGCGCGAGCTGTTCAAGGACGAAGTCCGCGAGCTGGGCATCGCGCTGGGCCTGCCCCACGAGATGGTCTATCGCCACCCCTTCCCGGGCCCGGGCCTCGGCGTGCGCATCCTCGGCGAGGTCAAAAAAGACTACGCCGACCTGCTGCGCCGTGCCGACGCGATCTTCATCGACGAACTGCGCGCCGCCGACTGGTACGACAAGACCAGCCAGGCATTCGCGGTGTTCCTGCCGGTCAAGAGCGTCGGCGTGATGGGCGACGGCCGCACCTACGAATACGTGGTGGCTCTGCGCGCCGTGCAGACGCAAGACTTCATGACCGCCCACTGGGCCGAGCTGCCCCACAGCCTGCTGGGCAAGGTGAGCAACCGCATCATCAACGAAGTGCGTGGCATCAACCGGGTGGTGTACGACATCAGCGGCAAGCCGCCGGCAACGATCGAGTGGGAATGATCTGACATCAGACACATCCGCAGGTCGAACCGGATCCGACCTGCGGCGTGCTGAAGCCCCGCTTGCCACCCTCCCAAGACGGCAAGGGGTCGCTGCATTGACGTACTGGCGAGTGTCTTGCGGGGCACAGTACAGCCGAGGTGTATCAGCCTGATTGGTTCAGGTCGCCGAGTAGCACCTCGGCGAGCCCTTCCTCGTCGATCGCCAGCCGTTCAGCCAGCATGGCGCCGGCGAGCGCGTTGTCCCACAGCGCGCTGACGGCGGCATCATCGAGGAGCCGCCCGGGGCGCGGGGCACCTCGAACAGCAGCGTAATAGTCGGCGGTCGAAAAGCGCCACGGCCGGGCGTCGTGCTCACGAAGCATCAGGTTGCCGATGCGCAGGCCCGGCCAGTCAAAGTCGCCGTGGTAGTGCAGCACCGCACCTGCGGCCCGCAATTGCCCGAGCAGGACGCGCTGGGCCGCGGCTGGCATGCCGTCGGTACACACTAGCGGCGCGCAGCGAGGCCCCAGCTGATCGGCGGCGATCGCCAGCAGGTTCGGGTTCTCGCACACAAAAACCGGGCAGCCGATCACGCCCCAGGCCGGTGGCGAACGCAGCAGGCGGCGCAGTGACAGATAGGTGGGTTCGCCCGCTTCGGCGCCCGTCGGCCCCGGGAGATTGAGCGCCAGCGCCGGCCGTGCGAGTTCATTGACCAGCACACCGGCCGCGGCCCACTGTTCACGCGTACTTTCAATATCGGGCTCGGCTGCCGCGAGCTGGCGCAGGGCCGTGAGCACCAGGGTGGCCGCCGGGCTGCCGGCGTCGAGCGCGTGGGCATCGCCGAGTGCGGCAACGGCCAGTTGCGCGCGCGGGATGCCCAGGGCGGGCAGCCGTCGCAGCACCCGATCGGCGTCGCGGACGAGCTGGGCGCCAGCCTCGGGCCGGCTGCCACACAACCGCTTCAGCAGCCCGAGCCCGCCAGGCGTCTGCAGGGCCGAGCGCAGACCGGAGTGCTCACAGTCTTCGATAAGCTGTTGCCACGCCGAGCGCGCCTGCAGGCGTTCGGCCGTCAGATCGACGATAGGCCCATCGATCTGCTCGAGCGCATCCCGCAGGGAGACGGCAAGCTCCGCCCGTGCAAGCCTGGCATCAATCTCTGCCACCTCGATCTGCATCGATCGCACATGACGCGCAGGGCGGCCGGCGAGTGCGGCGAGCGCTGCGTGTTCGGCCTCGCTCAGCTCGCCGAGCCGCATTACGCCGGTCGGCGCGCCACGCTGATAGCGCTGCCGCAACCGCTTGCGCAGCCCGGCCAGGGCCTCGCCGCCAAGCAGCCGTTGAAGGCGGGCATCGACTGTCATTGCGGAGGAAAACGCCGATCGGGATCGTCTTCACGCTGTCGCCCCCGCCCGTCCCAGGTCCAGCGCGACACATGTACCGCGTCGATGCCCTCGCGCCGCTGTAGCTGGCAGATCGCTACGCCGGGCAGTTCGGCATAACAGGCCCATTCACGCTCGCTGGTGATCACGAAATCGAGGTCGAACTCGCGGATCAGGCCCATGCAGTGCGCGCGGGCGGCATCGTCGATGCCGGCGAAGGCTTCGTCGAGCAGCACCAGGCGGGGCGCAAAGGCGTAGCTGGCCTGGCTGTAGAAGCTCGAGACGGCGGCGAACAGCGGTACCGTCAGGCCGAGCGCGCGTTCGCCGCTCGAGGCCGGGCCGGAGAGCGGACGCCACTGCCCGTCCTGCCAGCGCTGAACGCGAAAGCGATGCCAACGCCGGTAGTCGAGCGCCTGGGCGAGCTGCTCAAGCAGGCTGCCGCCGGCCGCGTCGGCCTTCAGGCGTTCGGCGGCGATGCGCTGGTGCAGCATCTCGCCGACCACCCGCCGGTCTTCAAGCGACCACAGGTCGGTGCTGGTATTGAGCAGACGCTTGCGCGCGGCCTCCAAACCCACCGGCGCGCCGTCACCGCCCTCGGGCAGCGGCTGCCACAAGAGGCGGAACTTGACCCCGGTGGACGTCGGGCGCTTGCCGAGCTCTTTGTTGATCGCGTCGACCTGCCGCTCGGCGGCCTGCAGGAGCCGCTGCACCTCGGCAGCGATCTCGGCCTGGAGGTGGTTTTCGAGCAGCGTGCGCTCGCGCGCCGTCAAGAGCTCGCGGCGCTGGGCGATCTCGGCATCCAGCCGGGCAGTCAGTTGGTCGGGGCGCTCCGGACGGTTCTGGTAGACGACGCTGACGACCAGTCCGTAGTCGCTGGTGTCGGCCTGGGCCCGCTGGCCGAGCGCGGTGAGGGCACGCCCGAGTTCGCCATAGTCGTGGGAAATCTGGCTCTGCACACGTGCCCAAGTCTCGTCGTCGTCCGCCACCCGCTCCAGCGCCTGCTCGGTACGGCGGGCAAGGGTGAGCGCCGGATCGATGGTCCATGGTGCGCGCAGGTCAGGCAGTTCGGCCTCGGGCAGGGCGGCAGAGAGCAAGCCGGTGGCGGCAAAGCCCTGCAGCTGAGCGATGGCGCGCTGGCGGGCATCGGCGCGCTCCTGCAAGGTGGCGCTGGCGTCGGCCACCTTCTGCTCGCCGCGGGCGCGAGCCTGGCCGGCCATATGCAGGGCATCGTTCATGGACTTGGCGCGGCCTTCGCCATTGCTGACGGCTGTGCGCGCCTCGCACAGCCGCTGCTGCAGTTGGTCGACCTGGGCACCGATGGATTCGCGCAAGGTGACGAGGCGCACCCGGGCTTCCTCGGCTTGCAGGCGGCGCTCTGCGAGTTGTTCGGCACTCGCTCGCGCGTCGGTCTCGGCTTCGCGTGTCCGCTCGTGCTGCAGGGCGAGCTCGGTCACCGCGAGGCACAGTACCTGCACCGCCTGGAAAAGCCCGTGAATGGTCTCGCCGAAGTGCTGCAGTGCATCGCCGACGGCTTCCAAAGCCGCGGCATCGGTGGGCAGGCGCAGGTCGGCCGCGTCGGTGGCGAGGGCGTCGTGGCAGCGCTGCAGGGCCTCATTAGCGGCGCGCAGCAGTCGTTCTGCTTCGTCGAGCCGGCTGCGCGCCGCCTGGAACTCGCGCTCGCTCGCCGCGGCGTCGGCGTGGGCGGCGCGCAGGTTTTCGTCGGATGGCGCATCCTGCCATTCGAGTACCGCCAGCGCCTGCTGCTGCGCGAGGGCCACCAGCAACTCGTCGATCCGGCGTGACTCAACGGAGATTTCGTGCAGCCGGCGATCGATCTCGGCGAGCCGGCGCGCCCGCGCCGCAGCACGGGCCGCGTAGCCGATGTAGCTGGCCTGCGGCTTGGCCCACGCGCCAGCCAGCGCTCCGAGGCGAAAACGGCCGTCGACGGCAATCCAGCCTTCGGCCTGGCCATCGTCGTGGGCGGAGCAGGCGATGCCTTCGAGCAGGCGCGTCAGCAGCGCGGCATCGACGCCGGGGGGTGTAGCGTCGGCGGAGGGGGTGAGCCAGGCTGCGAGCGAAGCAGGCTGGCGCGGCCGTTCTGTCCACTGGGAGTCGTGCAAGGGCGAGGCGGCGTCGGCCGCCTGCAGCCGGCCGTCAGGGGTGACCCAGGCGTCGAGGAGTCCAGCCGCCTCGAGCGCGGCTTCAAGGCCAGCACGCTGGTCGGCGTGGACGTGCTCGCGAAAATCAACGAGCTGCCACAGAGGCGCGCCGGCACGCTGTCTTCTCGCCTCGGCGCTGCGGGTGTAGGGCGGCAAAGGAGCGGCGTCTTCGCCCTGCGCGAGCCGGTCGTGCTCGGCGCGCAGATCTGCCTGCTCGTCGTGCAGGGCTTTCTGCGCCGCGAGCTGTCCGGCGCGCTGTTGCGCCAGCTTGTCGGCGGCGCCCTGCTGGGCGGAGGACAAGGCCACACGGGCCGGGTTGTCACCTTGCAGGTTGGCGACCCAGGAGGCCAGGGCGGGCAAGGGCGCTTCGTCCACATGCAGCACCTGCAGGTTCGAGAAGTGATGCTGCCAGGCCTCGACGACGCGCCGGCCTTCGGCTTCGACCGTGGCATCGGCCGCGCTGCGGCGAGCGGCGGCGGCTTCGGCTGCGTCCAGTCGTTCGTCACGGGTTTGTTGCCGGCCTGCGTTTGTCGCCTCGGCCTGCTCCAGCTCGCGGATACAGCGCCGCACCTGGGCGAGCTGCTCACGTCGTACCTGTAACGCCTGGCGCAGGTCATGGCGGGCGGTGTCGAGGGCAAGGTCACCAAGGGCCGCCAGTTCGGCCGTCGGCTGTGCCGCCAGCGGATTGGCTTGCCAGCGCTCGCCGATACCGCTGGCGAGCGCCGCGGTGGTGATATCTGCGCGCACCGAGGCGAGGCGTTCTTCGGCCTGCGTACGGTACCTGTCGCGTTCGTCGAGCGTTCGCTGTTCGCGCTTGAGGCGGGTGGCAACTTCGGCATCCATGCGCAGCGCCCCGTCGAGGTCGGCGGCCCGCGCGTCGGCGTCGCGCTCCGCCTGGTTCAGGCGATTCGCGTCTGTCATTGCCGGGTCGGACTGTAGCTGCTCGAGCCGCGTGCGGTCGGCGAGCAACGCGGCCTCGGCGGCCTCGAGGTGGCTCTTTGCCTGTGCCTCGGCGTATTGCGCGGCCTGCGCTGAAGTGCGGGCCTCGTTGAGGTTACGGCTGGCGGTGTCGTAGCCGCTCTGTGCGCTGCGCAGGCCGCGGGCCTGTCGCCGCGCGTTGATCGCCGCGTAACGCTGGTAACGGTGGTTGAACTGACCGACGGCCTTCGCCAGCGCTTCGTAGTCCTGCAGCTCGCGGCGGTATTCCTCAAGTTGGTTTAGCGCGTCGGCGACGTCGGTCAGCAGTTCGGCCGACAGCGGCGGCAGCGCCTCGGTGAGGGCGTCCGAGAGCTTGCCTTCGTCGGGTTTCCGGGAGAGTTGCGGCTGGCGCAATTGGACCAACGTGTCCATCAGGGCCGCATAACGGACGGCGCCGAGCTGGAACAGGCGCTCGTCGACCGCACGGCGATAGGCGGCGGCGGTGTCGAACACCTGACCGTATTCGTGCAATGCCTCTTTCAGCCGCTCTCGGCTGAGCACGGTGCGCGCCGGGCTGGTGAGCCACAGGTCTTGGCCGATGCGTCGCTTTTCAAGGACGAAGAACCAGGCATCGACCTGCGCCCGCGCCGCCGCCGCCGAGAGCCCGCAGCCGAGGGTGAGATAGTCGGGCTGGCCATCGTCGGTAATGCGGCCGAATTCGATCCAGGCATAACCGATGCGCCGGTCGAGCTTGCCGAGCAGCAGGTTCCAGGCCATTTTCTTGCCGGCGTCGCCATCGGGTTCGATGCGCGAGGGCTTGAGCTGGGCATCGAACAGGAAGGGAAGGGTCAGCGACAGCACCTTGGACTTGCCAGTGCCGTTGTTGCCACGCAGCAGCAGGTGGCCATCACGAAACCAGAACTCCTCGCTGTCGTAGTGAAACAGCTCGACGAGGCCGAGGCGCAAGGGCTGCCAGCGGCCCGGCGTCGGCTGCGGCAGGGCAGGGCGGGCGTCGGTGGTCGAAAAATCAGACGGGCTGTCGAGCAGGGTATCCATGGGTCTCATGAGTCCGGCACCCGGCCGCCTCAAGCCCGCCTCCACCCCCGCGGGGGCAGTGCGAACATGAAACGGCAGGTATGGGGGTGGTCATCTCAATCGAAAAGGCTGGCAGTGGGGGCGGGTGCCGTCGGCCTGAGCTCGGCTTCACCAACGGCGAAACGCGCCAGCGCCGGCAAGGGCCGCACTCTGGCGCCGTCGAGATGGAGCAGTTGAAGGCGCCGCAAGCGTTCGAGCGCGATGGCTGCCAGTTCATGCTCCGAACCCGCCTCACGGGCGGACTTGCGCCAGAATTTTCCGAAGCGCTGGCGTGCGCCGGCGATGAATGCGGCGACCTCGTCGGTGCTTGTGCCGCTGCTCTGGCGTGCGCTCAGGAACCCGGCCACGAGCAGGGTGACATGCGCCTCGGTGCCTTCGGCGGGCATCGCCACGTCGGTCAGTTCGCCGTCCTCGTCGGCCAGTGCCAGGCCCTCGGCGCGCTGCTCGGCAACCAGCCCGGTGGCGTCGCATAGGCGGGTAGCCATCGTGCCGCGCTGGTTCATGAAGTAGGCACGCAGGTCGGCATCCAGGCCGTCGAGGTAGATCACCGGGTCGTCGAGCAGGCGGCGCGTCAGATGGTGACGTAGTGCCGTGCGCCGGCCTTCGTCGCTGTCGGGCACCGGCTCAGCCACCAGCGCGCCAAGCCGCGCCTCGAGCGTGGCCGGGGCTTCGTCAGCTGGCCAGGTGGACGGGCCGCGCGATGCGGCGAGCACCCCGGCGAGAACCCGCCGCTGCACATCGTAGAGTGCGTCATGGAGGTTGTCCGAGCCTTCGTTACCGCCTTGTACGAACCCCTCCTCATCGCCCGCCACGCGGTGCAGGACACCGAGCTCGAGCAGCGTGCGGCACACCGCGACCAGCTCTCTGCGCTCGTGCTGCGCCTGCAGCGTGAAGCTGAAGCCGAGGGCCGCCAGCGCCGGGTCTGCCGCGAGGGTGAGCAGCCGGTCACCAAGCACACGCAGCGTGATCTGCGGGTCGGCGCGTTCCAGCACTGCGCAGGCCAGACATAGCAAGGCATAGCGGCGGCGCTCGTAGCCGGGCAGCCCGCGGGTGGCGTCGCTTGCATCGGCTGGGCGCTTGTACAGGCGCGCCGTATCACGCTCGATATGCAGGGGCCAGCCCGTCTCGCGGGCAAACCATTCGCGCAATGTGTCGGCGTGGCGGCGCACGGCCGCAAACTCGGCGTGCGTCGGCGTCATGAGCGGCGTCATCAGCAGTGCGCGCAGGGCGGCGGTGAACTCCTCGCGTTGATGGAGTGCCTGCTGCTGGCCGATCGCGTTGCTGTCGGGTGTCATCAGGGGGCTTGGATGGCGGTGATCGTGATGCGGTGGTCGCGGCCAGTGAAGACGCCGGCATCGGTGACGACTTCGGCCCACGTATGGGCTTCCAATGGCTCGAGGCGAATGCTCAGCAGCCCGTCGCCAGTCTGACGTTCGATCACGTCATCGGGCGATGATTGCGCTGTCAGCGCCTCGCCAAGCAGTGACAGGAACAGCGCAAAGGCGTGCGGATCGAGGTGGCCGAGCTCCGACAGGCGCGTCGTGTGGCCTGTAGCCAGACGCGCGCGCGCGGCTTCGACCTGCAGATGCTCCTCGCGCAACTGGCGTGCGAGCAGTGCGCGCTCCTCGTCACGCTCGCGCACCTTGGGCAAGGGCCCGCGCGGGGCGGCCTCGCCATACTCGCGCAAGCGCGGATGGATCTGCAGCGGCGGTGCTTCGGCCCACGGCGTGGTGGCGGGCAGCTCATTGCCGGCGCTCGGGTTGAGCGAGAAGTGACGGGCCGGATTGAGGGCGAAGGCGGCGCGCCCCAGGCGGTGTGCGTCGTCATCGCTACCGCAGGTCACGAACCAGCCGGCGAGCACACGAAAGTCGGCGGAGCGATCGCTGCGCCCGCTGCGCCGCTCATTGAGCGCCGCCACCGCTGCCAGCAGCTGTGGAATCGCCGCGCGCGCCTTCGAGCGCAGCACCTCGGCCTGCGGCGGCTCATGATGGACGCTGACGAACCAACCTCGCAGGCCACCCCAGCGTTCACGCCAGGCCTGGTGGCGCTGCGCGAGCGCGTCGGCCTGCGCTTGTCGGTCGCCAGGCGCCGTGTCGCGTGCTTCGCGTTGCGCGGCCACCCACAGCAGCGGTTCGATGCGCGGATGCAGCAGGGCAATGTGCTGCGCGATCGCACCGGAGCGCCCGACGAGGTCGCCGATGAAGCGTTCGAGGTAGTCGATCAGCCGCTGCTTGTAGGCGAGCACCGCGGCGGCATCGGCTTTCTGCAGTTCGATGCTGCGTGCCATGCCGGCCATGAAGGCCTGGGCGTTGTCGGCGAGGCTTTCGAACACGCGCACCAGGTCGCGCAGGGTTTCGTGCAGCTTCGCCGCATCGGGCGCAGGCGCCTCAGCCAGCGCAAGCAAGGTCTTGAGCCGGCTGGCGATATCTTCGAGCGCAACCGTCTGTAGTTCGGCGCGCCGGCCGAGAGCCGCAGCAAAGGCGGCGAGCGCCGTCTCGACCGCTTCGCCGCCATGCGAAAGCCGGTAGAGAAAGCGGGCGCGGTAGAAGTCGCTGATGCTGGCAACGCGTGCCGTGTCGGGCTGCGCCTCGAGGTTGCCCCAATCGGCGAGCTGGGCGAGCGCGGCCTGGACCTCCTCGAGTTTCGGTACGCCATCGGTCCACCGAGCCTCTGCCAGCACCTCATCGGGTCGCATATGGAGCCTGAACTGGCGCTTGGCGGCGGCGAAACTTTCCATGATGCAGCGGTAAATGCCGGCCTTGTCCGCGCTGACGTGCCGGAACAGCTCGGCCGATGTGTCCGTAATTCGCATGGCCTGGATTCTGGGGGGCGTCGCTCGAGATGGCAACAAGGAGCGCAACCGTCGAGCCTTGGCGCTCACGCCGCCGAAGCAGCACCCGCGGGCTTCCGCGCGCCCAAGCCGGAGCACGACTCACACACCTCTGGCATCATACGGCCTCCTTTTGAAAACCGAGGCAGCATGGCCGGAACCACACTCATCGCACTGATCGACGACATCGCCAGCATCCTGGACGACGTCGCCACCATGACCAAGGTCGCCGCAAAGAAGACCGCCGGCGTGCTGGGGGACGATCTCGCCCTCAACGCGCAGCAGGTCACCGGCGTGCAGGCCGACCGGGAGCTGCCGGTGGTGTGGGCGGTGGCCAAGGGCTCGCTGGTGAACAAGGCCATCCTGGTGCCGGCGGCGCTGCTGATCAGCTGGCTCGCGCCGTGGCTGATCACCCCGCTGCTGATGGTTGGCGGTGCCTTCCTGTGTTTCGAAGGCTTCGAGAAGATCGCCCACAAGTACCTGCATTCTCCCGCCGACATCGATGGCGACCACGCCCGGACGGTAGAAGCCCTGGCCGATCCGGCCGTCGACCTGGTCGCCTTCGAGAAGGACAAGATCAAGGGCGCGATACGCACCGACTTCATTCTGTCCGCCGAGATCGTGGTGATCACCCTGGGCACGGTGGCGGATGCCACGCTGACGCAGCGGGTGACGGTGCTGGTCGGCATCGCGCTGCTGATGACCGTGGGCGTGTATGGCCTGGTGGCCGGCATCGTCAAGCTCGACGACCTTGGCCTGCGGCTGCAGCGGAGCGCCTCGACGCTGCTGCGCAAGCTCGGCATGGGGCTGCTGCAGCTGGCGCCGCGGCTGATGAAGACCCTGTCGGTGGTTGGCACCGCCGCGATGTTCATGGTCGGCGGCGGGATCCTGCTGCACGGCTGGCCAGCCCTCGGCCATGCCGTCGAAGCCTACGCCAGCACCCTGGGCAGCCTGGCTGCCCCGCTGATCAATGCCGCCGCCGGAGCGGGGGTGGGTGTGCTGGCCGGCGCCGCCATTGTGGCGCTGGTGGGCGGCGTGCAGCGCCTGCGCCGCTGAGCCGCCTCGCCGTGAATGCCATGTAGCGGCATTTTCAGCCGAGCACAGAGGCCGACGGGTC
>NZ_BJNV01000081.1 GCF_006539865.1 Zoogloea ramigera
CGCCCAGATAAGCGCGAACGTGACGATCCGGGCCGGCTGCAGATCCTCGCCGAAGATCCACACCGCGGTCACCAGCTGCATCGTCGGGTTGATGTACATCAGCATCCCGATGGTGGCCAGGTTGAGGCGCTGGGTGGCCGCCGCAAACAGCATCAGCGGCAGCGCCGTCATCAGCCCGGACATGGCCAGCAGAAAGTCGGTGACGCCGTCGTGGCCGGTGAACACCGCGTGCCCCTGGCTGCTCTGCCACAGCGTGTACAGCCCCACCAGCGGCAGCATCGACAGGGTCTCGAGCCACAGCCCCGACACCGCATCCACCGGCACCTGCTTGCGCACCAGCCCATAGAGCCCGAAGGTGCCCCCCAGAAACAGCGACACCCAGGGCAGGCTGCCGAGGGCCACGAACTCGTTGCCCACCGCCGCCACGGCCAGCCCGACGGCGGCCCACTCCTTGCCGTTGAGGCGCTCCTTGAGCACCAGCATCCCCAGCACCACATTCACCAGCGGCACCAGGAAGTAACCCAGGCTGCCGGCGATCACCAGCTGCTGGTCCACCGCCCACAAAAAACCCAGCCAGTTGGCCCCCACCAGCCACGCGGCCGCGGTGAGGCGCAGCAGCGTGCCGGGCCGCCTCAACGCCGCCCCCACCTGGCTCCAGCCGCGCCGGGCGGCGAGGATCAGGGTGACCACCAGGCAGGCCCACAGGGCCCGGTTGCACAGCACGTCGGCCGGGCTCACGTGGCCCAGCTGGCGAAAGAACAGCGGAAAGAAGCCCCAGATGCCATAGGCACCCAGGCCGAAGGCGATGCCGAAGAGGGTTTTACCTTTGTCCACGCTCAAACCCGGGGAGAAATCGGACATGCACGGTAGCACTCTCCGCCTCAAAACGAGCTTGGGGTTTTCCGCGAGAGGCCCGCTCGGGCCTACAATGGTGACATTCCATTGCAAGGGCTGCCCAGCATGTTGATCATCTTCAAATCCCCCGCCAGCGGCGACGTGATCATGTTCGAAAAAAATGGCAAGGAGATGCTGAGCGTGCTCGGCAAAGACCCGGCCGATGCGAAGGGCATCGTCACCGTCGAGCAGCTGCCCGGCGCCATCGCCGCGGTGCGCGCGGCCATCGACGCCGACAAGACGCGCCTCGCCGAGAGCGCCCCAGCCACTGAAGACGACGGCGACGCCAAGCCCGCCGGTGGCGGCGTGAGCTTCTTCCAGCGCGCGGTGCCGCTGCTCGAGCTGCTCGAGCGCTCCCTCAAGGACAAGGTGCCGGTGACCTGGGGCGTGTGACGCCCTCCACCACGGCTGCCGCCCTGCCCCGCCGCGAGCCGGCGGGCTTCCCATCACTCCAACAAAAACGCATTCGATGACTCAGCGCGACATCGACCTGGCCCTTGATATCGTCCGCGAGACCCTGCCCCACCTGGGCATTCCGCGGCACCTGTGCACCCGCAAGCTGTCGCCGGCCGGCCGGGTGCTGGGGCAATACCGGTGGCACTCCGACACCCTGCGCCTCAACCCGCGCTACCTGGCGCGGCTCTCCGACGACGACGCGCTGGACCTCCTCGACACCATGGTCCATGAGCTGCTCCACAAGGCCTCGCCCCTCTGGAAGCAGCTCCGCGACAGCTTCCGGCCTCACCCGGACATCTGGCTGAACTGCGAAAAGATCGTCGCCGAAGTCGGCCCGATGTACCTCGCCCGGCGCCGTGCCGAGGAAGCGGGCTAGCCTCAAGCCTCCGGCGGGCGACGCGCGCCTCAGGCGCTGGTGAGCTGGGCGTACAGCAGCGGCAGGCGCGCCGGCAGCTCGGAGGGCTTGCGCAAGATGGTGTAGCCGGCCGGCCCGAAGAGGTGGGGCAGGTAGCCCTGGCCCTCCTTGTCGATGGTCACGCAGAAGGGCCGCACGCCCTCCTGGCGGGCCGCGTTGAGGCTCATCCGGGTGTCCTCGATGCCGTAGCGGCCTTCGTAGTGGTCCACGTCGTTGGGCTTGCCGTCCGACAGGATCAGCAGCAGCTTTAGGGATTCCGGCCGCTTGGCCAGGATCTGCGTGGCGTAGCGGATCCCCGCGCCGATGCGGGTGTAGAAGCCCGGCTTGAGTGCCCCGATGCGGCCGCGGATGCGCGCGTCGGCGGGCTCGTCGAAATCCTTGATGCGGTGAAAGCGGATGTGATCGCGCTTGCGTGACGAGAAACCGTAAAGCCCGAACGGGTCGCCGGTGGCGCCCAGGGCCTCGGAGAACAGCCACAGGCTGTCGCGGATCACGTCGATCACCCGCTGCTCGTCGCTCACCCAGGTGTCGGTGGACAGCGACAGATCAGCCAGCACCAGGCAGCACAGGTCGCGCTCGCGCCGCTCGCAGGCCAGGTAGCCGCCGGTGCTATCCACCGCGTGGCCGGTGCGCCGGTCGGCGAAGGCACGCACGCAGGCGTCGATGTCGAGCTCGGGGCCTTCCGGCTGGTTCTTGAGCCAGCGGCGGGCCGGGGTGAGGGCCTCGAACTGGTGGCGCAGGCGCCGCGCCGGGCGCAGCAGGTGGGCGGGCAGCTCGCAGGGCGCGGCGTTGCGCGGGTCGAGCAGCGTGAGGCTGCACATGTCGCGCTTGAGCTGCTGCTTCTTCCAGTCCCACTCGGGCAGCAGGATGCCGCTTTGCAGCGGGATGTCGTCGTGGGCGGCGGAGGGCAGGTCGAGGTCGAAGCGCAGCTTAGAGGCCGTGTCGCGGGTGTCCTGGGCCACCGAGATGCGGTCCATGTCGGCCGCGGCGCGGGCCGGGTCGTCGCTGGCGTCGTCGTCCTGGCCGCGATTGACCTTCACGTATTCGGCAAACGACAGCAGGCTCTCGGCCCGGAAGGGCAGGTTGAGGCCGTTCTTGCCGTCGGGCATGTCCTCGCGCTGGGCCTGGCGGCGGCGGTCGGTGGCGTCCTGGGTCTTGCCGCCCTCGGGGCGCTCGGCCGGGGTGGCGGGGGGTTCGGACTGGCGCCGGTCGATGGCCACCGGCGCCGGATACAGCCACAGGGCCACCGGCGCCGGCGGGCGCTTGGCCGCCGGCAGGGCCGCCACGCTGCCGGGCTCGGCCAGCGCCTGGCGGATCGCCCGCTCGGCGGCGGCCTCGTCGGCCGGCAGCTTGCGCGGGTCCGGCCGCTCGGCGACCACGGCCTCGACCAGCCTCTGGTAACGCGACGCGAAGCCTGGAAAGGCCATCAGCGTCGCCGCGCTGGCGGCCTGGTTGGCGGCGATCCAGTTGTCGGCGGCGAGGCCGTCGGCCGGCAGGGCGGCGCCCTGGGCGATCAGCCACAGGTAAAGGTCACGGTTCTGGCTGCACTCGGGGAACAGCGCGATCTCGGCCGGCAGACGCAGGGTTTCGTCGTCCCGCGCGGCGTGGGCGGCCTTCTCGCCCACATGGGCGATGCGCGCCAGCCAGCCGCGCCGGGCGCCGTGCTCGGTCTCGGCCGCCGGCGCCACGCGCAGGCCCGGGTCGCCCCCCAGGGCGCGGAACAGGATGCCCGCGGTGCGCTCCATGTCCACCAGCCGCACCGCCGCCTGGGGGTAGCTGCGGGTCGCCGCCCGGGTGATGAAGCGGTGCCACAGCCCGCCGATGAATTCTTCCATGGTCTCGTACCGGTAATGCCTGTTCTGCCTGGCCGCCTCAGCGGGCCGTCCATGCCCCGTCGATCAGCTGCGCCGAGCCGGTGACGGACCTGGCCGCCTCGGAGCACAGGAAGACCGCGAAGGCCGCCACTTCGTCCGCCTCGATGAAACGCTTGGTGGGCTGCGCCGCCAGGATCACCTCGCGGATCACCCGCTCTTCGGGCAGGTTGTGCACCTTGGCCTGGTCCACCACCTGCTTGTCCACCAGCGGCGTGCGCACGTAGCCCGGGCACAGGGCGTTGCAGGTGATGCCCTGCTCCGCCACCTCGAGGGCCACCGCCTTCGAGAACCCCACCACCGCATGCTTGGTGGCCGTGTAGGGCGCCTTGAAGGGCGAGGCCACCAGCCCGTGGGCCGACGCGATGTTGACGATGCGCCCCCAGCCCTGGGCCTTCATGCCCGGCAGGGCCGCCTTGGTGGTGTGGAAGACCGCCGACACATTGATGGCCAGCATCTGAGCCCAGTTCTCGTCGGGGAAGGCATCCACCGCCGCCACATGCTGGATGCCGGCGTTGTTCACCAGAATGTCGAGCCCGCCGAAGGCTTCCAGCGTCGCCTCGACCAGCCCCCGCGCCGCAGCCCCATCGGCGAGGTTGGCCGACAGGTAGCCCGGCGCGGTGCCGGTCTCGGCGGCCAGCGCGGCCCGCAGCGCCTCGGCGTCCGCCGCCGGCCGCGAGCCGTGCAGCATCACCCGCGCCCCGGCCCGCGCCAAAGCCTGCGCCACCGCCAGCCCGATCCCCGAAGTCGACCCCGTCACCAGAGCCCGCTTGCCCGCCAGTTCAGCCGTTTTCATCACCTGCGCTCCTCTTTGCTCCACCCCGCCGCCGGGCCCCTGCCCGACCGTCCGGGAAACACGCCGGGAATCCTAGCGCAGCGCCGCCCCGGCCGGGTTTCTAGCGAAGGGAGAAAAGCGGAGCCGGAGAGCTTCATCGGGATCTGAATATAGCCGGGGAGAAACGGCGGCGCCCTGTTCTGGCTCAAGACGGGGGCGCGACAACGACGCAGAAAAAACCTCCCGCCCATGCAAACGGCACAAACAACGAGACTATCATCGGGGGCAACTCCTGTCCGTCATGCCCCTGAAAGCTCAAGACATGATTCCAAACGACCAACTGGAGCGGCTTCGTCGCCTGCTGAGCCACCGCAGAGTCATTTCCGCCAACGATCTGCAATACGAGCTGGGCATCTCGCGCGCCACGCTGACACGCTATATCCGCCATCTGCGCGACACCTTCGGTGTTCCGGTGGTGATCGATCGCGAGTTAGGCGGCTACCGCCTGGAGAGCAGCGGCCACGATTTCGGCCCTCAGTTCGAACTCCCAGGCCTGTGGTTCACCGCCGAAGAGATTCACGCCCTGCTCACGATGCAGCACCTGCTTGCAAACCTGGACACCAGCGGCCTGCTCGGCCCCCACATCCAGCCCCTGCTCAAGCGCCTCGGCCACATTCTCGGCAGCGCCGACGACTCGGCGGCCGAACTCGCCCGACGCATCCGCATCCAGACCGTCGGCGCCCGCAGCTTCAAGTTGGAACATTTTCAAGCGGTAGCTTCGGCAACCCTGCGCCGCCACCGTATCGTCATCGAATACCACGCCCGCGGCAGCAACCGGACGACCCGCCGCGAGATTTCGCCGCAACGCCTGATCCACTATCGCGACAACTGGTACGTGGACGCCTGGTGCCACTTACGCGAAGAGCTGCGCAGCTTCGCCGTCGACGCGATCCACCGGGCGGAAGTCCTCAGCACCACGGCCCGGGACGTCGACGACGACCGCCTCGACTGCTTCCTGGGCAGCGGCTACGGCATCTTCTCCGGGAGCGACGTGCAATGGGCCGTCCTGCGTTTCAGCCCCGAGCGCAGCCGCTGGGTCGCCGCCGAGAAATGGCACCCGGACCAACAAGGGCGCCTCCTCGATGACGGCGGCTACGAATTGCGCGTGCCCTACAGCCAGGCGCCGGAACTCTTGATGGACATCCTGCGCCATGGCCAGCACTGCGAGGTGATCGCGCCACCCGGATTACGTGAAGCCGTTCAACAGGAACACCTGTCTGCAGCAAGATTAAACGGGGCGTGATCACGATATGAGCATCACACCGCGAATAATGACGATCACCTCCCCAAAAAAGCCCAGCCCATGAAATTTCCAGCCGAACTTTTCCTTGCCCACACGGCCGAGACTGCCGACGGCAGTCCCCGCGCCCACGCGCTGGCAGAGCACCTCCAGCATGTCGCAGAAGGCGCCGCCACCAACGCAGCCTTCTTCGGCAGCGCTGACTGGGCCCGTCTGGCCGGCCTCTGGCACGACCTCGGCAAATACCGGCCGGGCTTCCAGCGCTACATACGCGAATGTGCGGATGCTCACATCGAAGGCCGGGTCCCCTCCCGCGACAAGACCCACTCGGCAGCCGGAGCACTGCACGCGATTGCCACACTCAGCGCCCGATCCGGCAGGCATGGTGAACTTGCTGCACGGGTGCTCGCCTACCTCATCGCCGGCCACCATGCCGGGCTCGACGACTGGCACGGCGGCCTCAAGACCCGCCTCGCTTCAAGCGAGGCCGACAAGGAATACACCGAATCATTGCGCAACGCGCCGCAATGGCTGCTGGATGGCAGCACCACCCCTGATCTGGCAAGCGCCGTACCCGGTGGCATGGCCACCCCGGGCGCCTTCGCTTTATGGGTGCGCATGCTGTTCTCGACCCTGGTCGATGCCGACTTTCTCGATACCGAGGCCTTCATGAATGCCGGTAAGGCCACAGCTCGAGGCAGCTTCCCGACGCTAGCCGAGATGCGCAGCGCCTACGACGCGCACATGGCCGGTTTTACCGCCGATACGCCGGTCCGGCAACTGCGCGCCGACATCCTGCGCCAATGCCGCCGCAAGGCCCTCGGTCAGCCGGGCTTGTACACCCTCACTGTTCCCACCGGCGGCGGCAAGACCCTCGCGAGCCTGGGCTTCGCCCTCGACCATGCCCTCACCCATGGCAAACGGCGCGTGATCTACGCCATTCCCTACACCAGCATCATCGAACAGACCGCCGACGTTTTTCGGGGGGTTTTCGCCCCGCTTGGCCGCGACTGCGTCATCGAGCACCACAGCCAGGCCGACAGCGCGCCGGCCGACGAAACCCCGGCATCCCGCCTCGCCTGCGAGAACTGGGACGCGCCGCTGGTCGTCACCACCAACGTCCAGCTGTTCGAGTCCCTGTTCGCTGCCCGCACATCCCGCTGCCGCAAGCTGCACAACCTCGCCGGCAGCGTGCTGATCCTCGACGAAGCCCAGCAACTGCCCCCCGAGTTCCTGCAGCCCATCCTCGACGTCCTGCGCCTGCTGGTGGGCCACTACGGCGTGACGGTCGTGCTGTGCACCGCCACGCAACCCGCACTCTCCACCACCGACTACTTCGACCCCTCCCGCAACCTGCGCGGCCTCGACTGCGCCCACGAGATCATCGATAACCCGGACGCTCTCTACGCCGCCCTCAAACGCGTCAGCGTCCGCCTGCCCGCCGACTTCACCACGCCGACGCCCTGGCCGACGCTCGCGAGCGAACTCGCCGGCCACGACAGTGTGCTCGCCATCGTCAATACCCGAGGCAGCGCCCGCGAACTCTTCCAGCTCATGCCCGAGGGCACGCTCCACCTCTCCGCCCTGATGTGCGGCGCCCACCGGAGCGACGTGCTCACCCACATCCGCCAACGCCTCGACGCCCGCCGCAAGGGCAGCGACAGCGCGCCCTTGCGCATCGTCTCCACACAGTTGATTGAAGCTGGCGTCGATCTGGACGTACCGGTCGTCTATCGCGCCCTCGCCGGCCTCGACTCCATCGCCCAGGCCGCCGGCCGCTGCAACCGCGAAGGCCGGCTCACCGAGGGCGGGCGGGTCGTCGTATTCGTGCCGCCGGTTGCCACCCCCGCCGGCACCCTGCGCAAAGGCGCGGACGCCTGCCGCAGCGTGCTCCACGGCATCACCGGCGACCCGCTCGAACGCGGCCTGTTCGAGCGCTATTTCCGCGAGTTCTACGCCAACGTCGACCTCGACAAGGAAAGCATCGTCGCCCTGCTGACGCCGGAGCAAAACCGCGACAACCCCCTGGCCACCGACTTCCGCACCGCCGCCGAGCGATTCCGCCTGATCGAAGACACCCAGGCCCCCGTCGTCGTCCTCTACCGAGGCCCCGACGGCCTCGACGAAACGGTCGACAAGCTCCTCGGCAAGCTGGCCAAGGACGGCCCCGAGCGCTGGCTGATGCGATCCCTGCAGCGCTACACCGTCAGCCTGCCGAAAGCGCTCGCCGAACGCCTGCACGGGCAAGGTGACCTGCAACTCTCGATCCCGGGCCTCTACGTGCAGGCCAATGACCTGATGTACGCCCCACAAACCGGCCTCCGAACCGACGACAGCCCCCTGCCAGCAGGCGGGCTGGTCTTCTAATCTCCCACCTCTTTCAGGAAACCACACCGCGAGCCCACCATGACAAAGTTCTGCCTCGAAGTAAGCGGCGACTTCGCCTGCTTCACGCGCCCGGAGATGAAGGTCGAGCGCGTGTCCTACGACGTGATCACCCCCTCGGCCGCCCGGGCCGTGTTCGAATCGATACTGTGGAAGCCGCAGATCCGCTGGCAAGTCACGCGCATCGAGGTGCTCAAGCCCGTTCGCTGGATCAACCTGCGGCGCAACGAGGTCGGCGCCGTCTTCTCAACACCCAGCTTGCAGCAGATGTCGAATGCCGGCAGCGGCAACCTGGGGTTTTTCATCGAAGACAAACGCCAGCAGCGCGCCGGGCTCTTCCTGCGCGACGTGGCCTACCGGCTGCACGCCGAACTCACCCTCGCCCCCGGCGCCAAGGACCCGCTCGTCAAATACTCGGAGATGTTCACCCGCCGGGCCGGCAAGGGGCAGTGCGTGAATCAGCCTTACCTCGGCTGCCGCGAATTCGCCGCCGACTTCCGGCTCATCACCGACCCGGGTCTCGAAGCCTCACCCATCGCAGAAACCCGCGACCTCGGCTGGATGCTCCACGACCTCGACTTCTCCCGCCCCGTCGACCCGCAGCCCCGCTTTTTCCAGGCATCCATGAAAGACGGCGTTATCCAGGTGCCGGCCCTCGATAGTGAAGGGGTCAAGTCATGATCCTGCAAGCCCTGTACGACTACTACGATCGCTCCGGCAACGCAGGGAATGCGCAGTTAGCACCTCTCGGTTGGATTCAGAAACCCGTCGATTTTGTAGTTTGCATAGATAGCGCCGGCACAATGGTACAAATTGAGAGCCGACAAGACGTCGTGAAAGGAAAACGCAAACCGGGACCACCAGTTCGACTTCCCAACATTGGGAAGCAATCGATGAAACACACCAACAGTGGTACGGATGCAAATTTGCTGTGGGACAACGCCGCGTTCGCTTTGGGGGCTGGCAACGGTAATCAGAGGAAGCTCGGCAGCTTCATTAAGGCAATCGAAGACTGGCTTCCTGACGTTTCTGATGAAGGCCTGAATGCCCTTCGACATTTCCTGACTTATTTGCATCGGTCAAGCAGTGAATTGAAGCGAATACTTGCAACACACGAGGATCAGGAAGCCATTCTCACCGGGTCCCCAATTATTACTTTTCGTTTGCATTCGGACCCTCCAGGGCAACTCATTTGCTGGCGACCGAAGCTTGTGGAGGCAATTGCGTCGGCACGGAGTTCCAGTGGGCACACACCCCGAGGGCAGTGCTTAATTACAGGAAAAAGGGATGTTCCCATCGCCACGAATGAAACAGTAATCAAGGGCGTTTGGCGCACCCAACCTTCCGGAGCCAACCTGATCTCGTTCAACGAGAGAGCCTTCGAGTCATATGGCAAGACAAAGCGGCAAGGGGAAAACGCACCAGTCAGTTCGGACGCCTCGTTTGCCTACACCACAGCGCTGAACCATTTGCTGCGCGAGGGCTCCCGCAACCGCTTCCAGGTGGGTGACGCCTCCACCGTCTGCTGGGCAGAGCGGAACACCGAGTTCGATCCGGTTCTAGCCGAGATCTTCGGCCTGCACGACAACCCGGATGAAGGCGTCCGGGCGGTTGCAATGCTGTTCGAAGCCTTCAAGAGCGGGCGTTTCGACGGCACCGAGGGCGAAACCATGTACTACGTGCTCGGGCTCGCCCCCAATGCCGCACGGATCAGCGTGCGCTTCTTCCATCGGCTGAAGATGCGGGATCTGGCGCCGCGCATTCTCCAGCACTTTACCGACCTGCAGCTTGCCCACGGCCCGAACGAACCGGACCACCCTTCCCTGTTCCGCCTGCTTGCCGCCTGCGCCGTGCAGGGCAAGGCCGACAACATCCCGCCCAACCTGGGCGGCGCCGTCATCGACGCCATCCTGGCCGGCCCCGACGCCCCCTACCCCAGCCTGTGGCTCAACGCTGCGGTCAACCGCTGCCGTGCCGAACGCAATGTGGGCTACCTGCGCGCCGCCGCCATCAAGGCCTGCCTCAATCGTTCCATCCGTCGCAACCCGAAGGAAAAGGAGTTTCACCCCATGCTCGACCTCGACAACACCAACGCCGCCTATCGCCTGGGCCGGCTGTTTGCCGTCCTCGAAAAAATCCAGGAAGAAGCCTCGCCCGGGCTCAACGCAACCATCCGCGACCGCTACTACGGCGCGGCCTCGTCCACCCCGGTGGCGGTCTTCACCACCCTGCTGCGCCTGAAAAACGCGCACCTCAAGAAGCTGTCGCCCGGCCGCGCGGTGAACTTTGAAAAACTGCTCGGCGAAGTGCTGTCCTCGGTCACCGACTTCCCCGCCCATCTTCCGCTCGCCGACCAAGGCCGCTTCGCCCTCGGCTATTACCACCAACGCCAGGCCTTCTTCAGCAAGTCCGACAAAACCGAATCCAACGAGGAGAAACAATAATGGCTCTCACCAACCGCTACGACTTCGTGCTGCTCTTTGATGTGAAGGACGGCAACCCCAACGGCGACCCCGACGCCGGCAACCTGCCCCGCCTCGACGCCGAATCCGGCCACGGGCTGGTCACCGACGTATCGCTCAAACGCAAGGTGCGCAATTACGTAACCCTGAGGCACCAATACGAACGTCCTTACGATATATACGTCCGGGAACGTGCCGTTTTGGGGCGCTCGCACGTCGAGGCATTCGACAAACTAGGCATCAGCTTGGGCCAAGAAAGTCGCGTTACCATCAGCCCGGAAATCGCCAGCGCCATCAGCGAATTGAGCCTGCCCGAAGGCGTCTCCATCGAAGAAGGTGACGATGAACAGCCAGAGCTGGTGATTGCTTCCGACGTCGACAAGAAGGCGGCACAAACTTGGCTTAAAGAGGCAAAACCTGCTGCGAACGTAAAAAAGGTGCTGAACGAAGCTATCAAGCAAGCCAAAGGTCGCAAACCGACGCAACACGAATCGGACAGTGGCCGTGAGTGGCTCTGCAAGAACTTCTTTGACATCCGCACCTTTGGAGCAGTCCTGAGCCTGAAATCTGCCCCGAACTGCGGCCAGGTCCGCGGCCCCGTCCAGCTCACCTTCGCCCGCTCCATCGCGCCCATCGTGGCCCTGGAGCACTCCATCACCCGCATGGCCGTCGCCACCGAAGCGGAAGCCGAGAAGCAGCAAGGCGACAACCGCACCATGGGCCGCAAGCACACCGTACCCTATGGCCTCTACATGGCCCACGGCTTCGTCTCGTCCTTCCTCGCCAAGCAGACCGGCTTTGATGACGAAGACCTCGAACTGCTGTGGCAGGCGCTGGAGCAGATGTTCGAGCATGACCGCTCCGCCGCCAGGGGCGAAATGGCGACCCGCGGGCTGTATGTTTTCAAGCACGACAGCGAGCTCGGCAATGCTCGCGCCCACGAGCTGTTCGAACGCATTTCGGCCAAGCCGCTGTCCGACATCCCGCGCAGCTTTGCCGATTTCGAGGTAACAGTGAACGACGCCGACCTGCCCACCGGTGTCAGCCTGATCCGCCGGGTCGGCTAGCGTTCGCCCTACACCGGGGTGTTGGCCGCGTCTGACTGGCCAACACCCCGGGCAAGGCATTCGCCCAACCATTGTGTCGGCGATATCACCGATCGGAGGAAAGCTCGAACGCTATGGACAACGACCCAATCCCCCTTTCCGCACTCCAGCACTGGGCCTATTGCCCGCGTCAGTGCGCACTGATCCACCTCGAACAGGCCTTCGAGGAAAACGTCTACACCCTTCGCGGTCAGGCCGTACACAACCGTGCCGACCAGGCCGGCGTCACGCTGCGCGCCGACCTTCGCGTCGAGCGCGCCCTACCGCTCTTCAACGACCGCCTGGGCCTCGTCGGCAAAGCCGACGTGGTCGAGTTTCTTGAAGACGGCACGCCCTACCCGGTGGAATACAAGCACGGCTCCCGTAATAAGAAAGCCGCCATCGCCGCCTGCGACGACCTGCAACTCGCCGGCCAAGCCCTGTGCCTCGAGGAAATGAGTGGCAAACCTGTGCCGGAGGGCGCCCTCTTTTACGCCAGCTCCAAACGTCGCCGGATCGTGCCGATCACGTCCGAATTGCGTGATGCCGTGGAGACGGCTACGCGTGAGATCCGTGCAATGCTCGCCACCGGCACCACGCCGCCACCGGTAAATGACGAGCGCTGCCGCGCCTGCTCCCTGCGCGACCTGTGCCAACCAGAAGCCCTAGCTCACGCCGATCAACTCGGCGCCCTTAGACGCGCGCTCTTCGATCCGGATGCTTGAATCATGCAACTCCTCAACACGCTCTACGTCACCACCCCCGAAACCTACCTGCACCTCGAGAACGACACGATCCGCGTCGAGGTCGAGCGAATGACCCGCTTGCGCGTGCCACTCCACCATGTGGGCACCGTGGTGTGCTTCGGCAATGTGCTGCTGTCCACCCCACTGATGCACCGGCTTGCCGACGATGGCATCGGGCTGGTTCTGCTGGACGGCAACGGACGCTTCAAGGCTCGCCTCGAAGGCCCGGTTTCGGGCAATGTTCTGCTACGCCAAGCGCAGCACCACTGCAGTCAGGATGCTGATCGCAGCCTTGCCATCGCCCGTTCATGTGTCGCCGGCAAGATCAAGAACGCCCGACAAGTGTTGCTGCGGGGCGGGCGGGAGGCGAAAGAGTCGAATGACGCGGCCGACCTGACCCGCGGCGCCGACGATCTGGCCGCAGCCCTGCGAGCCCTGTCTGCGGCAACAGATCTCGACACCCTGCGCGGACTCGAAGGCGAAGCCGCACGCCAATACTTCGCCCGCCTCAAGCTCATCGTCCGCCCCGAGGCACGCGAGCACTTCTCGATGAACGGCCGCAGCCGCCGCCCACCCCGTGACCGCTTCAATGCGCTGCTTTCCTTCCTCTACTCCATGCTGATGAACGACTGCCGTTCAGCCGCCGAAGCGGCTGGGCTGGACCCACAGGTCGGCTTCCTCCACGCCCTGCGCCCCGGCCGTGCAGCCCTGGCACTAGACCTGATGGAAGAGTTCCGAGCCATCGCCGACCGCGTCGCTCTCACCCTCATCAACCGCGGTCAGATCGGCGCACAAGACTTTGTCGAACGCGAAGGCGGCTCGGTGCTGCTCGAAGGCGACGCCCGCAAATCAGTGGTTGTTGCCTGGCAGGAACGCAAGCAGGAAGAGCTAAGCCACCCGCTGCTCGAACAACCCATCCCCCTCGGCGTGGTTCCCTTGGTTCAGGCTCGCCTGCTCGCCCGCAGCCTACGCGGGGAAATGCCCGACTATCTGCCCTTTGTCATCCGCTGAAAGCCCCCATGCTGGTCATCGTCTGCTACGACGTTAATACCGAAACCAAAGCGGGCAGGCGACGCCTTCGCCGCGTCGCCAAAGTCTGCGAAAGCACCGGTCAACGAGTTCAAAAATCGGTCTTCGAATGCCAGGTCAACCTCATGCAGTTCGAAACGCTCGAACGCAGCCTGCTGGCCGAGATAGACCCCACCGAAGACAACCTGCGCCTGTACCGCCTACCCGATAGCCGCGGCTCAGAAGTCCGCGAACACGGGACTTTCCGCGCAACGGATTTCAACGGCCCCCTGGTGCTGTAATATTGCATTGCGCGAACCCCAAGTGACCACGTTTCCCCCGGAAGCTTCGCGCACGCGTCAAACCTTTGATTTATTTGTGAAAGCAAAAAAACCGTCCCCTTCTCCCCTGATCGCCGTCAGCGTTAACATGCAGGTTCGCGCAACGTGGACTTTTTTCGACGGCAAATCAGCTATTTGCATGTGAAGAGATTCGCCCGTCAGCAATGACGGGCGTGGATTGAAACTTTTGGAGTCTCCCATGCTCAAACGCGGTAGCTCCGATTCGCCCGTCAGCAATGACGGGCGTGGATTGAAACAAATATTTAATCCGGGGGGGAGCGGCAAGAACGTCGATTCGCCCGTCAGCAATGACGGGCGTGGATTGAAACCTGATCGCACAAGCAAGCCGCGCGAAAGCCGGCAGATTCGCCCGTCAGCAATGACGGGCGTGGATTGAAACCTCACCATCGACTTCCTGGAGCTGACCGCACGCTCGATTCGCCCGTCAGCAATGACGGGCGTGGATTGAAACTCGAGTCATGGCCTTCGGACGGCCGGAGCCGGAGGATTCGCCCGTCAGCAATGACGGGCGTGGATTGAAACGATCCCCCGATGATCCCCTGCGCCTCGAAGGACGGATTCGCCCGTCAGCAATGACGGGCGTGGATTGAAACAGGGTGCGGGCGAAGCCCGCGCCCCTTGGACTCGTGGATTCGCCCGTCAGCAATGACGGGCGTGGATTGAAACATCGTGACGCGGGGTGTGGAGGCGCGGGTGGAGTACGATTCGCCCGTCAGCAATGACGGGCGTGGATTGAAACACCAAAGCGATGATTACCGGCTGGCAGATGAAGGCGATTCGCCCGTCAGCAATGACGGGCGTGGATTGAAACTCGCGACGGGCACGCGTTACGACGCTGCCGGTAGCAGATTCGCCCGTCAGCAATGACGGGCGTGGATTGAAACTTGAAATATAGCAATCTTTGAGCCGATTAAAAAAAAGGATTCGCCCGTCAGCAATGACGGGCGTGGATTGAAACGCGTTCCTGCTCGGTCATGGTGCCACCCCCGCCGAAGATTCGCCCGTCAGCAATGACGGGCGTGGATTGAAACATCATCGTCAATCCCTGCCTTTCGTGGGTTGGTTTGATTCGCCCGTCAGCAATGACGGGCGTGGATTGAAACATGGCGGGGGCAGTTAGGCGGTGGGGGTGCTGCGGATTCGCCCGTCAGCAATGACGGGCGTGGATTGAAACGGATTTCTGCGGTCGTCAGCTGGCCGTAGTTCGCTGCGATTCGCCCGTCAGCAATGACGGGCGTGGATTGAAACGGACGTTGCAGCCGGAACGATTGTGCGCCATCGCGCGATTCGCCCGTCAGCAATGACGGGCGTGGATTGAAACCGCCCGGGCGATGTGGTCGTGATTCATCACACGGGATTCGCCCGTCAGCAATGACGGGCGTGGATTGAAACGCCCATGTCCCAGCGCATCAGCTGGACTGACCGAAGATTCGCCCGTCAGCAATGACGGGCGTGGATTGAAACCGGGTTGAATATTTGCATGTGCCCGTAGTCACCTGGATTCGCCCGTCAGCAATGACGGGCGTGGATTGAAACTACCTCAAGTGCTCAGACGGATAACCGGCGCGTAGATTCGCCCGTCAGCAATGACGGGCGTGGATTGAAACATTTCAGCCCCCCGGCGCGGATCATCATTGCATCGATTCGCCCGTCAGCAATGACGGGCGTGGATTGAAACAAGCGCATCCGGGTTTACAGCGCTCAGATGAACGCGATTCGCCCGTCAGCAATGACGGGCGTGGATTGAAACATTGCCGACGATCTGCAGGGCTCACGC
Organism: Zoogloea ramigera; assembly: GCF_006539865.1. GTDB lineage: Bacteria > Pseudomonadota > Gammaproteobacteria > Burkholderiales > Rhodocyclaceae > Zoogloea > Zoogloea ramigera. Next base: position 15,537 of record NZ_BJNV01000081.1, read on the forward strand.
GTGCTCGAGATTCGCCCGTCAGCAATGACGGGCGTGGATTGAAACTTCAATGTCCCGCTCTATTGCGGCGACCTGCTGGGATTCGCCCGTCAGCAATGACGGGCGTGGATTGAAACCGCTCTACCGGGCCGGAGTGACGAAGGCCGACGTGGGATTCGCCCGTCAGCAATGACGGGCGTGGATTGAAACGTTGCCGATCAGCGCCAGCGTCTTGCCCACCTCGGGCGATTCGCCCGTCAGCAATGACGGGCGTGGATTGAAACTGTTCCCGTACTGCACTTCCTTCAGCATTTCGTAAGATTCGCCCGTCAGCAATGACGGGCGTGGATTGAAACGTGGTCAAGCACACCACCGGCACCCCAACCTACGGATTCGCCCGTCAGCAATGACGGGCGTGGATTGAAACAAGGCTTGTTACGATGAGGTTGAAGCGTCCACGCCGATTCGCCCGTCAGCAATGACGGGCGTGGATTGAAACAGGTCTCTGTCTTCGCCCTTGTCGCCGCTCTCAATGATTCGCCCGTCAGCAATGACGGGCGTGGATTGAAACCACTAATGTGCCGGATGTTCTTGCGCACACCGTTGATTCGCCCGTCAGCAATGACGGGCGTGGATTGAAACCGCATTGACCGTCCTGGGTATTCGGAAATACTGCGATTCGCCCGTCAGCAATGACGGGCGTGGATTGAAACACTGGCAAACGCTGGGTTACGAGTCGGCTGCGGATGATTCGCCCGTCAGCAATGACGGGCGTGGATTGAAACCAGGCGCTGCGCCCGCTGATCGCCCGTGTGACCCGGATTCGCCCGTCAGCAATGACGGGCGTGGATTGAAACATCCGCCTGCGCACCCAGTGGCGCACCGGCTTCAACGATTCGCCCGTCAGCAATGACGGGCGTGGATTGAAACGACGATGACGTCATCCCCCCCGGTGTCGAACGCACGATTCGCCCGTCAGCAATGACGGGCGTGGATTGAAACTGAGCTAGATCAAGGGTCAAAGATGGAAAAGGAAGAGATTCGCCCGTCAGCAATGACGGGCGTGGATTGAAACATCAGAGAACCACGGGTTATCCTGCCAATTGACGATTCGCCCGTCAGCAATGACGGGCGTGGATTGAAACACCTGGAACAATCGGTAATGGTCGGAAGCGCGTGCGGGATTCGCCCGTCAGCAATGACGGGCGTGGATTGAAACATTACGTCGCAGTAGCCTGCGAACAGCTCCGCTACGGATTCGCCCGTCAGCAATGACGGGCGTGGATTGAAACCATATATGAGTTGGCATTGATCGCTGGTATCCAAGGATTCGCCCGTCAGCAATGACGGGCGTGGATTGAAACTTATTCGAGGCGGAGGGTAGCACCCTGTTTCATTGATTCGCCCGTCAGCAATGACGGGCGTGGATTGAAACTGTATGGTTCAGGGCGACAAACATGAAACACGTCGAGATTCGCCCGTCAGCAATGACGGGCGTGGATTGAAACACCACCTTGGTGATGAATCGTGCGTGGTTGGCACGCGATTCGCCCGTCAGCAATGACGGGCGTGGATTGAAACCGTCCATAAGCTGCTGTCCGACCAGATCAAGCGGCGATTCGCCCGTCAGCAATGACGGGCGTGGATTGAAACATCATGTCGCCGTCAGGGTTCGCCAAGATCCTGGAGGATTCGCCCGTCAGCAATGACGGGCGTGGATTGAAACACACAGCGTCACCAGACAGGAAAGAGCGACGCGGACGATTCGCCCGTCAGCAATGA
>NZ_BJNV01000082.1 GCF_006539865.1 Zoogloea ramigera
CTCGGCGGCGCTGACATTTGGCGCCACCCGGGTGACGGGTGACGGCAGTTTCACGGTGCGCGGCGCGGTGTCCCAGCTGACAGGCAAGGCGTTGCAGATCGGCGGCGCGACCACCGTCGACGCCACCGGGCAGACGGTGAGTCTGACCGAAGCGGGCAACAAATTTGACGGCCTGGTCACGGTCAAGGCCGGCCAGACGGATCTTAGCGCCAGTGACAATTTGAACGTGGCCCTCGACCAGATCGGCGCCACTACGCTCACCGCGGGCCAGGCGCTCACGCTGGCCGGCAGTGCGGCGAGCCTCGTCACCGACTCGGCGGCGCTGACGTTTGGCGTGACCCGGGTGACGGGCGATGGCAGCTTCACGGCGCGTGGCGCGGTGTCCCAGCTGGCGGGCCAGGCGCTGCAGGTCGGCGGTGCGACCACCTTCGACGCCGGCAGCCAGACGCTGACCCTGACCGAAGCAAGCAACACCTTCGGCGGCCTCGTCACGGTGAAGGCCGGTGACACGGCCCTGCGCAGCCGTGACAGCCTGAACGTTGCGCTCAGCACCGGCGCCACCACGCTCATCGCGGGCCAGGCGCTCACGCTGGGTGGCACGGCGGCGAGCCTCGTCACCGATTCGGCGGCGCTGACATTTGGCACGACCCGGGTGGTGGGCGATGGCAGCTTCACGGCGCGCGGCCCGGTGTCCCAGCTTGCCAATGGCACACTGGTAGTCGATGGCAGGACGCAGCTGGACATCACGCTGCGGTCGGTGACCAATTCCATCGTCCTGGCCAACCGCGGCAACGTTTTTGGTGGAGTGCTGGCTGGAGAGATCGACCTGGGGCCTGGGGCCGCCGACTCCAGCATCCGCAGCGAGCAGGCGATCACGCTTGGTGCGCTGGACGTCCGTGGCAAGGGCGTGCTTGAGATCGAATCCCACGCGGACATGGCCAAGATACTGGTGCCGGATGTGGCCACCGTGCTGGCGTCATCGAACGGGAAGCCGTGTGATACCTCGCAATCCTGCGTGTCGGTCCAGTTGAACGAGGGTACGCCGCAGAGGTTGTCGGTGTATGAGGCCAGCATTTCGCAGCTGGCGGGCACGCGGATTTCCACCGAGCCCGAGGCGACGCTCAGCCTCCGCGCCTCCGGCAAGGGTTCCATCGACCTGAGCGCCGAGGCCCTCGTGGAGGTCACGCCCGCTGGCGGTGTGGAGTCCAGCGTGACAGGCCCAGCCGGATTGCTGTCGGTGTATTCCAGGGCCGGGTCGGAGCAGCGTGTGCTGACCCATGCCGGCGGCACGACCAACACCATTCAGGGGCCACTCGCCGCCGTCACCCAGGCCAACACGAGTCAGGATTCGCCCGACAAGACCGTGGTCGTGGTGGCCTCCGATACGATCCGCGTGGCAGCCAAGGATGGCATCGACGGTGACACCGTGATGCTGATGGCCCGGGAGATCGCCGGGGGGGGCGGCAAGATCCAGACCCATGTGGCCGCCACCGGCATGAGGGATGGCCGCAATATCAGGACCGGGGTCGATCCGAACCCCGACCAGAACTACTCGATCCTGCCGTCGATCTTCGTGATCGCCGACGCGCCTGGTGACACCTCCGCCACCTACAGCTTCGGCTCGCTCGGTAACCCGATCTCGATGAGTTTCGGCTACGTCGGGACACCGGTGGCGAATAGCCTCCTGCAGACCATCGCCGTCGAGCCTTACCGGCGCGGCGATCCGGCCGGGGCGGTGCCCGTTTATCTGGACACCCGCGTCCAGGTCGGCGTCGATCCGAAGGGGCCGATCCGCCGCTTCCTGGTGTTCCCGGCGGGCACGCCGACCGGCTCGATCCGCATGGTGGTGGTGGATGGGGTCGAGATCCTCGATTCGTCGGCCTTCGCGTCGGTGCAGTCGGCGGTGGCCGAGCTGCTCAACCAGGTGCGCAAGGAGCAGCTCGAGAGTGGCTTCTCCAACGAGAATGTGGCGGCCCAGCTGCGCAAGGGCGTGATCACCGAGACCCGCGTCGGGCCGGCCGCCGTCGACCGCTTCCAGGGGGTGGCGCCGGCCGGCGGCTGCGTCGGCACGATGATCGGCGAGATGCTGGTCTGCGCGCCCGCTGCAGGGCCGCAGCAGCCATGACGAAGCGATCTGCCATCGGGTGTTTGCCCTGCGCTCCGGTGGGGCTACACTGGAAACGCAGGCGGAGCGGTTTCCGGCCGTCGGGCGCGTGTCGGATGTCATGGGTGGGGGCAATGTGACGATCGAAGAATGGCTGCAGCCGATTTCCAGTGACAGCCCCTGTGGCCCGAACCTGGAATACGACGCGGATTTCCTGAAGCTCGAAGAAGCCGCTCGGGCCACGCCCGACCAGGAGTTCGGCCGGGACGGCGGCGAGGCGATCCGTATCCAGGGCGCCAGCGCCGACTGGCGTGAAGTCCAGGGCCTTGCCGAGAGCCTGCTGGCGCGTAGCAAGGATCTGCGGGTGGCCGTGTATCTGTGCCGGGCGCTGCTCCACAACGAAGGCTTCGTGGGCGGCGTCAAGGGCCTGGCCCTGATCGAAGCACTGCTCGAAACCTTCTGGGATGGCCTCCACCCCGAGCTCGACGCCGACGACAACGACGACCCCACGATGCGCCTCAACGCGCTGGTGCCCCTCGGGGCGCTGGAAGCCGTGGTGGGCGACCTGCGCGCAAGCTACCTGATGCGCTCGCGGAGTCGTGGCGAGCTCAGGGTCCGCGATATCGAGATCGCGCAGGGGCGTCTGCCCGCAGGGGGCGAGGGCGCCGCCCTCACCGAGTCCCAGCTGGCCGGCCTGATCGCGGCGGCGGTCGATGAAAACCCGGGGTTGCCCCAGTGCGCGGCGGATGCGCTGGCCTGCGCCAGGCGCATCATCCGGATTCTCGGCGAGAGGGTGGGCGAGGCCTATGCGCCCGATTTCAAGCTGCTCCAGGCGGCGCTCTTCAGCGTTTCGAAAGCCTTCGGCGGTGCCGTGCCGGCGGGGGCCGGTGAGGCGCCAGGGGTGGGCGACGGCGACGTCCCGGTTGCATCCCAGGGTGGTCCGGGCAAGGCGGTGGCGGTGGCCGTGCCCGGCGAAATTCGCTCCCGTGACGATGTGCTGCAAACCTTGGGGCGTTTATGCGATTATCTTGCCGTGCACGAGCCCACCAACCCGGTTCAGCTGGTCTTGCGGCGGGCGCAGCGAATGATGAACATGTCCTTTCTGGAGCTGATGCAGGATCTCGCCCCCGACGGCCTTGTCCAGGCCGAGACGGTGGTCGGCGAGAAACTGAACAAGGACGAGGAGGAATAACGCAGGGCTTCGTTCCGGGCTCCGTGGGCCCGGAATCCAAAAACCATCGCAAGAACCATCGGTTTCTCGGAGGCTAAAATGGCAGGAAGCAGTCAGAAGTTCATCGCGCGCAACCGCGCGCCGCGGGTCCAAATCGAATACGACGTGGAGCTCTACGGGGCCGAAAAGAAAGTCCAGCTGCCCTTCGTGATGGGGGTGCTGTCCGACCTCTCCGGCAAGCCTGCCGAGGCGCCCGCCCCGGTGGCCGAGCGCAAGTTCCTTGACATCGACGTGGACAACTTCGACAGCCGCATGAAGGCGATGAAGCCCCGCGTGGCCTTCCAGGTGCCCAACACGCTCACCGGCGATGGCAACCTCAACGTCGAGCTCACCTTCGAGTCGATGGACGACTTCTCGCCCGCCGCGGTGGCGCGCAAGGTGGATGCGCTCAACAAGCTGCTCACCGCCCGCCAGCAGCTCTCCAACCTCATCACCTACATGGACGGCAAGAGCGGTGCCGAAGAACTGATCGCCAAGGTGCTCAACGACCCGGCCCTGCTGCAGTCGCTGGCCGCCGCGCCCAAGCCCCAGGACCAGGGCGGCGGCTGATCCGGCCCGAACGCCCGGTTTCTTGCAGCAAGGCAGATAGATTCCCATGCCCCGGCAGGGGTGCAAGCATGCAGCGGAGGTTGTTCGAATGGCAGACCAACAAATCCAGTCAGATGCCCTGAGCGGCCTGGCTGTCGAGGGGGGCGACTTTGCCTCCCTGCTCCAGAAAGAGTTCAAGCCCAAGTCCGAGGAAGCCCGCGACGAAGTCAGCCGGGCGGTGCAGACCCTGGCCCAGCAGGCGCTTTCCCAGACCCAGCTGATCAACGCCGACGTGCTCAAGTCGATCGAGGCGATCATCGCCGAGCTCGACCGCAAGCTCTCCGAGCAGATCAACCTGATCATCCACCACGAAGACTTCCAGAAGCTCGAGGGCGCGTGGCGTGGCCTCAGCTATCTCGTCAACAACACCGAGACCGACGAGACCCTGAAGGTCCGGGTGATGAACATCACCAAGGGCGATCTGGGCAAGACCCTCAAGCGTTTCAAGGGCACCGCCTGGGACCAGAGCCCGATCTTCAAGAAGGTCTACGAAGAAGAATACGGCCAGTTCGGCGGCGAGCCCTTCGGCTGCCTGGTGGGTGACTACTATTTCGACCACTCGCCCCAGGACGCCGAAATCCTGGGCGAGATGGCCAAGGTCTCGGCGGCGGCCCACACGCCCTTCATCTCCGGCGTGTCGCCCACGGTGATGCAGATGGATTCCTGGCAGGAGCTCGCCAACCCGCGCGACCTCACCAAGATCTTCTCGACCCCCGAATACGCCGCCTGGCGCTCCCTGCGCGAATCCGACGACGCCCGCTACCTAGGCCTGGCCATGCCGCGCTTCCTGTCGCGCTTGCCCTATGGTGCGCGCACCAGCCCGGTCGATGACTTCGATTTCGAGGAGGACACCGGCGCCGCCGACCACCGCAAGTACACCTGGGCCAACGCGGCCTATGCCATGGCGGTCAACATCAACCGTTCGTTCAAGGAGTTCGGCTGGTGCTCGCGGATCCGCGGCGTCGAGTCGGGGGGCGCAGTCGAGGGCCTGCCGGTGCATAGCTTCCCCACCGACGATGGCGGGGTCGACATGAAATGCCCCACCGAGATCGCCATCAGCGACCGCCGCGAGGCCGAGCTCGCCAAGAGCGGCTTCATGCCCCTGATCCACCGCAAGAACTCCGACTTCGCCGCCTTCATCGGCGCCCAGTCGCTGCAGAAGCCCGCCGAATACGACGACCCGGACGCCACCGCCAACGCCAACCTGGCGGCGCGCCTGCCTTATCTGTTTGCCTGCTGCCGGTTTGCCCACTATCTCAAATGCATCGTCAGGGACAAGATCGGCTCCTTCAAGGAGCGCGGTGACATGGAGCGCTGGCTGCAGAACTGGATCATGAACTACGTGGACGGCGACCCGGCCCACTCCACCGAGCAGACCAAGGCCCGCCGGCCGCTGGCCGCCGCCGAGGTGGTGGTCGAGGAGGTCGAGGGCAACCCGGGCTACTACAGCTCCAAGTTCTTCCTGCGGCCCCACTACCAGCTCGAAGGCCTGACGGTGTCCCTGCGTCTCGTCTCCAAGCTGCCCACCCAGAAGAGCGCCTGATTCAGGCCCCTTGTGGCCGCCTCGCCACTTCTCGGGTTTGGGGCGCGGCGGCCTGCAGTGTTCATGTCCGACCCGAGTCGCGGGCGGCCTCCGAGCGAGGCGATCGCGGTGTGAGCGGTGGTGCGGCCTCGTGCACGGTGCGCGGGCTGCCAATTCAATATGTTGTCCAAACGCTAGGAGACCAAAATGGCCGTCGACATGTTCATGAAGATCAAGACGATCACCGGTGAGTCGGTTGACAAGAAACACAAGGACGAGATCGATGTGCTGGCCTGGAGCTGGGGCATGTCGCAGAGCGGCACCACCCACATGGGCCCCGGTGGCGGGAGCGGCAAGGTCAACGTGCAGGATCTCTCCTTCACCAAGTACGTGGACGGGTCGAGCAACGCCCTGATCCTTGGCTGCTGTACCGGCGAGCACTACGACGAAGCCGTGCTCACCGTGCGCAAGGCCGGCAAGGATCCGCTCGAATACATCAAGATCACGATGAAGGAAGTGCTTGTGACCGCGGTGAGCGTGGGTGGCAGCGGCGGTGAAGACCGGCTCACCGAGAACGTGACGCTCAACTTTGCCGAGTTCAAGTTCGAGTACCAGCCGCAGAGCGCCAAGGGCGGCAAGGAAGGTGGCGCAAAGATCGCGGCCTGGGACATCTCCGGCAACGCCGCGGCCTGAGCCTTTGCCTGGGCGCGTCCCGGGCGGCCTGCCCGCGACGCGCCCAGCTGTTCCACGGTTTCTCCGGCGCGCTTCGGCGCCCGGGTGAGCCGCTGCACGCATCCCAACCAGTGCTGGCGGCCCCCGCAGCCCGGCTTATCGAAAGGCTCGCGTCATGGCTTTGCGCGACATGTTTCTGAAGATAGACGGCACCAAGCAGGGGCCGATCAAGGGTGAGTCCGTCGACGCACGCCACGCGGGCGAGATCGACGTCATCTCCTGGTCGTGGGGGATGGACAGCCCCTCCGATGCCTTCGGCAACGCCACGGCCCGTACCAGCTTCGACCAGCTGCGCATCGTCAAGGGCGTCGACAGCGCCAGCACCGCGCTGATGTCGGCGCTGCGTAACAACGAACTCGTCAAGAAGGCGGTGCTCACCGTCAGGAAGGCCGGCGGCCCCGACGCGCTGGATTACTTCATGATCACCATCGAGAAGGCGCGCCTGACCCATCATCAGGTGAGCGGTGGCGCGGGGGCGGATTCGTCCGTGCTCACCGAAGAGTTCGCCTTCAGCTTCCAGAAGGTCAAGGTGGAATACGTCCCCCAGGGCAAGACCGGCGGCGGGCGTGGCACCCTCACCTTCGAGACCGAAATCAACACCAACGCATAGGCTGAACCAGCCCGGGGCCGACGCCATGAACCCAGTCCAAGCTGCAGAACGTGCCATCCGGGAGGGGAGCGTCGATGAAGCCCTCCAGCTCCTCCAGAGCGCCGTGCGCGCCAGCCCCGGCGACGCGGCGCTGCGCATCTTCCTCTTTCAGCTGCTGGCCGTGCAGGGGCAGTGGGAGCGCTCCCTCAACCAGCTCAACGTGGCCGCCGAACTCGACGCGTCGGCCCTGGCGATGGCCCAGATGTACCGGGAAACCCTCCACTGCGAGGCACTGCGGGCCGACGTGTTCGCCGGGCGGCGCTCGCCGGTCATCTTCGGCCAGCCCGACGACTGGCTGGCGCTGCTCATCGAATCGCTGCTGACCGCCGGGCAGGGCCGCCCCGATGCCGCCGAAGCCCTGCGCCAGCGCGCCTTCGAGGCCGCCCCTTCGAGCGCCGGCAGCATCGACGGCCAGGCCTTCAGCTGGATCGCCGATGCCGACATGCGGCTCGGGCCGGTGTGCGAGGCGGTCATCAATGGGCGCTACTACTGGCTGCCCTTTGCCCGCCTCAGCCGCGTCGTCATCGACAAGCCCGAAGACCTGCGGGACACCGTCTGGATGCCGGCCCATTTCATGTTCACCAACGGCGGCGAGAGCGTCGGCGTGATCCCGACCCGCTACGTGGGCTCCGAGCAGCATCCCGACCCGCTGGTCCGGCTGTCCCGCCGCACCGAGTGGGTCGAGGCGCCGGCGGGGGTGTTCAGCGGCCTGGGGCAGCGGGTGCTGGCCACCGACGTGGGCGAGTTTCCGCTGATGGACGTGCGCGAGATCCTCATCGCCCCGGCGGCCGACAGCGGGGAGTGACGCGTGGCCGACCCGAGCTCGACCGAACGCCTGCAGCCCTCGCTGCTCGACCGCCTCACCGACGACGCCCCCACGGTGCTCACCGAGCCCCGCGAGGCCCGCGTCCTCACCAAGGGCCAGCTGCGCACCGCCGTGCTGCGTGACCTCGCCGCGCTGATGAACGCCATCTGCCTGGGGGCCGGTGACGACCTGTCGGCCTACCCCGAGGTGGAGCGCTCGGTGCTCAACTACGGCATGCCGGCCTTCGCCGGCGAAACCGCCTCCACCCTCGACGTGCACGACCTCGAAGAGGGCATCCGCAGCGCCATCCTGCGCTTCGAGCCGCGCGTCCTGCCCAACAGCCTGCTGGTCGAGGCGATGGCCACCGACAACGGGCTCGGCTGGCACAACGTGGTGAGCGTGCGCATCTCGGCCCAGGTGTGGGCCCAGCCGGTGCCCCTCGAGCTCTTGCTGCGCACCGAGGTCGACCTCGAAACCGGTCAGGTCGCCTTGGCCGAACTCGCCGCCTGAGCGCCCCGCCATGGACCCGCGCCTGCTACGTCACTACAACCAGGAGCTCCTCCACCTCCGCGAGATGGGGGCCGAGTTCGCCCAGGCCTTCCCCAAGATCGCCGGGCGCCTGGGCATGGAAGGCATCGAGGTGCACGACCCGTATGTCGAGCGCCTGCTCGAGGGGGTGGCCTTTCTGGCCGCGCGCATCCAGCTCAAGCTCGACGCCGAGTTCCCGCGCTTCTCCCAGCGCCTGCTGGAGATGCTCTACCCCCACTACATGGCGCCGACGCCGGCCATGCTGGTGGCCCAGTTCCAGCCCGTGCTGGCCGACGCCAACCTGGCCGCCGGCTGCCCCGTGCCCCGCGGCACCGCCATCCGCAGCCTGCCGGGCAAGGGCGACACCGCGGCCTGCGAGTTCCGCACCGCGCGGGCGCTCACCCTGTGGCCGGTGGAGGTCGTCGAGGCCGGCTATTTCTCGTTTGCGTCCGATCTGCCCCTGGCCGGGCTGCCTCTGGGTGGGGCCTGCAAGGGCGGCGTGCGGATCCGCCTGCGCAGCAGCGCCGGCCTCAGCTTTGCGCAGACCGGCATCGACGCCCTGTGCTTCCACCTCGGCGGCGCCGATGAGGTCGCCTACAAGCTCTTCGAACTGATCGGCGCCTCGGCCCTCGGTGTGCTGCATGCCGCCGGCGAGCGCGGCAAGGCCAGCTTCCGCTTCATCCCGCGCGAGCACATCGGCCTGCCGGCCTTCGACGACGCCGAGGCGCTGCTGCCGGTGAGCGCCCGCAACTTCGGCGGCTACCGCCTGCTGCAAGAGTATTTCTCGTTTCCCCAGCGCTACCTCTTCGTCGAGATCGGCGGGCTGGCCGAGGCGGTGGCGGCCAACCCCGGCACCGAGATGGAGCTGGTGATCCTGTTCGGGCGCGGCGACGCGGCCCTCGAGCCGGTGGTCGGCGCGGCCGACTTCCTGCTCAACTGCACGCCGGCGATCAACCTCTTCGAGAAGCGCATAGACCGCATCCAGGTTGCCGACAGCGCCCACGAGTTCCACGTGGTGCCCGACCGCACCCGGCCGATGGATTTCGAGATCTACGACCTCTGCGAAGTCACCGGCTACGGCACCGGCGTGCAGAGCGAGCAATCCTTCCAGCCCTTCTACGCCGACCACTACGCCGCTGACCCGCCGCCCCACGGCTTCTACGCCCTGCGCCGCGAGCCGCGGCTGCATTCCGAGCGACAGCAGCGCAGCGGCCCGCGCACCGGCTACATCGGCAGCGAAGTCTTCCTGTCCCTCGTCGACCCCCGCGAGGCACCCTATCGCAGCGACCTGCGCCAGCTCTCGGTGCTGGCCCGGTGCACCAACCGCGACCTGCCGATCATCATGCCGGCCGGCTTCGGGCGCAGCGATTTCGTGATGGAGGCCGCCGCCCCCGTCGAGGCGATCCGCTGCGTTCGGCGCCCGTCGCGGCCCTGGTCGGCGGTGGCCGAGGGCGCCCAGGCCTGGAAGTTCATCAGCCAGCTCTCGCTCAACTACCTGTCGCTCCTCGATACCAACGAGCGCGAAGGCGCCGCCGCGCTGCGCGAGCTGCTCGGCCTCTACGCCACCACCGCCGAGGTGGGCATGACCCGGCAAGTCGAGGGCCTGCGTTCGGTGCGCTGCGAGGCAGTGATCAGCCGCCTGCCGATGCCCGGCCCGCTGTGCTTCGGGCGCGGCCTCGAGATCACCCTCGAATTCGACGAGCTGCTCTTCGAAGGCGGCAGCGCCTTTCTCATGGGCTGCGTGCTGGAGCGCTTCCTGGCCCGGCACGTGAGCATCAACAGCTTCACGGAGACGGTGCTGCGCTCCGTCACGCGGGGCGAAATCATCCACTGGCCGGCACGATGCGGACTCCGACCGATCCTGTAGGGCCCGAGCTCGCGGCACTGCTCGCCACCATCGCGCGGGAGCCGTGGGCGTGGGATTTCCACCAGGCCCTGCGCCGCATCGAATGCTCCGCCCCCGCCGCGCCGCGCTTCGGCACCGCGCTGCGCCCCGCTGAAGAGCCGCTGCGCCTTGGCCAGGATGTCTCGCTGGGCTTCGCGCCGGCCACCCTGTCGGGGCTCAAGCCCGGCCAGGCCGGCCGTCCGCCGCGGCTTGAGGTGCGTTTCTTCGGCCTCTTCGGGCCCAACGGCCCGCTGCCGCTGCACCTCACCGAATACGCCTACGGGCGCCAGCTGCAGGCCGGCGACCCGAGCTTCGCGCGCTTCGCCGACATCATCCACCACCGCTTCCTGAGCCTCTTCCACCGCGCCTGGGCCCAGGCCCAGCCCTGCGCCAGCCTCGACCGCCCCGGCGACGACAGCTTCGGCCGCTACGTGGGCGCGCTGGCCGGCATCGGCCTGCCCGGCCTGCGCGGGCGCGACGCGCTGCCCGACTTTGCCAAGCTCCATCACGCGGGTCTCCTCAACCGACAGGTGCGCAACGCCGAAGGCCTCGGCCAACTCGTCGGCGGCTTCTTCCGGGTGCCGGTGAGTGTCGAGCAGTTCGTCGGGCACTGGATGGCGGTGCGCCCGCGCGACCACGCCCGCCTCGGCCGGGCCGGCAACGTGCTCGGCCGCAGCGCCCTGGTGGGCCGGCGGGTGTGGGACCGCCAGCACAAGTTCCGCCTGTGCCTGGGGCCCCTCGACCTGGCCCAATACACCCAGCTCCTGCCCGGCGGGCGCGGCATCGCCCAACTGCAGGCCTGCGTGCGCAATTACGCCGGGCTCGAATACAGCTGGGACGCCCGCCTCGTGCTGCACGGCCAAGCGGTGCCGCCGCTGCGCCTCGGCCAGGGCGGACGGCTCGGCTACACCAGCTGGCTGGGGCGCCGCCAGGGCGCAGCGCCCGCCACCGACCTGGTGCTCGACGTGGACCGCGCCCTGCGCCGGGCCGCCAGCGCCCATCCCTCCGAAACTTCCAGGTGACACGATCATGAGCGAGATCAGCCGCGTCGCACTCTTCGGCAAACTCAACAGCCTCGGCTACAAGGCCATCGAAGGCGCCACGGTGTTCTGCAAGCTGCGCGGCAACCCGTACGTCGAGCTGGTTCACTGGGTCCAGCAGATCCTGCAGACACCCGATTCCGACCTGCACCGCATCGTCCGCCATTTCGAGCTCGACGCCGGCCGGCTGGCTGGCGACGTCACCAACGCCCTCGACCGCCTGCCGCGGGGCGCCACCTCCATCTCGGACCTGTCCGACCACGTCGAGCACGCCGTCGAGCGGGGCTGGGTGTACGGCTCGCTGATGTTCCGCGAGAGCCAGGTGCGCACCGGCCACCTGCTCATCGGCATGCTCAAGACGCCCAGCCTGCGGGGCGCGCTGATGGCCATCTCGCGGGAGTTCGAGCGCATCCGCGGCGACACCCTCACCGACGAGTTCGCGAAGATCGTGGCCGGCTCGCCCGAAGAGTTCCTGTCCGCCGCCGACGGCTCGGCGGCCCAGCCCGGCGAGGCCAGCGGCGCCATCCCGCCGGCCCAGCTGGGCAAGCAGGAAGCCCTCAAGCGCTTCACCACCGACCTCACCGAGCAAGCCCGCTCCGGCAAGATGGACCCGATCGTCGGCCGCGACGAGGAGATTCGCCAGGTGGTCGACATCCTCATGCGGCGGCGCCAGAACAACCCCATCCTGATCGGCGAGGCCGGCGTGGGCAAGACCGCGGTGGTCGAGGGCTTCGCCCAGCGCATCGCCCGCGGCGACGTGCCGCCCAGCCTCAAGGACGTCGAGCTGCGCACGCTGGATGTCGGCCTGCTGCAGGCCGGGGCCAGCATGAAGGGCGAGTTCGAGCAGCGCCTGCGCTCGGTGATCGACGAAGTCCAGGCCAGCCCCAAGCCGATCATCCTGTTCATCGACGAAACCCACACCCTGGTCGGGGCCGGCGGCGCGGCGGGCACCGGCGATGCTGCCAACCTGCTCAAGCCGGCGCTGGCCCGGGGCACCCTGCGCACCATCGGCGCCACCACCTTCGCCGAGTACAAAAAGTACATCGAGAAAGACCCGGCCCTGACCCGGCGCTTCCAGTCGATCCAGGTTGAAGAGCCCAGCGAGGCGCGGGCCCTCCTGATGATGCGCGGCGTCGCCAGCACCCTGGAAACCCACCACAAGGTGCAGATCCTCGACGAGGCCCTCGACGCCGCGGTGCGCTTGTCCCACCGCTACATCCCGGCCCGCCAGCTGCCCGACAAGGCGGTCAGCCTGCTCGACACCGCCAGCGCCCGGGTGGCGGTCAGCCTGCACGCCACGCCGGCCGAGGTGGACGACTGCCGCAAGCGCATCACCGCCCTCGAAACCGAGCGCGAGATCATCACCCGCGAGAAGGACATCGGCCTCGACGTGGCCGAACGCGAGGCCGCCGCCGACGCCGCGCTGGCCGCCGAGCAGGCCCGCCTCGCCGAGCTCGAAGCCCGTTGGGACCACGAAAAGTCGCTGGTGGACGAACTCCTCGCCCTGCGCGGCAAGCTGCGCGGCAGCAGTCAGCCGCAGCCGGCCGACTCCGCCGATGCGGCCCTTGCCGCCGACGCGCCGGCCCCGCCGGAAACCGCTCCCGAAGCCGCGCCCGAAACACCTCCAGCTGCCGAAAGCCCGGCGCCCGCTGCCCCCGCCGAGCCGCCTCCCGACCGCGACACCCTGCTGGCCCGCCTCCACGACGTGCAGGCGCAGCTCGTCGTGCTGCAGGGCGAGCACCCCTTGATCCTCCCCACCGTCGACCTCCAGGCCGTGGCCAGCGTGGTGGCCGACTGGACCGGCATCCCGGTCGGCCGCATGGCCCGCAACGAGATCGAGACGGTGCTCAAGCTGCCGGCCATCCTCGGCCAGCGCATCATCGGGCAGGACCACGCAATGGCGATGATCGCCCGCCGCATCCAGACCTCCCGCGCCGGCCTCGACAACCCCAACAAGCCGATCGGTGTGTTCATGCTGGCCGGCACCTCCGGCGTCGGCAAGACCGAGACCGCGCTGGCCCTGGCCGAGGCGCTCTATGGCGGTGAGCAGAACGTCATCACCATCAACATGAGTGAATACCAGGAGGCCCACACCGTCTCCACCCTCAAGGGCGCCCCGCCGGGCTACGTGGGCTATGGCGAGGGCGGCGTGCTCACCGAGGCCGTGCGGCGGCGGCCCTACAGCGTGGTGTTGCTCGACGAGGTCGAAAAGGCCCACCCGGACGTGCACGAGATCTTCTTCCAGGTCTTCGACAAGGGCTGGATGGAGGACGGCGAGGGGCGGGTCATCAACTTCAAGAACACCCTGATCCTGCTCACCACCAACGCCGGCTCCGAGCTCATCACCAAGCTGTGCAAAGACCCCGACCTCATGCCCGACGCCGAGGGCATGGCCACCGCGCTGCGCGAGCCGCTGCTCAAGGTCTTCCCGCCGGCGCTGCTGGGCCGCCTGGTCGTCATCCCCTACTACCCGCTCAACGACGAGATGATCGGCGCCATCGCCCGGCTGCAGCTCGGCCGCATCCAGCGGCGCATCCACGACAACCACAAGGTGCCCTTCACCTACGACGACGCAGTGGTGAAGCTCATCGCCAGCCGCTGCACCGAGCTCGAGAGCGGCGGCCGCATGATCGACGCGATCCTCACCAACACCATGCTGCCGCGCATCAGCGAGGAGTTCCTGCGCCGGATGCTCGAAGGCCAGCCGATCGAGCGGGTGCATGTGGGCGTGGAGGCCAACGACTTCCAGTACGGATTCGATTGAAGAGGGATGCCCGTGCCGGTTTCGACCCGATTTTCCGACGAATACCAGAAGGCCGCCGATGCCCTCGGCAAGGCCCAGCCTCCCCAGCCCTGGCGGGGCACGCTTGCCAGCCTGGCGGCCCTGGTGGCCGCTGAGGGGCCCCACGCCAGCCACGCGGACGCCCTGACGGCGCTGCGCAGGCAGGTCCGGGGCAAGCCGGGCGCCGGTGGTGGCGCAGCGGGCAGCGCGCACACCGAGGCCGACGCCCTGCTCGAGGCGGCGGGCGCCTCCCCGCGGTCGTCCGGCCCCGGCACGGCGTTCGGGCTGGCGGCCGCCCTCAAGCTGCTGCGGCACCTTTACCTCGCCCGCCAGCGTGGCAGCCACAAGGTGTGGGTCCTGTCCTTGCCGGTTTCGTTCACCGACTGGCCCTCGGCCGAGCTGGCTGCGGCGTCGGCGGCCGAGCTGCGTCAGAAGCTGGCGGCGCCCGGCGAGCGCTTCAGCCTCGAAGACCGCAAGCACCTCTCCGATTGCACCCAGGAGGCGATGAGGTGGTGCATGAAGACGCTGATCCTGCTGGCCGACGCCCAGGGGCCCGCCGAGCGCGGCCGGGCGGCCGCGCGGGCGGTGGTCTCCCGCTGGTTCGCCGATGCCGACACCGATGAGGCGGGGCTCGACACCCTCATCGGAACCCTGCAGCCCGGCTTCAAGAAGATCCTCGGCGTGCTGGGCTCCGGGCGCCTCGTCCTCACCGATCACCCGCAGGCCCGCGGCAGCACGCTGGCCGACAGCGAGGCCTTCGTCTTCACCCAGCGCGAGCCGCTCGATGTGGTCTATGTCGAAGGCGCCTTCTTCGGTTCCGGCAATCTCCTGAAGGGCCTCAAGAACTGGACGAGGATCCTGGTTCACGAGCTGAGCCACCGCGAACAGAAGACCGTCGACAAGTTCTACGCCTGGCAGGGCATCAAGCCGGTGGTGGGCGGTTTTCCGTCGGCGGATGCCATCGTCAATGCCGAGAGCTGGGCGTTCTTCTGTGCCGACGCGGCCGGCGCCCTCACCGACGGCGACCGTCAGAGCGCCCTGCAATGATGTTCCCCCGTCGGCGCAGGCCGCGCTTGCCGATGCTGTTCTGCGCCTTTCTGCCCCTGCTCGCCTGCGCCCAGCCGGCGGGCCCGCTCCCCAGTACGCCCCGGAGTACGTCCATGATCCATGCCAGCCGTGCGGCCCCGCCGCGTTTGCCGCCCGTCGAGATCGACGGTGTCCGTTACGAGCAGGTCCTCAACGGCCGCAAGCTCGGCCTGCCGCGCAACGGCGGCTACCTGGCGGCCGTGGAGGTGGCCACCGGAGGGCGGCGGTGGGTCGTGAGCGTTTACGATGTGCCCATCGACCCGCAGATCGAAGGCGATGTCCAGGAGGTGTATTTCTCGCGCATGGAGCGTGTGGCCGGACGCGGCGCGCTGCTGATCGAGAACGAGCGTGGCGAGCGCTTCATCGTCGACCTCGCCGGCCCAGCGGTCCAGCCCGCACCATGACGGCGCCCTCCGATCGCCGCGACGCAGCGTCCACTTCGGCGCCTCCGCCCCCCGCCGCCACCGAGCTGAGCCTCGACGAGGCCGTCCGCTACGCCATCGGCCTGCAGCGCAGCCGCCAGCTCGACGCTGCCGAAACGCTCTACAGGCGGGTCCTTCAGAGCGCGCCCGAGCACCCTGATGCCCTGCATTACCTCGGCCTGCTGACCTTCCAGCGCGGCCGCGCCGACGAAGCCGTGGCGCTGCTCGAGCGCGCGGCCGCCCGAGTGCCCGATTACCCCGACTTCCACAGCAACCTGGGCAATGTGTTCACGGCCCTCGGCCGCGTCGCGGAGGCCGCCGACAGCTATGCCCGGGCGCTGGCGCTCGACCCGCAGCGGGCCGATTTCCACAACAACCTTGGCGTGCTGCTGCGGGTCACCGGCAACCCGCTCGAGGCCGAAGCCGAGTTCCTCCGCGCCACCGAGCTCGACCCGGCGCACTTCCGCGCCTACAACAACCTGGGCATGCTCCACGCCGCCCAGGGCAACATCGAGGCGGCGGTGCAGAACTACTGCCGCTCGATCACCCTGATGCCCAGCCACCCGGACGGCCACAAGTTGCTCGGTCTGGCCTACTACGCCACCGGCCAGCTCAAAGAGGCCGCCGAGGTCTTCCGCCAATGGCTTGCGGAGCAGCCCGACGACCCCGTCGCCCGCCACATGCTGGCCGCCTGCTCCGGCGAGGGCGTGCCCGAGCGGGCCGACGACGCCTTCATCGTCGAGACCTTCGACCGCTTCGCCGACAGCTTCGAGGAGCAGCTCCAGCAGCGCCTGGCCTACAAGGCGCCCCAGCTGGTCACCGACGCGCTGGGCCGCCACCTGCCGCCGCCGGCCGCGCAGCTCCACATCCTCGACGCAGGCTGCGGCACCGGCCTGTGCGGGCCGCTGGTCAAGCCCCACGCGGCCCGCCTCACCGGGGTCGATCTATCCGTGGGCATGCTCCAGAAGGCCGAAGGCAAGGGCTGCTACGACCAGCTCTACCGCATCGAGCTGGGCGCCTTTCTCGCCATGCCCGACGAGGCCGCCGCCTGGGACGTTATCCTCTCGGCCGACACCCTGTGCTATTTCGGCCCCCTCGAAGCCGTCGCCGCCGGCGCCCGACGGGCCTTGCGGCCGGGCGGCCTGTTCGGCTTCTCGGTGGAGGACGCCGGCGACCGCGCGCCGGACGGCCACCTGCTCAACCCCAACGGGCGCTATGCCCACTCGGCGGCCTACGTACAGCGTTGCCTGGAGGGCGCCGGCTTTACGGTGCTCGGGCTCGACCCGGCGGTGCTGCGCACCGAAGGGGGCAAGCCCGTGCATGGCCTGATCGTCGTCGCCCGGGCCGCCTGACGCAGCCGCGCCCGGGCTGCTTGGTGTATGATGAAAAAATAACGCACCGAGGTCGGAGGCTGCCATGATCCCGTTGAAAGTCGTCAGGCTGGTGAAGCTTGTCACGCCGCT
>NZ_BJNV01000083.1 GCF_006539865.1 Zoogloea ramigera
GCGACGGCCGGCCAGGATGACTTGCGGGTGGTAGCCCAGCATGTCGGCCTTGTGGGTGAGGTAGTAGGGGTCGACGCCGATGCAGTGGCCGCCCACCAGGCCCGGACGGAAGGGCAGGAAGTTCCACTTGGTGCCGGCGGCCTTGAGCACTTCGAGGGTGTCGATGCCGATCTTGTGGAAGATCACCGAGAGTTCGTTCATCAGGGCGATGTTGAGGTCGCGCTGGGTGTTCTCGATGACCTTGGCGGCTTCGGCGACCTTGATGGAGCTGGCCGGGTAGACGCCGGCGGTGATCACCGAGGCGTAGGTGTCGGCGACGATCTTGAGGGTCTCGGGGGTGTCGCCGGAGACGACCTTCATGATCTTGGTGACGGTGCGTTCCTTGTCGCCCGGGTTGATCCGCTCGGGGGAGTAGCCGACGTTGAAGTCCTGCTTCCACTTGAGGCCCGAGAACTTCTCGAGGATGGGGATGCACACTTCTTCGGTGGCGCCGGGGTACACGGTGGATTCGTACACCACGATGGCGCCCTTCTTCATGTACTTGCCGACGCTCTCGCTCGACTTGACCAGCGGGGTGAAGTCGGGCTGATGGGCGTCGTCCACCGGGGTGGGCACGGCGACGATGATGAAGTCGGCTTCGGAGATCACCTTGGGGTCGGTGCTGCAGGTGAGGTGCACGGCGGCCTTGAGGTCTTCGCTGCTCACTTCACCGGTCGGGTCAACGTGGCGGGCGTAGGCGTCCACCTTCTCCTGGTGCAGGTCGAAACCGACGGTCTTTTGCTTCTTGCCGAACTCGACGGCGAGGGGCAGGCCTACGTAGCCGAGGCCGATTACTGCGATGGTGGTCATGCTTGAAACGTCCTGATTGAAGTGAAATGAATTCTTTGCAGATGGATTTTGCCAACTAAGGCTTCAAGCCTTTACGCCGGTCAGATTGGTTACAATCTGCTCGACAGCAGCCTGAGAGGAATACAATTTTTGCGCTAGCGCTTTTGCGCGGGTGGACATCAAAGCTCTGTCCTGGCTGTCGGCCAATTGGATACCGAGATCCCCAAAAGCTTCTACGGAATCGCCCACATAAGCCCGGCCGACGTTCTCCTCAGCAATGAGATCAACGAGATCGTTACCCTGGTTGATCCGTGCAAGCACCGGCAAGCCAGCCTGCATATAAGTCAAAAACTTTCCCGGCACATTGTGCGTCTTGTGGCGTGGGTCAAGCATGACCAGCCCCACGTGGCATTGGGCCAGCAGCCCCGGAACCTCAGTCGGATCAATCTCGTCGTGGAAAAGCACATTGGCCAATTTCTTGGCTTCAGCGACCCCTCGCAGCCGCGACACATCCGAGCCACGCCCGACAAATAGAAAGCCAAAGTCCCTTCGGTCGCGCATCCGCTCGGCCAAGCTCAACACCATATCCATGGCTTGCGCTGCGCCCATGTTGCCCGCGTACACAAAGATTTTTCTGCCGGCCAACGGGCTATTGGCGATTGAAACGCTGCAACCCACATCTTTGGCAGGCGCCAGCCAGTTCTGCAGCACTTCAAGCCGCCGCCCGGGGCGCTTCTTCCAATCGGCGAAATACGGCAGACCTGCCGGCGACTGCACGCCAATGGTGTCCGCTGCGTCGTATTGAACCTGCTCGAAATACTTGAAGAAACGATGGACGAGCCCACCCCGCTTCATCAAGCCCAGATCTACAGCCCATTCGGGAAAGATGTCCCGGATGATGAGATAACTCGGGCAACCGGACTTCTTCTTCACCCAAGCAGCAGCCCGACCAAAGAAGATCGTCGGCGAATACCACACGACGCCGTCCCACTTGGTGTCACGCAGCGGGCTCTGCTCAAGCCCCTTGCGCACGAAGCGGGAAAGCGCCAATTCAGCGAGGGTCCGCTTTACATACGGAGTATCCCGCGTCTGCATCGCCCGCACCCGGAGCACGCGAACCCCTTCAAGGGTTTCTAGTGCCCAGGGCGTCGAAATCAGATGCGTCGGCACAATGACCGTAATGTCATGGCCCTGGCGGACGAACTCCTGAGACAAATCCCGCAACTGAACGGCCCCGGAGGACCGCAAGGGCGGATAGGCATCCGCAATCAGGGCGATACGCATGGCTGTGCAACTTTCTATTAGTACTTCTTCCAGACCACGCGATTCACGTAGTCCGTGTAGCTGTGAATGATCCGGACGACCTTGTCCGACACGTTGGGCATGCTGTAATCGCCAACCTGGCGCAGCAGACGGGTGTCACCGCTCGGCTGGTCTTCGAGGATTGCCAGGCCCTGCATGACACGCTCGGTGTTCATGCCGGTCATCATCACCGCAGCCTCTTCCATGCCTTCGGGGCGCTCGTGGGCGTCACGCAGGTTGAGGGCCGGGAAGTTCATGATCGACGACTCTTCGTTGATCGTGCCGCTGTCCGACAGTGCCGCCTTAGCGGTGAGCTGGAGCTTGTTGTAGTCCTTGAAGCCCAGGGGCTTGAGGAGACGCACCAGCGGGTGGAACTTGGCGCCCATCGCATCCACACGCTTCTGGGTGCGCGGATGGGTGGAGACGATCACTGGCATCTGGTACTTCTCGGCGATCGCATTGAGCGTGGCCACCAGGTTGGTAAAGTTCTTGTCGGAGTCGATGTTCTCTTCCCGGTGGGCGCTGACCACAAAGAACTCCCGGGCTTTCAGCTCCAGGCGCTCCAGCACGTCGGAAGCCTCGATGCCTTCACGGTAGAAGTTGAGCACTTCGAACATCGGGCTGCCGGTCTTGATCACCATGTCGGGCGGCAGGCCCTCGCGCAGCAGGTAATCCCGCGCGATGGTGCTGTAGGTGAGGTTGATGTCGGCGGTGTGATCGACGATGCGGCGGTTGATCTCCTCCGGAACCCGCATGTCGAAGCAGCGGTTGCCGGCTTCCATGTGGAAGGTGGGGATCTTGCGGCGCTTGGCGGGCAGCACGGCAATGCAGCTGTTGGTATCGCCCAGCACCAGCATGGCGTCGGGCTTCTCTTCGCCCAGCACCTTGTCCACGGCGATGATCACGTTGCCGATGGTCTCGGCGCCGGTGGTACCGGCAGCGTTCAAGAAGTGGTCGGGCTTGCGCACCCCCAGATCGTCAAAAAAGATCTGATTGAGTTCGTAGTCGTAGTTTTGGCCGGTGTGCACCAGCACGTGATCACAGTATTCGTCGAGGCGCGCCAGCACGCGGGAGAGGCGGATGATCTCCGGGCGGGTGCCAACAACGGAAACAACCTTCAATTTCTTCATTGCTTCACCTTCATTGCAAACGTGTCGGGCTTCTCGCGATCGAAGATCTCGTTAGCCCACAGCATCACGATCATTTCGTCATCACCAATATTGGTGATGTTGTGGGTCCAGCCGGGCACTGTCTCGACGATGCGGCCCTCGCCACCCTCAGTGACGATCTCGTGGGTTTCGCCGGTGACGATGTGGCGGAAGCCGAAATGCGCCTTACCCTTTATTACCAAGAACTTCTCGGTCTTGGTGTGGTGGTAATGCTCGCCGCGGGTAATCCCGGGATGGGCAGTGAAATACGAGAACTGGCCACAATCCGGCGTCTTGAGCATTTCAACGAACACGCCCCGCGGGTCGCCGTGCTTGGGCACCTCGTAGGCAAAGGAATCAGGCGGCAAAAAGCTCAGGTAGGTGGAGTACAACGCGCGCACCAGGCCGGTGCCCACGCGATCGGTGATCATCGTGGCGCGGCTGGCAGCAAAACCGCGGATCGTATCGGCCACCTGGCCAACGGTGGTGTCGTATTCCGGGCCGGCCTGCACAAACCCGCTGGGCGCAGTTGCCGGCAGCAGGCCGATAAAAGCCTCGACCACATCGTCGACATACACCAGCTTGAGGGGCGAAGCCGGATCATTGATCTTGATCTCAAGCCCGCGCGCCACGTTGTGACAGAAGGTGGCCACAGCCGAGTTGTAATTGGGCTGAGACCACTTGCCGAACACGTTGGTCAGGCGGAACACATAGGCCGGCGCACCGGTTTGCTTGCCGTGGGCAAACACCACATCCTCGGCCGCACGCTTGCTCTGACCGTAGGGATTGTCGAGCGCGGCCTGGGTGGAGGACGACAGCACCACCGGTGCCTTGTTGCCGTACTCGGCCAGCAGACTGCAGACGGTTTCGGTGAGACCGGCGTTGCCGGTGGCAAACTCGCTCACATCCTTCGGGCGGTTGATGCCTGCCAGGTGAAAGACAAAGTCCGCACCCTTGAGCGCGGCCTTGAGGTCTTCATCGGACGAATCCAGCGTGATACGCGCGATATCCGTATGGCCCAGCTCACCCAGACGAACAGAAAGATTGCGGCCGATGAAACCGTCGGCCCCGGTGATCACGATACGCATGGCAGCTTAGTCCTGGGCCACGGCGTGCTCGCCGCGGGCGATCTTCTGCATGAAATCGAGCTTGAGCAGCAGCTTGGTCATACCGTCCACATCCAGGCGCTCGGTGTTGTGGGAGGTGTATTCCACGGCCTCGGTAATCTTCTGCTCGCCTTCTTCCACGAACTTGTCGTAGTTAAGATCGCGGCCATCGGCCGGCACACGGAAATAGCCGGGCAGATCTTCTGCGCAGGCACGCTCTTCACGGCTCAACAGGGCTTCGTAAAGCTTTTCGCCATGGCGGGTGCCGATGACGCGCACCTCGTGCTCGGGCTTCTTCATCAGGCCGAGGATGGCCTGAGTGAGCACATCGACAGTGGCGGCCGGGGCCTTCTGCACAAAGATGTCGCCATTGTTGCCGTTGGTGAAGGCGTAAAGCACCAGATCCACCGCATCATCCAGCGTCATCATGAAACGGGTCATGTTGGGGTCGGTGATGGTGATCGGCTTGCCGTTGCGCACCTGATCCACAAACAGCGGAATCACCGAACCACGGGAGGCCATCACGTTGCCGTAGCGGGTGCCGCAAACGACGGTGCCGGTGCCTTCCAGGTTGCGAGAGGCGGCAACCATCACCTTCTCCATCATCGCCTTGGAGATACCCATTGCGTTGATCGGGTACACCGCCTTGTCGGTGGAAAGGCACACGACGCGCTTTACCTTGTTGGCGATGGCCGCCTCGATCATGTTCTCGGTGCCGAGTACATTGGTGCGTACCGCCTGCATCGGGTGGAATTCGCAGGACGGAACCTGCTTCAGGGCGGCCGCGTGGAAGACGTAATCAACACCCCGCATTGCCGCATTGATGGAGTGCGGATCACGCACATCGCCAATGTAGAACTTCAGCTTGCGATTGTTGTAAAGCTTCCGCATGTCGTCCTGCTTCTTCTCGTCACGGGAGAAAATACGAATTTCACCGATATCAGTAGAAAGAAAGCGACGAAGAACAGCATTACCAAAGGAACCTGTACCACCCGTCACCAAGAGCACTCGATCTTTAAACATACCAACCTCAAAAAATTAATCTAAAAAATCAGCCAGATATCCACTCATCGAGAACACGCTCCATGGCGTCGTCCCAGAAAACAAAATCTTGATTACCTATCGCGCTCCGTGCAAGCTCAAGCTTTTCAGAAGATACTTTAAGATCCCACAAAAGTTCAGCAAGCTTTTGATAGTCCGCATATGGAGTCAAAAAGCAACACCCTGACTGATAAAACGGTTTAGCCGTCTCGATTTCAGAGTTAGCTAAAAAAGGGGTTCCCGTAGCAACACAGTCGCCCCACTTATTGGGCTCAGCGACAACATTAATCGGGATCGATGGATCATAAAAAGTAAAGACCAGATCAGCCCGATAACAACACGCCAGCGCCTCTTCATTTGATACCGGCCCAAGATACTCTGCAAAGGAATGCTTAATCAAAAGATCCCCTTCAGGACTATTTGACCGACCAGCAATCAGCACATTTACTTTCCGTCCTGACTCCTCTAGCACATTCAATGCTTTCAGCAGCGTAGCAATACCTCTAGTTCCTGAAAGCCAACCATTCACATACAAAGTAAATTCGACTCCACGCTCATAGTGACGGTCACGCGCTATACAAACAGCCGAGTCATATACTTTCTTGCTCGGAGTATTCTTTACGACTCGTAGATTGCTATCACGTACCGGCCACCTAGACTCACCTGGGACTAGATGAACTTTTGCTCTGGCTGCTATGAATCGCTCGGCAGCCTGAAAAAAAAGCTTCGCAAAATGTGGCCATTTGTGGCTTGAAGCGAAATTATCCGCATTATCAAAGAAAAATGCCCCCCTCCGGCCTCGAATGAGTGCAACAGGAAACGCGGACTCAAACGCCAAGCAGTAATACTTATTCTCACGAGAGGACAACAAGACACGAGCAAGGACCGCAACAGCCCAAACCAAATATTCAATCCCCATGCCAAACCGGCGCCAACGGAATGAGATTAAAGAAATCTCGTTCCATCGCTCTCCCGCTTGCCCCTGCTGGACACCTTTGGGTGGCAACTTCCAAACAACGAAGTCCTTGCCACACCGATCAAGCAATTTACACAACTTATAGAGCCTTGCTCTCTCATAGATCGAATCAACTCGCGCTACAACTACAGTCTTCAATTGACCACCTCAAACTCTCCCATGCCCCCTACGTTCAAGCCGAGACAGAAACATGTAGGAAACCGCCGAAAAAATGACAACGTTCCACGGCGTAGAAAAAAGGAACCCGGCACGCAGGAAAAAATATACCAAACAACTGAGGTAAACAGAAACAAAAAAGGTATGCAACTTTGAAGCAAGAACGATTCTTTTATACAAGACTGCAACAAAGAAGGCCCACAACAAGCCATAGAAAAATGGCCCAAGTCCGCCAAAAACCATATGACCTTCTGCTAGCGCACCGTAGGTCGTCGTGTGATATGTGACAGTATCAGGCTCGTACAAGGGCCGCCAGTACCGATTATAAAAGCCGAAATAGGGCTTATCTTCCCATAGAAACCGCGGCACCACAGCTGTTGCTGTATCAACAACAGCGACCAAAACAAACTCTGGATCCCAGTCGAAATCTTTCGCCACTTTTGCGCTGTAGTAAGCTTCTCTTTGATAATCAACAACGGCACTCAATACGTCAACAGCATCCGCTTTCTTGTCCGAATCTCCGTAAGCGACGAAAGCAGAAAAAAAAGCGCCTAGCATTAGCAATAAAAATAAAGCAAAAATCCCTATTTTTCTCCCGAGTGTAACTTTGCCTCCCATGCCCGACTTTTGGTACAGCAAAGCAGAAAATATCACAACCATCAAAAACTGGGATTTCCCACCACCCAGAATCATGGAAGAGACAACAACAAGCAGGAGCAACAAGTAAACTTTTCGTTTTGTTGAAAAAAACCCGTTTAACACCATGAACAACGCAATTAACTGCATACAGGTGTTAATAAAAATCAAGGGACCGAAACCCTCTTTTATATAGGTGTAAGCCCGCGGATTAATCATCCGATCAACCATTGCAACAGGATTAAAATCAACGCCACTACCTATATACAAAAAATAAACAAGCAACATCAAAGAAACAACACGAACCGTAGTTCCAAGTGGAATCAACGCAAATCTATTACTTTCCAACTTTGCTCTTCTCAAATAAAACGGAACCAAGACCAAAACGCCGGCCGCCCAGCTATAGAAAAAGTATCGAACATTTTCAACACCCACATCTAATTCTTGGGAGGACAACTTTAAAACCCAGGCATCTCCACCAAAGAGGTCACCGTAATATGGAGCAACATAAACAAATATGTATGCAAACAAAAACAAAACCAACGGTGAAAATGCAACATACCGCCGCCTCAGCATGATCGGCTCTAAGACAAGCAATGCCAAAGCAGAATAGAGAACATCGTCAAGCACAGCGACTCTCACTAAAATTTTCGCTACAAGCTCTAGCGCATTTCAAAATCAAAAAAAGCTGAACCATATAGCTAGCAGCAAGCACCGCCGAAAAAAAACCGACAGCAAACAACGAATCCAAGCCGATGAAATTCGCCAACAAAACAGAAAGAACAATTGAAACGATCCGACCCAACTCCCAAAAAAATTGCGTGGTCTGCCTACCAACAATCACAAACACTGTTGAGAGAGGGGAACTAACCAATTGAAGCAGAAACGCCCAAACCAAAAATGACGAATAAACGCCACTTGTCGCCCACTGACTACCGAAAATAAAACCAAAAAGCTGACTTCCAAAAAAAGACAATAGACTCGCAGGAATCAACCCAACCGCAAAAAGGCGAACACTCGCCGATTTCACATAGTCATAGAAGCGTGGATCTTTTTCGTTGTAAGCCCCTGCCAGTTTACTCAAGTAAACCTGCGCAACGGCCATTCCAACAAAATGCATCGGAAGAACAACCACACGTTGCGCGAGCACATAAGCTCCGGCCACGGCAGCACCATAAAAGACCGAAAATAAGATATTTGGTGCAAACAAACCCGCGGTACCAATGAGTGCGGCAGGAGCAGACTTCACCGCATAATCACTGTGACGAAAAGCAACACACCGAATGCGTCTCTTATATTTTATAAAATCGTCTTTTTTTAAAAACCAACCAAGCCTGGACCAAAGAAAGAAAAACGAAAGAACTAATCCAGACAAATAACCTAGCGCGAGCCCATACCACCCGATCCCGACAAACCCAAGAGTCAATTGAGCAAGAACACCACCACCATTTTGAAGAGCTCTTGCATAACCAACGTCTCTAAACTTCTTTCTGCGCACAGTCACGTAACTAGCAGCCTGAAAAAGCCCGAAAAAAAATACGGACAATGCGCACAGAAGCGGGAATCCCACCAAATCTCCAGAAACTGAAAAATCAGAAACCTGCCACCCAACAAGCAAGGGAAAGGATACCAATGAAACAAATCCAACAAGCACGAGGGCCAAGCGGAAAAGCAAATTAGAACTCCGCTCACTTTTGACGACTGATGATGCGACGTCATAACGAAACGCAGCGACAGCCCCAATAACGCTCACCACTGAAACGTACACGCCGAGAAAACCGAAATCAGCGGGCGTATATATTCTGGTTAAGACAGGAGAGGCCGCTATTATCAACAACTGACCAAGGGCAGCCCCACCCGCAACCTGCAGTACCCTTGAAAGGGTACTATCGCTACGCATAAAAAACTCCGTATACAAAGAAAAATAAAGGCTCACGATTTATACGAGTAGCGATAAACATACCCTTTATAGCCGTAACGATACCTCTGGCGATCCGTATTCAGATCGTTAAACACAAAACCCTTCACCTGGACACCCGAATGATTAAGTCTCTTCACGGACTGCTCAAGCTCCGCAATCGGATGACGCCCAGCACGAGCCACCATCAGAGTGGCGCCCGCCATACGACCAATGATCGCAGCGTCGGAAACAGCCAAGATCGGCGGCGCATCCACGATCAAGGTGTCGAATTGCTTACCAAGCAATTCGAGCATCTGCTCGAAGCGCTGATGCATTAGCAATTCGGACGGGTTGGGAGGAATCTGGCCGGTAGTGACGACCCATAGGTTTGGTACGGACGTCGGCTTGACGATGTCCTCCAACTTCACTGAGCCCACCACATATTCGCTCACGCCGGTCTCGCGGCGCAGACCGAACTCCTTATTGATGTGGCCCTTGCGGAGGTCAGCATCGATGATCACGATACGCTGGCCGGCGTTGGCCAGCACTGCGCCCAGATTCTTGGAAATAAAGCTCTTGCCCAATCCGGGGCTGGAGCCGGTGATGAGTAAGGAGTTATGGGGCGCATCCATCAGCGCAAAGTGGATAGTGGTGCGAAGGCCGCGCAGGCTCTCAATGGCGTCATCTTCGGGATTGCGGATGGCTAGGAGCTCACCCCCGGTTTTGGCACCCTTGGCGCGGCGAACGATAGAAGCCTCTTCCGGACTGTGGGGGATCGTGGCGTAAACCGGAAGGCCGAGCTGAGATTCGATAGTTTCGGGGTCTTCGACTACCACACGCAACGAACGGATGATCCACACAGTGCCAAGGCTGGCCGTAAGGCCTAGCAGTGCCGCCACGGCAAGCACGGCTGGCACCTTCATACCAACTGGCTGACGTGAGACGGCGGCTTGGTCAAGGATGCGCACGTCACCCACGGTGCCAGCCTTGGACACCTTGAGCTGCTGGGCGGTGTTGACCAGATTGGTGTAAAGGGTGGTGGAGACTTCCACGTCGCGAGCAAGCTGCAGCACCTTTTGCTGAGTGTCGGGCAGCTTGTTCACATCAGCATCGAACTGGCCGCGGCGCTCCTTGAGGCGCTGCAGGCGCTGGTCCACGGCCTGTACGCGGGGGTGCTCGGCGGTGAAGTTCTGGCGCAGCTCGTCACGCTCCTGCTTGAGGGCGACGATCTGGTTGTCTACTTCGACGAGGGACTGCAGCACGCTCTGGGTTTCGAGGTTCAGGTCGAGCGAACCGCGAGCCTGGCGGTAATTGTTGTAGGCGGCTTCGGCGACGTCCATCTCACGCTTGAGGGCGGGGAGCTGGGTCTCGAGGAACTTGAGGGTGTTCTCAGCTTCCGCAGAGCGGCGCTCCACGTTCTGGCGCACGTAGGTCTTGAGGATGTCGTCGAGGACGAGGCCGATCTTTTCCTGGTCCGGGCCGGTTAGGCTGGCTTCGAGGATGCCGGACTTCTTGCCGCGCTCCTTGACAGCAAAGCTCTTGCGCAGAGATTCGACAGCAGATTCGGTGGAGCGGCGCACCAGCACGAAGCGGGTGCCGGGCCGGGCAACGAGGTTGGAGACGAAGATGGAGAACTTGCCGGCGGTGACGCGGGAGCCTACGGCGCCCTTGAGGGCTTGGTCGCCGTCTTCGTCGGAGAGTTCGAAGCTGCCGTTGTCGCCCACGGTGAGGATCAGCGGCTTGTCTTCGGCGCTGCGGGGCACGTCCAGGGCATCCACCTGCAGGGTTTCGCCGCCCCAGGCGTAGCTGTCGAGGCCGAACAGCGGGGTGTTGGGCTCGCTGCCCTTGTAGCGGCGGGCGATGGCGCCACCGATGATGGGGAAGGTCTTGGGCTGGACTTCGATGTCGAGCTTGAGGCGGTTGATGACGCGGCCCAGCACCATGCGGGAGGTGAGGATCTCCTGCTCGGCAGACACGGTGGTGCTGTCGCCCAGCAGGGGCTGGAGATCCTTGAGCGCGGCCGACATGCCGCCGCCGCCCTTCTCTTCGACCTGCAGCAGGCCGTCGGCCTTGTAGACCGGCTTGGCCACAAACAGGTAGGCGCCACCCAGCAGGATGAACAGCGCGGTGATGGCGGCGATGAGCCAGCGGTATTCCATGACCACCGCGATGATTTCGCCAATGGCCAGGCCTTGCTCTTCTTCGGCGCCGGTGGCTATTTGCTGGCCGGGCATGGTGGCCTTGGATTTGAGGGTTTCGTTTTCCATGGTCGACTGGGTGTGGGCTATTTGGGTCTGGGCCGGGATTTGTGGGGGGGGGTTGGCTAGGAGAGCGGGCAGTACTTGCTCAAGCTCCGCTAAA